>JAEUIT010000005.1 GCA_016795035.1 Phycisphaerae bacterium | reverse complement strand
CCAATCCGCATTGACCGCCATGTCCGCGCAGTACCCCGCATAGCCAAAGCGGTTCCTGTTCCTTCCAAGGTTCCCGAAGCCCGCCGTCGCGCCGACTTCCGCCAGGAGGATCGTGTTGTCCGACCCGTCCACCGTCCCGTCCAGGTTCAGGTCGCACTTCGGCACGCTCGTGCCCCAGGCGCACAGGACCAGCGTCTGGTCCGCCGTGTCCGTGTCGCCGTACCCGTCGCAGTCGCCGAGCGGGATGCCGAAGGGCACCCCCGTAGCTGAAGCACCGCGCACGCTCCTTCAGGAGGCCGCCGTTCGTCACGAGCGCCACCACGTCGTGGCGCCAGTTCTGGCAGTAGTACAGCCGCTTCGTCACGCGGCCGAAACGGTCGAGGTCGGGCCAGGTGCCCGCCGTCGTGCCGTACTTCCTTTGATACACGTCCGGTTGAGCGTACTCAATGCCCACCACGTTCCCGGCGCCCAAATAGTCGTATTCGGCGGAGGGAGACCGACAGCAAGTGTTGAGCCTCGCTTCGTCGCGGCCCCCTCATCCGGCCCTTCGGGCCACCTTCTCCCACTCGCTGCGCGAGCGGGAGAAGGGCGCCGCTGCGCGCAGCCGCTCGTCGTTGCAGCTCGTCCGTGGGCGTCGTAGAAATGGAGACGCGCCACACCGCCTGCTCGATACCCGTGACGAAGTACGTCACGCGCTCAAGCTCGCGACGGCCGTACCTCAGCTGGAGGTGGGTGCGCACACACAACGCGCAAGGCCAGAGTGCCTTTACCCTGAACCCCCAACCCTGGACCCTGACCCCTTTTCTTCCGCTTACGCGAAGCGCCTGAAGATCAAGCTCACGTTGTGCCCGCCGAAGCCGAACGTGTTGTTCACGCCGTACTCGACCTGACGCTCCTTCGCCTTGTGCGGGACGAAGTCGAGGTCGAAGCCGTCGTCGGGGTTGTCGAGGTTGATCGTCGGCGGAAGGATGCCTTCCTTGATCGCCATCACGGTCGCGACGCTCTCGATCCCGCCGGCGGCGCCGAGGCAGTGGCCGGTCATCGACTTGGTCGAGCTGACGCTGAGGGACCCGCTCGACGCCTTCGCGAGGTCGCCGAAGAGCCGCTTGATCGCCGCGACTTCGGCGGCGTCGCCGAGCGGCGTCGACGTGCCGTGGGCGTTGATGTAGCCGACGTCGGCGAGGTTGATCTGCGCGTCGGCCATCGCGAGCTGCATCGCGCGGAAGGCGCCGGCGCCTTGTTCGTCGGGGGCGGCGATGTGGAAGGCGTCGCCCGAAGAGCCGAAGCCGACGACCTCGGCGTAGATCTTCGCGCCGCGCTTCTTCGCGTGTTCCAACTCTTCGAGGACGAGCACCGCCGCGCCTTCGGCGAGGACGAAGCCGTCGCGGTCGCGATCGAAGGGTCGCGAGGCCTTCTCGGGGGCGTCGTTTCGCGTCGAGAGCGCCTTCATCGCGGCAAAGCTGCCGATGCAAAGGGGACCGACCGCCGCCTCGCTGCCGCCCGCGAGCATGACGTCGGCGTCGCCGCGCTGGATGAAGTGGTACGCGTGGCCGATCGCGTGACCCGAAGTCGCGCAGGCCGTCGCGGTCGCGCTATTGGCGCCCTTCAGGTTGTGGCGGATGGACACGTTGCCGGCGCACGCATTGACCATGAGCCGCGGCACCGTGAACGGCGAAATGCGGCCCGGGCCATTCTTGATGAGCTTCGTGTGGCCTTCCTCGATCGTGAGGATGCCGCCGATGCCGCTACCGATGACGACGCCGCGGCGATAGGGATCGCCCGCGTGGAAGTCGATGCCGCAGTCGAGGACGGCGTCTTCGGCGGCACCCATGCCGAGGAGGCAGAAGCGGTCCATGCGCTTCTGCTCGCGGCCGTCGACGCAGGTGCACTCCCAGTTCTTCACTTCGCCTGCAAAGCGCACCGTCCAATCCACCGACTGCTCGAAGGCTTGGATCGGTGAGACACCCGAGCGCCCGGCCTTCATCGACTCCCACATCGCCTTAGCGGTGTGGCCGATGTCGGAGACCGCGCCCAGGCCGGTGACCACCACGCGGCGAAGCTGCAACGTCCTCATGGAGAATGCGCGAGAAACGGGAGTCGAACGGCGGCCGGTCTAGGACGCCCTAACAACAGCCCCAGCCAGCGATTAGCTGGAAGCCTTGTTGAGGTTGGACTTGATGAAGTCGATCGCCTGACCGACGGTGTGGATCTTCTCCGCCTCGTGATCGGGGATCGAGGTGTCGAATTCGTCCTCGAACTCCATGACGAGCTCGACGGTGTCGAGGCTGTCGGCGTTCAGGTCGTTCGTGAAGCTCGTTTCACGCGTGATCTCGCCGCGGTCCACGCCCATCTGCTCGGCAACGATGTCGATCACCTTGGCTTCGATCTCAGCTTCGGTCACGGGAAAATCTCCGTTCAAGGTCGGTTCGGAAAAGTTGCGGGATGATACCGAAAGCTGCCGCACTGTGGGCTGCAACGGTCCCGCCTTCGCTCCGTTGACCGGCATTCCCGACAGTCGTCGAGAAATGGCGGTGGGGAGCACGTCTACGCGGTGCACTCTGCCATCACATCGAAAGGCCGCCGTCCACGGCAATCACCTGACCGGTGAGGTAGCCGGCGCCGTCTGACGACACGTAACTCACGGCTTCGGCGATGTCTTCGCCTTGCCCGACGCGCCGTGCCGGAATCTGCGGCACGACTTGGTCTTTGATCATCTGGGCGAGGTTCGCCGTCATGTCGGTCTCGATGAAGCCCGGAGCGATCACATTCGCGGTGACGCCCTTCGGGCCGAGTTCCTTGGCGATCGTCTTCGTGAGGCCGATGACGCCCGCCTTCGCCGCGGCGTAGTTCGCTTGGCCCGCGTTCCCGGTGATGCCCGAGACGCTGCCGATATTGACGATGCGGCCGAACTTCTGACGCATCATCGGTCGCGACGCGCTTCGGCAGGCGACGAAGACCGAGCGTAGGTTCACGTTGAGGACCGCGTCGAAGTCCTCGTCGGACATGCGGAGAATCAGGCCGTCGCGGGTGATGCCGGCGTTGTTGACGAGGATGTCGAGACGACCGTGCTTCTCGGCAACGCCTTCGATGGCGGCGGCGAGCGCCGCGGTGTCGCCGACGTCGCACGCGATGATGTCCGCCTGGCCACCTGCGGAAACGATCTCATCGCGCAGGGACGTGAGCGTGTCGAGCGACCGAGCCATGCCGACGACCAATCGGCCGTCGCGGGCGAGGCGCTTCGCGATCGCGCGGCCGATGCCGCGGCTCGCTCCAGTGACGATGGCAACCCGTCGTTCGGTCGACATGAGGGCCGGGAGTGTACACGGCGCGACGACCGACTCGCGCGGCGACGAAAAACGGCCGCCCCTTGCGGAGCGGCCGTGTGATGGATCTGCGAGTGATGTCGAACGTCAGTTCGAGTTGAAGCCCGGACGGCTCGGCTTGATCGGCGTGCCCGGAGTGCGCTTGCTCGGCGCGCCCGGCGGCGGGTTGTTGTTGTTGCCGCCACCGGTCGAACCGAAGCCGGCGGGGCCGGAGTCTTGCGCGGTGTCTTCGGCCGCGGCGCGATTCGTCTGCGGGATCGTCGGGTTTTCGTCGGGCTTCTTCGCGAGCTCCGCGTCCTTATTCAGGATCTCGAACCAGGCGGTGACCCAATCGTCGCCGGAGAGCTTGTTCATGATCTCGGGCGGCGTGGCCACGGATTCAAACTCGTAACCGGTTGCCGTCGCGGTGTACGTCCAGAGCTGGGCTTCGTACTTGTCGCCAAGCTCGAAGACGGCGAGGACGCACGGCTTCGTCGGAGAGTCCGGCGTCTTGCCGGTGCGGATGTCGATCTTCGTGACCTTCTTGGTCGAGTCGTCGAAGAGACCGTTCGAAACGAGGCCGTCGAGTTCGAACTGATCCGTCGGCGAAAGCGTGGGCTTGAGGCGAGCGCTGTCGCCGCGAGCGAAGGCGTCGAAGAAGCTGAGGACCGCTTCGCGATCCTTGTCGAGCATCCACTTCGGTGCGCGGTCTTCGGTCCAGCGGATGCGCGAGTCGATGTTCAACTTCGACATCAGCTCGGAGATCGCGGTGACGGCGGGCGGTGGCGGCGGCGGCGGGGGCGGCGGCGGGGGAGGAGCGACCTGCACGGGCGCTTCCTCTTGGCACGCCGTCAGCGAGACGGACGCCGCGACGACGAGCGACGCGAACGCACCGGCGCGCGCGGCGGCGGCCAATGCGGAGGTGAACGGTCTGTTAGCTCGGTTGGTCATGCGTGAGTACCTCGCAACTACGGTCAATCCGTCTCATCAGACCCTTCAGCACGTTGCCGGGGGCCATCTCCCAAACCGGTCCCATTCCGGCCGGCTGCCCGCGAAGGGCCGCCAGCATGTGTACGCAGGACTGGGCCCATCGTACTGGGCTCACCAGTTGTTCGACCAGAAGTTTCCGCAAGGTTGACGCGCCCTGCGAATCGGCCGTCGAGGCGTGCGGTTCCGCCGTGACGTTCGACCAGACGGGCGCCGCAAGCGGACCGATGGGGACGCTGGCCAATGCCTTCGCCAGCCCTTCGGCCGCCGGCGCCATCAGCGGACTGTGGAAGGCACCGGCCACTTGCAGCGGCGTTGCCCGACAACCCACGGTCGACGCGGCCTCGACCGCCCTCTGGCACGCGGCCAGATGACCGGAGAGGACGATCTGTCCCGGCGCATTGAAATTTGCACAGACAAGGACGTCGCCTTGGGCGGCTGCATCGCAGACCGCTTGGGCCTGGGTCTCGTCGGCCCCGATAAGCGCGACCATCGAGCCCTTGCTCGCTTCGGCCGCCTGTTGCATCAGCTTGCCGCGAAGGGCGACGAGCCGAAGGCCGTCCTCGAAGCTGAGCGCGCCGGCCAGGTGAAGGGCGGTGTACTCGCCGAGCGACAGTCCCGCGGCGGCCGAGGGCGCGAGCCCGGGGTTCTTCACGGCGAGCGCGCGATAGCAGGCGACGCCCGCGGTGAAGAGCGCGGGCTGGCTGACGTCGGTTCGGCTGAGGACATCGATCGGGCCGCCGAAACAGAGCGAACTCAACGTTGCACCGCCCGGCATCGCGAGATCGCTCGACGACCCGAGCACGCGATCGGCGGCGGCGAACACGCTCGCGGCTTCGGGCGACGCGTCGAACCACGCCTTGCCCATGCCGAGCGCCTGGGCACCTTGGCCCGGGCAGAGAATGACCGGAGTGATGGCCATCGAAGAGGTCTCCTGCGAAATCGATGTCTAGGCCGCGACGCGATCGCCCCGCAGCGCCACGATGGAACGGTGTCCGCTCAGAGTTGCCAGACGGAGCTCGCCCACGTCAGGCCGCCGCCGAACGCGACGAACACGACGGGCTTCTCGCACGGCACCTTGCCAGCTTTCCAGAGCTGGTCGAAGCAGAGACCGACCGAGCCCGCGGAGCTGTTGCCGAAGCGATCGATGTTCACGTAGACCTGCTCGCGATCGAAGCCGATGCGCTCGCGCGCGGCGTCGATGATGCGGACATTCGACTGGTGGCAGATCACTTGGCCAATGTCGTTGACGCCGAGACTCGTCTTCGCCATCGCGTCTTCGATGACTTCGCGGAACTTGTTGACCGCGAACTTGAAGACCTCGCGGCCTTCCATGCGAAGCTTGCCGAGTTGGTTCCGGTTCTCGGCGTCCTGCGGGGGAATGTCGCGCTGGCGGCGCGGGATGTAGAGCGAGCCCCAGTCGCTGCCGTCGGCCCCCATGTGCTGGTAGAGGCAGCCCTTGGTGCGATCGGTGTCGCGGGTGAGGATCGCGGCGCCGGCGGCGTCGCCGAAGAGGATCGACGTGCCGCGGTCGGTGTAGTCGATGATCGACGACATCGCGTCGCAGCCGACGATCGCGATCGTCTTGTACGAGCCCGAGCGAATGAGCGCGTCGGCAACGTTGAGCGTGTAGACGTAGCCGCAGCAGGCTGCAACGAGGTCGAACGCCGCCGCCGACTTCGCCCCGACCGCGGCGGAGATGCGGCACGCCGTCGACGGGCAGCTCATCTCCATCGTGCACGTTCCGCAGATCACGAGATCGATCGTGTTGGGATCGATCTTCGCGGCCTCGATCGCGCGGCCGAGGGCGTCGCGCGACAGCGTGTAGGTGCCTTCGGTGTCGGGATTCGAGATGCGCCGCTCGCGAATGCCGGTGCGCTGGAAGATCCAGTCGTCGTCGGTCTCGACCATCCGAGCGAGATCGGCATTCGAGAGGACCTGCGACGGAACGGCGCTTCCGGTCCCAGCGATGCGAACGCCGAAGGAACCGACGGACGGCAAGATCTGCGCGCTCATTCGGGCACGGGTTCCATGCTGGCGAGGCGACGAACGATCGTGTCGTTCACGCGGCTCTCGACGAACTGACGACCGCGGATCACCGCGTTCTTCATGGTTCGCGCCACGCTCGAGCCGTGCGAGATGAGACAGACACCGTTCACGCCGAGAAGCGGAGCGCCGCCGTACTCGTGGTAATCGTGCTTCGCGTAGATGCTCTTGACCACCGGCTCGAGTCGGACCGCGAGTTCGGGATCCATCTCGAAGACCTCGCGGGCGAGCGCCTTGAAGATGCCCGAGCTCAGGCCTTCGGCCAGCTTGAGCATGACGTTGCCGAGGACGCCGTCAGTGATGACGACGTCGGCCTCGCCGTCAAAGACGCCGCGGCCTTCGACGAAGCCGATGAACTGCACGCCTTCGGCACGGCGGAGGAGGTCGCGCGCCTCGCGCATCTCACCCGTGCCCTTTTGCTCTTCGCCGCCGACGTTCATGATCGCGACGCGCGGATTCGGGATACCGAGGATCGCGCGGGCGTAGGCGTCGCCCATCACGCCGTACTGGGCGAGGTGTTGCGGCTTCGGCTCGATGTTCGCGCCGACGTCGATCAGGACGATCGGACCGCTGAAGGTGGGCACCGTGACTGCGATGCCCGGGCGCGCGACGTTCGGGAGTCGGCGCATGAACATCTGCGCCGCCGTCACGCACGCGCCGGTGTTGCCGGCGGAGATCCACGCGTCGAGGCGCACGCCGGGTTCTTCCTTCGGACCCGCGAGGCGCGCGCAGACATTGATCGAGGAGTCGCGCTTCTGGCGCACTGCCTCGACGGGCGACTCGTCCATTCCGATCGCCTCACTCGCGTGCACGACCTCGATGCGCGGATCCTTGATGCCGCGCTCGCGGAGCATGTCCTTGATGATGGCTTCGTCGCCGACCAGGACCAACGTGTCATCGGGCGGCAGATGCGGAAGCGCGGCGAGCGATCCTTTGAGGATCTCGTCCGGCGCGTTGTCGCCGCCCATGACATCCATGCCGATTCGCATGGAGAAAACCCCTATCGGTAGAAGTCGGAAACCGCGCGAGGCGCGGGGTCCGATGGATCAGAGACGGAAGAGACGCGGAAGGCGTGCCGACTTAGGCGTCGGCCGGCTTCTTGACCTTCACCTGGAGGCCCGGGCGGACATAGCCGCACGAGGCGCACGCGGTGTGGGGCCGCTTCGAACCGCCGCAGTTGGGGCACAGCGTCGTGTGCGTGGACTTCAGCGCCTGGTGCGCGCGACGACGACGGGTACGGCCGGGAGATTGGCGAAATGCAGGAACCATGGGAGCCTCAGTAGACGGAGCTTTCGAGAATCGGGCAGTCTACGGGAACGTGCCGAGGCAGTAAAGCGGTTGGTTCGCGGCGCTGCGAGAGGCGCTTGTCCCGAGCCCTCTGCCATGAACCGCTCGGGTGTGGTAATGAAGGGCGCGTGACTTCTCCGTCGAAACCGACCGCCGACCGACCCTTCGTCGAGCTTTATACGGATGGTGCGTGCGAGGGCAACCCCGGCCCCGGCGGCTGGGCCTACATCCTTCGTGATCCTGCTTCCGGCAAGGAGTTGTTGGGGTCGGGGGGCGAAGGCCGGACGACCAACAATCGGATGGAACTCCTCTCCATCATCGAGGGGTTGAAGTCCCTGAAGAAGCCGTCCCGGGTCCGGGTGGTCTCGGACAGCCAGTACGCGGTGAAGGGTTTGTCTGAGTGGATAGACGGGTGGAAAGCCCGTGGATGGCGCAAGGCCGACAAATCTCCGGTCCTCAACCAGGAGCTCTGGGAAGAGCTCGACCGGCTGCGGATGCTCCACCGGGTCGAGCCGGAGTGGATCCGCGGCCACAACGGCCATGCGTTCAACGAACGGTGCGATCGGATGGCGGTCGGCGAGATCCGTCGGCTCCGCGAACGGTCCCAGCTCTGACCCTTGGCCCGCGGGGTCGCGATCGTCCTAAGTCGTTTTGGGAGCCGACTTCGCGAGACATCGCTTGCGGCCCATCGCGCGCCCAAGTACAGTCCCCGATTCGCCCCTATTTCGCCCGGCCTCTCGCTACGGGCTTTGTCTCTGAGGCCGGGGGTTTTGCTTTCACGCGTACCTGCGATGCCAACGATCAATCAGCTCGTCCGGAAGCCCCGCGTCGTCCAAGCCGCCAAGTCGAAGGTCAAGGACCTCGGCGCTTGCCCACAACGGCGCGGTGTGTGCCTCCAGGTGCGCACGGTCACCCCGAAGAAGCCGAACTCGGCGCTTCGTAAGGTCGCCCGCGTGCGTCTCTCGAATGGCCGCGAAGTCACGGCATACATCGGCGGCGAAGGTCACAACCTTCAGGAGCACTCGATCGTGCTCGTCCGCGGTGGCCGTGTCCGCGACCTCCCGGGCGTTCGCTACCACGTCGTCCGCGGCGCGCTCGACTGCCTCGGCGTCGACGGCCGTAAGAAGGGCCGTTCGCTCTACGGCGTGAAGAAGAAGGCCGCTGCCGGCGCGAAGGGCGCGAAGCCCGCCGCGAAGAAGTAAGCGATCTCGCGCGACAACGAATCACACATATCCCGCGCCGGCGCTGATGGTCAGCGCCAACGCCGGGCAGTAATCGCGGCAGCTTTCGACCGGGAATCCCCATCGTCCCAGCCGCGGTGAAACAGACGACGCTATCGATCCACGGATCGGCCCACTGACGGGCCTACAGATGGGCGTCGTCAAGCCACTAGGAGTCGATCAATGGCAGGCACGTTCACTCGTTCGGAAGAGCAGCTCAAGCCCGATCCCCGTTTCCAGGATCGCGTGCTTTCGAAGTTCATCAACTGCGTGATGTACGGTGGCGAAAAGGCCACCGCGCAGCGCGTGGTGTACTCGGCGCTCGACAAGATCCAGACCCGCCTCGAGAAGGAAAAGAGCGAGACGCTCCCGAAGAGCGCGATCGAACTCTTCCACAAGGCCCTCGAGAACGTGCGTCCGGTCGTCGAAGTCCGCTCGAAGCGCGTCGGCGGTGCCAACTACCAGGTGCCGATGCAGCTCAACAAGCGTCGTCAGCAGTCGCTTGCCTTCCGCTGGATCATCGAAGCCGCTCGCGACGAGAAGGGCCGTCCGATGGGCGACCGCCTCGCGAAGGAATTCTGGGATGCGGCGAAGGGCGAAGGCAAGGCCGTGACCACGAAGGACAACACGCACCGCATGGCGGAAGCGAATAAGGCTTTTGCGCACTTCGCTTGGTAAGCGAAGTGCTGGGGGCCTTCGCGCACTTCGCTTGGTAAGCGAGGCCGAACTTCAAGAATCGATTCCCGAACCCCGCACGGAGCTCGTGCGGGGTTTTTCTTTTCCGGTGAGGCGGAAAATGGAGAGAGGAAATTGGAGAGGGCGGGGTGGTGCCGGAGCAGGAGTTAGAGTGCGGTGTTAGGCGCACGTGCAAGAGCGCTGCAATCCGGCGGCGGGATTCTCCAATCTCCATTCTCTATTCTCCTCGTCCGCAGCTCGTCGTTTCGCCACACCAAACCCCACCACCGCCTCATGCGAATCCTCACATCACTCATGCTTGGACTCGTGACCACATCTTCGGCGTTCGCGCAGACCGCGCCGCCGGTGTCCGCACCGCTCATCCCGCGCGAAGTGCTCTTCGGCAACCCGCAGCGCTCCGGCGCGAAGGTGAGTCCCGACGGCACATCGCTCGGCTTCGTCGCGCCGCGCGACGGCGTTCTCAACGTGTGGGTGCAGCCGCTCGTCGACGGCAAGCCGTCGGGCGAGCCGAAGCCGCTCACGCAGTCGACCACGCGTCCGATCCGTCAGTGGAACTTCGTGCCTGGCAGCAGCCAGATCGTCTACCTCCAGGATCGCGGCGGCGACGAGAACTTCCAGATCTTCGCCGTCGACCTCGCGAGCGGCGCCGAGACCTGCCTCACGCCGTGGCCCGGCACGCGGGCCTCGATCCTCGCGACCGACGCCGACCATCCGCACCAAGTCCTCGTCAGCGTCAACAACCGCGACCCCGCGATGTTCGACGCCTGGCGCATCGACACGCGCACCGGCAAGGGCGAGATGGTCTTCAAGAATGAGGGCGGCTGGATCAGCATGCTGCCCGACAAGGACTGGAACGTGCGCCTCGTCACGCGCATGCTCCCCGACGGCTCGCTCGAAGCGCAGATGCGCGAAACGGCGGCCGGCGAGTGGAAGCCCTTCGCGTCGTGGACCTTCGAGAACTCGGCGAGCTCGTCGCCCTTCGTCATCGCGAAGGACGGCAAGAGCGTCTTCGTCCTCGACACCTCGCGCACCGAAGCGAAGAACACCGGCGGCCTCTACGAGGTCACGTTCGCGCCGAAGGGCGAGGGACAGCAGTGGCGCCTCATCGAGACCGACCCGCGGTGCGAGCCCGGCGACACGCTCATCGACCCGAAGACGAATCGTCCGCAGGCGATCGCGTTCGAGTATCTCCGCAGCGAGTGGACGCCGATCGACCCCGCCATCGCGCCTGACCTTGCAACGTTGAAGAAGGTCGCCGACGGCGACTTCATCATCACGAGCCGGAGCGACGACGACCGCTACTGGACCGTCGCGTTCGTCCGCGACGACGGCCCGGTCGAGACGTATCTCTACGACCGCACGAGCAAGAACGCGTCGTTCCTCTTCGTGTCGAACGACACGCTGCGCGGCCTGCCGCTCGTGAAGATGACGCCCGAGGTCATCAAGAGCCGCGACGGCCTCGACCTCGTCTCGTACCTCACGCTGCCGAAGGGCTTCGTGCCCGGTTCGTCGAAGCCCGTGCCGATGGTGCTCTTCGTGCACGGCGGTCCGTGGGCCCGCGATTCGTGGGGCTACAACCCGTACCACCAGTGGCTCGCGAACCGCGGCTACGCCGTCCTCTCGGTGAACTTCCGCGGCTCGACCGGATTCGGCAAGGACTTCCTCAACGCGGGCAATCGGCAGTGGGCCGCGAAGATGCACGACGACCTGATCGACGCCTCGAACTGGGCCGTCGCGAAGGGCATCGCCGATCCGAAGAAGATCGCCATCATGGGCGGCAGCTACGGCGGCTACGCGGCGCTTGCGGGTCTCACGTTCACGCCGGACTTCTTCGCGTGCGCGGTCGACATCGTCGGCCCGTCGAACATCGTCACCTTGCTCCAGTCGATTCCGCCGTACTGGGGCCCGATGAAGGCGATGTTCGAACAGCGCGTCGGCAGCCTCGACGACGAGAAGTACCTCGCGAGCATCTCGCCGATCACCTTTGTGGATCGCATCCAGCGCCCGCTCCTCATCGGCCAAGGCGCGAACGACCCGCGCGTGAAGCAGGCGGAGAGCGACCAGATCGTCGCCGCGATGAAGAAGCGGAACATCCCCGTGACCTACGTCCTCTTCCCGGATGAAGGCCACGGCTTCGCGCGGCCGGAGAACAACATGGCGTTCTCGGCGGTCACCGAAGCGTTCCTCGCGAAGCACCTCGGCGGGCAATACGAGCCGATCGGGAACGACGTCAGCGAGAGTTCGGCGCAGATTCCGGCCGGTGCCGATCTGGTGCCGGGCCTGACGAAGTAACCTCGGCACGCCGTGTCGTCGCGTTACGCCCGCCAAGAGATCCTGCCGCCGATCGGCCCCGAAGGCCAGGCGGCGCTCCGCGCGGCGCATGTCCTCGTTGCAGGCGCCGGCGCGCTCGGGTCGGTCATCATCGACCAACTCGCGCGCGCCGGCGTCGGCACGCTCACGATCGTCGACCGCGACATCGTCGACGTGACCAACCTGCAACGGCAGACGCTCTACGACGAGCGCGACGCGGCCCGGGGCACGCCGAAAGTCGAAGCCGCGAAGGCGCGCATCGCCGCGATCAACGGCGAGGTGCGCGTTCGCGCGTTCTGGGACGACCTCGGCGCCCGCAACGCGGAGCGTTATGCCGCCGGGGCGCAGGTCATCGTCGACGGCCTCGACAACCTCGAGTCGCGCTACCTCCTGAACGACGTCAGCCTCAAGCTCGGCATCCCGTACGTGTACGGCGGCGCGGTCGCGACGGGCGGCATGTTCGCGGTGTTGCGCCCGGGGATCACCGCGTGTCTCCGTTGCATCGCGCCGGAACCGCCGCCGCCGGGGACGATCGCCACGTGCGACGTGCACGGCGTCCTCGGCATGGCCACGGCGACGATCGCGAGCCTCGAGGCGGCTGAAACGCTGAAGCTCCTCGTCGGCGCGACCGCCGCCGTCGAGCGCGGCCTCGTGTCGATCGACCTCTGGCGCAACGAATGGCGGCGCACCGACCTCTCGAACGCGCGCGATCCTGCGTGTCCGGCCTGCGCCGGGCGGAGGTTCGAATTCCTCGACGGCGACCGGCTTCCGAACGTGACCGCGCTCTGCGGGAAGAACGCGGTGCAGATCGTGCCCCGGCTCGTTATCTCCTGCGACCTCGCGGATCTCGCGCGGCGACTTGCGCCGCACGCCGCAGTGACGCCCGCCGCCACGTCGATAACCGCGACGTTCCGCGAGTCGGGCCTCGCGATGGAAGTCTTCGACGACGGCCGAACGGTCGTCTCGGGCACGACCGACGCCGAGGTGGCGCGCACGCTCGCCGCCCGGTTCGTGGGCGTCTGACCCGCTCCGCGGCTCGGCGGGCCAACTTCACGTTTCACGGAAACTCGCGAACCCGGCACCCGGTATTTGCCTAACGACCGACTACGATCGGCCCCGTTTCAGCCACACACTCCTATGACCACCACTGCCGTCTCCTCGTCGTTTGCCTCGATCATCAAGAATGGCGCCGAGCTCGCGCTCATGTACGCCGAAGGCCTCGTGAAGGACATCTCGCCCGAGACCTTCGCGCATATGCCGCAGCCGAACATCAATAGCGCCGCCTTCAACCTCGGGCACCTCTCGATCTATCCCGACGTGCGCATCCTCGGGTTCCTCGGACGCGAGGACCTCGTGAAGCCGTTGCCGTACTCGGCCGACCTCTTCAAGGCCGGCGCGCCGTGCGTCGGAACGCCCGGCGCGTACCCCGCGAAGGACGTGATCGTGTCGACCTTCTTCGCGCGCTACCGCGCCGCGATCGAAGCGCTCGACGGAGTTTCCGACGAGCACTTCCTCAAGCCGAATCCCGTCGAAGGCCGCATGCGCGAGCTCTTCCCGACGATCGGCGGCGTCGTGAACTTCCTCTTCGTCGGCCATACCCAGTCGCACCTCGGCCAGATCTCGGTCTGGCGGCGCGTCATGGGCCTCGGCTCAGTCTTCTGAATCGTCCTCTCGTCGGCCGCCTTCCCCAATCCTGATCCGGAGGATTCGTCATGCGCGTGATGCACGTCGTTGCAGCTCTGCTCGTCGCGATCGCCTGCGCCTGTGCGCCGGCGCGCGGCCAAGGCACGTCGGGTGCGGTGCCGGAACCGATCTCGACCACCGAGCTCCACGATCTTCTGCGCCGCTACGTCGCGCCGACGCGCGAGGAGTGGGACGCGATCGAAGGCCTGCACGACGACTACCGGGCGTCGTTCAAGCAGCTTCGCGAAGGCGACATCGAGAAGCTCCTCGAGAGCCAGCGGGCCATCGAGGGCACCGGCTTCCCGCGCCGCGACAAGTTCGAAAAGCTGATCCGCGACACCGAGCGCGTGACGAAACGGATCGGCGAGATCGACGGCACGCTCTTCGAGGGGATCGCCGTCGTCGTGGGCGAGGACAAGCGGCAGGGCGTGACCCGCGCCGCGAACGCACGGCTTCGCCAGCGCGAGCTGCGCGGCGGCTCGATGTCGGCGATGGGCATGATGAACGCGACCGACATGTCGCCGATCGTCATCGACTCGTTCGCCGACGCACCCGAAGTGCTCGCGACGATCACGCCCGACCTGATCGACTACGAGGAGCGGCTCACGGCCAGCGCGAAGGGCGCGGGCGAAGACGCGCTCAGCATGTGGACCGACATGTTCCGCGAGCTCGAGAAGGCGGGCTTCGCCGAGATGACCGAAGAGGACATGCGCAACAACCCCGAGCGCATGACCGCGCTCATGGAGACCGCGCAGCGGGCGATGCAGGAAGCCGGCAAGAAGGTGCAGAAGCGAGTGCAGGCGATCCGCGAGCTGAACGACCGCACGTATCGGGGGCTCTCCGCCAAGCTCACCGGCGATCCGCAGCGTCGTCTCCGCGCCGTCTACCTGCGCCGCGCGCATCCGATGATCGGCTACGACACGAGCTTCGAGCGTCTCTTCGCGAGCCTTGAGAAGAGCGCGACGATCTCCCCCGAACTGAAGGAGCGGCTCCGCGTCGAGCGCACCAACTTCGTGCAGGCGAACGACGCGATCATCGACCAGCTCGTGAAGCTCGACAACGAGCGGACCGAGTCGTCGGACCTCTTCAATCCGTTCGGCGGCGGCGGCGAGGAACTGCAGAAGAAGCTTCAGGAGCTTCAGACGAAGCGCGCCGAGCTTCAGGAGCGCACCGCCTCGACCCTGCGGCCGATGGTCGGCGACGAGCGGTACGACCGCATCTTCCAGCGGCTCGCGATGGCCGGCGACAGCGCGAATCCGTTCGCCACGATCGACGTCGACGCCACCGACGAGGCCGTCGCGGAGGCCGCGGCGCACGAGGCGTCCGTCGAAGCCACCGTGTTCGATGCGGGCCGCAGCCTCTCGCCGCTCGACGTCGGCATGATCCAGCTGATGTCCGGCTCGATGAATCTCGACGCGGGCATGAAGAGCACGCTCGAGACGATGCACGCCGACTATCAGAAGACCTGGACCGACTCGATCGCGCCGCTCCTCGAGGAAGTGGCGAAGCAGGAAGGCAACCAGTGGACGCGCTCCGAAGACGGAAGCATGCGCTGGAACGCCGAGGCGATCTCGGCGCATGCCGCCAAGCAGCGCGAGGCGGTGGCGAAGGCGCTTGACCTCGACGAGGCGTTCTTCGCCGACGTGCTGAAGGTCTTGGGCGAAAGCCACGCGAACGAGATCCTCGTGGTCCGGCTCGACCGCGTGACCATGATGCGGCAGCTTCGTCCGGACCTCTTCGGGTCGGGATTCGCGTTTGGCGACGAGGAAGTCGCCGTCCCGATCATGACGATCCTGAGTCACGAGTCGATCCCCGACGACGCGCGACCCGCCGCCCGCGCGGCCGTCGCCGCCGCCGCCGCCACGGCGATCCCCCGGCTCCGGGAACTCGACGTTGCAGCCATGGAGAACGCCACGCAGACGCAGAATCTCGGCATGTCGTGGGGCGTGCAGTTCCAGGACGGCCAGCCGCCAGACGCGGCGGCGATGGCGAAGTTCCAAGAGGAGTCGATGAAGCTCCAGACGAAGGCCGAGGAGCTGCGCCGCGAGCGCCAGAAGATCATGACGTCGATCTTCGAGGCGATGAAGTCGGCCATTCCCGAGGCCAATCGCGATGCGTTCCAGCTCGCGTACGACAAGGCCGCGTTCCCGTCGATCTTCAACGATCCGCGCACGGCGCTTCCGTTCCTCGACCGCGCCTCCGCGTTGCCGGACCTCACGCCCGACCAGCGCGCCCGGCTCGACTCGGTCCGCGCCGAGTACGAGCGCGACTACTTCGACGCGTGCCGTCGCATGGTGCGCCGCAACCCTTCGCCGCCGAAGGCGAGCAACGATCCCTCCGCCGTGTATCGCGAGTACGCCGCCCGACAGAACGAGCGCATGAAGGTGCAGTTCGAGCGCGACGAGCGCAGCGCCCGCGCGGTCAGCCAAGTGCGGCGCGTCCTCACCGACGAGCAGATCAAGCAGGTCCCCGGCCTCGGCGAGTACGAGCAGAACCTGAAGGGCCAGTCGAACGGCGGCTTCCCGTACCCGCTCGAATAGGCCGGCGTTACGCGGCGCCGACCACGGCGAAACGGCCGACGAACGCGTGCGGCCGTAGCGTCGCGCGGAGGCGGGCCCGCTCGGCCAGCGCGAGCGCTTCCGCCGCCGTGAAGCCCTTGCGCACGGAGAGGCGTGCGTCGAACTTCACGCCCGCCGGTTCGGGCACGGTGACGAGCCAGACCGCGAACGCCGCCCACGCCGATCGCGAGAGATCGTTCCACACGACCGCGCGCGACGCGATCCTCCCCATCGCCTGCAACACGGAGATGATCGACGGCTCGTGGAGGTGGTGGAGGAACATCCCGGCGTGGACGTAGTCGAACGAGCGATCGCCGAAGCCCGAGAGGTCGAGCGCGTCGCCTGAGACGACCTCGATGCGGGGATGCCCTCGGACGGCCTTCCGCGCGAGCGCGAGGCAGCCGGGATGGCGATCGAGCGCGACGCAGCGCACGTCGTGCCCGGCCCGTGCCGCCCAGGCATCGATCGCGAGCGGAATGTCCGCGGCGCCGGTGCCGAGGTCGAGCCAACGAATCGGGCGATCGCGCGGCCAGCGCGGCGCATCGTCGGCGAGCACGCGGCGAAGCGCCGCGGCTCCGCCGAACCAGCGGTTCACCCGATAGATGAAGCGGAACGACCGCTCGAGCTCGTCGAGCGCGATGTCGTCGGCGTCCATCAGCTCCGGCTCGGTCGGTCGCGATGCCGGCAGAATTCGGGTGGCATCCTCGGGCACGGGCGACGACGATATCACCGTGCCCTCCGCCACACGTCCGACCGTGTCTCGTGCGTTCGCCTCGTTCTCGCTCTGCGTTGCTGCCGCGAGCGCCGCACAGTCGCCCCCGCCGGGGAACCCGCCCGCATCGCCGACCGACGTGCCGTGGCCGGCCCGCATCGGCCTCGCAACGGTGACGTGCGAATCGGCCCGCGGCGTCGCCCCGCAGGTGACGCTCGTTCCCGACGTCGCGACCTACCTCGACGAGATTTCCCGTTGGACGCCGCAGGCCCGCTGGCCCGTCCTCTTCGACGACCTCTCGTTCGCCCCGACCTTCATCCGCGCCTTCAAGCCCGAACGCGTCGTGCGCCGCGCGTCGGTCGGCGCGGCGCCGAGCCGGGAGACGATCGTCGACGCGCTCAAGGCGCTCTCCGAGAACGGCCGCAAGGGAATGACCGGCGCGCCGTGCGCCGTCGTGACCAGCCCGGACGATCCCGCGTGGGTCGCGGCGGCGGCGCTTGTCGCCGGCCGCGGCGCGCCGATCGCGTTCCTCGACGGCGACTACGGCAAGCCCGACGACACGCTGAACGCCGCCGACTTCGCGAAGCTTGACGCGTCGCTCAATCTCGCCGTCGACTCGATCGGCGTTCCGTGGCGCGATCTCGGCGACACGCTCGACGCGATCGCGCTGTGCCGCTCGTTGCCCGCCAAGGCGAAGCCGGACGTGCCGGACATCCAGCGCCCGCCGATCCAGCCGAACGACGTCGTGAAGCTCACGGACCCATGCGCGACGACCGACGCGCTCGCGCGCAAGGCGACCGGCGAGCGGAGCGCGATCGTCGGATGGATCTTCGGCAACGAGGCGCGCTGCGCGTACATGGCGATGAGTTCGCTGTTCGCCCCGCGCCGCGATGTGCGATTCGTCTCGGGCTACGAGTCCGGCGAACCGTGGAGCGCGTACGACCCGACGCCGGCCGAGGCGATGATGAAAGCGCAGGGGTTCTCCACGCAGCTGCACGTCGGCGAGCAGGTCACGCTGCGGGGGTGGGAGAGCATGCTGATGGGCGGGTTCACCTGCGATCTCCTCGTGATGAACTCGATGGGCGACCCCGATCGCTTCCTCCTCTGGAAGGGAGAGACGGCGGTCGTCGACGACGTGCCGTTCCTGAATCGCCCGACCGCGCTCCATCTCATTCACTCGTGGTCGCTGAATCGCCCGAGCGATCCCGCGACGATTGGCGCCGCGTATCTCGATCGCGGCGTGTACGCCTATGTGGGCAGCGTGCAGGAGCCGCTTCTCTTCGCGTTCGTGCCGCCGCAGGCGCTCGTGTCGCGCTGGCTCGGACTCGGGCCGTTCCTCGTTTCAGGTCGCATGCTCGACGGCCCGTTCGATCGCGTGTGGCGCGTGACGCTCATCGGCGACCCTATCTGCACGATCCTGCCGACGAAGGGCGTCGAGATTCCGAAAGCCGCGCTTCCCGACGCGAAGGGGGCGGACGTGCTCGAAGGGGCCAAGACGGCGATGCGCGAGTTCGCGGCGTCGGGCGACGCGGACAAGGCCCGCGCCGCGATGCGCGACCTCGTGCTCGTCGGCGCGGACGACGTTGCAGCCCAGTTCTTCACGATCGCCCAAGCCCGCGGCGCCGGCGCCGCCGTCGCGGCCGACGCGCTCGGGCCGCTCTTCCGCACGCGGTCGTTCGACAGCTTCGTGCAGGCGTTCGAGCTTTGCCGCCCGCCGAGCCCCGACGCCGTCGACATGCTCTGGCATCTCGCGACGCCGCGCATCGGCGCACTCGACCAGGAGCGTCTCGAGCTTCTTCGCCGAAACCTCCGTGGCCCGGACGTCTCGCGCGACCTGAAGCGCCTTTTGCCCGGCGTCGATCGCGTGATGGGACGGCGCATGAGCGACCGCATCGTCCAGGACGAGATGGACAAGGTGAAGGACCGGACGACGATGTCGGCGCTGAGCGAGCTACTTCGTCGGTGACGGCGCCTGCGGCACGGTCGGCGTTGCAGGCGCCTTCGCGTCGCCCGTCTCGGTCTTCTTCGTCGTCGGAGCGGCCGGTTCGCTTCCGGCCCGCTCGGCAAAGATCTGCGCCGCGGCCGTCTTCGTGGCCGACTCGACCGTCGGCTCGTCGGCGGCGATCGCGACAGGCTTCTCCTTCGCGAGCGAGGCGTTGATCGCGTCGGCAACGCGGAGCCCGAGCGCGAGCGAGCCGCGGAAGGTGGGATGAAGCTCGTCCGACTGGATGAGCGCGCCCTTCGTCGGATCGAACGTGATGCCGCCCGCGAGAATCGGTTGCTTCCCGTTCAAGGCGGGCACGATCTCGGCGAGCGAGACGACCGCCGTGCGCTTGCGATTCGATGCCCACTCCCGGATGCGCTCGTTCGCCTTCGTCAACGTTTCAGGCTTGGGCATCTGCGCGCGGGAGAGCATCTTGCCGACCGCGCGGTGCATGTCGGGCAGGTCGCCGATGACCATCGGCGTCGCGGCGTCGAATCGGTCCAGTTGGCTGAGGCCGGTCTCAAGATTGCGGAGCCGGGCCGACTCGTCGAGCATCCGCTCGCCGCCCGCGCTCTCGGTGCCGTAGACGTACCAGAAGAGGAAGTCGACCCCGACGATGAGCGACGCCTTCTGGTCGAGCGCGCGATCGACCTGCGTGCGACCAGTGCGCCCGGGGCTCATGAAGAAGAACGGCGACCCGAGGTCGTGCACGCGGACGGGCGTCGTGGTCGCACCGGCGAACGACGCGGCGAGCGGAACCGACAGCACGGATGGGGCGTGATTCTCGACCTGCGTGACGACGCCGAAGCCCGCAGTCGCACTTGCACCGATGAACCAGACGTTCGACAGGAGGGACGGCGCCTCGGCGACGGCGACGGCCTTGGTCGCGTCGGGCTGGGCGCGCGGCCCCGGACCCGCCTGCGCGAGCGCAAGCGGAGTGGAGCACGCAATGGCGGCGGCAATCGCGAGCGGTCGCAGGATCGAGATCATGCGACCAGCGTAGTCGTCAGCGGGCGCCGACCGGCTGGCCCGTCAGCGAAAGTGCCTTCATCATCGAGGAACCGAGGTCGGCGGGGCTGTCCGCGACGGCGATGCCGTTGCGGCGCAGCGATTCGATCTTCGCTTGGGCGGTGTCGTCGGCGCCGCCGATGATCGCGCCGGCGTGACCCATGCGCTTCCCCGGAGGAGCGGTGCGGCCGGCGATGAACGCCACGACCGGCTTCCGCATGTTCGCCTTGATCCAGTCGCCGGCGAGCGTCTCGTCGTTGCCGCCGATCTCGCCGATCATGATGACGCCGTCGGTGTCGGGATCGTTGTTGAAGAGTTGCAGTGCGTCGATGAAGCCGAAGCCGCGCACCGGGTCGCCTCCGATGCCGACGCACGTCGACTGGCCGATGCCGCGTTGCGAGGTCTGCCACACCGCTTCGTAGGTCAGCGTGCCGGAGCGGCTGATGATGCCGACGGCCTTGCCGGTCGACGCGTCCTTCCGGTGCGTATGGATGTAGCCCGGCATGATGCCGATCTTGCAGCCACCGGCGAACTTGGCCGTCGGGCCTTCGCCGCTCACGCGCCAGCCTGGCGTGATGACGCCGGGGCAGTTCGGTCCGATGAGTGTCGTCTTCGGAAAGTCGCGAAGCGCCGCCCGCGTGCGGACCATGTCCTGCACCGGAATGCCTTCGGTGATCGCGCAGACGACCTCGATGCCGGCCGCGGCCGCTTCGAGGATCGAGTCGGCCGCGAAGGGCGGCGGGACGAAGATCATCGTGGCGCGGGCGCCGGTCGCCTTCACGGCGTCGGCGACGGTGTCGAAGATCGGGAGACCGTTGGCGTCCTTCTGGCCGCCCTTGCCGGGCGTGACGCCGCCGACCATCTTCGTGCCGTAGTCGAGGCAGCCCTTGGTGTGGAATGCGCCCGCAGAACCGGTGATGCCTTGGCAGAGCACCTTCGTGTTGCCGTCAACGAGAATCGACATAGATCGACCAGTCTAAAGCACGACGGCGTGCAAAAGTCGGCCAGGGAAGCGGTGACCCCGAGGCGACCTTCCGCCGCCCTTACAATCGCGGCCGATGTCCGCGAAAACCACGTCGAAGCCCCGGTCGAGCACCCGATCCAGCGCTGGAACGGGCGCCGGTGCGGGCCAGTCCCGCAAGCCCCTCACCTACGCCGAGGCCGGCGTCGACATCGACGCGGGCGACGAGGTCGTCGACCGCATCAAGCCGATCCTCCGCAAGACCTACGGTCCGCGGGTCATCGGCAAGCACGGCGCCTTCGCCGGCATGTTCCGGCTCGACTACAACGAGAAGCTCTTCAAGAGGAACTTCAAGGATCCGGTGCTCGTCGCCTGCACCGACGGCGTGGGCACGAAGGTCAAGATCGCGGCGGACTTCAAGATCTACGACACGGTCGGCATCGACTGCGTCGCGATGAATATCAACGACCTCATCGTGCAGGGCGCGGAGCCGCTCTTCTTCCTCGACTACCTCGGCCTCTCGAAGCTCGACCCCGCCGACACGACCGCGATGATCGCGGGCGTCGCGAAGGGCTGCGAGATCGCCGGCTGCGCGCTCATCGGCGGCGAGTGCGCCGAGATGCCCGACATCTACTCGCCGGGCGACTTCGACATCGCGGGCTTCGCGGTCGGCGTCGTCGAACTCGATCGCGCGATGGATCCGCTTCGCGTGAAGAAGGGGGACGTCGTGATCGGCCTCGCGTCGAGCGGCGTCCACTCGAACGGCTACACGCTCGTGCGGAAGATCATCGACCGCGCCGGCCTCGATTACCGCAAGGTCTACCCCGAGCTTCAGCCATTGCGAAAGAAGTCGGAAGGCGGCGATCGTCGGCTCGTCGACGTCCTCCTTGAACCGACGAAGATCTACGCGAAGCCGATCGTGAAGCTCCTCGCGAGCTATCGCCGCAAGAAGGTCGTGAGCGGCATGGCGCACATCACGGGCGGCGGCTTGCCCGGCAACGTGTGCCGCGCGCTCCCGCCCGACGTCGACGCCGTCATCGACGTCACGTCGTGGACGCCGCCGGCGATCTTCCCCTTCCTCGAGAAGCACGGCAACGTGGAGCGCGCGGAGATGTATCGCGTCTTCAACATGGGCGTCGGATACGTGGTGATCGTGCGGCCGACGTTCGTCGACGGCGTGCTCGAGAAGCTCAAGAAGTCGGGCGAAAAGGCGTTCCCGATCGGCGAGATCGTGAAGGGCACCGGTGAGGTGCAGCTGCCGGGCGTGACGACGTGAGCGAGGTGTGGGGGGATGCGGCGCCGCCGGCCGTCACGACGGCGGAGGTCGTGGGTCGGCCGCGCACGTGGACACCGTTCGTCACCGTGGCGCTCGGATTCCTCCTCGGGATGATTGCCGTACTGGCGATTGCCGTGACCGCGGGCGTCGCTCTCACCGTTGCAGGCAGGTCACCAGGCGAGATCGAGCGCTTCCTCGCCTCCGACGCGATCGGCATCATCCTCCTCTTGGCGCCGGTCCAGGCCGGAATCTTCGTCGCCGCCGTCGCGCATGCGTGGTTCTCCGCGCAGCGCGAAGCCAGCGGAGCGCCGCCAATCGTCGAGACACTCGGACTTCGTTGGCCCGCGCGGCTCGGCGTCGGCGGCTGGACGGCGATCCTCATCGGCAGCGGAGTGCCGTTCGCGCTCGCGCTCGGTGCGGCGGCGCTCCTCCCGAGCGTGGCGCCGCCGACGGAAATCATGGAGATGTGGGGCGAGGTCCCCGCATGGAAGGCGGTCCTCTGGATCGCGGCGATCGGGCTCCTTCCGGGCACGTGCGAGGAACTGATCTTCCGTGGGTTGCTGCAACGGAGACTTCTGCGCCGCTGGTCGCCGCCCGTTGCGATCGGCGTGACGAGCGTCCTCTTCGCGCTTGTCCACGTGGACCCGCCGGCGATGGGGCTCGCGCTTGTTCTCGGCGTCTGGATCGGCGTGGTTGCCTGGCGCACCAACTCGGTGTTTCCGGGCATGGTGATTCACGCAGGAGTGAATAGCACCTGGAACGCCATCCAGATCATCGGGATCCAAAACAACATCGACGACATGGACGCGATGCGGTTCGCGGCGGTCGTCGTCCTGGTGTCGCTGGTTGCCTTCCCGTTTGCCATCGTGACGCTCATCCGGGCGCCGCACCCGGGGCCGGGGCGCGAGGGCAGGGGCGTCGGAGACGCAGCCTGACCTTGCAGCCCCTGCGGCCCGGTCGCTTCACTTCTTCCTCTTGCGCGCCTTCTTCTCGCATTCGGACTCCTCGTTGCTGGAAGGCGAGTCGTCGGCGAACTCGCATTCGCCGGTCATGAACTCGACGAGCGTGCGGAGCGCGATCCGTTCGACCGCCTCCTCATGCTTCGTGAGCTCCCCCGCCGGGTGACAGCACGGCTGGAGCCGAGACTGGACATACGAGAGATAGGCGAAGGCCGTGCGCACCCGTGACGGGAGCGGCGGGCCGTTCATGACTTCAGTGTCCATGTGACATCTCCGCGACGATTCCGTCGCGACAAACAGTGACGATCCCGCGGCGACGATCGTGTCGGCGCGGACGTAAACCCTTTCGGTTGTGGACTTCTGCGCCGAGCGCGGCGCGAGGATGTGGGCATCTCGGCCGTCAGGTCGACGGGGAGCTGCAACGCCAAGGCGCGCACAGACTCGACGCATCGAACGCCAGGTGGCGGTCGAGGTCGGCTGGGGTGCAGGCTGTCGCAACTAGGAGAAGCATCGGAAAACTCTTGTGTGGAATGGAGGAGGCGGGAAAATAGCCGATGTGCCACCCACGTCAAACGAAAAACCCGAAGAAACGCAGCGATTCACCGATGTCCGCAAGCGTCTCGAGTTAGCTGCAACGTGGGGCCGCCGCATCGGGATCATTTTCACGGTGATCGGAATCGGCATGCAGGTCGGCGCCGGCATCGCCGCGGTGCGGACGTGGAACTGGCGCTCCCACTCGAAGGAAGCGACCGGCATCGTCATGGACCTCGACGCGCGACGCAGCTCGGGCAGCGGGTCGCGGCGCGGCAGCACGACGTACGCCGAGCACGTGCAGTTCGCGACTCCCGACGGAACGACCGTCGAGTTCTATAGCTCCGTCTCGACGTCCTCGCCGTTTCAGCCGGGAACCAAGGTTCCGGTGCGCTACAACCCGGACAACCCGAGCGACGCCGACATCGACACGGTCCTCCGGGCCTGGTTCGTGCCGGGGATCATCGGCATCATGGGCATCGTCTTCACCTTCATCGGCGGCGGCATCTGGCTGCAACGAGGAAAGCGTTGACCGACGCCCCCGCGCGCGATCGACTCGAGTGCTATCGCTGCGGCTACGACCTCCGGGCGACGCGCCGACGCGGCGTCTGTCCGGAGTGCGGCCTGCCGGTCGCCGAATCGCTCGCGGCGTACACGTCGGAGCGGGCGCGCGTGAATCTCGAGCCGCTTTATCAAGTCAAGAACGAGGTCACCGCAGGCCTCGTGTCGTGGTGCATTCTCATTCTCGGCATCGTGCTCGTGGTGACGCTCACGCAACCGGCTGCGATGTTCCTCGCAGTTCTCGGCGGTATCGCGCACACGCTCATGTATCTCAACCTGCGCCGATCCCTGCTCGCTGCATTTCGTGACGAAGGCGTTCCGTCGCGAACCGATGCCCCCGTGAACTGGATGACGACGGGTCAGTTGGCGGTGATCGTCGCCGGGTTCTACGCGTCGTCGCGCGTGCCGAATCCCTGGGTGGTCATCGCGGCGAGCGCCGTCCTCCTGCGGATGATCGGCCTCGCGGCGACCGCGTTGCGGTTCGTCGAACTCGCGCGTGCCATCGCGCTCGAGGATCGCGAGTCGCGCATCCTCGCGCGACTCGTCGTCGTCACGGCGGGAGGATGGCTCCTCGTTGCGGTAAGCATCATCCTCTGGACCTCGTGGCCGAACCCGAAGGTGATCGTCGGGCCCATCGCCGTCCTCGTGGTGCTCGTCGACACGTCACTGCAGGCGCTGATGGTCCGGCTCGTCTGGCGCACCGAGCGAGCGCTGCGGGGACTGAAAGCCCGCGGCGGTATCTCCGCGTTGCAGGAGTGGAAGCGGCTCCAGCGAGAGGCCGCGACGTGACCGAAATCGTCGACCCCACCGCCTGCTTTCGCTGCGGCTACAGCCTGCACGGAACACCCGACGGCGGCTCCTGCCCCGAGTGCGGACTCACGAAGCGCGAGTCGGATCGAGCGTTCGCCGCCGTGCGGGCGGGCGTGGACAGGACCCAGCTACGAATCGCACGGTACGGCCTCACCCTCGCGTTTGGCGCGTGGACCATCGTCGTTCCGATGGCGCTCTGGATCCGGGTGCCGCCCTCTTCCACGATCATCGCGCTCGCATTCCTCGCTCTTCTCGCGCACCTCTTCGGCTTCTTCAGCGTCGGCCGTCCCCTCCAAAGGCTCCACGCGCGCTCTGGCAACGGCGAATTGCTGCAAGCGTGGTTGGATCGCACATGGGGCTTCCTTCGGTTCCCACTCATGTCCGGCGCGCTTTGGCTCATGACGAAGTACGGCGTGCCCGTGCCTCTTCTCGTCGCCGCGGCCGCCGCCTATCGACTGCACGTCTTTGCGAATGTCCGCAGGAGACTCCGACCCATACTCGACGCAATTAGCGCTGCAGTAACAGGCGCCGACGAGACGCGCTGGAAACTCGTGTGGGCAAGCACGGCGATCGCGTGGGCGATCCTCGTCGGGATACTCGTTGCCTATCCCCCTCGGGTAGGCCCGCGGTGGCCGCTCGCCGTCGCGTCCGTTCTCGTGGGAGTTGTGGATGGAGCCGCTCAGTTTCTTTCGATCCGCCTGCTCTGGCGGGCAGATCGGCTACTCGAGAACACCACGCTTGGCGACATCCTTCGGACCGCCCGCAAAAGAATCCCCTACGACTCTTCCGCAAATCCGTGAGACGCTCGTATCTGCCGAGCGAAGCCCGGCTCCGATCTCGGCAGGAGTCTCACCATGCGAATCACCCTCATCGCCTCCATCGGTCTTTCCCTCGCAGTTGCCGCCTCGGCCCACGCACAGACATTCGTCGATACCCAGGGCCGCGAGTGGTACCAACCGGCGTCCTTCAAGGGATTGACCTGGGAGTCGATCCACACGATCTGCCCGGACGACGGCCTGACGCCATGCCGCGGTTTCCTCGCAGGCAAGGACGTGACCGGACTCGTGTGGGCATCGAAGGAAGACGTGCAGGAACTCTTCGCGGAGTTTGCGCCCGAGATGGCTGCAACGGAGACCGTCGGCGGTCCCGCGTACGTCCTCCCGGCGCTCTTCTATCTCGGCATCTTCCTGCCGACGTTCGACTACTACACGACGTTTGGCGGCTACCTCTACATCAGCGGCTGGGCCTCGACCAATGCCGACGGCATGGGCTCGATTCCTGAAGCGAGCGCGCAGTATCCGGTCTTCGACGGCTACTTCAACGTTGCAGCCGTGACTGAAACGACGACCGCGAGCTTCTACCGCGGCGTCTGGCTCTACAAGCCGGCGCCCGCGCCGGCGTGTCCGGCCGACCTCGACGACAACGGCACGGTCGACGCCGCCGACCTCGGCATCCTCCTCGGCGCCTGGGGGAGCGGCAACGCGGACTTGACCGCCGACGGGACGGTCGACGGCCAGGACATCGCGGTGGTGCTGGGTGCGTGGGGAGAGTGCTGAGAGAAGGAGTCAGGATTGAGGAGTCAGGAGTCAGGGGCATTCCCACGGACTCCTGACTCCTGGCTCCTGAATCCTCTCTGCCTCATGCCAGAATCGCCTTGTTCACCACGCCCTTCACGTCCGTCAGGCGGAAGTCGCGCCCCGCGTGGCGATACGTGAGCTTCTCGTGGTCGAGGCCTAACAAGTGCAAGACCGTCGCGTGCCAATCGTGGATGTCCATCGCGCCGTCGACGGCTTCGATGCCGTAGTCGTCGGTTGAGCCGTAGCTCAGGCCGCCCTTCACGCCGCCGCCGGCCATCCAGATCGTGAAGCCCTTGTTGTTGTGGTCGCGCCCGTTGCCGTTCTGCGCGTAGGGTGTCCGGCCGAACTCGCCGCCCCAGACGACCAGCGTGTCGTCGAGCATGCCGCGCTTCTTGAGATCGGCGAGGAGTCCCGCGATCGGACGATCGATCTCGCCGCACTGCTTCTCGAGGTCGTCGCGCAGGTTGCGGTGCGTGTCCCAGCCGCCGTGGGAGACGACCGTGAAGCGCACGCCTTCCTCCGCGAAGCGCCGCGCGAGGAGGCACTGCCGCGCGAACGATTCGCCGGCGGGCGTCGCGCCGCTCGCGCCGATGCCGTAGAGCTCCTGCGTCGCCTTCGACTCGCTCGAGAGGTCGAGGAGCTCGGGCACTTCGGCCTGCATGCGGAACGCGAGCTCGTAGCTCTCGATCACGCCTTCGATCTGCGCGTCTTCCTCCTCGCGCTTCAGGTTCGTGCGATTGAGCTTCTGCACGAGGTCGAGCTGCTCGCGCTGCGCCTTCGAGCCGAGGCGCGTGTTTCGGATGTTCTCGATGGGCTCCTCGTTGCCGCGGTTGTTGCGCGACGCGCGGACCGGAACGCCCTGATACACGGCCGGCAGAAACGACGAGCCGTAATGCTGCGCGCTGCCGTTCGGATTGATCGTGACGAAGCCGGGGAGGTTGCGGTTCGCGGTTCCGAGGCCGTAGAGCGACCACGCGCCCATCGACGGACGCACGAACTGGAACGAGCCCGTGTGCAGCTTCATCTGCGCCTGCGGGTGCGCCGGCACGTCGGTCTTCATGCCGCGCAGGAGGCACAGCTTGTCGGCGTGCTTCGCGACTTCGGGGAAGAGGTCGCTCACCCAGAGACCGCTCTCTCCGTGTTGCCGGAATTTCCACGGCGACGCGAGCAGCTTCGCTCCCTGTCGGAAGCCCTTGCCGAACGCCTTGCCGTCGTCGGTCGCGAGCTTCGGCTTGTAGTCGAACGTGTCGACGTGCGACGGTCCGCCGACCATGCAGAGGAAGATCACGCGCTTCGCCCGCGGCGCGAAGTGCGGCGAGCGCGGCGCGAGCGGATCGGTGGCGATGTCGTCGCCGAAGGCGCTCGTCGCGAGGCCTGCGAACGCGGCGTAGCCGAAGCCGCACGCGAGCGTCTGAAGGAGCGCGCGACGGTTCATCGGAAGGGGCATGCGATTCGAGCAGCAGTCCATACGGTCCTCCGTGCGGAAGGTCTCCGCGTTGCAGCAGAGATCAGTTCAGCGTGCGGAACTCGGCAGTCTGGAAAAGCGATTGGCAGAACGCGCTCCAGGCGAGCGCGTCGGGGTCGTTCGACGATCGGCCTTGGCCGTCGCCGCGGCGCTCGGCGGCGCGCTCGGCGAGGCGCTCGCGCGGTCGACGTTGCCGCGGCGCGTCGCCCGAGCCGGCGCTGCCTGCCGTTTCCTTGCCGCCGTCGGCGACGAGCGCCTTCTTGAAGTCGTCGAGGAACTCCTTCGACGCCGTGACCTCCGCGCCGCTCGGCGCCCGCCCGAGCGTGAGCTCGAACGCGCGGCGGATGCGCTCGCCCTCCGCGTTGCGGCTGTCGGGCACGTCGTGCACGAGCCGCGCCGCGAACGCGTCGGCG
The DNA here is from genome assembly GCA_016795035.1 of Phycisphaerae bacterium. GTDB lineage: Bacteria > Planctomycetota > Phycisphaerae > Phycisphaerales > SM1A02 > JAEUIT01. Next base: position 17,830 of record JAEUIT010000005.1, on the reverse strand, counting down.
GCGCCGACGACGCCAGGATCGTTCATCAGGTAGAGCGCCTGCGTGGCGACGTTCGTCTCGTCGCGGTCGCCGACGACGAACGACGGCTCCGCGAAGTCGAAGACGCCGAGCGAGTCGGGCACGCGGTCGCGCACGATCGGCATGTACACGCTGCGAAGAGGGCGGTTGTCGGTCAGGAGCTGCTGAAGAAGTCGGTTGTTGTCGCCGCGCAGCCCGCCTTCGGCGAAGTTGATGACGGACCCGGACGGTGGCGTGCGATCGAGCGTGCCCGCAGCGGCGAGCATCGCGTCGCGGATCGCTTCGGCCTCGAGCCGGCGGTTCGGCATGCGCCAGAGCCAGACGATGTCGGGATCCTTCTCCGCGTTCTTGTCGTCGTGCGCGGAGTCGAGCCGGTACGTGCGGCTCAGGACCAACTCGCGAACGAGCGCCTTCGTCGACCACGTGCCTTCGACGAGCCGCACCGCGAGCCAATCGAGGAGCTCGGGATGCGTCGGCGGCACGCCGGAGTGGCCGAAGTTGTCGGGCGTCGGCACGAGGCCCTTGCCGAAGAGATGCAGCCACACCCGATTCGCCCACACCCGCGCCGTGAGCGGATTCGACGGGCTCGCGATCCAGTCGGCGAGCTCGCGGCGACCGCTGGCGTCGCTCGGCATCGACGGCGACGCCTCGCCCGAGATGACCTGCACGAACCCGCGTGGCACGCGTTCGAGGGGCTTGTCGATCTCTCCACGTTGCAGGATCGGAGCCTCGAGGATCTTCTGCCCGTCGAGCGCGCCCATCGTCACGCGGTTCTCGATGGTGGGCCTTCCGTTCTCGTCGAAGCGCTCGAGGATCGACTCGAGCGTGCGCACCTGGGCGCGCTGTTGCGCGATGCGGAAGTTGTTCACCTGCTCGCGCGGCTTGCCTTCGGCGGCCTTCATCGCCTCGTCGGCCTCGGCCGTCAGTCGCTCCTGCCCGCGCTCGATGAGCGTGCGCACCTGCTGCGACATCGTGGGACCGGCGACGACATCCGCCTCGTCGGGCAGCGCGATCAGCGACGACGCGCGGCGGTTGCCCGGCGACTGCACGGTGCCAAACTGCGTCGCGGTCGACGCGAAGATGCCCGCCATCGCGTAGTAGTCCGCCTGCGGAATCGGATCGAACTTGTGGTCGTGGCAGCGGGCGCATGCAACGGTGAGACCGAGCATGCCTTGGGTGACGGTGTCGATCTGCTCGTCGACGACGTCCGCGTAGAACTGCCGAGGATTCTGCTGGTTGTGGCTCTTCGGGCCGATCGCGAGGTACGCGGTCGCGACGAGGTTCTCCGCGCGGTCGTTGGGATTCGCGGCGGGCAGGAGGTCGCCGGCGATCTGCTCGCGCAAGAAGATGTCGAATGGCTTGTCCGCGTTGAAGCTCGCGATCACGTAGTCGCGGTAGCGCCACGCGTGCGGATAGAGCACGTTGTTCTCTTTGCCGCTCGACTCCGCGTAGCGTGCAACGTCGAGCCAGTGGCGTCCCCAGCGCTCGCCGAACGCGGGCGACGCGAGCAGGCGGTCGACGACGCGCTCGTACGCCGTCGGCGTCTTGTCCTTCTCGAACGCCTCGATCTCCTCGGGCGTCGGCGGAAGTCCGGTGAGGTCGAACGTCACGCGGCGAATCCACGTGCGCTTCGACGCGTCGCCGACGGGCTTGAGATCGTGCGCCTCCATCGACGCGAGTACGAACCGATCGACGTCGCCGAAAGACCACGTTGCATTCGCGGGTGAGGGCACTTTCGGCTTCACCGGCGCCTTGAACGACCAGAAGTCGCGGGCGATCTCGATGTCCCACGACTTGCCCGCAAGCGCCGGTCCTTCGGAGTCGATCGCACCTGTCGTGACCACGCGCGGGTCGGGCGCACCCATGCGCACCCACTCCTCAAGCGCCGCGATGTCCTCGTCCTTCAGCTTGCGCTTCGGCGGCATCGCGAGGTCTTCGTCGGCCCAGCGCACCGCCTGAATGAGCACGCTCTTGTCGGGATCGCCCGGCACGATCGAGGGGCCGCTCGCGCCGCCCGTCATCCAGCCGTCGCGCGTGTCGAGGACGAGATCGCCGCGGATGCGCTCGGCTTCGGCGGAGTGGCAGCTGTAGCAGTTCGCGACGAGGATCGGCCGGATCTTCTTCTCGAAGAACTGTCGCTCGCGCTCGCTGATCGGCGCGTCGCCCGAGGCGCCGGACATCATGCCGTCGCCGTCGTCCTGCATCTCCGACTGCATCGCATCGTCGAGCGGCGTGCTTGCCGACGACGAGGCCGCGAAGGCGATCGCCATCGCGACGGCCGCGACGAGCGTTCCGCCCACGAGTAGCGGTGCGCAGAGTTCGACGAACCATGTGCGAAGCGGACGCGCGATCGCGCGAGATTCGGAGGTCGGCGGCATGGGGGCGTTCGTGGTCACGGTGACATCCGTCGCAAGCGGCGAGTGGGTCGGGGCGGAAGACGGGCGGCCCGGGACGTCGGACTGCGCTGTCGCAATCGCGTCATCGGCGAGACCGCCGCACACCTTCCGGCGAGCATTGTGAAGGGCCAAATCCGGCGGGACAGCGTCTTCCGCAGCCTCGCAAGAATCGCTCAGCGCGCGCCCGACATCGCCGTCGTCGGCGCGGCTCGGGCCCGCTCGGCGTCGGTGACACCCTGCCGGGCGAGATCGATCGATTCGCCCAAGATTCGCAGCGATTCGCCCGGGGCATGGAAGCCCATCGAGTTCTCCGCATTGACCCAATCGAGGCGCCATTGCGCCTTGCGATGCAGTTCCCGGGCGTTCGCGAGTCTCTCCGCCGGCACGCCCGCCTCGATCGCCGCGCGGATCGCGGCGACGAGGTCGAGGTTCGCGTTCTCGGCCAAGTCCATGAGGTGCCTCGTGCGCCCTTGGATGTCGGCGACGCGCCGCTGGATCTCCGCCTCGTCTTGGCGGTGGCACGTCTGGCACGAGCGATTGACGTCGAGAAGCGGGCTCTGCACGTGATGGCTCGACACCTTGATGGCGCCCTCGCGCACGTAGGGCATGTGGCAATCGGCGCACGCCACGCCGCTCTGCGCATGCACGCCCTGATTCCACATCTCGAACTCGGGGTGCTGGCCCTTCAGCATCGACGCGCCGGTGATCTGGTGCGTCCAGTCCTTGAAGCCGATCTCGTCGTAGTAGCGCTCCTCGTCCTCGATGTCGATGCCGTTCTTCCACGGATAGACGAGGTACTTATCAGGGCCGCGGAAGTGATACTCGACGTGGCACTGCGCGCACACGAACGTGCGCATCTCCTGGCGCGACGCCAGCGCGTTCGGGTCGTACGGCGTCGCGCGGTCGCTAGCGCGCCACGCGCCGATGCTCGGCAAGTGCGCGAGCGCCTCGTCGCTCGACGCGAGCGCGGCGATGCCATGCAGGAAGCCCGGCCGCGTGACGCGGAGCGCCATCGTCGCGGGGTCGTGGCAATCCATGCACGAGACCGGATGCGCGACGAGTTTCGTCGCGTCGGCATACGGCATCGCGCACACCGCCTCGAAACCCTTCTCGATCGCCGCCGCGCGATCGGACGCCGGAACGCCGGCTGCAACGCCGGCCTTCACGTACGCCGGAATCACCGACGCGTGGCAATGCAAGCACGCACCCGGTTGCTTGAACTGCTTCACGCGCTCGGTCTCGCGCTGGTCATCCAGCATGTACGCGTGGCCGCGCTCCTCGCGATAGTCGACCGAGAACGGATACCCCGCCCACAGCGTGGTCCACGGCGTGTCGCCGCTCACCTTACTCAACGCTTCCGAGCCGCCGTAGCGCGTGCGCGCGATGTCGGCGGTGTGCAGATACGAGTCGTACTGCCGCGGGAAGTTTGACTTCCACGCGGCTGGGTCGTCGGTGTCTTCCGCGATCGAGCCGACCGCGAACGTGACCTCGCGGCCTTCGGCCTTTCGGTCCTGGATGTTCTGCCAGAGCGTGAGCGCGCCGAACGTGACGCCGGCGCTCACGAGGATGACGAGTGCGGTGCCGATCTTACTCATCGAAGTCTCCCTACGAACACGCGAACGTCATCGCGGCGGCCCGTGGCCGACGTCCGCGTGACAGCGGATGCAGTCGCTGTCGCCGGCGTGCGCGGCGCTGCCGAGCATGCCGTCGACGAGCGCCGTGTGACACCGATTGCAGTTCTCGAGCACGACGGCTCGGCTGCGCGGAATCATGCGGATCGGCTCGTCGAAATTCTGAAGTGTGAACGCCTTCGAATGCCGCCATCCCGCGTCGGCCTTCATCAGGTACTTGCGGACGAAGGCATGCGGCACGTGACAGTCGTTGCAGGTTGCAACGTGGTGATGCGACGCGTGCTGCCAGCCGTCGTACTGCTCGCGCATCACGTGGCAGTTGACGCACGCCTTCGGGTCGTTCGAGAGGTAGGAGAGCCCTTCCGCGTAGCGAAAGGTGAATCCGGCGGCGCCCGCCGCAACCCCGACGGCGACGAGGGCCGCGATCGCCCACAGCCGGCCGCGCCGAGGTCGCAGCCTCGCGTCGTCGGTCCCGTGCGTGGTCCCGCGTGGCATGCGGGCCAGTCTACGGTCGCGCTCGTGCGAGCGTCGTCCCGGCTTCTCTGCGGCTTCTCAATTGGAGGAGCCCGTCTTTCCGATAGCGGCCATAGATGAAGCTCTCGCTTCGGGTGTTTGTCCTGCGCGCCGCGGTCGCCGCGTGCCTTGTGAGCGTCGTGGTCTTCCTTCTCTGGAAGAACCGCGCCGCTTCGCGCACGCCCATCGAGATCGGCATCGTCGTCGCGAAAACCGGCGCCAACGCCGCGTTCGACAAGGTGACGCTCGACGCCGCGCTCGCGGCGATCGATGTCGTCAACAAGCGCGGCGGCGCACGCGGGCACCCGCTCGTCGGCGTCGTGGCGGACACCGAAAGCACGGCCGCGGGCGCCGCGAGCGCCGCGGAACGGCTCGTGCGGTCAGGCGTGGGCGTCATGGTCGGCGGCAACGCTCCGACCGAGCGCCGAGCCATCGAGGCGGCCATCGAACCGTTGGGCGGCCTGCTCCTCGGCACGACCTCCACCGAAGGGCTCGACGACAGCGCGAGCCTCATCACCCTCGGACTTCTCCCGAACCAGCGCGCCGTGCCGGCGGCCGCCTGGGCGGTGCGCCAGATCGGTCCGCGCGTCTTCCTCCTCTCCGACGACTCGCTCGTGGGGCGCACGGTGCACGCGATCCTGCGCGATCACGTGCCGGCGATCGGCGGCGAGATCGTGGGCGACCGGGTCGTCTCCCCGAACGACGCGGACATGGCGGCCGTCGTGCGCGAGGTGCGCTCGGCGAGCCCCGATGTCATCGTGTCGGGGCTGGGCGCGGCTGCAACGCAGAGATTCCTGGGCGCGATGCGCGCCGAGGGGATCACGAGCGACGTCGCGCCGACCATCTCCTGGGCGCTCCGCGGCCGCGAGTTGCGGCTGATCGACACCCGCCTCACGAAGGGCGACTACATCGTGCTCTCATCGCTGAAGGCCGACGACGTCGTCGAGCCGGAGCTGTTGAGCGCCTATCTCGCGCGCTCCGGCGGCTCGAACCCCGACGCGCAGGCGCTCGTGGCGATCCTTGCGATCGAACTCATCACCGGCGCGATCGAGCGCGGCGCGGACGACTCCGCGGCGCAGATCCGCTCGGCGATCCTGCGAGCGACCGAACGGCAGGGCGGGGAGACCATCGCGATCGACGCGGAGACCCACGCGACGTGGAAGGTCGCCAAGATCGGCCGGATCGACGCGGACGGGTCGCTCGCGCCGGTGTGGTCGAGCAACGGTCTCATTCGTCCGCGCCCGTGGCCGAGCTGGAAGTCGCATGGGGAGTGGCGGCAGTTCGTGAATGACGGCGGCGTCGAGAAGCCATCGCCTGCAACGCCGAGTGCGCCCGTCGCGCCTCCGTCGCCTGCAACGCCGACCCCGACCCCAGCCCCGACGCCGACCGCACCCAAGACACCAACCCCGACCCCGACCCCGAGCGGAGGAGCCGCGTCGTGAGCGCTTCGTCCTCCGGGTTCTTCTCGTCGATCCGCGTCCGCTTGCTGGCGGGCTTTCTTCTCATCGGCCTTGCGCCGCTCGGCCTCGTGCTCTGGGTCGCGGAAGACGCGATCTCGGAGAGCGTGCGACGCAGCTCGTTGGAGCGGCTCTCGTCGACGGTGCGTTCGCGCGTGGAGGCGCTTGAGGCGCTCGCCGACGCGCGGCTCCGCGCGCTCGACGGCATCGCCCGCGCGCCGGGATTCGTGCTGGCCGTTCGCCGTGGCCTCGACGCCGCCAACGCCGCGAGCGGGCCGGTGCGCGACGTGCTGATCAAGGCGACCGGCGAATCGCACGACTTCCTTCGGACCTTTGCGGAAGCCCAAGGCTTCGCCGACCTCCTCCTCATCTCGAACGAGGGCCTCGTGCTCGCGTCGCTCGAGCGGGACGAGATCGTGGGCAGCGACCTCAACTCGTCGTTGCTGGCGAACTCGCAGCTCTCGAAGTCGTTCGAGGAGGTCTCGCTCCTTCTCCAGCCGGAGATCTCCGCCACCGATCCTCGCGACTCCGGAACCGGCGCGATCTGGGCGCTCGGTCCGATTCTCGCGGAAGGTCGGCGCATCGGCGTCGTCGTTGCCGAGATCGCGCCGCGCGACTTTCACCGCGTCCTCACCGAGCGCGCGGGCCTGGGTGAGACCGGCGAGATCATTGCCGCCGCGCCGACCGGGGCGAACCGCTTTCTCGCGGTCTCTCCGTTGCGAGAGGATCCGGGGGCGGCGTTTCGGATGGAGTTCGACTCCACGACGTCGCTCGGCGAACGTTTGACCGCGGCGGCCGGCGGCGGAGAAGGGCTCGGCGACGCCACCGGACTGGATGGCGCCCCCGTGCTCTCGTCGTGGGGCTTCTCGCCAAGCTTTGGCTGGGCGATCGTCGGTGAGCAGGATCGCCGTGAGGCGTTCGAGCCGCTGATGCGGCTCCGCCAATCGGCGCTCGCGACGGTGATCGGCGCGATCGCGATCGTCGTCGGTCTCGCACTCGGAATGTCGCGGCGCATCTCCGCGCCGCTGCACGACGCCGTCGGCGCCATGCGCGGCATCGCTTCCGGCGACCTCACGAAGGCCGTCGCGGTGCGCGGCCGCGGCGAGACGCGCGAGCTCCTCGAAGCGGTGGCTGAAACGACGAACGACCTCGGATCGCTCGTCGGTCAACTCAAGTCGGCCTCGAGCCGCACGCTCTCCGCGAGCGACAGCGTGCGCCAAGTCGCGAACGAGCAGGACACCGTGGCGCGCGACTTCAGCTCGTCGACGGCGCAGATCGCGGCGGCCACGACCGAGATGCGCGCGACCGCGACGGAACTCACGACGACCGTGGGCGAGCTCACGCGCACCGCAGGCTCCGCGGCGCACTCGGCGTCCGAAGGCCGCGTCGCGCTCTCGAGCCTCGCCAACTCGATGGAGCGCCTGGAGGCCGGCATTCGCGCGCTCTCCGAACGATTCACCGCCGTGAGCATGAAGGCGGCGCAGATCGACGCGGTCGTCGCGGCCATCACGAAGGTCGCGAACCAGACGAACCTCCTCGCCGTGAACGCGTCGATCGAGGCGGAGAAGGCCGGCGCCGCCGGGCTCGGCTTCCAGATCGTCGCGAACGAAATCGACCGCCTCGCGACGCAGACCGCGGCGTCGGCGCTTGAGATCGAGTCGACGATCGCCTCGATGCAGGAAGCGGTCGGCGAAGGCATGCGCGAGCTCTCGCACTTCGGGCGCACCGTCGAGAGCGGCTGCGGCACGTCGCGCGGCGCGACGGAACAGCTCAGCCAGATCATCAAGCAGGTCGAGGAGTTGCAGGCGAACTTCGAGCAGCTCGCGGTGGCGATCCGAGCGCAGTGCGAAGGCATCGGCCAAGTCAACGACGCGATGAACGTGCTCGTCGACGGCGCGCGGCGCACGAGCGCGGGTGCGGTGGCCTCGCTTCGCTCGAGCGACCTGCTCGAAGAGGCGGCGCGCGACCTCAATGCCGAGGTCTCGCGGTTCCGAACCGCGGACGCGGGCCAAGTACACTCGGCGACGTGACTCGCATTCCGCTTCGCTTCCGCCGTCTCTCCGCCCGCGCCAGCATTCCGGCCTATCAGACGCCGCAGTCGGCGGGCATGGATCTCTCCGCCTGTCTCGACGCGCCGCTCACGATCGCGCCCGGCGACATCGCGATGGTCCCGTGCGGCTTCGCGATGGCGATTCCCCCGGGCTACGAGGCGCAGGTCCGCCCGCGCAGCGGACTCGCGAGCAAGTTCGGAATCTCGATGCCGAACGCACCGGGCACGATCGATGCCGATTACCGGGGCGAAGTGAAGGTTCCGCTGATCAATCTCGGTCGCGGGCCGTTCGTCGTCGAGCCAGGCATGCGCATCGCGCAGATGGTCATCGCGAAGGTCGAGCACGTGGAGATCGTCGAGGTCGAGGAGCTCGACGAGACCGTGCGCGGCGTCGGCGGCTTCGGCTCGACTGGCAGATAACGTCGTGATTCGCGCTTTCCTCTTGGTCGTGCGCCACCGAGTCGTTAGCGTGCGATGAAACCCCGAGAGGAGACACCGATGGTTCGGATGTTGTTGATCGTCGGCGCAAGCGCCGCTGTCGTTGGAAGCGCACACGCGGATCTGAAGGCGCACTGGAAGTTCGACGAGTCGCGCGGCACGGTCGCGCACGACTCCGCCGGAACCGCGAACGGAACGCTCACGGGAGACGCGACGTTCGTTCCGGGCGTCGCCGGCAACGCGGTGAAGGTCTCGACGCCAGGCAACGGCCTCGTCAATCTCGGCAACGTGTTCAACTTTCAGGGGAACGCGACGTTCTCGATCAGCTTCTGGATGCGCACGTCGACGACGAACACGTCGACGAACGAGGTGGTCCTCGCGCGACACGCGGCCACGGTGACCAGCGGGTACATCCTGTTCGCCAACGTGTCCGGCGGCTGCTTCGGCGATCCCGCCCGCCTGAGCTTCTACCAGTCGAATGGCTGCGGCGGCGAAGTCACGGGCACGACCACCGTCACCGACATGCAGTGGCATCACGTCGTCGTCGTGCACAACGACGGCGGCCAGTCGCTCGTCTACGTCGACGGCGCGCCGGCCGAAGGCTCTGGCACGTCGACCTCCATCACGCCGGTCGGGGTGAATCTCCTCGTCGGCGGTGTGCACTTCAGCGGCGTGCCTACCAACCTCTACAACGGGCTTGTCGACGATGTTCAGATCTATGACGTCGCGTTGACCGCTTGCGACGTTGATTGGCTTGAAGCGAATCCGGGTCAGCCGCTGCCGCCCGAAATCTCCGAGGACCTCAACGACGACGGACAGGTCAACGGCGCGGATCTCGGCATCCTGCTCGGGGCCTGGGGTCCGTGCAGCGGCTGCAACGCGGACATCGACTGCGACGGCACGGTCGGCGGCGCCGACCTCGCGCGTGTCCTCGGAGCGTGGACGGGCTGACCGAGTCAGTCAGTCCAGGCGCCGAGGAGGATCGCGAGATCCGATTCGCCGACGACGCGGTCGCCGTCCAGATCCGGCGACCGGTCGCCCCACGCGCCGAGGAGGCTCGCGAGATCGCGCGGCCCGACGATGCCGTCGTGATCGAGGTCCGAGAGGCGCCGCACGAACGCATCGTCGTCGGCGCGGTCGACGTCGCCGTCGCCGTCGAAGTCATAGATCGCGCACGGCGGCTCGAACGGCTGTCCGATCAGGGCCTGCAACGCGGAGCGCTCCGGCGCCGACCACGCGCCGTCGCCGTCGGCGTCGCCGAGCCGCTCCGTCGGCCAGAGCGGCCACCGGCGGTTCGCCGCGAGGTTCGCGACCACGCGCGTCTCCGCGGGCCGCTCGCCCGCGCGGGGGAAGCGCACGGTCACCGTTGCAGCCTCGGCGGCGCCGAGACCGACGTGCATGACGTACGAGCTCTGACTCTTGTACGCCGTTCCGGCCGCGACCTGTCGCCAGTGCGACATGCCCGCGAATGCGACGTCGACCGTCGTGCCGATGCCGAACGTGTTCGCGCCGCGGCCCTTCGCCTCAAGTTGGAGCCAGCGTCGTGCCGGCGACGCGATCGCCTGGTTGACGAAGAGCTTGAGGTTCTGAAGTCGTGACTGCACGAGCAGGTCTTTGTCGCCGTCGTTGTCGATGTCGCCGACCGCGAGGCAGTACGAGTCCGCCGGCGCGGCGAGTCCGGCGCCGAGGGTGTGGTCGGCGAGCGGCCAGGGACCGACGTTCTCGAAGTAGAAGTTCGGGAAGGGGTTGATGCCGACGCTCACGAGGTCGAGATCGCCGTCGTTGTCGCCGTCGAGAAACGCGGAGCCCCAGCAAAGCCCGTAGCCCGCGACGCCCGCCTCGGCTGCAACGTCGACGAACGTCGCGCCGCCGTCATCCGAGCGCAGCAGCAGGTTGCCGGCGGGGATGTTCGGCACGTAGATCTCCGGCCAGCCGTCGAGGTCGAGGTCGCCGACGGCATTGCCCATGGCGTCGGCATGCACGTCGGCGCCGCAGCCGACGTCGTCGACGAACGTGCCGTCGCCCTGGTTTCGGTAGAGCCGGTTCCAGCGTGGATTGAACGCGCCCTTGTCGTTGCCGACGTAGAGGTCGAGGTCGTCGTCGCGGTCAATGTCGAACCAGCTGCATTGGAACGCAGGGAACCCGTTGGTCACGCCGAGCGCGGCTGCAACGTCGACGAACGTCCCGTCACCCTGGTTGCGATAGAGCGCGTTCGGCGCGGGGGCCGCGCCGGCGGTGCGGTTCGCAACGGCGAGATCGATCCAGCCGTCGCCGTCGAAGTCGCCGAACGCACAGCCCGTGCCGGCGCCGGTGGCGCCGCCGATGCCCGAGGCCGCGGTGACGTCGGTGAAGTGGAGGTTGCCGTCGTTGCGGAGAAGGACGTGCGCCGCGATCCATCGGGAGAGGAAGAGGTCGAGGTCGCCGTCGCCGTCGTAGTCGCCCGCGACAAGACCGGACGGCTTCGCGTAGACGCCGATGCCGCTCGCGGCGCTCACGTCGGTGAAGTGGCCGGTGCCGTCGTTCGCGAAGACGCCGATCGTGTTCACCGCGTTGCCGCACGCGACGATGTCGGGGTCGCCGTCGTTGTCGAGGTCGGCTAACACCACGCCGCAGCCGAACTGGCCGGTGCCGCCGAAGCCGCCCTGCGACGGCAGATAGGCGAGGCCGCGCGCGATGGCCTCGTCTTGGAAGGTCGTCTGGCCACGCGCATGCGACAACGGGATTGCCCACGGCAACGCCACTGCCATCACGAGGATTGTCCGGAGACTCCTCATGCGCCACCACAACGATTGCTCGAACATACCCCGCGGTTTTGCGCTCGGGTAGCGGGATCGCCTCATTCCGTACAATCGCCGCATGACCGCAACCGCAGCACCGTCCGCCACCGAAATCGCCGTCCCGCTTCTTGATCTCAAGGCGCAGTACGCCACGATCCGCGCCGAGATCGAGCCGATTCTCCGCGAGGTCTGCGAGAGCCAGTACTTCATCGGCGGGCCGAAAGTCGAGGCCCTTGAACGCGAGGTCGCGGCCTACTGCTCGACGCAGTTCGCCGTGGGCTGCGCGAACGGCTCGGACGCCATCCTCATCGCGTTGCAGGCGCTCGACATCGGCGCCGGCGACGCCGTCATCTGCCCGAGCTACACGTTCTTCGCGACCGCCGGCTCGATTCATCGCCTCGGCGCGAAGCCCGTCTTCGTCGACTGCGACCCAGCGACCTACAACATCTGCCCTGAGTCGACCCGCGCCGCCTTCCGCTGCCACGGCGCCAAGGTGAAGGCGATCGTTCCGGTGCACCTCTTCGGCCAGGCGGCGGATCTCGACACGATCCTCGGCATCGCGAAGGAACACGGCGTTCCGGTCATCGAAGACGCGGCGCAGGCGATCGGCACCGAGGACGCGCACGGCACGCGCGTCGGTTCGCGCGGCGTCATCGGCACGTTCAGCTTCTTCCCGAGCAAGAACCTCGGCGGCTTCGGCGACGGAGGCATCGTCACCACGAACGACGCGAAGCTCGCCGACCGCATGCGTCGCCTGCGCAATCACGGCATGGAGCCGAAGTACTACCACGACGAGGTCGGCCTCAACTCGCGCCTCGACGCGCTCCAGGCCGCGATCCTGAGCGTGAAGCTTCGCCACCTCGACGCGTGGAGCGCCGGCCGACAGAAGAACGCCGCGTACTACGACCGCCGCTTCGCCGAAGCGGGTGCAACGACGAGCGCCACGCCGATCTCGGCCGGCGGCTTCGCGCTGCGCACGCCGCATCCGGCGCCGAAGGGATCACGGCACATCTACAACCAGTACGTCATTCGCGTGCCCGCCGCGATGCGCGATCGCGTGCGCGACGCCCTCGGCAAGCGAAAGGTCGGCACCGAGATCTATTACCCGGTGCCGCTCCACCTGCAGAAGTGCTTCGCGTCGCTTGGCTATCGCGAAGGCACGTTCCCGCACTCGGAGCTCGCGGCGAAGGAGTCAATCGCGCTCCCGATCTACGCGGATCTCACGCCGGCGCAGCTCGACTGGGTCGCGACGAGCGTGATTGACGCGGTGCGCGCGGGCTAACGCCGACGAGAGCATCCTCCCGAAAAAGACCGCGGGCGGCGCCGAAGCGCCGCCCGCGGTTGCAAGGAGAGGAAAGACGTCGTTGCAGGTGAAGTGGAGCAGCTCAAGTCAGTGCGAAGCGGCCGATTCACTCGGCCGCGGAGCCGAGGCGAGAGCGAGTAAGGCCCGGAGGGGAGGGGCGGAGCGGGAAAACAGGCTAGAGCAGTTGCGCGGGGAACCCGCGGAAGCGCTCCGAGCGCTGTGCAACTGCTCTAGAACGTCCAGGAGCCGAAGAGGACGCCGAGATCGTTGCCGTTGACCTCGCCGTCTTCGTTCAGGTCGGAACGGGAGAGCGTGGTTCCCCAGTCGCCGAGCAGGATTCCCAAGTCGCGCGGGCCGACCTTGCCGTCGCGATCGATGTCGCCGGGGCCCGCGGGCGACATGCCCTGGGCGTCGATGTAGATCTGCGCGGCGAGGCTCGGCGTGCCGAAGGCGAAGCCGGTGGCGACGACCGTGTAGACCGTGTTCACCTGAAGCGGAATCTCCGGAAGCGGCAGGACGACCGTGTCGGTGCCTGCAACGCGGACTTCGAGGTCATAGATGCCGGCGGGAACCGTGATAGGCTCGGCCGCCTCGCCGAACGAGGTGTTCGGGATGATGACCGGGCCGTTGTCAGCGATCGCGATGTCGACCGCCGGAGCGTCGGGCGAGCCGTGCACGAAGCGGACGCGCGAGCCGCTGCCGGGCAGCGTGCGGTCGTCAACGAGGACGAGCGGTTCGATCGACGCAAGCGTGTTGATCGCAAGCACGGTGTAGTCAACGCCCGCGTCGAGCGCCAGCGTGGCGTCGATCACGACCGGAGCCTGAAGTCCGGCCGGAACGACTTCGACGTCATAGTCGCCCTCGGGCAGCGACACGTAGTCGGTCGCTTCGGTGAACGCGAGGTCGGGAATGGCGACGGCGCCGTTCACGCGAATGTCGACGTTAGGAGCGTCGGGTGACGCGTGAATCACGCGGACTTCCGCGGGCGGGGCGACGTCGGTGAGGAGGAGCGCGCCGAGCGCCGGCGAGCCGCCGACGAGGCCGGTGGCGACCGCCGTGTACGCGAAGCCTTCACCGAGCGTGATCTCGCCGAGCGGGAGGACCACGGTGTTCGTGCCCGCAAGACGCACTTCGAGGTTGTACGTGCCGGCGGGGACGGTGAGCGCGTCGGCGACCTCCTTGAACTCCACGTTGCCGAAGAGGACCGGACCGCCCGCAACGGCGATGTCGACGGCCGGCGCGTTCGGCGACGCGTGCACGAAGCGGACGCGGCTGCCGCTCTCCACCGGCGAGCGGTCGTCGAGGACGACGAGCGGCTCGATCGAGGCGAGCGTGTCGACGGCGTAGACGCTGTACGCCTTGTCCATCTCGAGCGTGAGCGACGCGTCGATCACGACCGGACGCGAGAGTCCGGCGGGCACGACCTCGACGTCGTAGGTGGCGGCGGGCAGCGACACGTAGCCGGCGAACTCGCCGAACGCGAGGTTCGGGATCGCGACGGCGCCGTTGACGCGGATGTCGACGGCCGGCGCGTCAGGCGACGCGTGAATGACGCGGAGTTCGGGATCGGAGGCAACCGCGGCTTGCGCGAGGACCAATGCGATCGCGCAGCCGCCCAATCGGGCGAGAGACAAGGACATGCGAATTCTCCTAGTGTTCGTCGAGGCGACGAAGAGATGTATGAGCCTGCACCGACAGTGCCGTGACCTTCACACTGCAACCGTGCCGAGCAGGAGATCGCCCCGTGACGCGGCCGCTTTCGCAACGTGGAGCGGCGGCAGATTCGCGGACGCGCTGGGATTTCGCCGATCGTGGCGCGACAGCACCGATGCGGTCGCGGGGGTCATTGGCCGAGGCGGACGATGCGAGGTTCGACGTCGAACGTCTCCTCGCGCAACCACCAGTCGGCGGGCTCGTCGTCGTCGAGATGCAGCGTGGAGGGATCCGGCACGAAGCGAACGACGCCGCGCCGAGGCGGTCCGTTCGGGAACGGTCCGACGAGGACGTCGCGATAGTCCTTGTCGTAATCGAAGGACCGTGTCGAGGTGCCGGGGAACGTCCAGCGCTGGCCGTCGCCTTCAAAACTCCAGGTGCCTGCAACGTGGAGCCATGGCCGGTCCGCGACAACATCCGACGTCTCCAGTCGGGCGAGCCAGCGGGTGCCGACCTCGCGGAGCGTGACGTGTGGCGGCGGCATGAAATCCTCGATGGAACCCTCGGCAAATGAGCGCAGCAATGATTCGCCGGGTGGAATCGACTCGACGGTCGCGCGGATGGTGAAGGTCGGAGGAGTCGGATCGAGAGAATGGAATTCCTGACCAGCAAACTGCAGCGACACATCGAAGGTGCCGGTCGCGACCGGCGCTAGCGGACCCGGACCTTCTTCAGAGGAGTACGTCGTTGCAGCTATGTCGCCGTCGATCGAGACCGCATCACTGGTCCGGAAGCGATCGCGACCTCCAACGTGCACACGGGCACCGGCGCGAGCACGAGGCGCAACGACCACGCGCGGGCGCTCGAATCGCTCCCGAAATCGAGTCCACTCGGCGTCCGACAGGAGAAGCTCGATCCGATCGGTTCGGTCGACGATCGCACGTACGAGCTCGGGATGCGACGGAAGGTCGCGGGGGAGTCGGGTCCATGCGTCGGTCAGGCCGACGAGCGTCTCTCCGAACTCGCGCAGCTCGTACGGCTCCATGTTCGAGAGTCCGTCGCGGTGGTCGATCGCCGCGCGCAGCGCGTCAAGATCGGCCACCGTCGCGCTAGCCGTCGCGGCGGCTCGGGCGAGCGTGAGCACTTCCGTCGAGCTCGCCGCCGTCCAATCGCTGACACTGATCCGTTCGACTGACCTGACCATCGCGTTGAGCGCCGCAACGACGAGAAGCGAGCCCGTCCCCAGCGCCATCACGAGCGCGATGAACTGGAGTCCGATCCTGCTCGGTGTCCGCCGCCACGAGATCCACGACGTGCCGTTCCGGAGCCCCGCACCGCACTCCGGACAAGAGCCGTTCGAGTCTCGGGAGGTGTGCGGACCGAGCAGCGACCGGCAACGACGACAGGACGGCTCGCCGAGCGTCGCGGCGCCCCGGATGGCAGCGCGCGCGATGCATAGGGCGACGGCGACCGAGAGCGCGGTCACCGCACCGACTGCTACGAACCCCGCGCCGATCCACGGTGTGCGCCAAGGATCTGGTGGGGGAATTCCGGGCGGCAATTCGGGTTGGCCGAGGAGCCTCACCAGCGGATTGACGCCCTGGACGTCGAGTGATCCCGTCACGTGCACGAGGAAGGGAAGATCGCGCGACCCACTCGAGCGATAGGACACGAGGCCGAGCTCGCGCACATCTCCGCGTTGCCAGAAGCGAGGGTCCTCGGCCACGGCGTTCTGCGCGACGCCGAGGAAGGCGATCGTGTCGTACGACAGCCTCAGGACGTGGATCCCCGGAGTCAGATTGGCCGGCAACGTCGTCTCGAGATCCTCGAGCCTGAGCGCGACGACCGGCCGATCCGGCGTCGCTATCCGTGCCGGTTCGTCGCGCGCGACGTTGCGAAAGGCGACCGGGCGATCGTCGATGGCGGCGCGTGTGATGGCGAAGGCAGGTGCGAAACCGTCGTGGAGTTCGATGGGCTCGAGATAAAGCCGCATCGTGTCACGATTGAGTCGCAACACTCCGCCGGGTGCGACGAGTTGATCGAAGTAGTTCGGCCCTTCATCGTCGATGAGAAACGCCGCGGCTGCCGCCTCGTCAGGTACCGTCGTAGCAACCTCAAGCGCGCCGTACAGGAGCCATCTGGCGTTATAGCCGACGTCTTCGGCGAGGAGGACTCGTTGCACGATGGCGTTCGCGGTCGGCGCGTCGAGCCATCCGCACTCGGCGCGCATCCGAAGCCGTTCGATCGCAGCTTCGCGACGGCCAGCGTCGTCGATGTTCTGCAGGTCGACCCACGCCGGAATGACGGCGACCTCCCATGGCATCCGATCCCGCGCAAGCCGCCGATCGGCGAGGGCAACGCCGAGCGCCAATGCTGCAACGACGAACGCGGCCCACGCCAGCCAGCGACGGCGCACGCGCCCCGTCGGACGGATCGCGCCGCGCTCGCCGAGCGCCGCACCGCAGGAGGGGCATGTCGGCGGCGACGAGAAAATCGCGCCGCGCACGTCGGCTTGGCATCGCCTGCAACGCGGATGCGTCGGCGACGGCGCGCCGATCGCCCAAAGCGCAAAGCACGTCGCGCTGATCGCCCCGAGGGCGGTCGTCGCCGCGATGCCGATGGGGAGGTCCACCGACTCAGTGTGACGTGAGCGCCGGCCGATGTGCAAGCGCCGCGCGGATTGTCGCGATGGCGGCCGCCCGCTCGTTGCCCTCGAGCTCGCGGCGCGGGCGGCGCACGCGTTCGCTGCCGGTCTCTGTTTCAGCCTGCACGAGCTTGATGAGCTGCACGAACTTCGGCACCGTGTCGAGGCGGAGCAGTGGCAGGAACCACTCGTAGAGCCGGTCCGTCGCCGCGCGGTCGGCGGCGGAACGCTCGGCCATCGCAAGGTCGAAGAGCCGCACGCTCTCCTTCGGCAGCGCGTTCACGAGACCCGCGACCCAGCCGGTCGCGCCCATGCGCACGCCTTCGACGACGCAGTCGTCCATGCCGACGCACAGCGTGAGCGACGGCCCGGACGTGCCCCCCAAGGCGGACCGCATCGCGGCGAAACGACGAGCGTCGCCGCTCGAGTCTTTCACCGCGCCGATGTTCGCGTTCTTCGCCGCGAGCTCGGCAACGTGGTGCGCCATCAGATCGACGCCATACGCGGCCGGATTGTTGTAGAGCATGCAGGGGAGATCGGTCGCAGCGACGATCGCCGTCATGTGCTCGCGCGTCTCCGGCCAGTCGCCGCGGTAGACGTACGGGGGCAGCACCATCAGCCCGCGGCAGCCCGCCTTCGCTGCGGCGCGCGCCTGCTCGACGGCGTCGCGCGTCGAGCCCGACGCGATCGCCGCGATCACCGGCGCCGAGGTGCTGCGCACGCACGTCTCCCAGATCGCCCGCTTTTCGTCGGAGGTGAGCGACGAGCCCTCGCCTAACGATCCGGGGGTGATGATGCCGCGGCACCCGGCCTCGATCATGCGCTCGACGAGACGCGCGAGCTCGCGATGGTCGACGGAGTCGTCGTCGCGGAAGGGAGTCGTGATGGCGGGCAGGACGCCGGTGAAGAGGGAGGCCGGTTTCGCGGTGGTCATCAGGATGGTCGCCGGG
>JAEUIT010000097.1 GCA_016795035.1 Phycisphaerae bacterium | reverse complement strand
CGCTCTTCACGCCGCTCGACAACAGCTTCCCGACGGTCGCCGGTTCCTACGTCGATCCCGCGAAGGACGTCGTGCTCGTCGTCGACCCGGGCAAGCTCGACGCCGCGATCCGCGACCTCGTGCGCGTCGGCATCGACCGCGTGGTCGCGTGGGCCGAGCCGTCGGCGCTCGCGGGCCTGCCGCTTGTGCAATCAAAGGAAGTGAGCGCGAAGGACGCGCAGGCGATCGTCGATCGCGGCGCGTCATTCATTCTCGACGTGCGCCGCGCCGGCGAGTACGCCGCGGGCCACATCGAAGGCGCGACGAACATCGCGCACACCCGGCTCTCCGTGCGGCTCGCCGACATCCCGAAGGACAAGCCGATCCTCTGCCACTGCAAGGCCGGCGGCAGATCGGCGTACGCGACGGCGCTCCTCGAGCGCCACGGCTACGACGTGACGAACATGGCCGGGGGCTTCGACGCCTGGGCCGCCGCGGGGCAGAAGCTCGCGAGAGTGTGACGTGCTAGCACTCGAGATCCTCGGCGCACTTCTCGTCGGCGTCACGCTCGGCCTGCTCGGCGCAGGCGGCGCGATGGTCACCGTGCCGATCCTCGCCTACGTCGTCGGCCGACCGGCGAAACTCGCCGTTGCCGAGTCGCTTCTCATCGTCGGCTCGATCGCGCTCGTCTCCGCGTTGCAGTATGCGCGCAGAGGTCTCGTCGATTGGCGAACGGCGATCCTCCTCGCCGTGCCCGGCATGATCGGCGGCGTGCTCGGGGCGTCGATCGCGAGCTTCCTCAGCGGGCGGACGCAGATGCTCCTCTTCGCCGCGGTCACCGTTGCTGCCGCAATCCGCATGCTGACCGCGAAGCCGGTGCCCGAGGGGGTCGTGTACACCCCTCGCCCCGCGTGGCAGCCGCTCTCGGCGGGCCTGGGCATCGGCGTCCTGACCGGACTCGTGGGCGTCGGCGGCGGCTTCCTGCTCGTGCCGACACTTTTCGGCCTCTTGGGCGTTCCGATGCGCCGGGCCGTCGCGACCAGCCTCGTCGTCATCGCGACGAACAGCCTGATGAGTTTCGGCAAGCACGCATGGGCCTTACGCGACGCCGACCCCGGCATCGACTTCCAAGTCGCTGCGATCTTCGTCCTTTTCGGCGTTGCAGGCGGATTCGCCGGCACGTGGGTTTCGCCCAGGATTCCGCAGGCAACGCTGCGGACCGTGTTCGCCGTGGCTCTTGTCCTCGCGGCTGTGACGATCGTCGTCGCCGAGGTCTTCCCGCGCGGCACCACATAACGGCCAGCGAAGAATCTCCGCGCTCGGCCGGTGCATTCCGTGGGTCGCGCCCGCTACGATCCGCCTCCATGAGCGACCAGACGAGCGGCAGCGGCATCGCGGCGACCCCCGAAAAGTTCCGATCCGACTACGACAGGGCGAAGAAGGAAATTCAGAAGGCCGTCGTCGGCCACGAAGAGATTATCGACGGCGTGCTCATCTGCCTCTTCGCCGGCGGGCACGCGCTGCTCGAAGGTGTGCCTGGTCTCGGTAAGACGCTCCTCATCCGCTCGCTCGCGCAGGCGCTGCACCTGCAATTCAGCCGCATCCAGTTCACCCCCGACCTCATGCCCGCCGACGTCACGGGCACGACGATCGTGGTGGAAACCCCCAACGGCCGCGACTTTCAATTCCGCAGGGGACCGATCTTCGCGCAGATCGTCCTGGCCGACGAAATCAACCGCGCCACGCCGAAGACGCAGTCGTCGTTGCTGGAAGCAATGCAGGAGCGCAGCGTGACCGTCGGCGGCACGACGCACCAGCTCGACAGGCCGTTCTTCGTCATGGCGACGCAGAACCCGATCGAGCAGGAAGGCACGTATCCCCTTCCCGAAGCCCAGCTCGATCGCTTCTTCTTCAAACTTGAAGTTGGCTACGCAACGCGCGAGGACCTCGTTGAGATCCTGAACCGCACGACGACGAGCGCGTCGCCCACCATCGAGCGCGTGATCGACGCACCGACGATCCTCGCGCACCAGAACCTCGTGCGCCGCACCGCGATCGCGCCGCACGTGCAGGACTACGCCGTGCGACTCGTCCTCGCCACGCACCCGCAAGGCAAGTTCGCGCCGCCCGAAGTCAACCGCTACTTCCGCTTCGGCGCAAGCCCTCGTGCCGCGCAGACGCTCGTCCTCGCCGGCAAGGTGAAGGCCCTTCTTGGCGGCCGAGACAGCGTGAGCACCGACGACATCAAGTCGGTCGCGCTGCCGGCGCTGCGTCACCGTTGCCTACTTAACTTTGAAGCCGAGGCCGAAGGGATCGCCACCGACACGGTGATTCAGAACATCATCGAGACGACCGTGGCCGACGCGCGCGTGGCGGTGTGAGTCGCGAAGCGCCCGTCAGAACCGGTAGCCGAGGAAGACGCCGACGAACGGCGACGGATCGAGATCGCTTGACGCGAGATCGTTGCCGTTGCGGTCGTCGAGTTCGTACTCCTCCCAAACCATCAGACCGCCGAGCACGTCGACGCGCAGGCCGTTGAGCGGACGCACGCCGACCCGGAGCCACGTCGCGAAGCTCGAGTCCTCACCGACGCCTTCGGGCGCCGGGCCACGATCGTCGAGCCTGAAACGACGAGACTCATACCGGCCGCCGATGCCGAACTCCCACTGGGGGACCGCCGTGCAGACGAGCTCGATGCCGGCGCCAGTCGGATAGGCCTCGGGGCCGGCGATGTTCGTGAGCTTGAGCGCGTCGTTGATGCGCCAGTCAATCAGGAGGAGCGGGATGACGAGCGCGTCGTCCTCGATCTGGCTCGAGACGAGCACACCACCACCGATCGAGAAGTCCTCGTTCGCGCGCCACATCGCGCCGACCGAACCGCCGATCGAGAGCGTGTCGCTCGCATCGGCGTCGGTTTCGCCGGCCGCGGCGCCGAAGATGCCGACGAAGGTCGACCACTCCTCGTTGATCTTCCATCCGAGGTTCGCGCCGAGTTGCACGCCTTGGACCGTGTTCCACGGGCTGGCGCCAGTGCCGAGCGAGAGCGGCGTGTTTCCGTCGAAGTCGTACCAACCGCCTTCCCATCCGAACCGAAGCCCGAGGTTAAGCGACGGCGCGATCTCGAAGCGCGAGCTAAACGTGCCGTACGCACGATTGACCGACACCGAGCCCGGACCGTCGTCGAAGTCCGTCGAGAATTGGTAGAGGTAGCCGCCGGCAACCGAGAAGGAAGCCGTAGATCGCTCGGGTTCGATGGGCGCGGACGCCGCGGCCGAGCCCGTCTCTGCGGTCGAGACCGTCGCGGTCCCTTCCTGGGCGGCGAACGTCATGCCTGCAACGAGGAGCGAGGCTGCAACGGGGATCGTGGTGGTCGTCATGAGGGGCTCGTTCGCGGTGACACGGAAGTCGATGCAACGTTTCAGTCAGTCGACACGATTCGCCAGACCGCGCCGGCCTGTCCCGGAGACTGACCGCCTTCGAACGACAGAAGGTACAGCGTTCCGTCCTTCGCTTGGGCGAAGCTCGACCAGAGCGAGCCGCCCTTCTTGAAGAGCTGCATCGGCGTTGCAGGCGACTTGCCGTCGGCCGGGGGCCGGATCGCCCACACCGCGCCGCTGACGAAGTCGGCGTAGAGGTACATGCCCTTGAGCGCCGGGATCGCGTCGCCACGGTAGACGTAGCCGCCGGTGATCGAGAGCCCCTGCTTGTGCGGGTACTCGACGATCGGATCGATCATCGCGCCGTTGGTCGTGTGCTTCGTCTCGCCGAAGTTGTGGGTGCCCTCACGCACGCGCCAGCCGTAGTTGCCGCCCTTCGTGATGAGGTGCACCTCCTCCCACTCGTTCTGGCCGACGTCGCCCGCCCAGAGCTGTCCCGTCTCCTTGTCGAAACTCATGCGCCACACGTTGCGCAGGCCGTAGGCCCAGACCTCGGGCGCGGCGCCTTCCTTGCCGACGAAGGGGTTGTCCGCGGGAATCGCGTACTTCTTACCGTCCGAGGTCTTATTCACGTCGATGCGGATGATCTTCGCGAGGAGTTTCGAGAGATCTTGCCCCGCGTCGAGCGGATCGCCGGCCGCGCCGCCGTCGCCGAGGGAGAGATAGAGGTAGCCGTCGGGCCCGAAGAGGACAGTGCCGCCGTTGTGGTTCCAGTACGGCTGCGGCACTTCAAGGATGACTTCCTCCGACGCCGGATCGATCGTCTTGCCGTCGGCTGCAACGGTGAAACGCGACAGCACCGAGCGACGCGGCGGATTGGCGCTGTAGTAGACGTAGAGCTCGCGCTTCGTCGGATAGTCGGGATGGAACGCGATCGAAAGGAGCCCCTCTTCGTTGCTGCCGTCGTTGACTCGCTCGCGCAGGTCGACGACGACCGGCGCGTCGCTGGCGTCGGTTTCCTTCATCGACGCCGTCTTGATGACGCCCGACTGCTCGGCGATGAACCAGCGATCTTCCTGATCGGGCACCTGAATCATCTGCACCGGCCGCGACAGTTTCAGCGCCGGCCACACACGGCTCGGCGCGACGCGCGGCTTCGCGGCCTGCGGCGCTGGCGTTGCCGGCGCGGCGGGAGCCGCGGGCGGCGCCTTGGCGGCGTCGTCGGCGACGCAGGGAATGGCGGTGAGAAGCACGGTGACGGTCGTGGCAAGGGCGGCGATGCGCATCGGGGCACTGTAGGAAATGCGGGGTCCGAGCGATACGCTCCGCGCATGGCTCACTCGACTCTCTTCGCGATCGCGTCCGCATCGATCCTCTCGCTCGCCGCCTTCTCGATCGCGGCTCGCGACGACGCACCCGCGAAGCCGCAGGGAGCGCCCGCACAGACCGAGGCCGCGAAGCCCGCGCCCGCCGCGAACGACGGCTTCGAGTCGATCTTCAACGGCAAAGACCTCACCGGTTGGATCGGCGACACGACCGGCTACGTCGTCGAGAACGGGGCGATCGTCTGCGGCCCGAACGGACGCAATCTCTACACCGCGAAGGAATACGGCGACTTCACGCTCCGCTTCGAGTTCAAGCTCACGCCCGGCGCGAACAACGGCATCGGCATCCGCACGCCGCCCGAAGGCGACGCGGCGTATGTCGGCATGGAGATCCAGGTGCTCGACGACTCGAGCGAGAAGTACGCACAGTTGAAGCCGTACCAGTACCACGGCTCGATCTACGGCATCGCGCCTGCAACGCGGGGTCATCAGAAGCCGGTCGGCGAGTGGAACGTCGAGGAGATCGAGGTGCGCGGCCGTCAGGTGAAAGTCACGCTGAACGGCGCGGTCATCGTCGACGTGAACCTCGACGAGGTCACGAAGAACGGAACGCTCGACGGCCAGAAGCACCCCGGTCTCTCGCGCGACAAGGGGCACATCGCGTTCTGCGGCCACGGCGATCGCGTCGAGTATCGCAATCTCGCGGTGAAGACCGCCGCGCCGGCGAAGTGACGGATGCGCGTCAGCGAATGTCGATCTCGACGATCGAGTAGTCGTCGTCGTACTGCTCGCTGCCGCGAATCGCGTGCGTGATGGACGGGATCGACGTCACGAGTTCGTCCGCGGCGCGCCCGCGCATGGCGTCGTGGAGGCCGTCGATATTCCACATCTTCCCGTCGGGCTTGAGCAGCTCGAAGACGCCGTCGGAGTAGAGGCACAGCTTGTCGCCCGCCTGCAACGTGGTGCGGTCGTTCGTCGCATCGAGGTCCGGCACGATCCCGATCATCGTCGACTGCGACTCGAAGAGCTGCATCTCGTCGCCGCGCAGGAGCACCGCCGGCGGATGGGCGGCGCCCGACCAGACGAGCGAACGGTCGCGACGATCGATGACGCCGTACCAGATCGTGAAGAACATGTTCCGATGCCGCGTCATCGGGAAGTTCACGTTGAGGCGGTTGAGCACCGTCTTCGGATCGCTGGCCTGATCGGGCGGGAGGCTGCGGATCAACGAAAGGGCCGAGACCGACATGAGCGCCGGGCCGACGCCGTGGCCGCACACGTCGATCACGTAACAGGCGAATCGGTTCTCGTCGATCCAGTGGTAGCCGAAGCTGTCTCCGCCAAGGCTCGCCGACGGAATGAAGACCCACTTCGTGCGAAGCGACGGCACGTCGATCGGGGCGTCGAGCAGCGACTGCACGTACGACGCCGCCTGCGCCAACTCCGCCGCCATGTGGGCTTCGCTCTCGGCGAGTCGGCGGAAGGCCTCGTTGCGCTCGAGCTGCGCGACGTAGCCGCGCGAGTGATGGCGGATGCGCGCGAGAAGCTCGATCGGATCGGGGAGCTTCACCAGATAGTCGTTCGCGCCGCGCGCGAAGGCTTCGGCCTTCGTCGTGGCCTCCTCCTTCGAGGACAGCACGATGATCGGCGTCTCCTTCAGCGCCTCCTGCTCGCGGTACTTCACGACGAGGTCGAGTCCGTCGACCGCCGGCATGACGAGGTCCTGGAGGATCACCGTCGGCTTGAGCTCGAGCGCGAGCTCGACGGCCTTCGTCGGATCGGCAAGGAAGCGATAGGCGATGTCCGGCTGCGTCGCGAGCATGCGACGCACCGCCTCGCCGATGATCAATTGGTCGTCGACCAGCAACACGGAGACGGCCGGTAGGCCTGCGCGCACTTCGCTCATCGACTGCCTCCTCGCGGAACGTTGCCGCGCACCGCCTGACGCGCGAAGCCGGTTGCAATCGCCGGACCGATGGCGCCGATCGCCAACGTCTCGCATGCGGCGCCGATGCGCGTCGCTTCGCCCGGCATTCCCCAGACGACGCTCGTCGCCTCGTCCTGCGTGATCGTCCACCAGCCCGCGTTGCGGAGCGCGAGCAATCCCTGCGCGCCGTCGCGGCCCATGCCGGTGAGAAGCGCCGCGACACCGTTCGCACCGGAGGTCGCCAGCGAGTCGAAGAGCACATCGACGCTCGGCTTGTGCAGGTGATCGCGCGGCTCGTCTTCGAGTCCGATGTCGCCGTTCGAGTAGGCGACAAGATGCTTCGCCTTGGCTGCAACGTAGATCACGCGGGGCTCGGGCGTGACGCGCGCCTCGACCAGCTTCACCGGGCGCCGCGTGCCTCGCGCCAGCCACTCGGCGAAGCCCGCGACGAACTCCTCGCCGATGTGCTGGACGACGAGAATCGGCCGATCGACCGAGGCCGGAATCGAGCCGATGCACTCGGCGACCGCTTGCGGCCCGCCGGTCGATGCGCCGATCGCGATGAACGACGAGCCGGTCGCGCGCGCCGTGCCCACCGGCGGGAGCGCGACCGCGGGTGTCGCCGCGCGCGGCGTGGTCGTCGTCGCGGTCGCCTTCAGCCGGTGCAGGAGCCGCACGTGCTCGATCTTCTTCAGCAGCTCCTCGGCGCCCCGCAGGTTGCCGGAAACGCCGAGCACCGGCGTCTGCACGGCATCGAGCGCGCCCGAGCCGAGCGCTTCGTACACCTTGCCTGCGTTGCCGTCGACGGTCGCCGTGACGACGAGGATCGCGCAGGGGCACTCGCGCATGATGCGGCGCGTCGCTTCCACGCCGTCGACGCCCGGCATGATCATGTCCATCAGGATCAGGTCGGGCGTGTCGCGCTTGCAGCGCTCGACCGCGCTTGCGCCGTCGGCGGCCGTCCATGCAACGCTGAGATCCGCGCGCGACTGCACGACGCGCCGCAGCGTCTCGAGCGCCATCGCCATGTCATTCACGATCGCGACTCTCACGCACCGGTCTCCGGGCCGCCCACGAGGTCGCGTACCGTACGCGCAAACGTGTCGTCGCGGAACGCACCCTTGGTGAGATAGGCGTTTGCGCCGGCCTGCATGCCGGCGAGCCGGTCTTCCTCGCGATCCTTGTACGAAACGATGACGATCGGGAGATCCGCGAATCGCGGCTCGCGGCGAATCGCGGCCACGAGCTCGAACCCGTTCATGCGCGGCATGTCGACGTCGGAAACGACGAGGTCGTACGCGGACTGCCGCACGGCATTGAGGCCGTCGGCGCCGTCCACCGCGACATCGACGTCGTAGCCCAGGCGCGTGAGCAGTTGCCGCTCGACCTCGCGCACCGTGATCGAGTCGTCGACCACAAGCACGCGGCGCCGCCGCCGCGACTCCGCGTGGCCGCGCACGCGCGTGCCGCGCAGGCGACCCTCGGACAGGAGCTGCCGGACGGACTGCACGAGATCGTCGACGTCGACGACGAGGAGCAGCTCGCCCGACTCGAGCACCGCCGCCGATGCGATGTGCGGCACGCGGCCGAGGCGCTCGTCGAGACGACGCACCACGAGATCGCTTTCGCCCCGGAAGCGCGACACGACGAGACCGTAACGCTCCGAATCGCCGCCGCGCCGATGCGCGACGACCATGACGCAGACGGAGTCGCCGACCTCGTCGGCGCCGAACCCGAGAAGCGGCGCCGCATCGACCGTGCCGACGGAAACGCCGTCGAGCATGAAGTGCTGCTTTCCTTCGACCGTCGTCAGCGCGGAGCGCGGCATCTTCACGACGCGCTCGAGCCGCGCGAGCGGGAACGCGTACGACTCGCCGGCGATCTCGACGACCGCCGCGCGCACGACCGACAGCGTGAGCGGGAGCTCGAGCCGAAACGTGGTGCCGCGCCCTGCGATCGAGTCGATGGTCGCGGTGCCGCCGAGTTCGACCGCGGTCGACTGCACGACGTCGAGTCCGACGCCTCGCCCGGAGATCTCCGTGACGTTCGACGCCGTGGAGAATCCCGGCAAGAAGAGGAACTCGAGGATCTCGGCGTGCGAGAGCTTCGCGGCCATCTCGGCGCTCGCGAGACCTTTCGTGATCACCTTCTGGCGCACCCGTTCGGGATCGACGCCCTTGCCGTCGTCGACGAGCTGCACGACGAGTTGCCCCGCGTGATGGCGCGCTTCGAGACGGATGGTTCCGGCCGCCGGCTTTCCGGCTGCAACGCGGTCATCCGGCATCTCGATGCCGTGGTCGACCGCGTTGCGGATCATGTGATTGAGCGGCGCCTCGAGCCTCGAGAGGATGTCGCGGTCGACCGGCACCGAAGTCCCCGCGATCGTGAGCGTGACCTGCTTGCCGAGCTGCTTCGCGAGATCGCGCACGAGCCGCGCGTAGCCGTGCGTGATGTCGCCGAACGGACGCATGCGGCTGCCGAGCGTCGCGTGATAGAGCGACGCCGCATTCTCCTCGACCCGCCGCGCGAGCTCGTCGGACGCGAGGAGCTGCAACGCCGCGTCGCGGCAGAGCGCCTTCGTGTGCTTCGCCGCGTCGTCGAGCCGGGGATTCGCGCCGATGTCGAGGCCGAGGGCCTCGAGCGTCTCGTCGAGGTCGAGCAGACGTTCCTTGAGGCTGTGAAGCCGCTCGCGCAACGGCTCGTAGCGCCGGCTCTCGACGGTCATCTCGCCTGCGAGGCGCATGATGCGGTCGATCGCGTCGGCACTGAGGCGCACGGTCTTCGGCTCGCTCGACGTTGCAGCCGGTGCAGGCGTCGGCGCCGCGGCCACCGGCGCGGCGGGCGGTTCGACCGTCGGCGCGACCACGGGCGGCGCTGGCGCGGGTGCCGGCGCCGCCACGGTCGGGGTCGGGGCCGCGGGCGCGGCCGGCGGCGGTGGCGTTTCGGGCGCGGTCGGCGCGGGCGACGCGAGCGCGCCGCAGAGCGCGTCGATCTCCGGCCCGTGCGACGCCGTCCACTCGCCAAGTTCCGCCTCGGAGATCGTCGCGAGCTTCGCGAGGAGATCGGTGCCGCGCAGCAACTGGTCGATGCGCGGCGAGCCCAGCCGCTCGCGCCCCTTCTGCGCCGCGACGAGCACGTCCTCCATCGCGTGCGCGAGCTTGACGGCAACGTCGAGACCGATGATCCGCGCCGCGCCCTTCATCGAGTGGGCCGCGCGCATGAGCGGCTCGACGGCGGCAAGGTCGTCGGGCTTCGCCTCGAGCGCGAGGAGGCCGTCGTTGAGCACGCGACAGTGCGTCTCCGCCTCGCCCTTGAAGAGGTCGAAGAGGGAGAAGCCTCCGACGCCGAACGGATCCGAGCCGCCGCCACTCACGCGATGCACCTTTCGAGCGCGCGGCGCACGCGGTCGGTTGCGAGCACGCTCACGAGCGGCTCGCCGTCGCCGGTGTCCGCGAGCGCTTCGGTCATGCTCTCGAGGGCGCGGCCGACGGTGGCCGGCGGCGTGAGCAGTCGACTGGCCTCGAAGCGGCGCACGCCTTCGACGCGATCCACTTCGATGGCCCAGCCCTGGCCTTCGTCGCCGAGGACGACATGACGACGCAACGCGGTCTCCGCGTTGCTGCGTTCGAGATCGAACAGCCGCTCAAGGCGCACCGCCAGCACCAGCTCGCCGTCGACGTTGGCGATCCCCGCAAATCCGTTGTGGTCGCGATGCGGCACGCGATGCGGCTGCGCCACGCTCACGACGCGCCGGGCGAAGCGGACGTCGAAGCCGAGTCGTTCCCCGCCGAGCCGCACCACGAGGAGGGCGCGGGCGGTGGCCTCGCGGCGCCGGGGGCTGGTGGCGACGACTGCGGTGTTCTCGTCGAGTTCGGCCTCGCTGATCGGCCGGGCAAGGAGGGCGCGCAGGCGATCGCCGACCCCGATCTCGGTCGAGGGGCTCTCCGCGCGCTGGTCGTCCGGCGCAAGGCCGTCGGCGACTGCCATGCATCCCTGATCGGCCAATCCGCGGGCTGGCGGTGAAGAGATCCGCGCGGCCGCCGGGCCGTCCCGCTGCCACAATGCGGCGATGGCCGAGACTGTCGAAACGCATCCCCCGTCGCAGAGCGCTCTCTCCGCCTTCCTCCGCAGTAAGCCGCTCTGGATCGCCTTCCTCGCAACGGTCCTGAGCGCCGCGTGGTGGATCTACCGCGACGTGTCCGCGCCACCGGCGGCGCCGACCTCAGAGAGCGGCGCGAAGTCCGGACTGGTCGCCGGTGTCACGGCCGGAAGCCCGACGGCCCCCGCCGAGCGGCCCGCGTCGCCCGTGACGTTTCGCATGGGCATCAGCTTCATGGCCGGCTTCGCCGTCATGTGGCTCTTCCGCAAGTTCCTGAAGGTGACGCTCATCGTCGGAGGAACCGTCGTTGCGATCATCGCCGTCCTGAAGGCCACCGGGCTCATCTCGCTCGATTGGTCGCAGGTCGAAGCCGACATGCAAGGCGGCATCGACGCCGCCAGCAAGCAGGCGACGGCGTTCAAGGATTTCGTCGTTGCAGCCCTGCCGTCGGGCGCGTCGGCTGCGGTCGGCGGGTTCTTCGGCTTCCGCCGAAGCTGAGCGCGTCACTCCTCGCGCTCGAGATGGGCCTCGAGCGCACGTCCGCGGAATCGCGCGGCGAGCTCCGACTTCCCTTGGCGCTCGGCGAGCTCGGCGAGACGGACGAGCGCATGTTCGTGCTTCGCGTCGAGGTAGACGATGCGGCGGAACGCGTCCTCCGCACGGGCAATCTCGCCCGCTGCAACGTGGAGTTCGGCGAGTTCGAGAAGAAGATCCAGCCGATTGGGCTCGCGGCGCAGGGCGACGTCGAGTTCGTCACGACGCGTGAACGATCGCGAACCGGCGCGCGGCGCGGTGGCCGCCGCGACAGCCACTCGCGGCGCCTCGCGGCGCCCCGGCGGAGGCGACGGCGGCGCGGACGGCACCGACATGGGGACGTGCCCGCTCGGCAGCGCCGCCCGCTCGAAGAGGAAGGCGCCGGTGGGGCCGAACGGCGCTAAGTCTTCGAGGTGGTCGATGGCGTTGTCGGCGTGTCCGGTTCCGAGGGTGCCGTCGGGCGTCAGCCACGAGACGAGCCGACGGACCAGTCGCTCGCGCGCGGGCTTCGCGAGGTAGATCAGCACGTTGCGGCAGAGGATGACGTCGTAGCACCCGAGCGGCGAGAACGTGAAGAGATCCGCGCGGCGCACCGTGATCGTCGCGCGAAGCGACGGATCGACGACGAGATCCTCGCGCTCCGATCGCACAAAGTGCTGCGCCCAGGCGGGAATCGCCTCGCGCACGCCCAGTCGGCCGAACCGGCCGCGGGGAACGGCGTCGAGCGCGTCGGGATTGAGGTCGACGGCATCGATCGAGATGCCTGCAACGGGGAAACCCGCGGCCGCGAAGGTGACGGCGAGGGACCACGGCTCGGCGCCCGTCGCGCACCCCGCGCTCAGCGCCCGCACCGTTTCCTGACCGGCCATGCGGCGGCGGAGCAGTCGCTCGCGCAAGGTCTCGAAAGTCGCGCTGCAACGGAAGAGCCACGTCTCGGGAACGGCCACCATCGCGTGCGCCCTCGCCGCCTCGGTCGAGTCGATCCGAAGCCGCTCCGCGTAGTCGGCGTCGCCGCGCAGTCCGAGCTCGCGGATGCGCTGGGCGATCATCGTGTCGAACGACGCGCTCCCGATCAGCGACGGCTCCAGCGACGTCGCGCCGGCGAACCAGGCGCGCGTCATCGGAAATCCGGTCACGGCGCCGGCTCCACGTTGCAGGCAGGCAGGAGCGCCTCGCGCTCGGCGTTGCCGAACGCATGCTCCGTCTCGATGAGCTGCACGAAGCCGTCGGGCGTCTTCGCGATGGGCCCTAGCGGCGTGCGGCGGGACGGGTCGAAGCCGGGGTACGCGCTCGCCGAGGCGAAATCGATCTGCGCGAGACCCGCGGTGTTCGAGAGGAGGAAGCCCACGAGCCCGCGCGACGTGTCGACGCCGCCCGTCGACGGCGCGGTGATGCGCATCAGCGCGATGCGAGCGCCGACGCGCGGTGAGGTCGCGACATCGCCGAGAATCTGCGGCAGGTCGAGCAGCGGAACGAGCTCGCCGTGGCGCTCGAACACGCCGAGCGCCCACGCCGGCCCGCCGTCGACGCGCCGCCAGCGCACCACGGGCAGGAGCTCCACGATCTCCGCGGCGCGCAGCGCCCATCGGCGCGTGCCGTCCGGCTGAAAGGTATCGAAGAGAAGGACGCGCATGGCAGTGGGCGGCGCCGACCTCAGGCGTCGGGCAACCGGAACGAGGCTACCGCATCCTTGAGATATCCGATCGAGTCCCGAAGTCCGGAGGCCGCCTTGGAGAATTCCCCGGCGGAACTGGTCGAGCGTCGCGCGGCCGCAGACAGCGAGCGCATCGCCTCGTCGATCTGCTTCACGCCCGCGGCTTGGGCCCGCATGCCCTCGGTCACTTGGCCGACGCGCGACGTGTCCTTCTCGACGTGACCGGCGATGCCCTCGAGCCGTCGCGCGACCGCATCGCCTTCCTCGACGCAGAGACGAAGCGACTCGGCGAACCGGTCCATCTCCATCACGCCGCCCGAGACGGCCGCCTGCATCTGGCGAATCACGCGGTCGATGTCGAGCGTCGCTTCGGAGGTCTGATCGGCGAGCCGTCGAATCTCCCGTGCAACGACGAGGAAGCCGAGGCCCAGCTCGCCGGCCTTCTCCGCTTCGATCGCGGCGTTCACGGAGAGGAGGTTCGTCTGCTCGGCGATCTTCGTGATCGTGGCGAGGATCGCGGTGATGCCGCCCGCCTTCTCGTTGATCGCTCCGAGCTTGGTCGACACGCTGTGCGCCGCGTCGTCGAGGCGTCGCATCGCGTCGTGCATCGTGCGCACGTTCTCGCGGCCCTCGCTCGCCTTGTTCGCGGCGCCGAACGCGCTCTCGGCGATCGCGTCCATCGTCCGGACGAGTTCGGCCCCGGTCGCGGAGATCTCCTGCGTTGCAGCCGCCACTTCGGTCGCCGAAGAGCTGAAGCCGTTCGCCATCTCCTCCTGCTGCAAAGCGGTGGCGCCGATCTCGTTCGCGGTCGAGTTGACCTGGATGCTCACGCGGCGAAGGTTCTGCACCATGCGCGTGAGGTTGTCGTTCATCGCGGCGAACGCGTTGAGGAGCGTCGCGGTCTCGTCGGTCCCGTCGGTCCGCTCGACGGCGTGGCGCAGGTCGCCTTCGGCAATGCGGCCGGCGGCCGTCGTCGCAACGGAGAGTCGCTTGCTCACGCGGCGGGCCACGAGGAAGAAGACGACGGCGACGAGCCCGGCGCCGGCAAGCGCGGTGACGCTGTTCTGCACGACGAGCGCCGTGAGACGCGCGAACACGCTCGACGTCGAGCGCCGCGTCATCAGGATCCAGTCGGAGTTGGGCACGCGGGCGAGGCCGTAGAAACTCCACTCGCTCGTGATCGGATCCTTCGCTTCGAAGACCGACACGACTCCCGACGTGCGCGGCGCGGCGTCGAAGCTGTGCTCAAGCGGCGTTCCGCGCAGTTCGCGGGACTGGAGCCGATTCGCCTCGGGCGCGGTGTGATCGGTGGTGGCCGCGATGTAGCGCGTCACGCCGTCCATCGAGGTGGTGATGAGGAAGCAGTCCGCGTCGATCCGCGCGGCGGCGGCGTCGAGCGTGCGATCCACCTGGATGAGCGTGCGATCGAGTCCGCTGATGCCGACGAACGCGCCGTTGCGGATGAGCGGGTAGACCGTCTCGATCATCGCCGTATCGCCATACGTGTACGGCTTCGTGAAGAGCACCTCGCGACGGTTCGTCCGCTCCCAACGGAGCTTCGGTCCGAGGTAGTAGAGGAAGGCGGGGTAGTTCTCCATGTCGACGAGCGGCTCGAGGCGATACCCGCCCGCCGACTCGCGATCGCGCCTCCAGTAGGGAAGGAATCGACCGTCGGGGCCGAGCGCTTCCTTCGGGACGTTCGGATCGGGCTTCGCGTCGTTGCCGTCGGCGTTCGGCTCGTAGCCGACGTATGCGCCCTGCGCCATCGGATTCGACTCGAGGATCGCCCGAAGGAACGCGAGCGTTCGCGGGCGATCGCCGAACATGCCGCCCTCGATCTGCGCGTACGCGATCGAGGTCACGATCGCCGATGCCTGCCGATTCTGCGCGTCGATCTCGGCAACGGCGAGTGACGTCGCGGCCTTCACGTCATCAAGCGCCTGTGCCCGAAACGCGTGATACGAGCGGTAGGCGTTCGTCCCCACGATCAGCGCAAGCGCGATGATCATCGGCAATAGGCCGAAGAGAAGCAGTCGTCCGAGCAATCGGTCGCGGAAACGCGTGGTGGGACTCGCCATCGGAACAGCAGCCAGCGAAGGGACGGAAGCCGGTGGCCGCCGCGAGACTCGCGGATCACCGGCCCGACTCCGATATCGGACAGGCCCAGCCGATGGGACCACCGATCGGCGTGCCCGGGGGACGTAAGGGCCTCTCCGGTCCGCTGCCGTCGCCCCCGAGGCCCCTAGTGCCGACAGTGGCACTGGTCAGAGGGTTGGAGTGCCGTTTGTCGCCGCGAGAGCCGATCCTCGCACGTCGCGGCGACGCTGCCCCGTACGCGAATCGACCCGGCCACGCCTCGCGACCAAAGGGGCCTTTTGCGGCGTTAGTCGACGCGCTCCGTCGATCGAAACCGACCTGTGGCTAATTCGACTCAGCCCTCGTTCATCACCTCACGAGAGACGCGCTCGCGTATCCACCGTGTTTTCCCGTGTTTTCCAGAGCGGGGTTATCACCCGCTTGCGAAGTGAGGGTGATCGGGCAAAACTCCCTGCACTGCCCTGTCACGGACCGCTGGCCTGTGGCATTATCGGTGAGCCGCGGCTTTCCGGGGCATCCAACCAAGGTTCCTCTCTGAGTCGGGAGGCTTCCAGATCTTGATCTGGGACGCCTCCCGATTTTTCGTTTGGAAACTCCACGTTGCCGCCGTGGGTCTCGGCCTCGGCTGCAACGCGGAAGCAGCTGCAACGGGGAACGTCAGAGAACGCTGACCGAAAGCCCGCGCTCTGCACACGCGAAGGGAACGATGCGGGCCCGCTCATTCGGCGGTCGTCGCTCCAGCTCTGCCCGGATGCGGGCCGCGATACGCGGGGACTTCGCGATCATGAGGACGAATCCGCCGCCCCCGGCCCCCGGGAGCGTCCACGCGAGTAGATCGCGCTCGAACGGCCCGACGATCCCCTCGATCATCCGATTCGACGCCTGCGGGTCGAGCGCGACCTTATGGCGCCAGTAGCGCGAGATCCCGTCCGCGACCTTCGCCAACTCCGCGTTGCGAAGCGCGTCTGCGAGCGCATGCGCCTCGCCTTTCATCGTGGCGACGCGTCCACGGACCGACGGCTCGACGAGATAGCGCTCGACGACGCGCTCGAGGATGTCGCGGGCCATGCGTCGCAGGCCGGTGAAGCAGAGGACGCTGTGCGCGAGCAAATCCTGCGTGAAGGCAGGCGACACCGCGATGGCGTCGGCGCGCGGCGACTGCTCGTGGCCCGGCGCCGAGTGCACGAGCTTGAAGCCACCGACGATGCCTCCGACCTGGTCCTGCCACCCGCCGCGCGTGGCGATGAGCTGCTCGAGCGCGCTCGTGCGGCGAATCAGCGTCGGCAGCGCCGGCGTGCGGCCGCACACGCGATCGAGGCACGCGAGCGTGACGGCGCCGAGAATCGATGAGGTGCCGAGGCCCGAACCCTTCGGCACCGCGGCAAAGAGGGAGAGCGAGAGCCCGCCGCCGACGCGCTCGAGCCACGCGCCGAGGCGCACCTCGGCCGACGGCGGCGCGATGCCCGCGAGCCGGAGCGCCGCCTTCGCGAGCGCCGTCCAATCGCGCGGATCGTCGTGCGCGAGCAGCGCCGCCGTCGAGCGGAAGGTCGCGGAGAGACCGAGGTCGACGGAGTGCACGGAGATCTCCGGCTTCTCCGAGCGCTTCGCGATCGCGTGGACCGGCGGACGGCCGTCGAGCTCGATCGCGACGTTCACGACAGCGCCGCCAAGTTCGTTGCAGACGGGCGGCGTGTCGGACCAACCGCCCGCGAGGTCGATGCGCGCGGGCGCGCTCGCCCACACCGCCACGTCGTGCGGAATCGCGATCGTGGGCGGCGTGCGCGACATCTCCACGTTGGTCGTGACGACGCGCCCGATCACGTCGAACGCCGCCGCGAGATCACGCTCCGCCGCGCGCGGCGACACGTTCCGCGTTGCAGCCGCCCCGCGCGCGAGGGCTCGCGCCGCATCGAGCGAGTTCGGCTCCCGAGCCGCACGGGCGACGCACGCCGCTCGAACGGCGCGGGGATCTTTCACGAACTCGCGCAGCTCGTTCCAGCGATCTCCGGCGAGCGCGTCGCCGTCTCCGTGGACAAGGCGATCGATCGCCACCGCGCGGTCGTGCGCGACGATGCGCGGCGCGTCGATCAGGTCGACGATCTCGCGAAGGCTGCAACGGCGAGCGCGGCGCCACGCGGCCGGCGCGGCGCCACGATCGAGCATCCAGGTCGGCACCGTCGGTCGGCGCTCGAGCGTCCAGAGGCGCGCGTCCCAGGTCGTGTCGTCGGGCGCGGCCACGAGCGCGGGCTCGATGCCCACGTCGTCACACCACGAGGCGAACGAACGTCCGAAAAGCGTGCCGCCCGACGAGAACGTCGTCTTGCCGTCGTCGCCTGCGTGAAAGACGACGGTGGCAAAGCGCCCGCCGCGCACCGGAATCGCCACCGCGCCGGTTGCGCGCGGCAATCGAAACGGCGGCACGCCGCCGGGAAAGCCCACGATGAGGTTCGCGCCGCCGCAGGTCGCTCGAACGCCGCAGGAACTCACGACCGCGTGGCGCGTGCCGCGCGGCGCCCGCACCACGATGTCGCTCGCCGCCAACGTCGACGCTCCCGACGCGGCGACGAGATCGACGTATTGCGACGTCGTGCCGGCATGTACGAACGCCATCGGGCCTTCGCGTTGTCGATCGACGACCACGACACGGAACGCGTGGCCGCGGAGCGCGCGGTGCAACGTGGAGATCGCGCGGCGCTCGGCGTCCGAAGACGGCGCCATCGCATCGACGTAGCGCGGGGTCGGCACGCCGGGGACGAGCGCTTCGAGCACGTGCCGGTAGAGATCGATCGGTGCGGTCTTCCCGTTCGTCGCGAGGGCGCGCAAGCTTCGCGGCCCCGTGCCGAATCCCGCGCGCAACGCGTTCGCGGCGTCAGGCGAGAATCGCACGAGCCCGATGTCGACGAGCGCGCGACGCCCGATCACCGCGCCCGCCTTCTTCATCGTGTCGATTGATGGCTTCTGCAGGAACGCCCGCACGCGATCGCCCGCGCCGCGCACGTAGACGCCGTGGCGCGACGCCTCGTCGAGCGAGCCTTCGATGCCGAAGCCGATGACGCCATCCGCGGCGAGCGCGCCGACCTGCGCCTCGATCGAGCGACACACGGCGACGCTCGCATCGCCGCTCGTGACGAGCACGCCCTCCTCGCGCGCCAGCGGCACGCGCAGGAGTTCGGCGACGAGGAGATCGAACACCGTGCAGGGCGGACTCGCGTCGTCGACGGGCAACGGCGCGAAGGTCTTGCCGAGCGCCGCAAACGCGGGAAGCCGGCGACTGTCGCCGCCCGAGTGAATGACGATCGCGCGGCCGCGACGGAAGGGATCGCGGCCGCCGCGCGCCTTGGCGATCGCATCGAGCGCGAGCACCGTGGCGGTGCCGCTGCCGACGCGCCGACCGCCAGGATCGGCGACCACATGCCACCGCGTGCCAAGAGGCAAACGCCCGATGCGTGCGCGCTCACGGATGAGCGCGTCGTAGACCCGCGCCTGACTGCGCCGAGCGGCGGTCACGACGATGTCGATCGGTTCCGTGGGCACGCGGCGAGATGCTACCGCCCGCGCGTTCGACGCGCGATGCGCTCGCGGCGTGTATCTTCCTCACCGATCGGCCCGCGGATCCCGTCCGCGCGAAGCCCCATTGAGTCTTGTGAAGAGCTTTGCCCAAGCCATCGATCTCGTCGACGATCCGGAACTCATCCGCGAGTACCGACGCCATCACCAGGCGGTGTGGCCCGAGGTCGTGCGGGCGCTTCGCGCGATCGGCATCGCGCGGATGAAGATCTATCTCGTGGGCACCCGCCTCTTCATGTACTTCGAGGCGCCCGACGATTTCGATCCGAGCCGCGACTTCCAGACGTACGCCGACGATCCGCGTTGCCGGCAATGGGACGAGTGGATGCGCACGTTTCAGCGCCGCGTCGCGCGGTCACCGGATCGCGCCGCCTGCAACGACGAATGGTGGACGCCGATGGAGGAGGTCTTCGATCTTGAGCGCGCCTGACCCATCACTTTCCGGGAGCGCTCGCTCGTGAAGCAGCCGCGCATCACGCTTCTCGGCGCCGCCGGCGAAGTCACTGGCTCCTGCACGCTGATCGAGACCGATCGCGCCCGCATCGTCGTCGACGTCGGCATGGTGCAAGGCACGCCGGAAGCCGAGCAGCGCAATCGACAGCTTCCGTCGATCGACTGGTCGTCGGTCGACGCGATCGTCCTCACGCACGTCCACATCGATCACTGCGGTCGACTTCCGATGACGTTGCCCGCGGGCTTCACCGGCCCGGTGTGGACGACCGAAGCGAGCGCCGCGCTCTTGCCGAAAGTGCTGCGCGGCTCCGCGAGCCTGCAGCAGGTGCGCAAGCATGAGTGGCGGAATGGCAGCGCGCCGTTCGCCCGCGCGATCTTCGACGGCGATCCGCTGCATCTTGCGCGCGAGGCGATGCCCGAGCCGCCGATCCTCTTCGTCAATAGCCACGTCTCCCAGCTGATGGGACGCGTGAACACGCTGCGCTGGGGGGAAGACCACGAGATCGCGCCGGGCGTGCGGCTGCGATTCCTGAACGCGGGCCACGTGCTCGGCGCGGCGAGCGTCGAGCTCACGAT
Organism: Phycisphaerae bacterium; assembly: GCA_016795035.1. Lineage (GTDB taxonomy): Bacteria > Planctomycetota > Phycisphaerae > Phycisphaerales > SM1A02 > JAEUIT01. Next base: position 400,197 of record JAEUIT010000097.1, on the reverse strand, counting down.
CGGGCGCGGCAACGACGAGTGCGTCGTCCTCTGCTCCGGCGATCTCGGACCGCAATCGAATGCGTTGCATCAGCCGCCGATGTCGCCGCCGCGCGCCGACATCATCGTGCTCGAGTCGACGAACGGCGCGAAGGAGCGCCACGTGCGGCCCGATCCCGAGACCCAGTTCTCGACGATCCTGCGCGAAGCCGCCGCCGGCGACGAACGCGTGCTGATTCCGACCTTCGCGCTCGGCCGCGCGCAGCAGATCGTCTTACGGCTCGCGAACCTCGCCAAGCGCAACGAGCTCTACGGGCTGAACGTCTATCTCGACTCGTCGATGGCGGTGCGGGTGACCGACCGCTTCCGCGAGCATCTCGATCACCTGTCGCACGCGGTGCGCATGGCGTTCGAGGCGGGCGAGCATCCGCTTGAGTTTCCCGGCCTGCAACGCGTGACCTCGCGCACGCAGTCGCTCGCGATCCGCGATCGCCGCCACGGCGCCGTGATCCTCGCGGGCGCCGGATTCTGCGACGCCGGCCCGATCCTGCACCACCTCGCCGCCGGCATCGATCGCAAGGATTGCCGCATCATTCTCGCGGGCTTCCATCCGCCCGGCTCGGTCGGCGATGGCCTGCGACGCGGCGCGAAACTCGTCGAGATCAACGGTGCCGTCATCGAAGTGCACGCGAAAGTCGACGAGATCGACGGCCTCTCCGGCCACGGCGATCGCGACGATCTCCTCACGTGGCTCGACGGCATCGACGAGCGGCCCTCGACCGTGATCCTGAATCACGGCACAAACGACGCGCGGGCCATCTTCGCCGACGCGATCCGGGCCCGCATCGGCTGCAACGTGGAGGTTCCGGGAGTAGGAGAGGAGCAAGGATCAAGGATTTAGGATCAAGGGTGGCAAAGCCATTGGCGCTTCTGCACCCTTGATCCTTGATCCTTGATCCTTACTTCTGCATCGCCTTTGCGTACCGCGACGAGACCTCGTTCCAATTCACCACGTCCCAGATCGCCTTGAGGTAGTCAGGCCGGCGATTCTGGTACTTCAGGTAGTACGCGTGCTCCCAGACGTCGATGCCGAGGATCGGCGTGCCGGTCGCGGCGTTCTTCTCCATCTGCGCGTCGCCCATGAGCGGCGAATCCTGGTTCGGCGTGCTCACGATCGCGAGCTTCTTCTCGGGCGTCACGATGAGCCACGACCAGCCCGACCCGAAGCGGGCCGCGCCGGCCTTCTCGATCGCCTCCTTGAACTTGTCCATCCCGCCGAGGTCCCGGTCGATGGCTGCAACGAGGTCTTTCGACGGCTCGCCGCCCTTTCCCTTCGGCGCGAGGAGTTTCCAGAAGAGCGAGTGGTTCGCGTGGCCGCCGCCGTTGTTGCGGACCGCAGTCTGCTTGTCGGCCGGCAACGTGGAGATCTTCGTGATGAAGACGTCGATGTCGGGATCGACGGTCAGGCCGCCCGCGATGAGCGGCGCGAGCGCGGCGTTCAGGTTGTTCACGTACGCCGCGTGATGCTTGCCGTGGTGGATGCGCATCGTCTCGGCGTCGATCGAGGGCTCGAGGGCGTCGGGCGGATACGGAAGCGGCGGAAGCGTGAAGGGGCCGGTCGGTGCAGGCGGCGCGGGCGGCGGCGCCGGGGTCAGGCCGGGCGACTTCTGCGCCTGACCGAACGCGTTGCCCGCAGCGGCAACGACCGCGACCGAACCGAGGAAGGAGCGACGATTGAGCGAAGCGTCCATGGACCATGCCTCCTGTGCGCCGCATCGATCGCGGCGGCGCGGAGTGTAGATCGTCAGTGCACGCTGCCTGTTACGGTGATCGCATGCGTTTCGTCTTTGCGGCAATCGCGTTCCTTACGCTCTCCGCGGCGCTGGCCGGGACGCTCGTCGGCTGCTCCACACCGAAGATCGCTCCGAGCGAAGCGGTCGCAGGAACGGGCGGCACCACGCGCGTGCTTGTCTTCACCGCGGTCGACTGCCCGATCGCGAACGCGTACGCGCCAGAGTTGGCGCGGCTCGCGGCGTTCGCGAAGGAGCGCGACCTCACGATGATCCTGGTCTATCCCGATCCGTCGACGACGGTCGAGGCCGCACAGCGCCACGTGAAGGAGTACGCGATTCCGCTTCCCGTCTGCTGCGATCCGACACACGAGCTCGTGCGCGTGACGGGTGCGACGGTCACGCCGGAAGCGGCCGTGATTCGCATCGACGACGCCGGGGCGGTCACGGTTCTCTACCGCGGCCGCATCGATAACCACTGGGCAGGCATCGGGCAGCGGCGGGCACAGACGACGTCGTACGACCTTCGTGACGCCATGGAGGCGGTCGCCGAGGGGCGAGAACCGAAACGCTCGCGCACGCAGGCGATCGGCTGCACCATCGAGCCCGTGCCCGGCGCCGCGACCTCGGCATCGCCGGGCCAATAAGTTCGCGGCCAATCGCCGCTCGAAATTGGGCGCGCGTTCGACGCGGAGATTTCGCGCGAAACGTACGCGGGCAACGAACTCGGGGTGGGGTCGGTCGTATTGCAACCCGACGACCGATCACGTCTTGAAGCCAGCGCGGCCGGTCGAGACCTCTCTTCACCTCTCGTTTCTCGTCTCCTCCTTTTCTGGTGCCCTCGGCAACGCAACCCTTCACCCCCGCCCACCACGGGGTCCCATGAGGGATGCTGAGGGACATCACCGCCCGGGCACGCACACCCGGGCGGCGGTGTTTTTGAGTTGCGTTGTTGCGCGGCGCGGAACGCGTTCCGGCGCTTAGCGGAGTCGCACGACCCGCACGAGCCACGACGGGCTTTGCCCGGTCGATGGCGGGCCGGGGGCGAAGCGCGTCGGCGAGGCCGGGCCATCCGGATCGACGGGCGTGTCATTCCACAAGGGCACCGACTCGGTGCGTAGGAGATAGCGGTCGGTGTCGCCGTCGAAGGTGACGGTGAAGAAGTACCGCCGATCGCTCCAGAGCGCGAAGCTCGCCTCGCCCGCGTGGTTCGTCGACTCGGTCGTGCCGCGCGCCGCCTGCGTGTCGGCCGTCATCTCCACGGTCGCGTTCTCGACCGGCTTCGCGGTCGAACGGTCGACGACCGTCACCTGATAGACGTCGCTCGTCGCGCACCCGCCTGCAACGAGGAGCGCGCCGACGGCGATCGAAGAAAGGGTCGCATGTCGCATCGTGTTGCCTCCGTGCAACGCTGTCGAAACGTCGATGCGGCAGCCGCCGCCGCATCACCGTTCGACGTAGTCCAACGATACCCCAAAGGTCTCGCGGAGCGAAAGGCACGCGACGATCGCGATGCTGAGGACGATCGCGCCGACGATCGCCGCCGATTGCCACTGGCCGCCCACAACCGGCTCAAGCGCCGTCCACAGGAGCGCACTGCCCATCGCGCCGGCCCAGCGCACGAAGTTCGGCGCGGTGGTCGCGGCGGTGGCCCGGAGGTTCGTGCCGAACTGCTCGGCGGCCATCGTCACAAATACGGCCCAGTACCCGATGGCGAAGCCGAGGAAGAGGATGATCACCTTCGACGTGAAGGCCGAACGCGGCGCGACGAAGAAGTAGAGCGCGACAGCCACGATCGTGAGCGCGTGGAAGAGGAGCACCGCGCGCTTTCGCGAACGGATGACCTGGCTGATCGCACCGCTCGCGAGGTCGCCGAGCGCGAGGCCGATGTAGCACCACATGATCGCGGTCGCCGGCGTGAGCGTGTCCGCCTTCGGAATGCCGAGCGAGGCGAAGAGTTCGGGCGCGTACTTCACGAGAACGCCCACCGCGTACCAGATCGGAAGACCGAGCGCGATGACGGCGAGATAGCGCCGCAACCGTTCCGGCGGCCAGGCGAGCTTCCAGAAGGCGCCGCGCGAGCGCTCGTCGCGCTCGGCGACGTCCTTGAACATGCCGCTCTCGACGACGCCGATACGCAGGAAGAGAAGTCCGACGCCGAGAAGGCCGCCGATGAGATACGCCGTGCGCCACTCGACCGCCGTGGCGACGAGCGCCGCGGCGACCGCGCCGAGCACGCCGACGCTCGCGATGATCGTCGTGCCGATGCCGCGATGCTCCTTGCCCATGAGTTCGGCGACGAGCGTCACGCCGGCGCCGAGTTCGCCCGCGAGCCCGAAGCCCGCGACGAAGCGCAGCACTTCGTATTGGCGGAGCGCCGTGCCGAGCCCGATCGAGTGCAGGAAGGACAGCGACCCGTTGGGATCGATGTCGTAGACGAACGCGTTCAGGATGTTCGCGAGCGAATAGCAGAGGATTGATCCGAAGAGGACGGAGAGCCGTCCGCGTCGGTCGCCGAGCACGCCCCAGAAGAGACCGCCGACCATGAGGCCGGTCGTCTGAACCACGTTGTCGAGCCAAATGCCGGCGTTTCGAGCCTCTTCTTGCGGGACCCCGAGCGACGTCAGGCTGGGGATACGGACGATCGCGAAGAGGAGGAGGTCGAAGATGTCGACGAAGTACCCAAGGGCAGCAACGACGACCGCGATGGCTACGGCCTTCGAGGTCCCGGAATGTGCGTGACGCTCGTCGCTCGGGCCGCGCTCGTCGTGTTCGGCGCGACCGTCCCCCGCTCCGTGCTCGGCATCAGGCATGGCCTCGGGAGTGTCGTTCGGCAATTTCCCGAAGGCAAGCGCTGCGATTCACGCGGCTCGTTGTACGATCGAATTCCGGAGGTCTTGCATGACGATGCCGACGACCCTTCGGTCGCCCAGTCCGGTCCGCGCCCGCCAGAACCGCCGCGTTCACGCTCGCGATTGCCGCCAGACACGGATGGGCTTCACGCTCATCGAGATGCTGGTCGTCGTAGGAATCGTCGTCCTCATCATCGGCCTCGTCGCCGTCGTGCTCAGTCCGATGCGCGAAAGCGCGCTGCGCACGAAGTGCCTCTCGAACCAGCGCCAGATCTCGCTCGCGTGCACCGCGTACGCGACCGACAACGCGAGCCGTTGGGTCAGCCCGCGCACGGACAAGATGTCGCCCGAAGCGGGCGCGCAGAAGATCACGAACCCGTGGGTCAACGCGCACCCGACCGAAGGCACGCTCACGTCACAGGGCGTCGAGCTCAAGGGCTCGCTCGAGAAGGGCGTCCTCTGGACGTACATGGATCAGAACTACGAGGCGTATCGCTCGCCGCAGGACGGCAGCAACCGCGTGCGCTCGTACTCGCTCAACGCGTTCGTCGGCGTCGGCGCCGCGGGCACGAAGAAGGCCGACGACCTCTACGTCTTCGGCAAGAAGACGATCGTGATGTCGGCGGTGAAGCAACCGTCGCGCACGCTCTGCACGATCTGCGAAGGTTGGGGCGACGACTACTACAACGGCGAAGGCTGGGTCATCCATCCCACGCTGCCGCAGTGGATCGACCTTCCCGCTGTGTGGGACGGCAACCGCATCAACATCTCGCTCTGCGACGGCTCCGTCGAGAGCCTCCAGATCCTGTGGCCGAAGCTCGTGACCAACATGTACAACTACGGCAACTGGTACTCGGAACCGTCGCCGTCGCCGTCATGGTCGGTCATGCGGCAGTACCTCCTGCCCGGCGACGTCTGATCGCACACGGCCGTTCGCGGTACGCATCCCATAGCGGCGCATGGAGGCGCCCGTGACTTTGCCACTTTCACTCGCCGAAGCGAACTTCGACGGCATCGTCGGCCCGACGCACAACTACGCGGGACTCTCGTACGGAAACGTCGCCAGCCTCTCGAACGAAGGCTCGGTGTCGAACCCGCGCGAGGCGGCGAAACAAGGCTTCACGAAGGCGGCCTTCGTGGCGTCGCTCGGGATCGTGCAGGGCTTTCTTCCGCCGCACGAGCGGCCGCACGTGCCGACGCTTCGCGCGCTCGGCTTCTCGGGTTCCGACGCCGACGTCATCGCCGCGGCCGTGAAGGAGGACCCGATCCTCTTCGCGCGGACGTGCAGCGCGTCGGCGATGTGGACCGCCAACGCCGCGACGGTCGCGCCCTCGTGCGACGCGCTCGACGGCAAGGTGCACTTCACCGCCGCGAACCTTCGCTCCATGATGCATCGCTCGATCGAGCCCCCGACGACCGCGCGGGCGCTCAAGGCGATCTTCGGCAACGACGAGCGTTTCGTGCATCACTCCGCGTTGCCGCAGGCCGATCTCTTCGGCGACGAGGGCGCCGCGAATCACACGCGACTGTTCGGACCCGACGGACGCGGCCTGCACTTCTTCGTCTACGGGCGAAGCGAGCGCGAAGAGGGCCCGAAGCGGTTTCCCGCACGTCAGACGCTCGCGGCGTCGCAAGCAATCGCGCGGCTTCATCGCCTTGATCCCGCGCGGTGCGTCTTCGCGCGGCAGCGCGCCGAATCGATCGACGCCGGCGTCTTCCACAACGACGTGATCTCGGTCGGCAACGGCCATGTCCTTCTCACGCACGAGTTCGCGTTCGCGGATCAGGCGGGCACGCTCGCGGCGCTCAAGACCGCGTTGCCGCAGCTGGTGGTCGTCACCGTGCGGGCAAGCGACGTGAGCGTCGAGCAGGCCGTGAAGTCGTACCTCTTCAACTCGCAGCTCGTGTCGGTTGGTGCGGGCGGCGCGATGGCGATCATCGCCCCGACCGAATCGCACGACGATCCGGCAGTGAAGGCGACGCTAGACCGCATCGTGGCCGACCCGTCGAACCCGATTCAGGCCGTGCACTTCCAAACGCTTCGGGAGAGCATGCGGAATGGCGGCGGCCCGGCGTGCCTCCGGCTTCGCGTGCCGCTTACAGACGCGGAACGAGCCGCGGCGAATCAGGCGGCCTTCTTCACGCCCTCGTTGCACGCGACGCTCAATGCCTGGGCCGATCGACACTACCGGACCGAGTTGCGGCCCGCGGATCTCGCCGATCCGAAGCTTCTCGACGAAAGCCGCGCGGCGCTCGACGAATTGACGCGCATCCTGAAGCTCGGGTCGATCTACGAGTTCCAGCGGTAGCGCCCACGGGCGCTGTGGGCAAACGCCGCAACCGTTACTCTTTCGCCATGCCTCGCGTCACGATCGCTCTCTGCGCTCTCCTTCTCTGCGTTGCCGCCTGCGGGCGCGAAGAACCGGCGGATCGCCCGGTGGACAAGCGCGCGGCCGAGGTCTTTGACAAGGGCGCACCGTCACCCGAAATCGTCGCACGCTCGAACGACTCGAAGTTCGACACCTTCCGAGCGCTCTGCAAGAAGCATCGCGCCGCCGCCGACGCGTTCAACGCGTACATGAAGTCGATCGGCCGCCGCGCGAAGACCCCGGAGGAGACCGCCGAAGTCGAGCGGCTCACGGCGGCGCTACGACCGCTCGACGACGAGCTCGCGCTCTGGCTCGAGCGGGAGGACTTCGACGACCTCGACAAGGAAGCGATGCGCTTCATCCACGCGGGCGGCGGAGTGTGACGCTCGGCCCTTCGCGGCGCGCCACCGCTTCGAGCGCCGCAGCGATCGAGCTTCCGATCATCGCGACGACGAACGCGGGGACTCCGACGACGAGCGCGATCACGTCCCAAGTGGCGCCGACAGGCAACGCGGAGATGATCTGCTGCCCGCCGACGAGTATCACGCCCAAGCCGACCTGAAGCGGCAGCGCGAGGAGGACGAGAAAGCCGACAAGATGAGCGACGAGCGCGTGGTCGCGGCGTCGCGACTCTTGCATGTGCCAGACGACGAGCGCCGCTTGGATGGGCGTGAGGAAGGTGATGCCGAGGCCCACGAGTTCCTGGGACCGGTACATCAGTCCGACAAGTCCGATGGCCATCGCGATCCATGCGACGACGAGCGCCAAGAGCGCCTTTGAGTTGAGGTTGTTCTGGTAGCGCGTGGCGAACGAGGTGCAGAAGACGGCCACGACGCCTCCGACGATCGAGAGGATCGTCATCTGCAGGACGAAGGCCACCGCGGCGCATGCGAACGTGGCCAAGGCGAACGCGAGGAGCACGTAGGTCGCGCGGGACGGCAGCCCCCGCCGCTGTCGCGCGACGATGGAGCGACCGCCGCACTCCGGGCACACCTCCGCCCGCGTCACGCAGAGATAGCCGCACGTCGCGCATGCGTAGTCGGGCGACTCGAGCGTTGGCGTTGGCGGTGTCGGATCGCGGTCCACATCCCTCTCCGATGCGAAGGCCGAGAGCGTATCGAACAGGCCCGCCCGTGCAGTCGCGCCCCGACTCGTCGGTACGCTCCCAAGTCCTTCCGCGTTGCCGACCCCATGCTCGCCCCTCTTCTCGCCCCCCTTGTGGCCCCCCTTATGGCCATGCTCGTCGTTGCAGCCGATCCGGTGGGTCGGCATGACGTCGTGTGGACGTCGCCGAGCCGCGACGAACATGGCTCGATGCCCATCGGCAACGGAGACATTGCCGCGAACGTCTGGGTCGAACCCGACGGCACGCTCTCCCTCTTCCTCGCGAAGACCGACGCCTGGGACGACAACGCCCGGCTCCTCAAGCTCGGCCGTGTGCGCGTGCGCCTCGATCCGAGCCCACTTGAGCGCGAGCCTCGATTCGTGCAGCGGCTCGACCTCGAGAACGGCGTCATCGACATCTCCATGGGCCGGGCCGACGCGCCGACGAACCTCGCGGTCTACGTCGACGCGCATCGACCCGTGTGCATCGTCGACGTCGACTCCACGTTGCCGGTGAACGTCGAGGTCCAGCTCGATCCGTGGCGACTCGAGCCGCGCACGGTGAAGGAGGTCACGTGGAGCGACGTCTACTGCGTCGACTGGGGCAAGCCGCCGAAGGAGCCGACCGTCACGTCGCCCGACACCTTCCTGCCTGCAACGCGGAGCGGCGAGGTGGGCGAGATCGCGTGGTATCACCGCAATGAGCGCACGCCGATTCCCGCGACGTTCGCGCTCCAGTCGATCTCCCCGTTGCTGGCGTCGTTCGACGACCCGATCCTGCATCGCACCTTCGGCGGACGCATCACCGCCGAGGGATTCGCGCCGAACGACGCGTGGACGCTGCGATCGACCGAAGCCCGCCGGCACCACACCATCGAGACGTGGGCGCTGACGCAGCCGTCGGCCGAGCCCGACGCGTTCGTCGCCGACCTGCGCGAGCTTCGCGATGCGGCGGCGCCGACGAGCGACGCGACGCGCGCGGCGCATCGCCGGTGGTGGAACGAGTTCTGGACGCGATCGTGGATTCGCATCTCCTCGAACGGCGCGGGGCCCGTGCACCCATTGCCCAATAACCCCAACCCGGTCGCGATCGGAACCGACGCGAACGGTTCCAACGCGTTCAAGGGCTCGATCGAGCGGATCGTCGTCGTCGATCGCACGCTCACCGAGGCGGAGATCGCCGCGATCGCGAGCGACTCGCGAGCGACCCCCGACGGCACGGTGCTCAGTTGGCGCGACGGCGACGCGCGGCGCATCGACGACGCCCCCGCGCTCGACGCCGTGAACGGCGTCACGCTGCTCGCGTGGATCACGCCCGAGACCCATCATCCGGGCGGCGGCCGCATCATCGACAAGTGCGCCGTCGGCAGCGCCGAAGGCTGGGTGCTCGACACTTATCCCGGCAACTCTCTGCGTTTCATCGCGGGCGATCCCGCCGTGACGTTCGACGCGCGGCTCCAGCCCGGACGACGCACCTTCGTGGCGGGCGCCTACGACGCCACGACCGGACAGCGCCACCTCTTCATCGACGGCATGCCGGTCGCCTCGACCGAGCCGCTGCCGGCGCCGACCGACGCGATCGAGCGCGGCTATGTCCTGCAACGCTACATGAACGCGTGTGCCGGCCGCGGCGCGATGCCGATCAAGTTCAACGGCTCGCTCTTCACGATCGGGCGCGCCGGCCACGACGACGGCGACCCCGACTATCGCCGCTGGGGACCGGGCTACTGGTTCCAGAACACGCGCCTGATCTACTGGCCGATGTTCGCGTCGGGCGACGTCGATCTCACCGACGCCTTCTTCCGCATGTATGTCGACGCGCTGCCGCTTCTCCGCGCCGTGCATCGCGAGCGGTTCGGTGCGCGGCTCGCGCCCGACGCCGCGGCGTTCCACGAGACGATCTACTTCTGGGGCTTGCCCGACAACGCGAGTTTCGGCTGGGAGCGCGACGGCGTGCCCGACGGCGAGGTGCGCAATCCGTACATCCGCCACTATCGCAGCGGCTCGATCGAACTCCTCGTGATGGCGCTCGAGCGCCACGACTACACGCGCGACGCCGCGTTCTTCGAGTCGACCGTCGTCCCGCTCGCGACGAGCGTGCTCGGCTTCTATGCGACGTTCTTCCCGCGCAACGCCGAAGGCCGTCTCGTCATCGAGCCCGCCGCGTCGCTCGAAACGTGGCACGACGCGAGCGATCCCCTGCCGGAAATCGCAGGCCTCAATGACGCGATCGACCGGCTTCTCCGCGTCGACTCGTCGTTGCTCGCGCCGCACGACGAACTTGTTTCCCGCGCGAAAGACCTTCGCGCGGCGCTCCCTCCGATTCCGATCGGCGCGACCGACGCCGGCTCCACGTTGCAGCCGGCGCGGCGATTCGAGGCGCTCGCGAACGTCGAGAACCCGGAGCTCTACGCGGTCTTCCCGTACCGACTCTTCAGCGTCGGCCACGAGGGCCTCGACGTCGGGCGTCGGACCTTCGACGCTCGCAGGAATCGCGCGAACCGCGGCTGGTGCCAAGACTCGATCCACGCGGCATACCTCGGCCTCGGCGACGCCGCGGCGGCGATGCTCGCGAGCCGGGCTTCGGCCACCGATTCGAAGAGCCGCTTCCCCGCCTTCTGGGGCCCCAACTACGACTGGGTGCCCGACCAGGACCACGGCTCGAACATCCTCACCACGTTGCAGGCGATGCTCGTGCAGCCCGTGGGCGACACGATCTATGTCTTGCCCGCGTGGCCGCGCGGCTGGGACTGTGACTTCAAGGTGCACGCACCCAAGAACACCGTGCTCGAGGGTTCGATCCGCGACGGTCACGTGACGACGATGCGGGTGACGCCGCCCGAACGAGTCGACGACATCGTGATCCTGAACTGACTGGAGGAACGCATGCAACGACGAACCGTGTGGGCCGGCATCTCGGCAGCAAGTCTTCTCGCAGTCGCCGCCGGCTGTGCCAACCGCCAGACGGTCGACCGAGTCCTCGTGCCGGGCGCGACGACGACGGAGGACCGAGTGGTCGAGATCGATCGCCGCTGGATTCCGACCACGCTCGCTGCGCTGCGACAATCGCCCGGCTGCCTGAGCGCCGAGGCCGGGCAGGTGGGGCAGAAGCGCGCGATCTTCGCGATGTTCCGCGACAAGGCGGCGACGGTCGAGTGGTACCGAAGTTCGGCGCACCAGACGCTCGTGGATCAGGTGCGCTTCTATCGCCAAGGCGAGCACGATCCGCTGGCGCACGTTCCGGACGGCACGGGGCCGATCCTCGTCATCGCGTCGATGACCCCGACCAACCCCGACACGCATGGAGGCAGTTCGCAGCTCCTGGCCGTCGAGCTCTTCACGCCGCTCGATGCGGGCGTGCGCTTCGGCGGCGCATCGCTTCTTCCGCGCGGCGACTCGGCCCGAAGTGCGTCGCCGGCTTCCGCCGGAACGTCACCTGCACGTTGAGACGCAACCGTCTCCGTGAAACGCAACCGCCCGCCGCGGGGGCGCGGCGGGCGGTGCCAGTGGACCTGATCGGGCTCGAACCGACGACCTCTTCCATGCCATGGAAGCGCTCTCCCAATTGAGCTACAGGCCCAGTGCTTGCTCTTCGATTGTCGGCAAACTGCCTGGCCGAGTTGGGCTCGGCCACCGAATGCGAGTCGATGAAGGTAGCGGATTACGCCCAGACCTTCAAATCGAACGGCGCGAAGCGGGAGCTCCGTCCACGCTTCGCGCCGTCCTTCTGCCGTGTTGATGGCGCGAAATCGCTTATCGGCAGCGCGTCAGCGGCTTAGAGCGCGGCGGAGATCGCGTCGGCCATGACGTTCTTGGGCTGAATGCCGACCCACTTCTTCACGATCTCGCCGTTCTTGAGGAGGACCACGGTCGGAATCGACTGGATCCCGAACTTCATGGCGAGCTTCTGGTTGCTGTCGATGTCGACCTTGCCGACCTTGGCCTTGCCTTGGAAATCGGTGGCGAGCTGATCGATCGTCGGCGAGAGGGCGCGGCACGGGGCGCACCACTGGGCCCAGAAGTCGACGAGAACGGGCGCGGAGTGACCCGTCGCCTCAGCGTCGAAGTTCGAGTCGGTGAAGGTCAACGTCGCTGCTCCAGCCATTGCAAACACTCCTAGTCGGGTGAAAGGGACGGGATCGTAGCAATCCGCCCCGGCGCGTCGAGTGACGGCGGTCGTTGGAGGCTCGAAGAGGCGATCGCGCTACAGCGAAGAGCGCAACCCCATGGATTTTGCCAGCCCGTACCATCCTGCCCCTTCGGCTCAGCCCATTCGGGCGATCCGCCGATCGTTGCCGGTCCCGAGTGCGTCTCGGCGGTCCGTCGGCGTCCCCGCGGAACGGTTCGCCCCCCTCGGGCCAAGGGCCAGGTGCTCCCCATGCAGAACATCGCGATCATCGGTGCAGGCAAAATCGGACGTATGGCGACCCACATGCTCGCCACCTGCGGCGACTACAAGGTCCGAGTTGCCGACAACATCCCGGCCAGCGTCGAGCATCTGACGAAGCTGTACCCGACCGTCGAAGGCCACGTCTTCGACTTTCACGACGTTGCAGCCCTCGATCGCCTCCTGAAGGGCTGCGCGGCCGTCATCAGCTGCGCCCCCTTCCACTGCAACCCGCTGATCGCCGAGCGGGCCCGCGCCGCCCGCGTCCACTACCTCGACCTGACGGAAGACGTCGCCGTCACCAAGCGCGTGCTCGAACTCTCACACGGCTCGGACACCGCCTTCGTGCCGCAGTGCGGCCTCGCGCCCGGCTTCATCACGATCGTCGCGACGCATCTCGTCCGCCCGATGACCGACGTGACGGATCTCCGGCTCCGCGTCGGCGCGCTTCCGCGGTACCCCGACAACCAACTCAAGTACAACCTGACGTGGTCGACCGAAGGCCTCATCAACGAGTACTGCAATCCGTGCGAGTCGCTCGTCGACGGTCGCCTCGTGTCGGTGCCCGCGATGGAGCACCTCGAGCGGCTCACGATCGACGGCGTGGAGTACGAGGCGTTCAACACCTCGGGCGGCTTGGGCACGCTGGCCGACACGCTGAAGGGCCGCGTGCGGAACCTGAACTACAAGACGATCCGCTACCCCGGACACAACCGGCTCATGCGCTTCCTGCTGGACGACCTGCGCATGCGCGACCATCGCGACGAGCTCGGCCGCATCTTCGAGCGCGCGTTGCCGACGACGTATCAGGACCAGATCGTGATCTTCGTGTCGGCGACCGGCACGTATCGCGGCCGTCTCACCGAGCGCACCTATGCGAAGACCGTCTTCCATCGCATCATCGACCAGGAGAACTGGTCGGGCATCCAGATCACGACCGCGGCGGGCGTCTGTGCCGTGCTCGATCTCCTTCTCACCGGCAAGATCCAGGCGAAGGGATTCGTGCGGATGGAGCAGATCAACTACGAAGACTTCATCACGAATCGCTTCGGCCAGTACTACGCGTGACCGGATGAGGCATCGTCGTCTGCGCGCGTCGCCCGGAGCGCCGCGCCCGTCGCGAGAAGCGCCTCGCGCGTCGCGCGCACGTCGTGGGTCCGGATGATCGCCGCGCCGGCCGCGAACGCGATCGCGGCCGCGATCAGGCTGCCTGCAACGCGGTGCGCCGGGTCCTTCACGCCGGTGACGTGACCGACGAAGCTCTTGCGGCTCGCGCCGACCAGGAGGGGATAGCCGGCGCTCGCAAGCTCGCCGGAGCGGGCGATCAGGCTCCAGTTCTCGTCGACCGTCTTCCCGAATCCAAGGCCCGGGTCAATGACGATGCGGTCGGCGTCGATGCCGAGCGATTGCGCCTCGGCGCCGCGCCGCACGGCCCACGCGTGGACGCGCTCGACGACGTCGCCGCCGACGAGCGACGACGCGTGCGCATGGCTGTAGCGATCGTCACCCGGCGGAAGGACGCGATGCATCAAGACGATCCCGACATCGCGGCGCACGACGAGCGGCAGCATGCGCTCGTCCTCGGTGCCCGCGGACACGTCGTTGACGCCATCGGCGCCGGCGTCGAGCGCGGCGGCGGCAACGTCGGCGAGCGTGGTGTCGATTGTGATCGCGACGTCGGGCAAGGCTCGGCGAATCTCGCGAACGACCGGCTCGACCCGGCGCCGTTGCTCGGCGGCGTCGATGCGCGCGGCGCCCGGCCGCGTCGACTCGCCGCCGACATCGAGGATCGCGGCCCCTTCGGCGTGCATCGCGCGGGCACGCTCGACCGCGGCTGCAACGTCGAGATGCGCGCCGCCGTCCGAGAAGGAGTCGGGCGTCACGTTGAGGATGCCCATGAGCGCGAACGGCTCGAGGGAGACCTTACGCGCGGCGCCGACGCGCCAGGAGCGACTCATTCCTTGTCGCTCGTCGTTGCAGGCGCGGTAGGAGCAGCGGCGCCGCCGCCGAGCATCTGCGCCTTGATCTGGTCGTAGAAGAGGGCGAGCACGGTCGACGGTACGACGCACGCCGTCTCGAATGACGCCTTATCGACCTCGGCCGCAAACGCGATCGGCTCGGCCGTCGTCGGGATCTTCGGCATCGACTCCGCGTTGCCGCCGGGCACCATGCCGGCGACCTGCTGGATCAGCTTCCCGAGCTGACCCACGCCGAGGAAGCCCTCGATGTCGGCGTTCTCGATGAGCCACGGGCGATACGACTTGATGGTGCCGTCGTTCGCGAGCGACTTGCCCGCGCCCGAACTCACGGCGACGCCGCGCTCGAGGACATCCACGCGCTGGCTGAAGGTCATCATCACCGCGTTGCTGACCGGGCGCACGAAGCCGACGAAGCCGCGCGAGCCGAACACGATCTGCGACACGATCGGGCCGTAGCCGGCCGCCGCGCCCGGGACCGGCGTCTCCTTCACCTCGAACGCGTCGGCGACGGAACCGCCCTTCAATTCCTTGTCCTTCGTCCATGTCGGCTCGCGCTTCACGCCGCCGAGTTCGCCGGCGGTCGCGAGGATCGCCTGACGCATGCTCTCGCGGACGACGTCGGGCTTCGGCGTCTCGATCACGAGGTACGCGTCATTCAGCAATCCGCCCGCGGCGATGCCGAGCTTGCTCGGATAGACGCCGAACTGGAGCCCGCGCACGTCGTCGCGCGCCGACGTGAGCCATGCCGGCAACGTCGGTGCGGTCGGCACGCGCGCGAGCAGCTGCTCGAGCGCCGCGATGCCGCCGATCCCCGCGATGTCGACGCGTCCGATCGCGTAGAACGGCTGCGCCGGCAGGCGATCGAAGGTCGACGTGCCGTCCGTGCCGCCCTTCAGGAGCGAGCCGAGATCGGAATCCGCCTTTGCCTTCGCGAACGTCCGAAGCCCGACGCCGAGCGGATCGACGTCGACGACGAGGACGCCGTCCTCGAGCCCCGACATCAACTCGGTCATGCGCTTGCGCTCGTCCTCGAAGCGTTGCGCGAGTTCGCCGTCGGGCATCTGCGCCCGCGCGGTCGCGTCGGCTTCCTTCATCTGCGCCTGCAACGCGGAGTGGCCGGCCCACGCGATCACGTCGCCCTTCGCCATCACTGACGTCCCGCGCTCGCCAAGGCGCTGCGCG
Source organism: Phycisphaerae bacterium (assembly GCA_016795035.1). Taxonomy (GTDB): domain Bacteria; phylum Planctomycetota; class Phycisphaerae; order Phycisphaerales; family SM1A02; genus JAEUIT01. The sequence goes on along the minus strand of JAEUIT010000097.1, from coordinate 384,555 downwards.
ACGGTCGCGCCGATGCCCTCGTCCGTCGCGAAGCCGCGCACGGTCTCCGCGTCGTCGCCGAGGACGACATGCGACTCGACGGTCTTCGCGTAGATCACCGTGCCGCTCGGGTTCGTCCAGGCGTCGTCGCCCTTGTCGGCCGCGCGCTTGAAGTTGCCCTCGAGAAACTCCTTCGAGTCCTTCACCGGAACGATCGCGACCGCGCTGAAGGCATCGGCCTTCGGAAGCTGCACGATCGCGAGCGCGCCGAGATCGTCGACGCCGACGCTCACGCCAAGCGCCGCCTTGAGTTGGTCGATCGGTCGACCCGCGAGCGCGGCGTCGGGCCGGTCCATGCGCTCGATGCACTGCTGCAACTCGTCGCTCGCGCGCTTGAGGCTCGGCACCACGACGAACGCGGCCGCGCGCGACGGCACGAGCGCAAGCGCGCGGCCGAGCGGTTCGGCGGGCGCCTGCGCGGCGCTGACGCCGGTCAGCGCCGACGGAAGGAGGACCACCGACGCGAGCAGACGACGAAGCCGTGGAGTGCGCGGGTTCATGGGGCGGCTACTGTAGACCCTTTCCCGCCGCGACCTGCCGCACGTCGGCACCTGCGATGCCCGAACTTTCCGCCGCCCAACCTTCGCTCGGCGCCGCGCTCGTCGGGATCGCGTCGGTCGTGGCGCTCGCATGGATCTTCGCGCTTGGCTTGCGTCGCCTTCGGGTGCCCGGGCATCCGATCCTCGGGGGGCTCGCCGCCGGCGTCCTGCTCGGCCCGATGATCCTCGGGCGCGTCGCGCCGACCACGTTCGACACGCTCTTCGGCGGCCCGCGAGAACTTCGCGTTGCAGCCGAGACCGCCGATCGCGCGGTGACGGCGCTCGACCTCGCGGCTGGCGCCGCGCTCGCCGACGGCCGCGAGGCGCGAGCCACGCTCGTGACGCAGGCCGAAGCGGCATGGGCCGCGTTCGACGCGGCGACCGCCGAGCGGCGCACGCCTCTGCGCGCCGCACTCTACATCTGCGCGGCCACCCTTCTCGCGACGACCGCATCGCGCGGCGCACGGCCGCGTCGCCCGCGCGGCGCGGACCTTCTCCTCGGGGTGTGGTGCACGGTCCTGCCGTCAGCGCTCCTTCTCGTGACGCTGCGGCTCGTCGGCGAGGATGCGACGTCGACCGACGCGCTCGCCGTTGCAGCCATCATGGCCTGCGGCGCGTGGCGCGTCGATCGCGAGGAGCGCGCGATCGCGCGTCCGATCGGCGAGCATGCCGACCGCGCGATCCTGACTGCCGGCATCGTGGCCACGTGCGTGGCCTGCGCCGGCCTCGTCGCGCTCGCGGCCGTCCGCGGACACGACCTGCGGGGTGCGGCGGTCGCCGTCGGCGCCGGCGTGCTCGGCGCGGGCGCGGTTCGTCTTCTTCCGCGCCGGTGGGCCGATGCCGTCGCGTTCGCCGCGACGACGAGCGCGACGGCGCTCCTCGTCGTCATCGTCGAACCGCTGGCTGCAACGGCGATCCTCGTCTTCCTCCTCTACTTCCTGCTGGCCGAGGACGGCCGCTGGCTCGGTGCGTGGCTCGGCCGTTCGCTCTCGGGCGAATCCGCGTCGGTGGCGCTGCGATCCGCGCTGGTCGGGCTGAACGTGGCGCCCACCATGCTCGCGTGCGCCGCCGTCGCGTCGGGAGCGGGGCTCCTGACGCCCGCGTCGGCCTTGGCGTGCGTGATTGCCGCGTTTTGTGTGTCCTTCTTCGCGCCGGCGCGACTCCGTGTCGCGCGACGGCTCGAACGGCCGGCGGACGCGTGAACCGTTCGCCGCCGTCTGCGATCATGCTTGCGGTCACGCACGCCTACGAACCTTCGGAGCTTCCCCATGGCCTTCGGCATTGCACGTCTCTCGACCATCGTCGCGACAGCCACGCTTTCCCTCTTCGCCCTCGGCGGCGCGACGCCGACCGACGACGCGAAGGCCGCCGAGAAGTGGAAGGGCGTGAGCTTCTACACGCTCAAGACGAAGTCGCTCGACGGCAAGGACGTCGACCTCAAGGACTACAACAGGAAGGTCTCGCTCGTCGTCAACGTTGCGAGCAAGTGCGGCCTCACGCCGCAGTACACCGGGCTCGAGAAGCTCTACGGCGAGTTCAAGGACAAGGGCTTCGTGATCCTCGGGTTCCCGTGCAACGACTTCGGCAATCAGGAGCCGGGCTCGGCGGAAGACATCAAGACGTTCTGCTCGACGAAGTACAACGTCACGTTCCCGATGTTCGCGAAGGTGCAGTCGAAAGCGGGCGAAGGCCAGAGCGAGATCTACAACTATCTCGGCGCCCGCACGAACAGCCTTCCGTCGTGGAACTTCGGCAAGTATCTGATCGGTCGCGACGGCCAGCCGATCGCCTTCTTCGAGTCGAAGGTCAAGCCCGACGACAAGGACCTTCGCGCGGCGATCGAGAAGGCGCTCGCGGCGCCGGCGCCCAAGTGATCACGAGCCGGTGCCGCGCGCTCGGCGCACCAGATCAAGAAGGCTGTCGCACACGCCGTCCGCTTCGTCGCGCCGCGCGTTGATCACGATCTGCAGTCCGCCGCCAAAGACGTTCGGCTGCAGCGCGTGCATCTTGGTCGGTGCCCTGTCGACGTCGAGCGTGATTCGCCACTGCGTGTCGGTGCCGGTCGGCTCCACGCGCACGCTGCGGATCGCCTCAAGCGGAAGCACGTACCACGGATCGAGCGGCGAGCCGATCTCGAGGATCGCGTCAGAGACGTGCCATGAGAAGTCCGCGGGCGCCTCCGCGCTGTTCGCACGCAGCTTGGGGGCGAACGCGATTGAGGCTGCCACGGCAGTGCCGACGACGAGGCTCGCGACGGTCGAGAGGAGCATCCATGCGGGCTTCGACGGCACGAGATTGGCGAGCGCAAGGAAGAACGTGAAGGCCGAGAGGAGCGCGACCACGACGACTCGTCGTTGCAGCCTCGACGAGGTCTTGCCCGTCGCGGACCGCGCCGTGGGGCAGCGACCGCGCAGCCTCCATTCCGGCCGCACGCCTCCGCACTCGGCGCATCGCCCGTCGCCTGCGGCCAGCGCGTAGCCGCAATCGGCGCAGGACCAGCCGACCCGTTGCAGAGTCGGCGCGTTGCGCACCCCTGCAACGAGCGGCGTCGGCAGCTCCGTCAGTCCGCGCGCCTCGCATACGAACGCGCGGAGCTGCGTCGCGATCTCGATCGCCGACGTCGGACCGCACCAGACGACGATCTGCTCGTCGCGGGCGCGGGGAAGCTGCCACGTCGCGGTCGTCTCGCCTTCGTCGGTCTGAAACGGAATCCAGATCCGCCAGAGGGTCTCGTCGCGCAGCGACTCGAGTCGGACGTCGAGCGCGCCGCGAAGCGCGCGGAACCGATCGTCGACGTTCGCGGTCCGGCCGATCGAGAGCCGCACTCCCTGCACGTGCCAGAAGAGCCTCGCCCCGGCAGGAAGCGACGCACCGCCGAAGCGCGGACCCGTTCCGGTGCCAGCGCCGGAGCTCGCGTTCAGCGAGCGATCGAACTGATATCCGACCACGCGAAACCGAAGCGCGTCGGCTCCGCACTCGGAGCACTTCACATGCTGCGACAACTGCGGATAGTCGCACTCACGGCAACGCAGGCCCTCGGTTGTCGCGACACTGCCGATCTTCACGATGCCCGCATTCTACGTTGCAGGCGCTCGAGTCCGCGGGGCGTCGTTGCCGTTCGACGGAGCGCCACGCGGCTTCGGCAATCGTGGGATCGCACGGCAGGTACAGCTTGTGCCGAGTCGTGAGGTCGACGTATTGGCCTGCAACGCGGACCTCGACCATCGGCATGCCGAGGTCGGAGGTCGCCGAGTACGTCGCCGACTCGATGTTGTCGGCCGGAATTCGACCGCCGTCGATCCAGATCGACCCTCGCTCCACGGCCCAGTACGAGCTCCACTGCGGAACGTCGGAGGCGATGAGCCGGGCGAAGTCGCCGAGCGTCAGGACGAGGAGCGACACCACCACCACGCCGATCGGCGCGGCGAAGCAGAAGAGGCCAAGCCCGTCGCTATCCCGGATGAAGGAGGCCAGCACGACGATCAGGATCACCGCACCGATGATGATTGCCGGAACGATGAGGCATCCGCGCGCCGTGTCATGCCATGCGGCACGACCGCCGGCGCTCAGCGCCTCGACGCGGAACGTGTCGGGATCGCGCGTCGCACCGCACTCGGGGCACGCGCCCTGCGACGGGAGAAGCGTCTGTCGGCACTCTTCGCAGCGGCACGAGAAGCGCCAGCGCGCTCGGTCTCGTGGGAGGCGTGTGTTCATGGGTCACGTCCTTCGAGAGTCGTCTCCCGATACGACGCGCTCCGCGCCGCAGTTCCCGACGAGACATGAGATTGGCTCCGCGTTGCAGGAGGCCCTGCTCACGCCGGTGGCTTCGCGGCAGCGCGGAGGATCGCCTGTCGACGTTGCGTTTCGATGGCGGCGCGAATCTCGTTGCACCGAGCCTTGCGCTCGGTCCGGGTTAGACCCGGCGCCGCAACGACGAGAAGGCTGATGCCCCGGAAGGGTCGGTGACGTCCGTTCTTGCCCCTATACACCCACATGACCTGCAGCAACGTGCCGCGCGCCCGCCCTCGGATGAACGAGTGCACGCTTGCGGGCGCAAGGTCTTCAAGAGCCGCGAGGGCCGCGTCCCCGAATTCGACATGCGTGGGTCCGATCACGATCTTTGAAGGGGCGCCTCCGAACCACGCGCGAAGCCACGATCGATATCCCATCAGTCGAATCGGTTCGACGACCTCGACGAGGTCGCTCTTGGAGGCTCGTCTTCCGGCCGACGCGAACTGCGAGAGCAACTCGACAACGAGCTTCGCATTTCGATCGCCTCCGCAGACGAACACGCTGATTCGCTCGTCGCCCCACGTTTCCGAGTCGCGGCGAAGCGGACCATGAAGGCCGCAATCGATCACGATCTTCCACAAGAGCGATCTTGAGGTGGGCTCCGCGCGCACCTCCGTCACCTCACTCCACGGCACGTTCTCGTCGAGACGCCCCGCCTGCCCGTCGTCGTTCGCTCGCTTCAGCTCCCTCCTCGAGAAGCGAAGCCGGCTGTCGGCGCTCGTTGGCTCTTCCAGCGACACTCGTTGGAAGAGATACCACAACCCACCTGCAACGCAGAGAACTCCCAAGAGAACGATGGGAGTGAGGCATCCAAAGAGAAGCCATCCTCCGCGCCCGGCGAACATGGCCTCTGCGACCGTCACGCCGAGCGACATGAGGAATAGGACAAACATCAATGGCCTGATGCAACCCGTAACGCGCTGTCCCACACCCTCCGGCGGCGCGTCATCCCACGCCGGCAGCGAGAACACACGATCTTCCGTCGACGCACCGCACTCCGGACACGCCACCTGGTCCGGCAAGAGGTCGTAGTCGCACTCCGCGCACGAGCACCGCGCACCCGCGATCGACTTCACGAAGGCCGTGTCCGTCGTCACGATCCGCGCACCATAGCCGCAGCGGGGAGCCGGCTTGCGACTCCGGCCGCGGCGAACGCGGACGTGGACTCGAGGCAACACTCACGCATCGACGGTGTGTGCGAGCCGCTCATGCGTGTATCCCGATCGTGCGTCGCGGATGATTCGCCCGAGGTGATCGTGCACGGCGATCGCCGTCTCCTCGTTGCAGCAGATGAGGATTCGCTCGTCGAGCTTCCCGCCCTCGGCCACCCGGCGGGGAACGTCGGGCGGCACTTCGAAGCGAACGACGAGCGTCCACATGGAGTGTTTGCCGATCGGCCACGCCTCGACATCGAATGCGTTCTCCAGACTTCGGTAGCGATCATCGACGGTGAGACTTCGGCCGACCGAGAGGCGCGTTCCTTCCACATGCCAGACGAGCCCTTCCCCCACGAGCGGTCGACCGGCGGCTCCCAGGCGAGCGACCTTTCGAAATCCGCGAAACCAATCGAAGAACATGAAGAGCGCCGCGAGGGTGAGCACGCAACCCGTGAGGCTCACGAACGCCTGCTCAAGCAGTTCCCCAGCCAATACGAGCGCACCGCCGGCGAAAAGTCCCATGACCCGCATGGACAATGGCGTGAAGAGGATGCGATCGATGATGTTCGGTTCCGACACCGGACGATCGGGCTGAAAGCCGGCAACGCGGTAGCAGAGCGTCGGTTCGGCGCACTCCGAGCAGCGCGGCTGCGACGGGATCTGCACGTATCCGCATGACCTGCAACAGAGACCTTCGGAGGTTGCTATCGGATCCGGCGCCACGGCTCCCTCAGTCTACGTTGCAGCTGTCTGGCAGCCGCGCCTTCCGGCGCGCCTCGATGCAGCGCCACGCCGACTCCGCCAAGCTCACGTCGCACGGCAGGTACAGACGCTCCGTCGCGGTGGCGGTGCCGCCCTCCGCCGGTACGCACACGTCAATCGCCGGGATACCTGCGGGCGTCATGGCAAAGAACTCGAGCGATCGGAGATCTGCGAGCGCGATCCGCCGCTCGTCGATTCGAATGGCGTCGCCCTCGAGCGCCCAACGCTCCGACCAGGCGGGAATCTTGATCACCTCGGTGTGCACCACTTGGCCAATCCCAAGGATGACGATCGACACAATGACGAGCGTCATACATCCGACGAGCGTGACGAGCATCCCGCTGTCGCGGCCCTGCAACGTCTCGCTGACGAAGCCGAGGAGGAAAAGCATGCAGGCGAGCGTGGCAAAGACGACGCCGCAGCCTCGCGCCGCCGACGTCTCCGGCGCAAGGTCCCTGGGGGCGTCGGCCTCGACGCAGAACTCCGTCCCTTCTCGCTCGCTGCCGCATTCCGGACACGTCGTCTGGTCCGGAAGGAGTGCCTGACGGCACGTGCCGCACGCGCACCGAAATCGCCAACGTGGCTGTCGTTTGGCCCGACCGTCAGGCATGGCGCCTCCTCGTCCGGAACGCCGTTCAATACGAACTTCATGCCAAGATGTTCCCGATTGCGAGCCCGTTCGACTCCACGTTGCAACCAATCCGTTCGTCAATGCGGACGGTCCTACGGGTCGCGCACTCGCGCGTACACCCACACTCGGTCGGGGTCGGCGTCGTCGTTCTCGCGCCACGCTCGTCGTTCGAAGACGATCTCGGTCGGCGCAGCCCAAATGAATGACGGGCCGCGCCCCCGCCGCGGCTCGCCCGCCGCGCCAGCGGCGATGGGTCGGTAGCGCGCGACGATGCGCTCGGGAGCCCCATCGGGCCGCCGTCCGATGCCGACCGCGTTCGAACCGCTCTGCCCGGAGGCCGCCACGACGGCACCGCCGGGAAGTTCGAGCGTCCACTCGCCGCGAAGGCCGACGTTGTAGCCATAGAGCCACGCGGCGATCGTCGCCTCGACATGCTCGCCCGCGGGCCGAAGGTAGAGCAGAACCTCGGGCACGGCCATGATCGGGTCGAATCGCGCGTCGGTGAGCTCGATGTCGCCTTCGGTGTCGGCAAGCGCGACGATCGACCGCGTCTCGCGCCCTGTCAGCGGGAACATCTCGAGGCGCTCCTCGATCGTCGTTGCAGCCAACGCCTTCAACTGCTCGTTCATTTCGACGAAGACGATCCCCCACTCGAGGGTGAGCGAGAACTCGCCGGGCTCCTTCGGCGCGTCGAACATGCAGTCGTCGGGCCGTGACCAGGCGCCCTTCGTCCCGTCGGCCCGGACCTCGCGCACGACCACTGCCGTTTCGCTCGACAGCGACCTCGCCACAACACGGAACGGCTTGCCGACGCGTACGGCGAGCGGCACGCCGAGATCCGCGAGGCTTGCCGCTTGGATCATCTCGCGAATCGTCGCGAGCGCCGCGTCACGATCGACGATGTCCGCCGCGACGGCGCGCTGCAGCGCCCGGCCGAGGCTCGCGAAGCAACTCTGCCCGACGTGTCGTGCGACGCCTTGCAAGAGATCCTCATGCCCGCGCCAGTCGCGCATGACGACGTCGGCCGCGGCGCGCGTCGCCACGAGTCGATCGGCGTTCGACATGTGCTCCGGCGTCGGCAGGCGACTCCAGGCCCAGTCGCGCCGCGCGTCGGCGCCGCGACCGTACTCGCGGTCGAGCGCGACCGCGCCGTACCACGCGCCGTACGCCTCGGGCGTGACGAGAGCAACGACGAGCGCGCGGTCGAGCCGCCGCGCCCCGATCGATCCCCAGAGCCCCACGGCGATCGCGGCGCCGGAGAGGAAGACGCTCAATGCCACGACGAACGCCACACGGCGAACGGGCGGTCGCGCGTACAGCACGGCGCCGGCCCCCGTCGTCGCATGGCCGCACTCGGTGCACCGCTCGGGCAAATGGGTCGCATCGCCGCGAAGAAGCGCGTCGCAGCGCCGGCAGGCGGGCGGCATGAGTCGGGCGCGGCGCCGCGCCACCGTGCGCGCGAGCACGAGTGCGATGAATGCCAACAGCCCGGCTGCAACGCCGAGCGCTCCGATGGCCAGGTGGCGACATCGTTCGACGACCGGATAGGTGACTCGCGGGGTCATCGGTTCCACGAACCAGCCCCACGCGCCGCTGCGGTAGAGCCAGGGGGCCGGCATCCGCGCGACGACGGGGGACGCGAACGTCGTGTTCGGCGACACCGCAAGCGCGTCGACTCCCGTGACCGAGGTCCGCACGCGGCCCATGGGAACGCCCCACGCGAGGGGGTCGGGACCGAATGTCGGGACGAGTCGATGGCGGACCTCGGACGAGAGCCCGGGGGCCAAGATGACTTCGACCTCGACGACGACGGACGCCGGATCCCGCGCGACCATCAACGGAACGTCGATGCGTGCCGCGGCACCTGCAACGCTGAGCCACCCGCTCTCGAGCGCGTTCACCGACCGGAACGGAACCGCCACGTCGTCGATCCGCACCTCGAGCGGTCGCACGTACATGGGAAAGCCCGGGTCGAGACCGATCTCCGTCGGAACGGCGAGATCGATCGTGGTTCCGGTCTCGCGCGGCGTCACGCCCGCGAGCAACGCGCCGGCGCGCCACGACGCGACGCGATCGGCCAGCGCGCCGCGCGGCTGTGCGACGCTCGACAACGTTCGGACCACCTCCGTCACGATCGACTCGTTCTGCGCCGAGCCTTGGCTCACGAGCCGAAGCTGGGCATCGAGGAGCGCCTCCGCCTCGGAGGGCGAGATCCGCTGCCGGGAACGGCGCAGGAGCTCGAAGTCGTCGTACTCGGCGACGACCGGCGCAAGCCACGCCAGCACCCGCGCCGGGAGCCGGTTCGTCCATCCGGCGCCGCCGCTACGCACCTGCACGCTCCAAGCCCCGAGCGCCACGGCCGCGAGCGCCGCGACGGCGGCAACGACGAGAAGACGCCGCCGCCGCCGGCGCGGAAGGCGGATCCCGCCCGGCGCGGAGAGCGAGTGGCCGCAGGCGCAGGTCGGCGGGTCGTCCCACGCGTGCGGCCGCGCATCGGCCCCGCAGCGCCTGCAACGCGGAGTCGAACGATCGCGGTGTCCGACGAGCCAGCGTCCGAACGTCAACGTTGCCGCAAAGAGCAGCAACGCAACGAGGAGCGGCGCGACGTCGAGCATGTCTTCATAAGGCTACCGAGCGATCACTCGACCGTCACGGACTTTGCGAGGTTGCGCGGCTTGTCGACGTCCTTGCCGCGCATCACCGCCGCGTGGTACGCGAGGAGCTGCAACGGCACGACGGTGACCATCGGCTGCAACGGCTCGGGAACGTCGGGCACCCAGAAGATCTCGTGGGCGAGCTTCTTGATGTTCTCGTCGCCCTGCGTCGCGACGGCAAGCACGTGGCCGCCGCGCGATCGCACCTCTTCGATGTTGGAGAGGACCTTCTCGTACTGGCTGTTGCGCGTCGCGAGGAAGACGACGGGCATGCCGTGGTCGATGAGCGCGATCGGGCCGTGCTTCATTTCCGCGGCGGGCATGCCTTCCGCGTGGATGTAGCTGATCTCCTTGAGCTTGAGCGCGCCTTCGAGCGCGACCGGATAGTTGTAGCCGCGGCCGAGGAAGAGCCAGTTCTCGCGATCGATGTACTTGGCGGTCGCCTTCTTGATCTGATCGCTCTGCGCGAGGACCGTCTCGATGTGCTCCGGGATCTTGTGCATCGCCTCGAGCAGCTCGCGCACGTAGTCGGCGGAGAGGAAGCGGCGGCGGCCGATGAAGAGGCCGAGCATCGTCGCGACGGCGACTTGGCCCATGAAGGCCTTCGTGCTCGCGACGCCGATCTCGGGGCCGACGCGCAGATAGACGCCGGCGTCGGTCTCGCGCGAGATCGAGCTGCCGACGACGTTCACGATGCCGAGCGCGAGCGCTCCACGTTGCTTCGCTTCCTGCAGCGCGGCGAGCGTGTCGGCAGTCTCGCCGGACTGGCTGATGGCGACGACGACCGTGCCTTCTTCGACGATCGGATTGCGGTAGCGGAACTCGCTGGCGAAGTCGACGTCGGTCGGGATCTTCGCGAGGTCTTCCATCACGTACTCCGCGACCATGCCCGCATGCAACGCGGTGCCTTGGCCGACGAAGACGATGCGCCGCGCCCGTGCGAGCTCGCGGGCGAACTGGCTCACGCCGCCGAGGACGATCTGGCCGGAGCGGAGATCGACGCGGCCTTTCATCGACATGCGAAGCGAGTTCGGCTGCTCATGGATCTCCTTGAGCATGTAGTGGTCGAACGTGCCGAGCTCGATCTGGCCGAGGTCGTACTCAAGCTCGCGGATCTCCGGGGTGACGGGCACGTTGTCGACGGTGGTCGTACTGAACGAGTCGCGCGTGAGTTTCGCGACGGTGTAGTCCTGCAACGTGAAGGCCTGCGTCGTGTGGGCGACGATCGCGCTCTGGTCGCTGGCGACGATGTACTCGTCTTTGCCGACGCCGACGAGGAGCGGACTGCCCTTGCGTGCAACGACGAGAACGTCGGGTTCCTTGTCGCAGATGACCGCGATCGCGTAGGCGCCGGTGACTTCGCGAAGCGCGGCCTGCACCGCCTTCTCAAGGTCGCCGCGATAGAGCTCGCCGATCAGGTGCGCGAGCACTTCGGTGTCGGTCTCGCTCGTGAAGACGTGACCCTTCTCCTCGAGGTACTTCTTGAGGACGGCGTAGTTCTCGATGATGCCGTTGTGGATGATCGCGATGCCGTGGCCGAGCTTCGCGTCGTCGCAATGCGGGTGCGCGTTCTTGTCGGTGACGCCACCGTGCGTGGCCCAGCGCGTGTGGGCGATGCCGATCGAGCCGTCGTAGCCGCCCTCCTTCTCGACGAGCGCCTCGAGCACGCTCACCCGGCCGACGGCCTTGCCGATGCGCAGCTTTCCGTTGATGGTCGCGATGCCCGCGGAGTCGTACCCGCGGTACTCAAGACGCTTCAGACCTTCGAGCAAGATGGGCTTGGCCTGCTTGCGTCCGATGTAGGCGACGATTCCGCACATGCCTCGACTTCTCCGCTTCGATTGAACTTCGTTTGCGATCGGCGGGTGGCCATCGCCTCCGCTCGATCCTCTTCCTTCTGACGCCGCGACGCCGAGCGAGTTATCGCCCGGTTCGGTTCGAGGGCGGGCGACCGACTAGGCGACCGCCAACCTCTCGACTCTCCAACTCTCTATCGGCAGATCGGCGTGGCCTGTGGCAACTCCGACCGTGCGTGCCGCCGATGTGGGCCGACCCAAATCTCCCGACTCGCAGGGGCCATCGTACGAATCGACGCTTTCGCCAGTTCGGCCGTCCGGTAAGGGAATTTGCGCGCCGTAGGATGGCGGCATGGCGACGTCGTCACGCGATTCGGCAAGCGATCTCTGGTCTGGCGAGCGCGAATCGCGCCGCCGCGCCGCGCTGCCGCTCGCCTCGCGCATGCGCCCGACGACGCTGGACGAGTTCGCGGGCCAGAGCCACTTCCTCGGGCCTGGAAAGCTGCTTCGCCGGATGCTCGACGCCGACTCGCTCACGTCGCTCCTCTTCGCCGGCCCGCCGGGCACCGGAAAGACGACGCTCGCGGAGATCGTCGCGGCCCGCACGCAGGCGTACTTCGAACGCGCCAACGCCGCCTCGATCGGCGTGAAGGAGATCCGCGCGATCGTCGACGACGCGCGACGACGGCTCGAAGACGGCGGCCGTCGCACGATCCTCTTCCTCGACGAGATCCACCGCTTCTCGAAAGCCCAGCAAGACGTTCTGTTAGGCGACGTCGAGAGCGGCGTCCTCACGCTCATCGGCGCCACCACGGAGAACCCGTACTACGCCGTGAACTCCGCGCTCGTGAGCCGCTCCACGGTCTTCACGTTCGAACCGCTGTCCGAGACGGACATCGCCGCCGTCGTGCGCCGCGCGGTCACGCATCCGAGCGGTCTCGGACATCTTCCGATCGTGCTAAAGGACGAGGCCATCGCGCACTGGGCGCGAGTCTCCGATGGCGACGCGCGGCGCGCGCTCGGCGCGCTCGAAGTGGCGGCGCAGTCGCTTGCGAAGTCGGCGACGGGGCCGCTCGTGATCGATCTCCGCGTTGCCGAGGAGTCGATTCAGGCGAAGGCGCTCGTCTACGACGGCAGCGGCGATCAGCACTACGACCTCGCGAGCGCCTTCATCAAGTCGATGCGCGGCAGCGATCCCGACGCCGTGACCTACTGGCTCGCGCGCATGCTCGCGGCGGGCGAGGATCCGCGATTCATCGCGCGGCGCATCGCGATCTTCGCGAGCGAGGACATCGGCAACGCGGACCCGCAAGCCGCGATCCTGGCGGCGGCCACGTGGCAAAACGTCGAGCGCATCGGCATGCCCGAAGCGCAACTCAACCTCGCACAGGCGGCGATCTATATGGCGTGCGCGCCGAAGTCGGGCGCGTCGAGCATGGCGATCTGGTCGGCAATGGACGACGTCCGCGACGGGCGCACGGTGCCGGTGCCGATGCATCTCCTCGACCAGACGAAGCGCTCGATGACGAAGCACGCCGCCGACGGTGCGACGGTCGATCCTGCGGCGCTCCGCTACCGCAATCCGCACGAGGAGTCGGACGGGATCGGACGGCAGGAGTATCTCGGCGTCGATCGCACGTATTACGCGCCGACGACGCGCGGGTTCGAGGCATCGATCAAGGAGCGGCTCGAGCGCGCGAAGTCGATTCGGCGCCGAGGCGGCAACGACGAGCGAGGTGCGCCATGAGCGAGACGCCGACGAACGGGACGAGCGGCGGCGCGGTCGGGGACTTGCCGATCGTCGAGCAGAAGAAGCGCCTTCGCGCCGACATGAACGCGCGGCTGGCGGCGCTCGATCCTGCGGAACGTCGCGCCGCGTCGCGTGCGGCCTGCGCGCGGCTGCTGGAACTCGACGAGGTGCGCGACGCCGGCATCGTCCTCGTCTACATGGCCATGAAGACGGAGCTCGATCCGGCGGCGGCGGCGTACATCTGCCTCGAGGAAGGAATCCGCATCGCGGTGCCGGTCATCGACGAGGCGAGCGGCGAGCTCGAGGCGATCGAGATCGAGTCGCTCGACGAACGGCACTTCGCGAAGGCGAAGCTCGGCATCCTCGAACCGACCGGAGGCCGGCGCATTCGTGCGACCGAGATCGACGCCACCATCGTGCCCGGGCTCGCGTTCGACCGGGCGGGTCGCCGACTCGGTCGCGGTGCGGGCTACTACGACCGGCTGCTCGTGCGGCTCCCCGAACGCTGCCGGACCATTGGCTTCACGCTCGATCGCCAGGTCGTCGAGCGCGTTCCGACCGACGCCGGCGACCAGCGCGTGCAGATGCTCGTGACGGAATCGTTCACGGCAAGCTGTGCGTGACTGCATTCGGCGACGAGGCGGCGAAGGCGTCCACCGCCTCCGACCCAGCTCGATCGCGCCCGCTCGAGCGTGATTGGGCCTGATCCTGCCCGCGGCGACTGACTGGGCCTGCCGCGCCGCATTGGGCCCATCGAATGCCGACCGGCTCGTTGACGCGCGCTGTCGTCCGGGCGGGATTCCCCGATGACCTCCGCCGACAGCCGGGACCGGTGCCGCATCGATCGCGCCTCGGGGCCGCGAGCGCCGCCCTAGGGTGGCGGCGGCGCCAGCTGCGTGAAACTCCCGCATTCCCTACGAGCTTGCCGACAATCTAGGGGCGACGCACCGGGCTCCGTCGCCGCGAGATTCGGCGACGGGCACCTCGCTACGCTGACGCCCGTCCGCCTCCTGCCCGACGCCGCGTACGGCAGGTTCGTTCGGGCTCCGTGGCGAACCCGCCGACGACCCGCCTTTCACCGCCCTGCCTTCGCCCAGCAATCAATCCCCATGACGCTCGCGAGCCAGAACATCCGAACCGAGACTCGTCACCGCCACATGTCGTCGAGCCGTAGCCTCCTCTCGCCGAAACTCATCGGTGGCGCCGCGGCCGGGCTTGTCGTCATCCTGACGACGTGGTGGCTCGTTCGGACCCCGAGTACGACCGGTGACGCCGGCGCGGGCTCAAATCCCGCCGGGAGCGCGCCTGGCCTGACCGATCCGAGCGCCGGCGACGGCCACACGCCGACCGCGGCGCTTCCGAGCCCGAACGGCTCAAGCGGCACGCGCAGCGGCGGAAGCGGCGCGACGAAGTCGGGACTCGGCACCGACGCCGGCGCGATCGTGATGGGAAGTCACGTCGGCGGCGCCGCGCCGGGGAACGAAATCGATCGCGCGGCGCGCGCCATCGCCGATGGATCCCGTGCCGCTCAGAACGCGGCGCAAGGGACGCCGCCGACCGCACCGCCAACCGCCCCCCCAAGCGCCCCGCCGACCGGGCCGTCGGCCGCGCCGCCCACCGCGCCACCGTCCGCGCCCTCGACAGCCCCCGCCACCCCGCCGGCCAAAGCGCCGAGTGGCGGCGACAAGACGTCGCCCTCGGGCACCGCGCCTGCAACGACGAATACCGGCAGCGGCGCCGGACCAGGCACCAACGGCACGCCCGCGACACCGCCCGCCGTCGGACCCACGACGAGCGTCGAGCTCGCGCAGGCGCTACAGCTCCAGCAGTCAGACCCGGTGAAGGCGCGACTCCTCGCGACCCGCGCGCTCGACGGCGGAACGCTCGCCCGCGGCGAGCGCGACCGCGCGTACGACCTCGTGAACGCGCTCGGCAAGACGCTCTTCTTCAACCCGAACGTCAATCCGAACGACCCGTCGATGACGGTCTACGCCGTGCAAAGCGGCGACAGCCTCCAGAAGATTGTTCGCTCACAGCAACTGGGATGCGACTATCGCCTCCTGCAACGGCTGAACGGACTCACCGATCCGAACAAGCTCCGCCTCAATCAGCGCCTGCGCGTGCCGAAGGGTGACTTCCACGCGGAGGTGCTCAAGAACGAATACCGACTCAACCTTTACCTCGGCGAAGGATCCGATCGCGTGATGGTCCAGAGTTTCCGCGTCGGTCTCGGCGAGTCGAACGGCACGCCGCTCGGGCTCTTCAAGGTGCGACCGAACTCGAAGCTTGTTGACCCGCAGTGGACGCACCCGCGCACCGGCCAGCACTTCGCCGCGAACGATCCGATGAATCCGATCGGCGAGCACTGGATCGGACTGGTCGGCGTCGAGGATCGCAATCGCGACTTCCTCGGCTACGGCATTCACGGGACGATCGAGCCTGACTCCATCGGCAAGGACCGCTCGCTCGGCTGCGTGCGGCTCGCCGCGGAGGACGTCGCGATCGTCTACGAATGTCTGACCGAACCGGACAGCACGATCCTCATCAAGTGACAGAGCGTTCCGCCGAGGGCCCGAACGTCCACGCTCCGGCCCCCGGCGCTCGGGAGCCGGGACCCGCGTCCCCATCGGCGAATACGACGGCGCCGAATGCTCCGGACGTCCCGCGCACGAGGTCTTCACCAGCACCCTGGATCTGCGCGACCTGCGGCTACGCGCTCGATGGCCTTCCTCGCACCACGCCATGCCCCGAGTGCGGCGGGCTCGAACGCTGCGAGCTTGTCACGCTCCCCGCACCCACGCGGTATCTCCGCCTCGCGGCGATCCTTGGTGTGACCGCACTGACGATCTTCGCGATCGTCGGTCTCGTGAACAGCAATCTCTTGTGCGTGTCATGGATCGTCGCACCCGCGATTGGCGCAGCGGCGTTCGTCTGGGCGGCGGTCCGCGCGCCGATCGTGCACGCGGGGTCGATGGTCGTCGCGGCCAGCGCGATCGGGTTCGCCGTGGGAGTCTTCGTGACGTTGTGGGCCACCGCGATCGCGTGGCACTTCGATATTGGTTCGATAGCGAGCGGAAGTTCGACCGCAGGAGTGCTCTGGGTCGTCGCGCCGATCGTCGCAACGGTGGTCGGCGCACTCGGCGCGGTGCTCGGCTTTGCGGTCGGAGGACGCTGCTCGTCGCGGCTTCGGTGACTCGCTCTCTACAATCGCCGCCGTGCCAGACTCCGCGACGCTTCCAGTCATCGGAATCACGATGGGCGATCCGCTCGGGATCGGCCCCGAAGTGACCGTGAAGGCGCTCGCCGACGCCGCCCTTCGCCGCACCGCGCGGTTCGTGATCTACGGCCACAACGGACAACTCACGTACGCCGCGGACCGGGCCGGGATCCATCCGTACTGGTTCCGCGTTGCTGCCTCGTCCGATCGCGCCGCGCTCGGATTCACCGGTGGCGTGACCGTGCTCGACTACGGCACCGCCGAATCCGACGACCTCCTCGGACGCAGCGTCGCCGGGCCGTCGCGCCCAGGCGGCCTCGCGAGCAAGCAGTTCGTCGAAGACGCCATCACCGACGCCCTCCGCGATCCGAGCGACCCGCGCCGCATCGATGCGGTTGTGACCGGCCCGATCTCCAAGGAGTCGTGGGTGCTTGCCGGCTTCCGATGGCCGGGCCACACCGAGCTTTTCGCCGCGCGAACGAAGGCGAAGCGCCACGCCATGATGTTCGTCTCGCCGCGCATGCGCGTCGCACTCGCGACCGCGCACGTGCCCTTGATGGAGGTGAAGAACGTGCTGACGATCGGGCGCGTCTTCGACCCCATCGATCTCGGCGCGCAGCTCTGTCGACAGCTTGGCGTCGTCAACCCGACCGTCGCGGTGTGCGGACTCAACCCGCACGCCGGCGAGAACGGACTCTTCGGCGACGAGGAGGAGCGCATCATCCGCCCCGCGATCGAGGTCGCTCGGCGCCACGGCATCAAGGTCGTGGGACCGCTGCCCGGCGACACGGTCTTCATCGATGCCGCGGCCGGAAAGTTCGATCTCGTCGTTGCGATGTATCACGACCAAGGGTTGATCCCCGTCAAGCTGCTTGGCTGGGACAAGGCGGTCAACGTGACCGTCGGACTTCCGATCGTGCGCACGAGCCCCGACCACGGCACCGCCTTCGGGATCGCGCGGACGAATAGCGCGAGCGAAGGCTCGATGCGCGCCGCGATCGAACTCGCCATCAAGATGGCGCCGGTCCCGGGCGGGTCGGTTTCGACCGGCACGCCGACCGTCCACGGCTGACCCGCGCCGCGCCGTCAGGCCCCCGCGAGCGGGTGACCGCCGTCGCCTCCACCTAGCGAACGGCGGTCACCGCACTCACGCGGAGAGAACGGACGGCGCGCTGCCGCGCGACCGTCCGCACGAGAAGAGAAAGCAGTCCAGTACGTCAGCGCGGGAGGTGGAGCGATCGCGCGTCGACTCTCCGCATCGCACCGCGGGGCTCGCCATCACGCGCGATGCCCTCGCGGTGCGACGGCGCAGAGAGAGTCCGTGCGATCGCCGCGCCCCCAAAGAGAGAAGAGCGCGCAATCAGCCCTTGCGGCGACGACGACCGACGAGTCCGGCACAGCCGAGGAGCGCGAGCGCGCCCGGTGCCGGAACGGCGATCGCCGAGTTCAACGTCACGTTGTCGAAGCGGATCGTGCCCGAGCCGCTCGTGGCGCCGTCGAACACGAGGCGAAGCGACGCCGTGCCGTTCTCAAGCGAGTCGAGGCTCGCGAGGTTGAACGTCACGGTCTCCCACGCAACCGTCGACGCGTTGAAGCTGCCGACCGTCGCCCAAGCGCCGTTCACCCACGCGTCGAGGCGGCTGTTCACGAAGCCGGTCGAGCTGCGTCGGGCCGCGAAGGAGAACGAGAGGTCGCCCTTGCCGGCCGTCGCCACGTCGAACTGCACGAACGCGTTGTTGTGCGAGCTGCCGGTCAGACCGAGCGAGTCGCCCGCGATCATGCCGTCGGGCGCGTTCACCGTCGTACCCGCAAACATCGTTGCCCCGTCCCCGAATGACGCGAAGTTCATCGTCCCCGTTCCGGTGTTCGCGCCCACCGTCGTACTGACATCCGGGTCGATCCCGTTGCAGTGCCAGTACGCCACCACATCCGCCCCCGCGCCCGACGCCATAGCCAAGACGAGCGCGCACGACACCATCGACGGCACTTGCCGCATGCATTGCCCCTTTCCAAGAAGCCACCACGATTCCCTTCGGCCGCCCACCTCTGGGCAACCGCACCGACGGCACGCACCGACGGCGGCTCGGTCGCGATCGCTGTCGCAGTCGAGCGGGCGGGAATCTACACGCGAAAACGCAGCACCCCGAAAAGTGCTGCGCTTTTTCGATTCGCCATTTTTCTCAGCGAGCGGCGATTCAGAAGACGGTGGCCAGGAGCCCTGCCGCGTTTGACACGATCGTCGTCACCGTGTGGTCGCCCTTCGGATCGATGAGCCACAGCCAGTCGTTGAAGAGGAACTCAAGGCGCTCGGAGAGGAGCGTGATGCGTCCCATGACCGTGAAGGCGAACGCGGCGCCGAACGCGATCATCAGGAACCACACGCCGAACCGCGCGACCTTGCCGACCGCCCCCTTGTGCTCGAGCGAGAAGAAGAAGTACACGATGACGCTGAGGAGGCCGGTGACCAACACCACGTTGCCGAGCGACGCGCCCCAATCGAAGCGACCGTTCGTGGAAACTACGAACGGCACCATCGAGTTCGAGATCTGCGCGAGGAAGTCCGCCTGCACGTGGGCGATCAGTCGAATCGCCGCGGTCGTGCCGACGACGAACGCCAACGGCCACGACGAGACCCAGCCGAGCTTCGAGGAGAGTCGGAAGAGCAGCATCACGCCGAGAATCGCGGGAATCACCGCGAGAACGACCGAGACCTTTCGCTCCTCGTCCACGCCCGGCACCGCCCACTGCATCGCTATCGGGGCGATCGGAACCGCGAGCTTCGGCACGAGCGTCGACCAGAACGCCACGACCATCCAGTACGCCGCCGACACGCCGATCACGACGGACTCGGCGAACTTGTAGACAGGATTGTCGCCCCACAGGAACGAGAAGATCGCGAGCGTGAAGAACGCGGCGATCCACACGCCGATGGTGTCGGCAACGGAGAAACGGTATGTCGCGCCGGTCGGGCCCTTGCCGCCATTCTCGGCCGCTGCCCACGCCGCGATCGGCGGGACGCTCGACGTTCTCGTCACGGAGATCGGTTCGGCCGAGGTGCGCGTCACGTTCGACTTCTCGAGGTCCGGCGAGTCGCTCGACACCCAGACGAGCCGATCCTTCGGCGCGACGGCGCCCTCACCGTCCTTCGGCTTCTTCGGAATCGAGCCGATCGGCGGCGAGACCTTGACCTCGTAGTACGTGGTGGTCGAGTCCGTCACGTAGCGCATGCCGAACCCGCGAGGCTGGCTGAACGCGTTCCACGCGAGCCCGACCGCACCGAAGATGAAGACGACGAGCCACCCGATCGTGGCCTTGCGGCTCTGACTCATCGGCCACCTCCGGATTGATGGGCCTTCCTGCGGCCCATCAGATACACCACGTTGCCGACCACGATGAGGCTCACCATCAGGAGGTGCGCCGTCAGCTGCGGTCCCATGCGCCGCTGCGCTTCGGTGAGTTCAGGCACCGGCTTGCCGTCCGGTCCCGGGTACTTCGCGTTCACGATCGTCTCGTACTCCGCCGCGCCCTTGATGGCGCCGAGCATGCCCGCAAGCTGGTTCGGGATGTACGGGTACAGGCTCACCGACTGCACGCCGGTCGTGCCCGTCACCATGCGCGTCTTCGGATACGCGCTGATGAAGTACTGGATCCACTGCTTCGACCCCGGATCGCCGGCGCTGACCGCAACGAGGAGATCCATCGCCTGGAAGTTCTCGACCCCCTCGAGCACGGGGATCTTCGACAATGGCGTGCCGCGGACGTCGGTCGGGAACATCTGCGGCAGGTCGGTGACGGCGACCTTGATGACGCCCTCGTTCCCGGTTTGGTAGCCGAGTTCGACGTAGTCCTCGCCGTAGGTGTAGTCATCGCCCGCATACTTCAGGAGGATCTCCTGAATCGCTTCGGAGCCGAGCGTCTTGCCCGGGCCGAAGAGCGCCATCACGTAAAGCTTGTGCTTCTTCTTGCCGCAGTGATAGAGCATCGCGCGAGCCATCGGCGAAAGCTCGCCGCTCGTCGCAGGGTCGTAGTCGAAGCTGAAGAGGACGCGCGATCCGTCGGGCAGCCGATCGATCTCGTCGAAGACCGACCGAGCCAGCGCGCTCGGCTTGTACTCGAACGGAAGCGGAAACAGGATCGGGATCGCGACGGCAAGTCCCATCAGCAGGAACACCCAGCGTCGATCGAGCTTTTCGAGGAAGGCCAACATCGCGGTGACTCCGAATGCGTTCGGGGGCGGCAAGGCTCGGGAGTTAGGTGCGACCGAGATAGGGACGGTCGATCCCGAGGAGGACCCGCAACGCGGTGGCTGCAACGCCGATCGCGATGCCGATGGTGATGGCGCGGAAGGCGCCGGTCGTGATGTAGCTCATGGTGTTGGCGACCACCTGATCGAGGCGAAGGAACGAGAGGCTGTCGGGAATCCCGTCCGTGAGCCGCGCGATCGCGGTGTTGCCGAGAAGGACGATGAACGCGGTGCCAAGGAGCAGCATCGCTTCGATGTTCTTCGCGCGGAAGGCGCGGAAGGCGGCGCTCGCGACGTAGAACGCGAGCAGCGCGAACATCGTCGACGTCAGCGGGTTGTAGACGTTCTCGAAGATCCATCCGAACGCCGATGCGGGCGCGTCGTACTCGCCGCTCCACGGATGGTTCGGATACTGCTCCGCGGGCGGCACGCCGATCTTGAGCAGGCCGACCGTGAGCATGATGGCGAACGACACGAGGATGACGAGCGCGTAGCCCCAGCCGGGCCGGCGCGACGAGATCGTCTCGAGCTGCACCTTGATGAGGTTGCCGCCGCCGAGGATGAACGCGACGCCCGCGAGGATGTTGAACCAGTCGACCGCCGTCTCCGACCACGACTGCGTCGCGGGCACGAAGAAGGCGACGATCAGCACCACGCCGACGATCGTCGCAATCAGGGTTGGAACCGTCGATTTCACGTCACGACTCTCCGTTTCAGCTCTTCAACACGTTGTTCGCCAGGAAGTCGGCGATCGCTTGCGCTTGGCCGGAGCCAAGCGCGCCCGCCGTCGTGCAGATGACGCCGATCACGACCAGCAGCATGACCATCGCCTTGCCCATGTCCTGTCCCATCAGGCTTCCCATCTGCAGCGGCTCGCGCGAGAGATACGCGCTCGCGGCGAAGAACTCCTCCCCGATGAGCGTGTAGTCGCAGGCTGCAACGAAGAAGGGCAACTGCGACGTCTCGCCGGTACCCGCGATCTGGATGGCGCCGACCGCGTTGCCGTTCTCCGAGAGAAGCAACGACTCCGCGTAGAACTGGCCCATGTAGATGCAGGTCGCCGGCTTCTCGCGCACCATGCGGCCAGCCGCGTACGCCGCGAAGCCGAACTGCTCGTCGGTGATGTAGCGGATCGTGTCGGGGTTGTAGGCGTCGGCGCGGCCCGCCTCGTAGTAGGCAGACTGCACGACATCCTGGCACGCTGTCATGACGAGCGAGCGCGCGGTCGGCACCTCGATCGTCGCGTCGTACTCGGCGGCTGTCTTCGCGACGCGTCCGAGGATCGTCACGCCAGCGACAGTCTGCACGTTGTCCATGTCCTGGATGCCGGGAATGAAGAGCACGGGGCGTCCCATCTCGGTCGCACGGCCGACGGCTTCGTCGATCGCGTCGAGGCCTGCGATGCGGCGGATGCGCATCTTCACGCCGTTTCGTGCCGCGACGACGCAGCCGAGGATCATCGCGATGACGCCGAAGAGCATGATGCCGAACCACAATCGGTCGCCGCGGAAGAGCTGCTGCGCCGGCTGCGCCTCGGCGCTGATCGCGGCCTCGCCGTAGCCGCCGTCGGCGCCGCGCGGCTCGACGCTGACGACATACGAACTCTCCCCGTCAAGCCCCTCCACCACGAACGATCGATCCGATGCTCCCGCGATCCCGACGAACATGAACGGATCGAGCGTGTCACCGCCGGCCTTCGTCGCCGCCGCCTGGGCCGCGGCGGTGGCGGCCTGCGTGGCGTCCTCGGGAGCTTGGCCTGCAGCTTTCGCGGCCGCGAGCGCCGTCGCATACGCCTGCGCCGCGGCCTCGATCTGGTGCCGCTCGCGCTGTTGGCGGCGCTCCTCCTCGCCCAAGGTGCGGCGGATGCGCCACGCGGCGACGTCGGTGCCGTCGGAGGTCCACGTCACCCGCAACGCGGAGCCGTCGTCCCAAGGATTGTCCTCCGCGACCACGTTCGTCGGTGGCGGAGGAGCTGCAACGGCGAGTGCCGCGAGCGCGAAGGCGAGCGCGCCGGCGACGATCGCTTGAGAGGGCGGGATTCGAATCTCACGCATGCATCACCCCTCGATGAGTTCCACGTTGGCACGGGGAACGATGACACTTTCGCCGGAATCGAGCTGCACTTCGAGCACGCGCGCCTTCGAGCCCGAGCCGAGGACAGTCGGCTCGTGCGGAAGGCGCTTCACGGTGCCGAGCCGACCGAAGTAGGGATCGCGAATGATGCGAAGGGGCGCGCCCAGCTCGAGCGAGCCTTCCGCGAAGTGGCGTTCCGCGCTCGCCGGCGCGTCGGCCGCGAGCGTCACGACGATCTCGGGCCGCATGACGCCCGCGCGAATCTGCGTCGCGCCGTTCACGCTTGCGCGCTCGCCGGCGTGCGACGACAGGAGTCGGTGCGTCCGTTCCGCCATCGCGATGTCGCCGAAGCCTTCCGTGATGATGAACGTCAGGCCGACCTGCTCGCTGCCCGTGATCGCGACGCCGAGGTCGTATCCGAGGAACTCCTTGAGGTCCTGATCGTCGATGCCGCCCGACACCAAGGCTGCAACGCCGAGATCGCGCGCCTTGCGGAGCGCGTCGACCGTCATGCGCGCGCCGCCGACCACGATCGCACCCTTCATCGCCGTCGTGAGGTGCGACGCGTCGAGCCGCTCGTCATGGCTCTTGCATGCGACATGAATCGGGCCGAAGGCCTCGCCGCCGATCCCGAAGATCCCCTGCACGAGCATGACATCCGCCTCGATCACCGCGCCGTCGTTCGCAATGACCTCGACGACGCGACCGGTGACGAACGCCTTCACGTCGACGGGCTGGCGGTCGCCGCGCAGGATCACTTGACCGGTCGTCGACGAGATCGACTCGAGCACGCCGCCCGCAGGCGACGGCGCGTCCTTCTTCATCATGCCGAAGATGCCCTTCGAGCGCGCGAGGATCTCGCCCGCCGCAACCAGGTCGCCCTGCTTCTTCAGCATGAGGCCGGGCACGTCGCCCGCGGGAACGCTCAGGAGGTTGGCGACGTTGACCGGCGTGATGTCGCCGTCGGTGTAGGTGCGTGCGACCACCTGGGTGGCCTCGACGCGGTCGCCGACCTTCACGAGCACCTCGCCATGAATCGGCAGCGAGCGTCGCACGCGATACGTGATGCGTCCGGTGACTTTGAGTCCTGGCGTGTATGCCTTGGCCATGCAGCGATTCGCGTTGGGAGCGGAGGGAGGAGTTAGGCGTAGAGCTCGAGGGCGGACGTCCACCGTTGCAGGAGCGGCTTGCACTCGGCGTGCGTCGCGGGGAGTTGCAGCGGCCGGCCGCGGGCGTCGAGGACGATGCCGACGGTGCCGACCTTCGCGGTGCGCGTCACCGGCTTGCCGGGACCGGCGCCGACGTCGAAGCCGCGCTCGGGCGCGATCTCGACCTGCGCGGTCTCGCCTTCGAGCCGGACGAGTTTCATGTCGCCCACATTGAGGGCGCCGGTCACGGCCGTGCCCTTCGTCGGAACGATGCGGTACGAGAAGCACGGCTTGCCGAACTTGCCTTCGCCGCGCGGCGCGATGCACGTCCCGAGGATGATGAGGCAATCGCGCTCGAAGACGTGGATCGCCGCTTCCGGATGCACGCTCGCAAGCACGCCGAGGTGCGGCATCATGAAGATCGAGTCCTTCGCGAGCGTCGTGAAGCCCTCGGGCTCGAAGCTGTCGATGAGCATCGACGCCGTCTGCTCCATCCGCGGCGCGTGGCTGAGGACGCCTCCCGATGCAACGAGGAGATCGAGCCGCATGTTGTCGACGATCGATCCGCCACCGGCGTCCTGCGTGAAGACGTCGCCGACGGTGCGCTGGGTCTGCACGCCCTTGAGCGACGTCGCAAACTCCTTGTGCTGCTGGTAGGCGAGTCGCAGCGCCTCGCGCGCGACCGCTTGCTCGAAGACGAGCGCCTCGAGCGTCTGCGGGATCGTCGTCGGGCGGATCATCTTGTTCTTCACGCGATTCCGCAGCTCGCGCTCGTCCATGTCGAGGTGCACCCAACGGAGCACGTTGGGCATGGTCGCTTCGGCGCACACGTTCGAGATCGAATAGCTCATCCCGAGGTTCGCGCTGACGGTGCGGTTGAAGACGCCGTCGAACACGCTGAAGACGTCGGTCGTGGCGCCGCCGATGTCGACGCAGACGGCGTTGAGCTTGTCGCGCGCGGCGATGCGCTGCAGGATGTCGCCCACGGCGCCGGGCGTCGGCATGATCGGCGCGTCGGCCCACGAAATCAGCTTGTCGTAGCCGGGCGCGTGGGCCATCACGTGCTCGAGGAAGACGTCGTGGATCTTGTCGCGCGCCGGCCCGAGATTCTCGCGCTCGAGCACGGGCCGGAGATTGTCGACGACCGCGAGATCGAAGCCGTTCCTGAAGATCTCGCGCACCTGCGGCGCGGCTTCCTTGTTGCCCGCGTAGATGATCGGCAACTGATACTCGCCGCCGAAGCGCGGACGCGGCTTCGCCGGCGCGATGCGCTCGGCTATCTGCACGACCTGTTGCGTGTTGCCGCCGTCGGTGCCGCCCGAGATCAGCACCATGTCGGGACGCAGCTCGCGGATGCGCTGAATCTGCTCGTGCGGCTTGCGCTTGTCGTTCGCGGCGATCGTGTCCATCACGATCGCGCCGGCGCCGAGCGCCGCGCGCTTCGCGCTCTCCGCGCTCATCTTCGCCACGACGCCCGCGACCATCATCTGGAGTCCGCCGCCCGCGGAGCTCGTCGAGATGTAGATGTCGCAGCCTTCTTTCTCCGTTGCAGGTCGAATGATGTGGCCGTGCTCGTCGATGAAGCGGCGGCCCGCGAGCTCGCCGATCTCCGTGAGCGCGTTCACGACGCCGACGGTCACGTCGGCGAACGGCTCCTCGACCGTCGTCGGCGCTTCGCCGCGCTGCGTCTGCCGGTACTCGTCCCCGACCTTTTCGATCAGGATGGCCTTGGTTGTCGTGCTGCCGCAGTCGGTGGCGAGGATCCAACGAATCGAGTTCGGGTCGATGGTCGGATACGTGCGGTGTCCAGCGGAAGACATGAGCGAGTGCCAGGGAGGGGTCGAAGTTCGTGGATCGTTGCGGATGCTACCGCGTTCGTCCCTGGAGCCTCAGCGAGTACCTTGCGAGGGATCGACCCCGCACTCACATGGACCTCCTGGCCCGCGCGCGAACGGCCGTTCACGGCCGCGGTCGTGGTCGTTGTTCTACTCACGTTCATGTGGCTCGCGGCGCAGCTCGCGGGCAGCGCGCCGATCGGCGCGCTCGCGGGTGCGGCGCTCTTCGCCACCCTGCACCGCTTCTTCCTTCCGGTGCGTTGCTCGATCGATCGCGAGAACGCCATGGTCCGCACGACGCTCCGAACGCGGACGCTCCCCGTCGCGTCGGTGCGGCGCGTCGCGCACGACGGGAAGGCGATCCTGCTGACGCCCCGCATCGACGACAGCGTCGCCGCGATCGCGCGCGGTCTCGTCATGCCGTTGCCTGCGGAGGACGGGATGCGCGTCGTCGACGAAGTGCGCGCCCGGCTCGGCGGCGCGGCGCCCTCGAGAGGAGTCGCATGAGCGACTGGCGGGAGCGCTTCGTCAAAGGCTTCAAGAACGCCTTCGACCTCGGGCCCAAGGGTCCGATCGAACCGTCGCCCGAAGAGCGCGAAACGCTCGATCGCATCCTCACGGTCGTCGTGCGCAAGGGGATGACCACGCCGGCGCAGCTCTTCCTCGAGTCCGCGCGGCCGATGAACGGCGTCGGCGCGAACGCGCTCCGCTTCTTCGAGCCGATGGTGTCGGCGGTCGTCGACCGCGACGCGCTCGTGCGCCTGGCGAACTTTCTCGAGCGCCGCGGCTCCGTCGACTGGATGTGCCGACGGCTCGACGAACTCGCGAACGAAGCCAGCTCGGAAACGTCAGCCGTCGCCGAGCCGAAAGACGGCGACGCTCGTCCGTAAGGACGCGCTCGCGCGCTCGAGCTCGCGCACGGTCGCGGCGATGCGCGCGATGCCGTCGACGGTCGTGCGCGCGGCGTCCTGAAGATGCGCCGTCGCGCTACTGATCTGCGTGGCGCCCGCCGACTGCGCCGCCATGCCTTCGCTCACGGCGCGGAAGCGATCGGAGTTCTCCCGCACTTGGCCGATGATCTCCGACATGCGGCCGCTCGAGCGCTCGACCTCGTCGACGCCGCGGCGCACCTTCTCCGCGAATCGGTCCATCTCCATGACGCCGGCGGAGACCGCCGACTGCATCTCCTGCACGATGCGATCGATGTCGAGCGTGGCCGTGGCAGTCTGGTCGGCGAGCCGCCGGATCTCGCGTGCGACGACGAGGAAGCCGCGACCATATTCGCCGGCCTTCTCCGCTTCGATCGCGGCGTTCACCGAGAGGATGTTCGTCTGGTCGGCGACCTTCGTGATGGTCGTGACGACGCCGTTGATGGCGACCGCCTTCTCGTTGATGGTCGCGAGCTTCTCGGCGACTGACGCGCTTGCAACGTCGAGTTCGCGCATCGAGTCGTTCACCGACGCGAGGTCGGCGCGCCCGGCATCGGCAAGGCCCGCCGTCGAGGACGCGCTCGCCTCAAGCGACCGCATCGTCTCCGAGAGTTCGACGCCGGTCGTCGCGATCTGCTGCGCGGCGGCGGTCACTTCGCTCACGCCCTGGCCGAGGGGCAGCACGACGCCTCGCTGGTTGTCGGTGACGCGTCCGAGTTCGCCGACGCCGCCGTCGAGCGTGGCGGCCGCGGTTCGCACCTCGCCGACGAGTCCGCGCAGCTGCGTCGCCATCTCCTCGAGCGAGCGGAGGAGCGCCGACGACTCGTCGTTGCCGACGACGTCGGTCATGGTCGCGCCGAGGTCGCCGCCCGCGATCGTCGCCGCAAGTCGGACGGCGTTGTCCATGCGGCGTCGCACCGCGAGCGACATCACGATGATGAGGCCTGCAACGACGAGAAAGCCGAGCCCGGCGATCACCGCGTTGCGGATCGTCTCGGCGTAGATCGGTGCGGTGATGTCGCCGACTGATTTCGTGAGGACGAGATAGGCGCCGAGCGTAGGCGTGCGCGCCGCGCCGACGTAGGTGGGTCGACCGGTCAGCGGATCGTTGACGACCACGAGCGCGTTGCTGGCGACGACCTCGTCGAGGTTCCGGAAGAGGGGCGCGAGCGCCGTGTCGGAGACCCGCTGGCCGACGAGTCCGGTCGCGCCGTCGCTCGCCGCGAGCACGACGCGCGTCGGGCTCAGGACAAAGAGCCGCACGTCGTACTGCGACGCGATGGCTTCGGCGGCCGCCTGCGGATCGGAGAGTTCGTACTCGGCACCGGCCGCGCCGATGCGCTCGCCGTCGCGCGTGATCGCGTAGGCGAACTCGAGGCGGGGTCGGCCGTCGTGCGCGATCGGCTCGCCGCCGATCGCCTGTTGCGACTGTTCGGACTGCATTGCCGCGATGAAGAGCGGCTCGGTCGTGAGGAGCGGATCGTCGACGACCGTGGCCGGCTCGTCGTTGCCGCCGCGCGCGGCGCGTATCGCGAGGGTCTTGCCCTTTGGCGGCGTCACCACGATCCAGGCGGCGGCGAGCGACGAGTCCCGCTCGACGACCGACCGCAGGAACGCGCGCATCGCGTCAGGGTTCCTGTCGAGCCCTGCGGCCGTCGCTTCGGCCACGAGGCGCGAGGTGCGCGCCGCGTCGTTGAAGCGATCCTCCGCGAGGCTTCGCGCGAACTGGACCGTCTGAAGCACCTTCGATTCGCCGATGCCCTGAAGCGTCGCGAACTTCTCGGTGATTCCGATGACGAGAATCACGGTCGTCAACGCCATCATCGGCAGAACGCCAAAGAAGAGCAGACGACCAGTCAGGCTGTGTCGAAGCGGAACGCGCATGCGGATCGCCGACCTTTCGTCGGCCTCAATTCATCGGCCAAACCGTCCTTTCCATCACACATCTCGCGGAAACGACGAGCGGGTCGCGGACGAACTCGCGGCGAAGGCAAGGCCCGGCGTGACGGTCGAGAGCCACGAAACCCCGGAGTTTTTTCGAGGCGTGGTGGGTATCGTGGCGGCGGCCAGCGTTCCTTCGCGGAACGAACGGCCACGATCCGATGGAGGCCCCATGAGCGCACTGAGCGACCGGCTGATCACGAATCCCGACACGCCCGAGGAGCCCAACGGCTTCGACGCGGACGGTTCGGTGCTGATGCCCTTCAACCTGAAGGAGTGGGTGGACCGGAATCGCCACCTCATGAACCCGCCGGTGGGGAACAAGTACCTCTACAGCGGCAAGGACTTCTTCGTGATGATCATCGCGGGTCCGAACGCCCGCAACGACTTCCACATGACGAACTCCGAGGAGTTCTTCTATCAGATCAAGGGCGACGTCTCGGTGAACATCATCGAGAACGGCCGCATCAAGTCGTGCCCGATCCGCGAAGGCGACGTCTTCTTCATTCCGCCGAACGTGCCGCATTCGCCGCAACGCGGACCGAACACGATCGGACTCGTGGTCGAGCGCCGACGCCCCGCGGGCGAGACCGAGCATCAGATGTTCTTCTGCCCGCAGTGCCACTCGCTCGTCTATGACAAGGAGTTCGACTGCAAGGACATCGTCGAGCACTTCGCGCAGTCGATGGAGGACTTCTGGGCCGACCCGAAACTCTCGACGTGCAAGAAGTGCGGCTATCGAATCACGAAGCCCGTGCCGAAGTACTGATGCCCCCGCCGATCGCGGCGCTCTGACCGTCCCCTGTCTCGCGAGACTCCGCACGGATGCGGATCACCATTGTCATCGGCGCCTTCCTCCCGATGCCGCCCGCACCGACCGGGGCGATCGAGAAGGTGTGGCACAAGCTCGCCGAGGCGTTCGCCGCGCGCGGCCACGACGTCACGATCCTCTGCCCGCTGCATGAAGGCGCGGCGCGGGACGACCGCGCGAACGGCGTGCGATACCTGCGTTTCGCCCGTCGCTCGCGCACGGGCTCGACGCGCCTCGACCTGGTGAAGGATCTCGCGTACTCGTGGAACGTGTGGCGGGCGCTGCCCGAGGCGGACGTCACCGTCACGAACTGCTTCTGGCTGCCGGTGCTCCTGCGCCTCGCACGGCGCGGGCGCGTCGGAGCGCTCAACGTGCACGCGCAGCGATTTCCGAAGAACCAGTTCGGCCTCTATCGAAAGGCCGACCGCATCTCGACCGTGTCCGACGCGATCGCGGACGCGATCAAGACGCAGACGCCTGCCGTCGCGTCGCTCGTGAAGGTCATCCCGAATCCGGTCGACGTCTCGATCTTCCGCCGCGACGGCGCCTCGCGGCGCGACCCGTCGGTGCGACGCGTCCTCTTCACCGGCCGCATCCATCCCGAGAAGGGTCTCGACCTCCTCGTGAAAGCCGCGGCGCGCGCCCGCGACCGCGTGCCTAACATCGCGCTCACGCTGATCGGGCCGAGCGAAGTTGAGCGCGGCGGCGGCGGCGCGCGGTTCGTGGAGGAGCTGCGCGGACTCGCGGGCGACACGCCACTCACCTTCGGCGCGAACATCGCCGATCCGCGCGAGCTCGCGACGGCGCTTCGCTCCTGCGACGCCTACTGCTATCCCTCCGTCGCCTTCTTCGGCGAAGCGTCGCCCGTCGCACCGCTCGAGGCGATCGCCTGCGGCGCGCCGACCGTCGTGAGCGACCTCCCGCAGTTCGCCGGCTACATCCAGGACGAGCGCACGGGGCTCGTCTTCGCGCGCGAGGCGCCCGACGCCGTCGACCGGCTCGCCGCGCAGCTTGTGCGAGTCCTGTCCGACGACACGACCGCGCGCCGACTTTCCGAGGCGGGCGTCGCCAAGGCCCAAGAACTCTCGGTCGAGCGCATCGCGGAGGCGCATCTCGCAGACTTCGCCGAACTCGTGGCCGCACGGAGCCGAACTCGTACGACCCGCGGATGAACCGAACGCCATGAGCGAACACAAGTCGCGACTCTCGACGAAGGACCAGGCGAGCGCCTACGCATCGCCGTGGTCGCTCGGCACGCGCGTGCGGCTTGCGCTCTGGTCGCTCGTATGGCTCGTTCTCTTCCGGCCGACGCCGAAACCCTGCGCGCCGTGGCGCGTGTTTCTGCTCCGGATCTTCGGGGCCACGGTGAGCGGCACGCCGTTCGTCGGCGCGTCGACGCGCATCAAGATGCCGTGGCATCTCACGCTCGAAGACCGCGCTTGCCTCGCCGGCGATTGCGAGGTTTACAACCTCGCGCCGTGCATCATCCGCGCACGGGCCACGGTCACGCAGCACGTCTACCTCTGCGCCGGCACGCATGACCTCGCACGCGAGGAGTTGCCGCTCGTCACCGGACCGATCGAGATCGGCGCCGACGCGTTCGTCGGCGCGAAAGCGCTGATCTTGCCAGGCGTCACCGTTGGCGAAGGCGCCGCGGTCGGCGCGGGCAGCGTCGTCACGAAGGATGTGGCGCCGTGGACGATCGTCGCGGGCAACCCCGCTCGCGCGATCGGACGGCGCGAGCATCCGCGAGCTCGATGAGCGATCGACTCAGCGTTTCCGCACGAGCCTGTCAGCGCTTCCGAACAAGGTAGTTCGGAACTTTCGCGACCACCTCATACGTTCCGAGGCGCATGACGTCGTCGATCACGTCGCGCACTTCCCACTTGCTTCCGTCGGCGGAGTCGTCGAAGAGGATAAAGCCGCCTGCAACGAGGTGCGCATCGACGTTCTGGAAGTCGCGCAGCGCAAAGGGATAGGTGTGATTGCCGTCGATGTACGCGAACGCGATCGGGCCGCCGAGGCGTGCGGAGCGGTCGAAGACGTCGCGCACCGTCGCGTGCCGCGTCCACGCCTCGAAGAAGGGATCCGACTCCATCTCGATCGTGTGCGGCAGGTCGCTCGCGCAGAACGTCCGCACGTTGCGGAGGAACGAGTCGCGCACGAAGGTGCGGTAGGCGTCGTGTGTCACCGTGCGCGAGGTGCCGAGCGGCGCACCGGATTGCTGTCCTTCGAAGCGCCACGCGTCGGTCGTGAAGAAGGGCTGCGTGGCCGCGAAGCGCTCGCGAAGATGCGCGATCACGCACGTCGAGAGACCGCAGAAGGAGCCGATCTCGACAAACGCCCCGAGCTTCGGTGCGTGCGCGATCGCGTAGCCCATGGCGTCCACGTTCCCGCGGCTCAGCATGCCGGGTACGGCAAAGCTGATCCACGTGAGGTACTCGTCCCACGCGGACGGCAACGCGGTCTCGCGGGCGAGATGGGACGGGCGAGACGTTTCGAGGGAAGTGGACAGCGCCATGCGAGGAACATCGGCCGCGCCGCGCACTCCTGTCGAAAAGTCCTCCCGGGGTCGCGGGGTGCCTCCCGTACGATGGTCCCGCAAAGGAGGAATCGCGATCGCCGCCGATCCGCGTGCAGCTGAACCGTTCGACCCCGCACGATTCGATCGTCTGCGGGAGGTGTTCCTGCGCGCCGGCGACGTGCCGGCCGCCGAGCGGTCCGCGTTCCTCGCAGAAGCGCTCGCGGACGATCCCGTCCTTCTCGACCGAGCGCGGCGACTCGTCGAGCGCGACGACGCCGACGCCCGCACCGCCGACGTCGCCGACTGGCTCGACTCCAGCTCGTCGTTGCAGCCCCCGCGCCTCGCGACCGGCGCGCACATCGGGCGCTACCGATTGCTCGAGCCGATCGGGCACGGCGGATTCGGCGTCGTCTATCGCGCCGAACAGGAAGAGCCGGTCCGTCGCCTCGTCGCCGTGAAGGTGCTGTATGCCTCGGCGAACTCGACGGCGCTCCTTGCGCGCTTCGCGCTCGAGCGCCAGGCGCTCGCCGCGATGGACCATCCGCACATCGCCCGCGTGTTCGACGCCGGACAGACGGCGGCGGAGCTGGGCTCGCAGCCGTACGTCGTGATGGAGTTGGTGCAGGGCGAGCCGATCGCCGCCTACTGCGACGCGCGACAGCTTGACGTGCGCGCCCGCGTCGGGCTCATGCAGCTCGTCGCGCAGGCGGTCCAGCACGCGCACCAGCGCGGCGTCATCCATCGCGACCTGAAGCCGTCGAACATCCTCGTCACCGAGGTTGACGGAGTCGCCACGCCGAAGATCATCGACTTCGGCATCGCGAAAGCCACCGAAGGGAGCGACGCGCTCGGCGCGGCGAGCAACCTCACGCGCCGCGTCGATCTCCTCGGAACGCCGCGCTACATGAGCCCCGAGCAAGCGAGCGCGAGCGGCGATCTCGACACGCGCAGCGACGTGTATTCGCTCGGGGTTGTCCTCTACGAACTCCTCGCCGGCTCGACGCCGCTCGAAGCCGACGCGATCGACGGCGCGCCCCTTCCGCGCATGCTTGAGCTCGTGCGCGAGCAGGTGCGCGAGGCGCCGTCGGTGCGGCTCGAGCGCACGCTGCGCGCCCATCCCGAGATCGCCGCCGCGCGCGGAACCACGCCGTCGGCGCTCGTGGCGGCGGTGCGCCGCGATCTCGACTGGATCGCGATGAAGGCGCTCGAGACCGATCGCGACGCCCGGTACGACTCGGCCGCCGCGCTCGGTGCGGAGCTCGACCGTTGGCTTCGCGGCCTTCCGGTGCTTGCGGGGCCACCCACGCTCCGCTATCGCGCCGGCAAGTTCTTCCGCCGCAACCGTCTCACCGTTGCAGCCGTCAGCGGCGTTTGCCTTGCGCTCGGGTTCGGCGCGGTCCTCGCCGGCATCGGCCTGTTGCGGGCCCGGGAGTCGGCGCGGGTCACGAACGCCGTCAACGGCTTCATGAGCGAAGTGCTCACGAGCGTCTACGCCGAACGGCAGGGCGCGAGCGTGACGCTCGCCGACGCGCTCGATGCGGCGTCGGAGAACGCCTCGGCGCGCTTCGAGGGATTTCCGGCCGCCGAAGCCGACGTGCGCGAGCTCATCGCGCGTTCGTACGCGCATCTGGGGCGGAACGAACGCGCGATCCCCGAGTACGCGCAGGTCGTCACGCTCCGCACCGCCGCCTTCGGACCTGACGATCCGCGCACGCTGCACGCGACGATCGGGCTTCTCCTCTCGCGCCTGCGCCGCGAAGGCGCACCGTCGATCGCGCTCGATCTCGCGAACCTTGAACCGCGCATCGCGGCGTACCCCGACGACATCGGCCTGCAGACCGCGTACCTCTGCCTCACGGCCAACGCCGACACGCTCTCCGGCCGAACGTCGGAGGCCGAGCGAACGCTGCGTGCGCTCTACGCGCGGCTGCCCGTCGGCGAGCAGCACGCGCTCCTGCATATCCGCACGCTCGAGGAGCTCACGCTCACGCTCAAGGCGAAGGCCTACGAGTCGGGGCAGCCCGACCGCGACGCGATCATGCGCGAGATCCAGGAGCTCTCGACGCGCTGGTACGGCCTCGCGCGTCGACGCTTCGGCCTGATGTCCGGGGCGTCACTCGATGCGCAGTCAATGATCGCGCTCGCGTCGAACGAGTTGGGCGACTACTCCGGCGCCGCGACCGCGTGCGAGGAATTGCTCGTCACGCTCGACCGGCTCGTCGCCCCGTGCCACGCGATGCGCCAGCGCGTGCTCCGCACCTTGGCCTATGCCCGCTATCGGCTCGGCCAAGACACCGATGCCGTGCGCTCGTTCGACGAACAGCTCAAGTGCCTCGCCCGCGGCGGCAACGCGGACATCACCTATCTGAGCAACATCCTCGACGCGCTGCCCTTCTACGACCGCGCCGGCCGCAACGAGGAGGGCGCGCGACTCGCGACGCTGGCGGCCAACGGCCTCGCGCCCTTCGACGGCGGAGGACACGGGCTCGTCTCGCTCGCGCCGCGCCTGTACGTCGCGCACTTCACGTCGGCGCTCGGACATCTCGACGAGGCCGACGCGCTCTTCGCGGCGCTTGAAGCGACGCCGAAGGACGAGATCGGCGCCGTGTCGGCGGCACAGCTTCAGGTGCTCCGCGCGCGGCACGAACTCCGAAAGGGCAACCCCGACGAGGCGGAGCGTTGCCTCGCGCGGGCGACGTCGATCACCGGCGCGATCGAGCGCGGCTCGAGCGAAGTGTTCCCCGACGATCTCATGTCGGCGTATGCGGATCTCGACGATGCCCGCGGCGAGCGCGAGCGCGCGGCAACGCTGCGGCAGAAGTGCCTGGCGCTCCGGAAGGCGTCGCGCGTCACCCAGGATGGCGGATCATGAAGACGCCCGAAGACATCACGCGGCTCCTCCACGCCATGGACGCGGGCGACGCCTCGGCGCACGAGCGGCTCATGCAGGCGGTGTACGAGGATCTCGAGCGCATCGCGTCGGGCCATCTGCGCAAGCGCTTCGGCGCCCGTGCCGGCCAGCTCACGCTCGAGCCGGGCGCGCTCGTGAACGAGTCATACCTGCGGCTCATTCGTCAGCGCAAGGGCTTCGACAACCGGGGCCAGTTCTTCTCCATCGCGACGAAGGTCATGTTGCGCGTCCTCGCCGACTATCGCCGCGGCGCGGCACGGCTGAAACGTGGAGAACATCTTCGCGTCGGTCTCTCCGTCGACCTTGTCGACGCCGCCGGCGCCGAGTCGACGGCGATCATCGATGCCGAAACGCTTGGCGCGATCTTCGACGAGCTCGACCGCCTCGATCCGCGCACCGCGGAGATCGCGAAGATGCGCGTCGTCTGGAACATGACCGTGCCGGAGGTCGCCGAGGCGCTCGATATCTCGCCGAGTTCCGTCGATCGCGGGTGGCGCTTCGCGAAGGCGTGGATCGGCGAGGAACTGGCCCGTCGAAAATGATCGCGAAACGGTGACGCGATTCCCTTGGCCGCGCCGCGTGAACCCTGCGGCCCATGCCGCCCACCGATGTCGGTGGAGCCACAAAGGGAACACACCATGCGATATATGTCTGCTTCGTTCGGCGCGATGGGCGCCGCACTTCTCGTCTCGTCCGTGCACGCACAGTGCAGCTCGCCGGTCGGGTGCTTCATCGCGCACGACGGTCTCGGCTGCAACAACGCGCAGTGTTGCGAAGCGGTCTGCGCCACGGACCCGTTCTGTTGTCAGGTGAAGTGGGACAGCTTCTGCGTCAACGGCGCGAACGCAATCTGCTTCGACTGCGGTTTCGAGCTGTCGGGCAGCTGCTTCGAGATCAACGAGCCCGCCTGCGACGACGGCGCCTGCTGCACGACCGTGTGCGCGATCGATCCCGCCTGCTGCAAGTTCACGTGGGACACGTTCTGCATCGCGAATGCCGTCGTGGAGTGCGCGGGCTGCGGAAAGCCCGGCGCCGGATCGTGCTTTGAGGTGCACCTGAATGTCGGCTGCGGAAGCGCGGACTGCTGCACGCTCAGCTGCTCCGCGGATCCCTTCTGCTGCGAGTCGATCTGGGACTCGATCTGCGTCGGCGAGGCGTTCAGCTTCTGCCTTCCGCCGTGCGCCGCGGATCTCTCGCATGACGGCAAGGTCGATGCCGCCGACCTCGGCGTCATGCTCGGCGCCTGGGGCGTCTCGCCGGTCGGCGATCTCGATCTTGATGCCGACACCGACGCGGCGGACCTCGGGCTCCTCTTGGGGGCGTGGGGCACCTGCGAGCCCTAACTACACACGAGGCTGGACTCCTCGGTTCGAGGGCCCCGCGCGGCGACGCGCGGGGCCTTTTTCACAGCGCGATCTGTGAACCGAAGTCGACCACGCGTTCGGGCGGCAAGCTGAACGATCGCGTGGCATCGGCCGCGTTGCGCGTGAGCGCGGCGTACAGCAGCTTCTGCCAGCGCGGCATCTTCGACGGACCCGTCGGCACGACCTCCATGCTGCGCGAGAAGAAGGTCGTCGTCTTCGGGTCGTAGTCGAAGCCTTGCTCACGGGCGCGCTCGAGGATCTTCGGGATGTTCGGCGTCTCCATGAAGCCGCAACGCGCCGTGACTTTCCACAGGCCGTCGGGCAGCCATTCGACGTGCACGGAGCGGTTCGCCGACACCACCGGCGCGTGGACCGGCTGAATGGAGAGAAGCACCACGCGCTCGTGCAGCACGTGCGCGTGCTCCACGAAGAAGGCGAGCGTGTGCGGCGTGTTGTAGTCCTTCGTCAGGAAGACCGCGGTGCCGGGCACGCGCGGAATGTCCATCGCCCACATCTGCCCGAGGAACTCGTGGATCGACGTGCTTTCTTCCGCGATGCGACGGCCTAACAGGTAGGTGCCCTGGACCCACGTCGAGAGGACGACGAAGACGACGAGCGCGATGAGCAGCGTGAACCAGCCGCCCGAGACGATCTTCACCAAGTTCGACGACAGGAAGAGGATGTCGATGACGAGCACCGCGCCGATGAGCGGGAGGAGAAGGCGCCGCTTCCACCGCCACAGTCGTCGGGCCACGATCGCGAAGAGGACCGTCGTGATCGCCATCTGCGCCGTGACCGCGATGCCGTACGCGCCGGCCAGTCCGGTCGAGGTCTCGAAGATCGCAACGGTGAGAAGGCAGCCGATGAGCATGAGCCAGTTCACGCTCGGGACGTAGATCTGGCCGGCGTGCTCGTCGGACGTGTGCACGATCTGGAGACGCGGCAGGTACCCGAGGCGGATCGCCTGCTGCGTCAGCGAGAACATGCCCGAGATCATGGCTTGGCTCGCGATGACGGTCGCGACCGTCGCCAGCGCGACCATCGGGATCTGGAGCACGCTCGGCACGAGGGCGAAGAACGGGTTTCCGGCCGCCTCGGGGCTCGCCAAGACGAGCGCGCCCTGGCCGAAGTAGTTGAGCGCGAGCGCCGGCGCGACGTACGTGTACCAGCCGAGGCGAATCGGTCCGATGCCGAAGTGGCCCATGTCCGCGTAGAGCGCTTCGCCGCCGGTGATCACGAGAACGACCGAGCCGAGCAGGAGGAACGCCTCGACCGGCTCATGCCAGAACATCGTGAGCGCGTACCAGGGATTGATGGCCACGAGCACGCCCGGCTCGTGCGACAGGCCCATCACGCCGAGGACCGCCAGCACGGCGAACCAGACGACCATGACGGGACCGAGCACCCCGCCTAACTTCCCGGTGCCGAACTGCTGCACCGCGAAGAGGATGAAGAGGATCACGATGGTGAAGGGCAAGACGTACTTCGCGCGCGACGGATCGCCGACCGTCAGGCCTTCCATTGCTGAAAGCACGGAGATCGATGGCGTGATGATCGCGTCGCCGAAGAGGAGGCCGGCGCCGAGCATCGCGAGAAGCGCCGCGGTGCGGTGGAGCTTCGCCTTCTTCGTCGCGAGACTTCGCGGGACGAGCGAGAGGAGCGCAAAAATGCCGCCCTCGCCGCGGTTCGATGCTTGCGTGATGAGGAGGAGGTACTTCGCGCTGACGACGAGCGTCATCGCCCAAAAGACGAGCGACAGCGTGCCGAGCACCTCGAACGGCTGAAGTGGGCGAAATGTGCCGTCGGCCTGCCGCGCCAGGTGCTGCAACGACTCCTTGAGCGCGTAGAGCGGACTGGTGCCGATGTCGCCGTAGACGACACCGAGCGCGCCGAGCGCAAGACCCAGCGTGACGGAGAGCGGCTTCGTGTTGGACGTCCGCGACCCTTCGGCGGCGGCATGCGTGGACATGGGCGTTGGCCGACGATTGGTCGGCGAATGCACCGCGCGCGTCGGACAGCAGGGCCACGCGGGTGGAATGGGGCATCGTACAGCGAAGGCCGATGCGTCAACGTCGATGAGTACGATGCGGCCGATGTCGTCCGGGAAGATCGACCTCCACACGCACATTTTGCCGAAGTCGTGGCCGAGCCTCCGCGAACGCTACGGCTACGGCGGTTGGCTGGCGCTCGAGCACAGCGGCCCCTGCTGCGCCCGCATGCAGATCGACGGGCGCTTCTTCCGCGAGATCGAGTCGAACTGCTGGGACCCGGCGGTGCGGATCGTCGAGTGCGATCGCCACGGCGTCGAACGCCAAGTGCTCTCGACCGTGCCGGTCCTCTTCGCCTATTGGGCGCGAGCTCGCGACACGCTCGACTTCGCGAAGCTCCTCAACGACCACATCGCCGACATCTGCCGCGCCCGGCCCGATCGCTTCAGCGGCCTCGGCACGGTGCCGTTGCAGGACCCCGAGCTCGCGATCGGCGAACTCGAGCGATGCATGCAGGAGTTAGGCCTCGCGGGCGTCGAGATCGGCACGCACGTCAACTTCTGGAACCTGAGCGCGCCCGAACTCTTCCCGTTCTTCAAGCGCTGCGCCGAACTCGACGCCGCCGTCTTCATCCACCCGTGGGACATGATGGGTCAGGAGTCGATGCAGAAGTACTGGCTCCCGTGGCTCGTCGGCATGCCGGCGGAAGCGAGCCGCGCGGCGTGCTCGTTCATCTTCGGCGGCGTGCTCGCGCGATTGCCGTCGCTTCGCGTGTGCCTCGCGCACGGCGGCGGCGCGTTTCCGTTCACGATCGGCCGCATCGAGCACGGCTTCCGCGAGCGACCGGATCTTTGCGCCATCGACAACACCGTCTCGCCGCGCGAGAGCGTGCCGCAACTCTGGTTCGACTCGCTCGTGCACGACGCCGAGGCGCTGCGGCTCCTGCTCAAGCTCGCGGGCGCGAAGCGCGTCGCGCTCGGCACCGACTATCCGTTTCCGCTCGGCGAGCGCGAGCCCGGCGCGCTCATCGCCTCCATGACCGACCTCACCGCCGACGATCGCGAGCGCTTGCTGCGCGGCACGGCCATCGAATTCCTTCGACTCTCGACCCGATGACCGCACTCACCTCGCTCGCGGACGTCCGCGCCGCAGACTTCGACGCCCGCGAAGAGTTCGCGCGGCATCTCGACTCGATCGACGAGCTGCGCGACCTGCGCCGCGAGTTCGAGATCCCGAAGCACACGAACGGCAACGACGTCCTCTACTTCTGCGGCAACTCGCTGGGCCTCATGCCCACGCGGGCGCGAACCATCGTGAACCGCGAGCTCGACGACTGGTCGCGGCTTGGCGTGGAAGGCCACTTTCACGCGGCGAGCCCGTGGTTTCCGTACCACGAGCAGTTCCGCGATTCGGGCGCGCGACTCGTCGGCGGGAAGCCCGGCGAGGTCGTGATGATGAACTCGCTGACGGTGAACCTGCACCTCCTGATGGTGTCGTTCTTCCGTCCCGAAGGTCGCCGCACGAAGATCTTGATCGAAGACGGCGCCTTTCCGAGCGACACCTACGCGGTGAAGACGCATCTCGCGTCGCGCGGTCTCGATTGGCGCGAGCATCTCATCCTCGCGACGCCGCGCGCCGGCGAGCGCTGCTTCCGTACGGCCGATCTCGAAGCGCTCATCCGCACCGCAGGCGACACGCTCGCGCTGACGATGCTCTCGGGCGTCCAGTTCTTCACCGGGCAGTTCTTCGACATCGCGCGTCTCACGAAGGCGGCGCACGACGTGGGCGCGTTCGCGGGCTGGGATCTCGCCCACGCCGCCGGCAACGTGGAGTTGCGCCTGCACGACTGGAACGTCGACTTCGCCGCGTGGTGCTCGTACAAGTACGTGAACGCGGGACCAGGTGCGATCGCGGGCGCGTTCGTGCACGAGCGGCACGGCGCGAACTCCGCGTTGCCGCGCTATGCGGGCTGGTGGGGCAACGATCCGGCGACGCGCTTCCAGATGCAGCTCATCCCGGACTTCGTGCCGCGCGTCGGCGCCGACGGATGGCAGCTCTCGAATCCGCCGATCCTCGCGATGGCGCCGTTGCGGGCGTCGCTCGACCTCTTCGACAAGGCGACGATGCCGCGCCTCCGCGCGAAGTCGCGCGTGCTGACGGGATACCTCTGGCATCTTCTCCGCACGTTCGCGCCCGACGCGCGCTCGTGGGAAGTCATCACGCCCTCCGACACCGAAGAGCGCGGAAGCCAACTCTCGATCCTCGTCCACGATCAGCCGCGCGAGCGCTTCAGGGCGCTCGGCGAGGCCGGCGTCGTCTGCGACTTCCGCGAGCCGAACGTGATCCGCGTGGCTCCCACCGCGTCGTACAACACGTTCATGGACGTGTGGCGCTTTGCGAAGATCCTTGCAGGCGGAGGGGCGTGACGGATGGCGAAGCGTGTACTCATCGTCGGCGCCGGTCTCGGTGGCTCGCTGCTTGCGCTCTACCTCGGTCGCGCCGGCCACAAGGTGATGCTCGTCGAGCGCCGCGGCGATCCGCGCGCGAAGAACTACGTCGGCGGCCGCTCGATCAACCTCGCGATCTCGGCGCGCGGCATCCACGCGCTTGAGCGCGCGGGGCTCGCCTCGCAACTCCTCGAGCACGGCATTCGCATGCCGGGCCGCATGATCCACCCGGTGCAGGGCGCGCCGGTGTTTCAGCCGTACTCGCGCGATCCGTCGCGGGCGATCAACTCCGTCAGCCGCTCGCGGCTCAACCTGCTCCTCCTCAACGCCGCCACCGACGACCCCAACGTCGAGGCGCGCTTCGACCTTCCGTGCGTCGACGCCGACTTCGCGAAGCCCGCGGGCATCTTCCGCCGCGCCGATGGCTCGACCGAGCACATCGAGGCGGATCTCGTCGTTGCAACCGACGGCGCGTACTCGGCGGTGCGCTCCGCGATGCAGAAGAACGAGCGCGTCGACTACAGCCAGTCGTATCTCTCGCACGGCTACAAGGAACTCACGATTCCCGCGGCCGACGGCGGCGGATTCCGCATCGAGCGCAACGCCCTGCACATCTGGCCGCGCGGCGGCTCGATGATGATCGCGCTGCCGAATCCGGACGGCACGTTCACCTGCACGCTCTTCTGGCCGTTCGACGGGCCGGACTCGTTCGCGACGATCCGCACCGACGACGACGTGCGTCGCCACTTCGAGCGCGTCTATCCCGACGCCCTGCCGCACATGCCGACGCTGCTCGAGGATTTCCGCGGCAATCCGGTCGGCTCGATGGTGACGGTGCGCACGTCGCCGTGGCATCTGAACGGCACAGTCGCGCTCCTGGGCGACGCGGCGCACGCGGTCGTGCCCTTCTACGGCCAAGGCGCGAACGCGAGCTTCGAGGATTGCGAAGCGCTCGTGGATGCGCTCACGGAGTTCCCGAACGACCAGCGCGCCGCGCTCGACGCGTACCAGACGCGGCGCATCCGGAACGCGAACGCGATCGCCGACATGGCGCTCGCGAACTTCATCGAGATGCGCGACAAGACGGCGTCGTCGGCGTTTCGACTCAAGAAGAAGGCCGAGCACGCGCTGCACGGGCTTCTCGGCAACGCCTAT
The DNA here is from genome assembly GCA_016795035.1 of Phycisphaerae bacterium. Taxonomy (GTDB): domain Bacteria; phylum Planctomycetota; class Phycisphaerae; order Phycisphaerales; family SM1A02; genus JAEUIT01. Next base: position 342,849 of record JAEUIT010000097.1, on the reverse strand, counting down.
CTCCCGCTTTACGACATGGTGTCATTCACGACCATTCCGTACGCCGAAGCGCGCGAGCGGGCGCAGCGGCAACAGCGCGCCGTCGTGACCGGCGCTGTCGTCGCCGCCGGCGCGCTCGTGGCGGGCGCAGCCGCCGCCGCGTGGGCGCTCGCCTAACATCGCGACCTCGCAAGGAGCCCGCTCCATGGACGAAACCACGAACGCCGATCGAGCCGCACCCGGGCGACCTCGCTGCTTCAACTGCGGCCACGACCTGACCGGCGCCGTGAAGAGCGCAAGCTGTCCGGAGTGCGGTCGACCGCTCGTCGAAGTGCTCGTGCGCGACGAGTCGACGATCATGAAGCTGATGGGGAAGCGCTACACCTCGAAGGCGACGCTCTTCGGGCTTCCCGCGCTCTCCATCGCCATGGGTCTCGGCCCCGACGGCAAGCAAGGCCACGCGAAGGGATGGATCGCGATCGGCGACCGAGCGACGGGCGTGATTGCGTTCGGCGGCATGGCGCGCGGCGTCGTGGCCTTCGGCGGCTTTTGCATGGGGGGCCTCACGTTCGGCGGCCTCTCGATCGGTCTCTTCGGCGCGCTCGGCGGCGCCGCGATCGCGCCGCTCGGACTTGCGCTTGGCGGCATGGCGATCGGCCTGCTCGCGATCGGCGGCATGACGATCGGCGCGGTGGCGGTGGGAGGAGCGTGCGTCGGCCTCTACGCGTGGGGTCCGCCGGCGGCGTGCTTTGCGATGCACATCCAGCAGATTTCGAGCGCACAGCCCGCAGATCCCGAAGCCGCCGCGATGTTCGACCGACTGTCGTGGCTTCTCGGCTCGACGCTCAACCAGGCCCAGCTTCGGCCATTCCTCTGGCTCCTGTCGACCTATGGGCTCGCGCTCCTAATTCTCGGTTTCCCCGCAGTGCTGCGCTGGCAACGTGGAGAGGGCGACCCCACGGCGTCGCCGCCGACGAGTCGCCCGATCCGCTGATCCGCACCACGAACCACGCGATGACCAACACGACTCCCGCGATCTGGGACATCACCCCGCCGATCACGCCGGCGCTCGCGGTATGGCCGGGCGACACGCCGCCGTCGCGCGAAGTCCTCTGCACGATCGAGGGCGGCGCGAGCGTCACGCTCTCCACGTTGCGGGCGACGGTGCATCTCGGTGCGCACGCCGACGGACCGAACCACTACGGCGCCGGAGCGCCGGCTATACACGAGCGCGCGCTCGAGCGCTATCTCGGCCCGTGCGACGTGGTCCGCGCGACGGTGCAACGCGGTGCGCGCGTGCGCCTCGACGACCTCGAGCGACGACCGACGACCCCGCGCGTCCTCATCGCGACCGGCACGTTTCCCGATCCCGAGCGCTGGAACGAGGACTTCGCGGCGCTCGATCCTGCGCTCATCGACGCGCTCGCGGCGCAGGGCGTATGCACGATCGGCATCGACACGCCGAGCGTCGACCTCTTCTCGTCGAAGGATCTCCCGGCCCACAAGCGGTTCCTCGCGAACGACGTCGCGATCCTCGAAGGTCTTCGTCTCGACGCCGTCCCGAGCGGTCGTTACGAACTGATCGCCCTGCCGCTGCCCCTCGTCGGCTTCGACGCGAGCCCGGTTCGGGCGATTCTCCGTAGCCTCTGACCCCGGTCACACACGCTCACACCGCGGCAACGGCCTTGATCTCGACGGCGATCGGGGTCGGCAACGCGGAGATCTCGATCGTCGTTCGGGTCGGGTTCGGGTTGTCCGGACCCGCGAAGTACTCGGCGTAGACGCGGTTGTAGGTCTTGAAGTCGTTCTTCATGTCGGTGAGAAACACCGTGACGTCGGCGATCGCCGACCACGGAACGCCGGCGTCGTCGCACACCGTCCGCAGGTTGTCGAAGCACGATCTGCACTGCGCTTCGATGTCCTTTGCGGCCACCGAACCGTCCGCTGCGAACGTCACTCCCGGAATCACGCTCGTCCCGCGTTTTCGCGGACCCACGCCCGAGAAGAACACCAGATTGCCGACCCGCTTCGCGTGCGGGTAGGGACCGACGGGCTCGGGTGCCCGGGCCGAAAGGTGGTCCCGCGATTGGGAGTTTTCAGTCGCCATACGCGCTTTTGTACAGTTCCCCCGATGTTGCCGTCAGAACCAGTCGTTGCCATCGTCGGCGCCACCGGCGCCGTTGGCGAGGAAATGCTCTCGATCCTGGCCCAGCGCCGCTTCCCGATGCAGTCGGTCAAACTGCTCGCAAGCAAGCGTTCGGCGGGCTCGGTCGTGGATTTCCGCGGCCGTCGTCTCCTCGTCGAGGAGTTGACCGAGGACTCGTTCGACGGCGTGCATCTCGCGCTCTTCTCCGCCGGCAAGACGGTGAGCAAGCAGTACTGCCCGATCGCGGTGCAGGCGGGTGCACTCGTCGTCGACAACTCGTCGTGCTTCCGCATGGACCCGGCGGTGCCGCTCGTCGTGCCCGAAGTGAACGGGCACGTCCTCGACCGCATCACGAAGCCCTGCATCATCGCGAACCCGAACTGCTCGACGATCATCGCGCTCGTCGCCGTCACGCCGTTGCATCGCGCTGTCGGCGTCGAGCGCATGGTGGTGAGCACGTATCAGGCGGCCTCGGGCGCTGGCGCCGCGGCGATGAAGGAACTCGAGACGCAGGCGCGCGAGTTCGTGGCGGGCTTCCCCTACACGACGAAGATCTTCGGCCGCCAGTACCTCTTCAACGTCTTCAGCCATAACTCCGCCGTCGGCGAGGACGGCTACAACGAGGAGGAGAAGAAGCTCCTCAACGAGACGCGGAAGATGTGGGAAGACAACGCGGTCCGCATCACGGCGACGTGCGTGCGCGTGCCGACGCTGCGGGCCCACTGCGAATCGATCAACCTCACGTTCCGCGGCTCGCTCAAGGAAGCCGACGCCCGCGACATCCTCGCGATGGCGCCGGGCGTGAAGATCGTCGACGACCGCACCGCAAACAAGTTCCCCGAGCCGATCGACGCCGCCGGCGGCGACGACGTCCTCATCGGCCGCATCCGCGCCGACCTGAGCCAGGCGCCGGGCAAGGGAATCGATCTCTTCGTTGCAGGCGACCAGCTGAGGAAGGGCGCGGCGCAGAACGCGATCCAGATCGCGGAGCGATTCGTGCGAGTGAAGGCGGCGGTCTAAGGAACAAAGGGTTCAGGGTTCAGGGTTCGGGGTTCGGGGTTCGGGGTTCGGGGTTCGGGGGCAATCCGACAAGCGTGCGCCCCCTCGGCTTTCCCCTTGATCCTTGATCCTTTGCTCTGCCCCTGAACCCTGAACCCTGACCCCTTTTCTTCCCCCTTTTCCCTTGCCCCCATACTACGCCTCGCATAGTATGCCTCCCGGAGGCCGATCATGCGAATCGAAACGGAACTCATGCGCGGCGCGGGTCCGGTGGCCGTGCTCAAGGTGCTCGAGCGGAAAGAGATGTACGGCTACGAACTCGTCGAAGCGCTGAGCGCTCGAAGCGACGGGCTTCTCGCGATGGGCCAGTCGACGCTCTATCCGCTCCTCTACAACCTCGAGGCGAAGTCGCTCATCACGAGTCGATGGGACGAGACCGAAGCCCGACCGCGGAAGTACTACCGCATCACCGACGCGGGCAAGAAGAAGCTCGCCGAAGCGACGAAGCAGTGGCGCGACGTCACGAAGGCGATGACGTCCCTCGGAATCCTGAACGCCTCGGCGCTCGCGGGAGGCTGACATGGAGAAGTCCCTTCCGATGCGCGATCGCTCGCCGATCCTGCGATGGCTGCGCGGCGTCAAAGCCCCTCCGCAGACGCAGCCCATGAAGGCATCTAGACCTGAGGTCGTCGTTGCCGAAGCCGAACTGCCCGTGCCAATCGGCCAAGCCGTTCTCCGCGTTGTCCGCCGCGCGGGCGGCACTCGCAAGGAACGCTCGGCGCTCGCCATGGAACTCGTCGCGCACTTCCGCGATTCGTTAGCCGCCGGAGTGAGTGCCGACGCCGCATTGGCCGCGTTCGGAAGCGAACGAACCGCAGCGGCGCTCCTGCGCCGCGCGATCCGGCGCAAGCGCGGATGGCTCTGGGCCTCGTGGTGGTGGTCGAGTCGCGCCGCGCTCACATGCGTGCTCGCGCTTGCGGTCGCCTACGGGTGGGCTGCGGCTCGATTCTGGCTGCTCTCGCCGACGATCTCGAAGGACTACGTTGCGGAGATTCTCGCGCTCGACACTGTCAGGTCAGGTGCTCAGGACGCGTGGCCCCGGATGCGTGACGCACTACGTGCCCTGGCACGAGACGAGCGATCGCTGGCCGAGCGCACCCCGCCTCTTTATGTCTTGGATGAGAGGTACCTCGACGACGCGGGTCTCCGAACGCGGCAACGCGAGCAACGCGAATTCGTTGAGCGGAACCGTTCGGCAATCGAGACGTTGCGATCTGTTGCGCGAGAGCCGATCGACAGTGGGCCGATGCGACCAAACTCGCAACTCACGCCCGAAGACGTGGAGTATCTGGGAGCGAGTGCAATCGCACCCGATGGCAGCGGTGCCGAGGACGATTCGGCGGCCTTCCTTCGACTTCCAAAGCTTGCTGCAGTTCAACATGCCGCACGCTTTCTCGAACTCGATGCGAGAGTCGCGGCTCGCGAGGGTGACGGCGCCCGCGCCACCAGCGATGTCCTCGCGCTCTTCGAGCTTGGCCGCGCGGTTCGGCGCCCGACCACGCTCGTCGAACAACTCGTCAGTAACGCGATCAGCGCAACAGCGCTGGCTCTATCACAGCGCATAGTTCTTGAGCATCCACAGGCCTTCTCGAACGAGCAGCTTGCGTCGCTCGTCGAGGCGCTGGCGCTGATAACGCCGGAGTCGCTCGCCCTCGACTTTCGCGGAGAGGAGCTCGTACACCGCGACTTCGTCCAGCGCATGTTCTCCGACGACGGCAGCGGTGATGGACGGCTCGTCGCTGGTGCGACGGAGTTTGCTCGTCAACTGTCCCCGATCGAGCCTTCGAGCGTCTCACGCGACGAGTTCTCGCTTGATCGGACTGCGGACCCGATCCGCGCGTTGACGGCGCCATCCCGACGCGAAGTGGCCGAAGCTCTGTCCGAGGCGCATATGACCGCGTCCGCGTTGCAGCTCAAGCCATGGTGGCAGTGGACAGGAGACGATTTCGAGTCCACCGCAAGACCCCGCACCTTCGACGAGTTGCCGGAGATTGCGGCAAGCGTTCTGACGCCGACTTGGTCACGCACTGCATCGCTGATCCAGGGAGTTGCTAGTGTCGCCGACGCCGCTCGAGCGCTCCTCGGAGTAGAGCTCTACCGTCGAGAGCACGGCCACCTGGCGGCATCGATCTCTGAGATTGCGCCATATCTACGCGGCCGCGATCTTCACGATCCGTTCGACGGCGCCGCACTCCGGTACGCCGTTGAAAATGGCGTCGCGCGATTGTGGACCGTCGGACCGGACGGGATCGACGATGGCGGCGCGCATGGCGAGTGCAACGAGTGGACGGTCGACGAGCGCTTCCCCATACAGGCGCGCATGCAGTACGGCCGAAGCCCGACGTCCAAGCCACCTCCACCCCGCGGCGACATCACGCTTTGGCGCTTCCCGATCGAGTCCGAGGGCGGCACGAGTGCGCCGCCGTCCTCCGCACGCGAGGTCCCGTGCGACTCACTGCTCGCAGGAGGCTGACATGGACGACTCCCTTCCGATTCGCGATCGCTCGCCGATCCTGCGATGTCTGCGCGGCGTGCCGCGAGCGCCGCGCGAGCAACTCGCGTCGAACCGTCGCTCGCGGCGCCCGCGCGACATTGTCGCCGCGACGGCCCTTCCCTTCGCGATCGGCGACACGGTCGTGCGCGTCGTTTCGATGGTCGGCGGCACGCGCGCTGAGCGCGCGGGACTTGCGCGCGAACTCTGCGCGCACTTTGAGGACGCCCTCGCCGCCGGCACGCCGCCCGATCGCGCGCTCGCGGAGTTCGGCGATCCGCACCTCGCCGCGCGTCTTCTCCGCCGCGCCGTTCGGCGCAAGCGCGGCTCTATCTGGATGACCGCGTGGTGGGCGAGCCGTGCCGTTGCGGTCGTTGTCGTCGCCGGAGCCGGCCTCTACGCGTGGGCCGCGGCGCGCTATTGGCTCCGCGCGCCGACGATCGACGTGAACTACGTTGCGCGCCTCCAATCGTCGTTGCCGAAGGTGCCGCCAACAGAGGCGGGCTGGCCGCTCTATCGCGACGCGATCCTGGCGTTGCAGGACGGACGCACCGATCCGCTGTGGACCCAAGCATGGTCGAGCGGCGAGACGAAAGATCACGACGCGTTTCTAGCAGCGACGTCCCCCGAGCACGCGGACTGGGCTCTCGCGTCGGCATTCCGCGCATCGCACGCGGGTGCATTCGATCTCCTGCACCGTGCGGCCGCACGGGAGGCGATCGGCGTCACGCCTGGCCGTCTTTCGCTCGAGGATCAGGTCTTCTTTTACAACAGGCCGGTTGACTTCTCCTCGCAGCCGGAACTCTTTCGCGACTCGCTCATTCACCTACTCCTGTGGCACATGAGCCCGCTGCGGACAGCCGGATTGGCATTGATAGCCGATGCCCGCCACGCGATCCACGAGGGTGACTCGCTGCGTGCAACGACGAGTCTGGTCGCGTGCCTGCGACTTGCCGTGCAGATCCGCGATCCGCTCCCCGTCTCGCAGATCGTCTCGAACGACCTCGCGTCGCGCGCCGCCTCGACGATTTCGGCGATGGTGTCCGAGCGCGGCGGCAGATTTTCCGCGACCGATCTTGAGCGTCTGGCCGCGGCGCTACGGGAGGCGCGAGACGCGACATGGAAGCTCGACGTTACAGGCGCGTCGTGGATCCTCGCCGATGTCGCTCAGCGGGCGTACAGCGACGACGGCTCTGGCGGAGGTCACCTTGTGGCCAGCGCCTCGATCTTCGGGGACCTGACGCTACCGGCGCTGAGCGCTCCCGTGCCCACGGCAACTCGCATCCTCGCGCCCCTTGCGTCAGCCACGGTGCCGTCGCGCCACGCGTTTCTTGAGCTCGGCAGGAAGCGCCTGGCGGCGCTCGAAGCGGAGTCGCTCCTGCCACCGTGGAAGCGGGCGGGCGCGGCGCTGGAAGAGCCTTCGCACGACTGGATGCTGGTTCGTCGTGCGTTACCCGCTGTCGACAGAATGCTCTGCACGGCCAATCAACTTGAACTTCTTCGGTCGTTCGACGCGTCTCGTGCATCGCTCGACGCCGCCGAAGTCGCGGTGGCGGTCCGCCGATTTCGGCAGGCGCACGGCGCGTGGCCTCTCACGCTCGACGCGCTCGTCCCCACCTTTCTCGCCGACGTCCCGCGCGATCCATGGGCCGACGCCCCGCTCCGCTACGGGCTTCTCGACGGCCAGCCCGCACTCTGGTCGATCGGGCCGAATCAGGTTGACGACGGTGGCGTCGCCGATGGCATCGGTCCGCGTCCTCAGGACTTCGTGGTGCCGCCGCCGCAGCCGGTCGGTCCCGGCGACCTCGTCTGGTGGCGAATGGCGAATTGAGTGCGGGTTGCCGCCGCGACTTTCCGTACTCTCTGTTGCCCAGAGCCCGCCCGGGCATCTGAGCGCCCCGGCACCGGATGCCCCGCGTCCATGACCCGGCGGGCCATTCGAGGAGATCGAAGCCGGAGAACTCCCGCATGCGCGTTGTCACCGCACTTCTCAGCGTCGTTCTCCATCTCGTCGTTTCCGCGAGCGCGCTCGGGCAGCAACCCGATCCGCCGCCGAACGCCGCCGACGTCTATCAGCAGGCCGCCGCGTGGTGGAACGCGAACGCGAAGGGCGACGGCGCGATCTTCACCGAAGAGGAACTGTGGTCGCTCAGCGATCCCTACGACCCGTTCGGGCCGAACGCCGCGCGGCAGCGCGCGGCGTACGAGCGCGTGAAACCGTACATCGAGCTCGCGCGCGCGGCGGGCCGCACGTCGTCGATCGAGCGGAAGCTCGACTACGGCCAAGGCTTCAACCTTCTCTTGCCGCATCTCGCCGAGATGCGCAACGCGGCGCGTCTCCTTCGGCTCGACGCGCAGTTTCGCATGGACCAAGGCGACGCGGCCGGCGCGCTTGAGAGCATTCGCGCCGTCAGCGGGATCAGCGCGCACTCGAAGACCGACGACGTGCTCATCTCGAGTCTCGTGTCGGCGGCGGTGATGCACCTTCAGGACGGCATCGTCGACGAGGCGATCGGCCGCGGCCAGATCGATGCCGAAACGGCGAACGCGCTTCTGGAGGACCTCGCGAGGTTCAAGGGGAATGACCCGATCAATGTGTTCGCCGCGCTCGACAACGAGCGGACGATGGCCCGCACCTCCGTCGAGGAAATTCTCGGGAAGCCGGAAGGCATGAGTGAGCTGCTGTCCCTCGCAGGAGGCATGGGCGACAAGCCCAACGAGGAGATGGCGAAGCAGTTCATGGAGATGGGCCCCGAGGGCGTCCGCGCCGACCTCGATCGCTACGACGCGGTCATGCAAGAGCTCTCGACGGCGATGCAGAACCCCGATCGTGCCGCGGCGAAAGCGACGATCGATTCGATCTACGAGCGCATCGAGAAGGGCGACGCCGGCATGGTTGCGAAGGTGATTGCACCCGCCATGGGCAAGGTCGCCGACGTGAACTGGCGCATGCAGGATCTGGTCGCCAAGCGCATCGAGATGCTCGAGGCGATTCGCGACGGCAAGGTGCAGCCGTCGGAGTATGCGAACGCCGCGTACGCCTATCTCCGGCTCGCGGCGCTAGTCCGCGGTCTTCCCGAAGAGTCGCAACGCGACCTCGAGGCGCTCCGCGTTGCAGGCGACGCGCTCGATGCCGAGAGCGTCGAGCGGGTGCGCCGTCTGGTCGGCCCGTTCCGCGAGGCACTCCTCCGCGACTTCCGCATCGCCGCGACATGCAAGCGATGCGAGTTCCCCCTGATGAGCTTCGACCAGGCCGTCTTCGCGTACGTCTATCTTCCCGACCTTCGCGGCGCGATGCGCATGGTGCTCGCCGACGCGCTCGCCGGCCCGTCGCCGCTCGGACCGGACGGTCGGGTCCGCGGAAGTGACATCGCGCCGCCGACGCCGATCGAGGCCGGCCGCTTCGGCGTGCGGCTTGCGTCGCATCTTGCGAAGAGTCCGTCGATCTCGCACGCGCTCGTCGCGTCGACGGTCCTCACCGAGACGAGCGACGCGTTGTCGCGCGCCGGCAAGGCGCGGCCCTGGACCGACGAGGAGCGGGCGCAGCTTGCCGCCGCGCTCGCCACGGTTGACACGCAGGATCCGCTCGGTCTCCGCGTTGCAGCCGAGGCCGACGCGCGGCGGCTCGTCGAGTCGTATCGCGGCCGCCACTTCGGAGCCGATCCCGATCCGAACGCGCCGCTCATCAAGTCGTTCGTGCAACGCGGAGCGCCTTGGCTCGCGGGACTGCTCCTCGCCCGCCAACTCTGGACGACCGACGACTACGGCCACGCGATGCTCACGCCAGCGTCGTTGGCGCAGCCGCTCCTCGGGCTCTCGGACGTCATCAACGGCCCCGCGCTCGAGGAGCTCCGCACCGCCGGACCTCTCTCCTTGCAGCCCGCGCCCGAGAAGATCGACAAGGACTTCGACCCGCTGAAGCACCTCCTCGGCTACGTCGTCGTGACGCCTCCGGTCGATCCGGTCGCCGCCGAAGCGCGCGCGGGTGCGGCGCTGGCGACGCTCGGCGACATCGCCCGCCCTAACACGAACTGAACACGAAGCCCATACGGTTTCCCGCCGCCGCGGACGCCGCGGCCCAAGGAGAGCCGGGTGCGTTCGCTCGTTGCCGAGTTCGTGGGAACATTCTTCCTGATGCTCGCCATCTGCCTCGCCGTTGCAGGCGGGGCCGGCGCGATCACGCCGTTCGCGGTCGGCGTGATGCTGATCGTTCTCGTCTACTCCTGCGGACACATCTCGGGGGCTCACTTCAACCCGGTCGTCTCGCTCGTCATGTGGAAGCATGGGCGCGTGACGCGCGGCGAGTGCGCGGCGTACATGGTGTCGCAGGTTCTCGCGACGGTCGCGGCGGCCATCGTTGCCACGATGCTCCATGGCCGCGGCGCCGTCGCGGCGATGACGTTCCCCGGCCTCGGCGCCGCGCTTGCCTCGGAGATCCTCGGCACGTTCGCGCTCCTCTGGGTCATTCTCAACGTTGCCGTGGCGCGGGCGACCCAGGGCAACTCGTACTTCGGTCTCGCGATCGGTCTCACCGTTGCCGCGTGCGCGTCGATCTTCGGCGACTTCTCGGGCGGCGTCTTCAACCCGGCGGTCGCGATCGGCGGCGCGGTGTTCGGGCTCTTCCGCTGGAGCGACCTTTGGGTGCATGTGGTCGGTGCGCTCGTCGGCGCGCTGGCCGCGGCCGGTGCGTTTCGGCTGACCGATCGCGGGCGCTGACCGCAAGGATTGCTGCAACGTGGTGCTGGTACCCTGCGAGGCATGCGCCCGCTCCCACCGGTTCTCGCGATCTCCGCGTTTCTGGCGTTCGTGGCGGCAACGACGAGTTGCAGCAACGCTCCGCCGCCGCCCCCGCCGCCCGTGCCCGGTCCGTTTCCCTCGAACAATCCTCCGGCGGTCGATGCGCTGATCAAGAAGGTGACGACGCGCTACGGCACTGCGAAGAGCTACCGCGACAAGGGCACAGGCACGACGACGCTTGCGTCTCTCGGCACGACGAGGCTCGACTTCGACACGGCATTCGCGCGCGACGGCGGGTTTCGCTGGCGCTACACGAACGACCTTCTGCCGGGCGGTTCGGTGCGACGGACGAGCGCCGTATGGTCGTCGGACGGGGAGGCATGGAACTTCTGGTCCGAGCTGACCGGAAAGACGACTCAGTCCAAATCCCTCGGCATGGCCCTCGCGGGACCGATCGGCGTGTCAAACGGCCTTGCCCGCATCGTGCCTGAGCTGTTGCTGCCGAACCAAGGCCGCTCGACGCTCTTCATCGGCCTCACGGATCCGGTCGTGCGGGGGAAGGAAACGCTGAGTGGCGTCGAGTGCGACGTGATCGACGGAGGCATTCTCGGGACGGAGGGCAGCACGACCATCTGGATCGATGCGACGGGCGCGATCCGCAAGTACCGGCAAACGATGAAGGTCGACCCATCGAAGTTGCCGCCGCCGCCATCGCAAGGATCGCCCGGCGGAATGCCGACGAAGCCGTTCGAGGTCGTGACCGAGTTCGTCTTCGATCCGCAGTTCGACGTCGAGGTCTCGGCGAGCGACACCGCATTCACACCGCCGTCCTGACGGGCGCCGACGCAGGCCCGCGGTCCGCGTTGCAGGCGGATCGACATTGCCGCGCGGCCGCACTCGATCACGGCCATACTCCTCGCCAATGGGCTTTCGGCTGCGGAAGTACTACCTCGACGCGACGACCGCCGACGGCCATGCGGTCATCGCGTACTGGGCATCGCTCCGTTGGGGCGCGCTTCGGTTGCGCTACGCGGCGCTTGACTGGTTCGACGCGTCGGGTGTGACGCGCACGACGTCGTCCTTCGGCGCGCCGCCGCCCGAGGAGTCCGACGACGGCGTGACATGGATCGCCGACGCGCTCGGCGTTTCCGGCCAGTGGCGACGTCGAGCGGAGCCGATCACGAAAGATCTCTTTCGCCGCGGCGATCGTTCGGTGCGCTGGTCGTGTCGTGCGCCGGCAGCGACGGTCGCGCTGCGCGTCGGCGATCGCACGCTCGAGGGAGCGGGCTACGTCGAGTGCCTCGACTGCACGATCGAGCCGTGGCGTCTCCCGATCGACGTCCTGCACTGGGGGCGCGTCGCCGAAGGCTCGCGCACCGCGACGTGGATCGCGTGGGAGGGATCGCACCCGTTGCAGCTCCTCGTGGTCGACGGGCGCGAGGTTGCCGCACGGGAGATCTCGGCGTCGCGAGTCGCGTGGGGCGACGAGTCGATCGCGCTCGAACCGGTGCGCACGCTGCGCGACGCGCGCCTCGATCACGGCGCGCTTCGGGGGATTCCGCGTCTCCTCCGCGTCGCGCCGCTTCGGCTTCTCGCCGCGCACGAGACGAAGTGGCTGAGCCGCGCCGCGGGCGCATGGTGCATCCATGAGGTCGTCCGCTTCGGCGAGAGGGGCGGCGCGGAGCGATGATCGCGCGCCTCCTCTACGGCCTTCTCTTCTGCGTGCTGCTGCCCGCGATGCTCATCGCGTGGGCGTGGCGCCTCGACCACCTCCACGTGGCACCGGAGCTTGCTGCGCGACCGACGCTCGGTGTCGCGCTCGCGCTGGTCGGATTCCTCGTCGTCGCGTGGGCGATGCTCGTCCTTCGCACGGTCGGCGGCGGGCTTCCGATGAACGCGTTCCCGCCGCCGCGCTATGTGGCGCGCGGCCCATATGCGATCGTCTCCGATCCGATCTATCTCGGCGCCACGCTCGTCGTTGCAGGCGTCGCGCTCGCGGACGGAAGCGGCGCGGGCTGGCGGATCGTCGCGCCGGCGCTCCTCGTTGCCGCGACGGCGCTCAGCCTCGGCTACGAGCGGCCGGACCTCGATCGACGGTTCGGCACCGATCGCGCGAAGCCGTGGACCGCGTTGCCGCCCGAGTCCGACGCGCGCCCCACCGCGCGCGACGCGATCGGCACCTGGCTCGGGCTCTTCGTGCCGTGGCTCGTCGGCTACGAGTGGATCGGCCATCTGCCGGTCGCGGGGGCGATCGATCTCATGGCGGGGCCCGAAGCGTCGTGGCCGGTGTGGGATTGGACGTCGCCGATCTACTCGAGCGTCTATCCCGTGGCCGTCGCGGCGCCGTGGCTCGCCGCGTCGCGCGGAGCGCTTCGGCGCTGGCGACTCGACGCGCAGCTCGGCATCGCGCTTGGCTTCCTCGCTTTTCTCGTCCTTCCGTTCATCGCCACGCCGCGGCCGTTTGACCCAAACGGCGTCCTCGCGTTTCTCCAGACGATCGAACGTGGCGACGGTGTCGGCGGGCGGGCGGCGTTTCCGTCGTTCCACACCTTCTGGGCCTGCATGGCCGCGCTCGCGATCGGCGAGCGCTACCCGCGCGCGCGCTTCGCGCTCCTGGTCTGGGCGCTTCTCGTCGGCGCGTCGTGCGCGACGACCGGCATGCACTCCGTTCTCGACGTTGCAGCCGGCATCGTATTGACGCTCGTGGCCCGCGCGCGGGCGCCGATCTGTCGATCGTTGATCGCGGCGAGCGAAGCGATCGCGAACGGCTGGCGCGAGTGGCGCCTCGGGCGCATGCGCGTGATCGCGCACGGCTTCTTCGCTGGCGCCGCCGCGACGGTCGGCGTGCTCGTCATCGGCGGGTTTGCGGACAGCCATGGCGCGGCCGCGATTGCGATTGTCGCGCTCGCGTCCCTCGTCGGCGCCGCGCTCTGGGGGCAGTTCTGGGTCGGCTCCGCCACGCTTCTGCGCCCCTTCGGCTACTTCGGCAGCGTGCTCGGCGTTGCAGCCGCCGGCGCCGTACTCGCGTTCGCGGGCCGTGCCGATTGGTCGCTCGTCGCGGCGGTCGCGATCGCCGCGCCGTGGATCCAGGCGATCGGTCGCCTCCGTTGCCTCATGCAAGGCTGTTGCCACGGCCATCGGGTCGAGCGCGGCGGCATGGTCTATCGGCATCCGCGGTCGCGCGTCGTCGCGCTCGCGAACCTCGGCGGCGTGCCGGTGCATCCGACGCCGCTCTATTCGATCTTGGCGAATCTCGTCCTCGGCGCGCTGCTCGTCCGGCTTGCGTCCGTCGGCGCGCCGGCAAGCATGGTGGTCGGTGCGTATCTCTTCCTTGCGGGCTGCGTGCGCTTCGTCGAGGAATCGCGGCGCGGCGAGCCGCACACGCCGGTTCGTGGCGGCCTCCGCCTCTACCAGTGGTGCGCGATCGCGCTCGCCGTGCTCGGCGTCGCGCTTACGACGATCGCCTCACCCGCGCTCGGCGCGCCGACGTGGCCGAGCCCGACCACGCTCGCGCTCGCCGTTGCAATCGGCGGGATCCACGTCGTCGCGATGGGCGTCGACTGGCCCGAGGGCACGCGGCGCTTCTCGCGGCTCGTGTGACGGGCGCGTCAGTCGCACGAGCCCCATGCGCCCAGGACGATCGCGAGGTCGCCGCCGTCGATCACGCCGTCGCCGGTGAGGTCCGCGTTGCAGCCCGTGCACGGTCCCCACGCGCCGAGCAGTTGGCCGAGGTCGGCGCCGTCGACCTGGCCGTCGCCCGAGAGGTCGCCGAGGCAGGCGGTTCCGTACTCGATCGTGAGGCAGACGGTGCCGAGCGTGCCGGCGTCGAACGCGGCGGCGTCGCTCGCCGTGAGCGTCCAGGTGCCGGCAGCGGGTCGGCCGACGAAACTCGAAAGCGGCTGCAACGGCGAGACGTTCCCGGCGATCACCGGCACGGCGGTCGTCGAGCACATGGACTCCGCGTCAGGTGCTCCATCGACGAACGTGGCGTTCAGGTTGTCACCGCCGCAGCCCCACGGTCCGGGGAAACCGAGGCTCGGAATGCCGGGTCGGTCGAGGATCGCGACGTCGAGTCCCGAGGGATCGCGCAGGACGAGCGAGAGGTCGCCGACCCACGGATGCTGCGCCGAGACGGAGACGGTGACATTCGTCACGACGGCGTTCGCGGGGAGCGCGACGGCGAACGTTCGCGCGACGCTCGAGGCGCCGTCCGGGATCGGCGTGGTGCCGCTCGTGCAGTAGGTGTCGGCGGCTGCAACGGCGAGTGCGCTCCACGTTGCGACGATGACAGGAAGGGTGCGACGCATGGAATTCTCCCGAGTGCGGGCTCAGCGGGCGGCTTGCGTGTTGATCTGCGCGTTGCGGACGGCGTCGGTGTAGTTCGGCGGGTCGGCCATGCCGGTCGTGTGGCACCAGCCTTCGACATGGCCCATGTTGTTCGCGCCGGGGAGTTGCCCGCGGATCTTCTCGATCACGCCGTCGTCGGGATCGGTCAGGAAGAAGTCGGTCACGAGGTTGCAGTAGTCGAGGAACGGGCCGTCCTCGAACGACGTCGTCCAGTAGTGCACGCGCTGTCGCGCCCAGGTCGGGATCGTCGAGAGCCACGCGACCGCCCCGTCGGGGGTGAGGTCGGTGATCGCGCCGCAGCCCGTTCCGAAGATCTGCCCGAGGATCGCGAGGTTGCCCGCGAGCGGCGTGCCCTGATACGGGCTCGCGACCGACTGGATCAGCCGCGTGTTGCCGCCGATGCCGGGACCGGCCCAGTCGAGGCCCGACCAGTAGAACGTGTAGAGGTGCAGGCTGGCGAGGCCGCCTTGGCTGTGGGCTGCAACGCCGAAACTCTTGAACTGGCTGGTGTAGCCGAGAAGCGTCTGCGCGAACGCGTCGTTCGACTTGGCTTGGTTCGGATCGAAGAAGACGCCGACTTGCCCCGAGAACTGCGCCGGCGGAAACGTGACGCCGCTCGAGCAGTAGCCGTGCACGAGAACGAGCGCGTGGCTGCCGACCGCCGCGTCGTCGGAACCGGGCAGGCTCGCGAGCGAGATCGGAACCGGGTGACCTCCGGCGCGGCCGAGGCGCATCTCGTCGAGGTCGATCGGCGTGCCGGCGGGCGGTAGCGCCGCAGGCCCGAGCGGCAACGACGAGACGAGGTCGCGCACGAGCCAGGCGTCGCGGTCGTGGATCCGGAGATTGCGAAGTTCGAGCGGCGCGCCCTCGGGCACGCCTGCAACGACGAGCCAGCGGCGGTCGAACGTGAGCGTCGCTTCGCGCGCGGCGTTCGGGCCGTCGACGAGCGGCGCGAGCGAACCGACCCAAGCAACCGGAATGGTCGCCGCGTTCACGGTGGCCCAGACTTCGCCGGCGACGAACACCGATTCGAAGGAGACGTCGTTCGTGTCGATCCGCACCGGCCACGCTTCGCGCACGCCGTCGGTCGAGGCCTCGCGGCGCACCGACGCGATCCGCGCCGGCGCGCCGACGTCGATCACGAGACCCAGCGTCCGCGGCGCGCGATCGGCGTTCGGCGCACCCACGACCTCGACACGCACGAGGTGCCGCCCGGTCTCGGTCGGCGCGAACCGCGCGACCGCGTCGCGCACCGCCACGGCGCACGGCGCGCCGGTCGGGCCCCGCACGTCGACGCGCACGCGGCCGTCGGCGGGCGCGGCGCCGTCGATCGCGAGCACGATCGCGCTTTCCTTGCCGACCACGTGCACCGGTGTCGTCCACCGCGCCAAGAGCTCGGGGCCGCGGTCGTCGGTCGCAAGCACGGCCCACTGATCGCCGTCGCCGCGCACCGTCCAGGTGCCGGGCATCGGCCGCTCGATGTCGAATCGCACTGCGTCCCAGGCGTCGAGGCCGAACGTCGGCCCGATGTTTCCGTCGGCGAGCCGCACGCGGCCGAGGCGCGACGGCGCCGCGACCTCGCCGCCGGCGCCTGCAACGCGGAGTTCCGTGCCGTCGGGCGCGATCAGGCGCAGCCCGAGGTCGCGCGGCGACGTTCCCGGCGGCGCGAGGAGCGCCAACGAGAGCTCGCGCGCCTCGTCGATCGCATAGCGCACGACGCGCTCGGCGCCCGGCTCGAGGATCGCCGCGCGCGAGCGGTGCGTCGTCGGCGCTGGCGGCGCCACGACGCCCGACGTGATGTCGCTCGCCGGCGCCGCAAGGTCGCGCGCCCGCGCCGCAAGGTCGCCCGCATTCGCCGCCGTCGCGAGCACGCTCGCCACGATCGTGCCCACCCATGACCACGCTGTGGTTCGTCGCATGGCCCGAAGATACGTGGATGGCCCCGGATTCCAGCGGGAAATGCCGTGCGAATGCGCGGACGCGTCGCGCGTCCGCATTGGTGGTCGCCCATGGCGAGCCTGTACGATCTGCGACTCGCCCATGGCCACCACCACGCCTTCATCGCTGCCGGCCGAACGCACCTCCGACGGCATCGTCCTCCTGTCGCTGATCCCGAATCCGTCGAAGCCGCGCGGAGGCGTCGTCGTCCTCGACGCCTGGCTCATCGATCAGATCCGGCGCTTCTTCGACGACCTTGCGACCGGTCCCGCGCCGACCGGGTTCGTGCTCCTCTCGGCCAGCGCGCGAGTCTTCGTTGCAGGCGCGGATCTCGCCGAGATCGACGGCCTCGACGACAACGGCCTCGATGCGTATCTGAAGGCCGGCGCCGATGCGTTCGGGCGCATCTCGTCGTTGCCGTGCCCGTCGGTCGCGGCCATCAACTCCAGCGCGCTCGGCGGCGGCCTCGAGATCGCGATGCACTGCGACGCGCTCATCGGCGCCGCCACCGCAGCCACCGACAAGCCCTACCGCATCGGTCTCCCCGAGGCCGGTCTGGGCATTTGCCCGGGGTGGGGCGGCACGCAGATGTTGCCGGCGCGGATCGATCCCGCGACCGCGATCCGGGCGACGGCGATCGGCGAGACGTGGAAGTCGAACGAGGCTCCAGACGGCCTGTTTGCGCAGACGGTGCCGGTGGCCGACCTCCGCGAAGCCGCGCTGCACTGGGTCCGAGAGCGGGTCCGCGAACATTCCCGGACCGAAGGTCTCCCACACCCTGTCGCGATCGATGCCGGGTCCCGCGAACGCGTCGCTTCGGGACTTTCGGCCGCTCGCTCTACACTCTCCAGCGTTCCGGGCGAACCATCGCCGGCGGCCAGCGCCGTGCTTGATGCCGTCGAGATCGGTCTGCGCAGCGGCTGGACCAGCGCCGTCGACGCGGAACGACGACATCTGATTCGCCTTCGGCACACGCCCGAAGCGCGCGCCAAGCTCGAAGCCTTCTTCGCGAAGGCCTGATTCCCGTCTCGAAACCTCCAGCCCCAAACCTCCAGGCTTGACTCGGGTCGCCAACTCTCCGTTGCAGGCGGCCATTCTCTCAGGACACGTCGATGAGCAACACCAACCTCGCGAAGGACCTCAAGAACATCTCCGAGAAGGACCGCAAGCAGATCGAAGCGGCGCAGGAGATGCTCGGACCCGACCCCATGACGATGGGGTTTCTCAAGAACGTCTTCTGGGGCAACTTCCGCGAAGACCTCGCCTTCCCCTATCCGTCGATCAACGCGGAGGAGACGGCGCGCTGCGACCAGCTTCTCGCGAAGCTCGACGAGTACCTGCGCACCGAACACCCGCGCTTCGAGATCGACCAGAAGCAGGAGATCCCGCAGTGGGTCATCCAGAAGCTCTTCGACCTCGGCGTCCTCGGGATGACGATCGCGAAGGAGTACGGCGGCGGCGGCTTCGGCATCACGAGCTACAACCGCGCGCTTGAGCGCATCGGCCGAACCTGCGGCTCCACCGCCGTGTTAGTCTCGGCGCACCAGTCGATCGGCTGCAAAGCCCTCATGCTCTTCGGCAACGACGAGCAGAAGAAGCGCTTCCTGCCCCGCATGGCGAAGGACACGCTCAGCGCGTTCTGCCTGAGCGAGCCCAACGTCGGCTGCGACGCCGGCGGCCAGGAAACCCGCTGCGAGCTCAGCGCCGACGGCTCGCACTACATCCTGAACGGCGAGAAGAAGTGGGCGACCTCCGGCGCGCTTTCGGGCCTCTTCACCGTGATGGCGAAGCAGAAGGTGAAGGACAAGGAAGGCAAGGAGAAGGAAGTCGTCACGGCGCTCATCTGCACGCCTGACATGCCCGGCGTCGACATCTTCAGCCGGAACCGCTCGAAGTGCGGCATTCGCGGCACGTGGCAGGCGCGCATCCGCCTCACGAACGTGAAGGTGCCGAAGGAGAACCTCCTCGCGAAGGAGGGCTTGGGCTTCAAGATCGCGATGACCTGCCTCAACTACGGTCGCTGCACGCTGAGCGCCGGCATGTTGGGCGGCGCGACGTACGCGTTCGAGCAGGCCGCGAAGTGGGCGAAGTACCGCTACCAGTTCGATCGCCCGCTCGGCGAGTTCGATCTTGTGCAGGACAAGCTCGCCCGCATGGCCGCGTACACGTACGCGATGGACGCCATGCTCTACATGACGACCGGCTTCCTCGATCGCGGCGACGACGACATCATGCTCGAGACCGCGATGTGCAAGATCTTCTGTTCGGAGTACGGCTACCGAACCGTGAACGACGCGATCCAGATCATGGGCGGCGAGTCGTACATGACCGAGAACGACGTCGAGCGCATCTGGCGCGATTCGCGCATCAACATCATCGTTGAAGGCGCGAACGAGATCATGCACTCGTTCATCTTCGCGTACGGCTCGAAGCAGCTCGGCGAGTGGATGCTCGCGGTGAAGAACAATCCGACCAAGAACATCGGCGCGGGCCTTCGCATCGCGTCGGAGCTCTTCCTCGGGATTCGTCGGCCGGTGCCGACCTTCGGCAAGATCCACGCGAAGCTCTCGAACCTCGCGGCCGAGCTCATGCTCCGCATCCGCGAGCACAGCCATCAGGTGAAGCTCGCGTTCAAGAACCACGAGGAGAAGCTCGTCACGAATCAGCTCGTGCAGCAGCGGCTCTCGCACTCTGCGATGTGGATCCACGCGATGTCGTGCAGCCTGAGCCGGCTCGACGCGAACATCCGCACCGGCCTCGACGGCGCGCAGCTCGAGTACGAGATGAACGTCGTGTCGCACCTGTGCGCGATCGCGAACCACGAGATCGCGGTCGCCCTGCGCGAGCTCTCGATCAACCACGACGATTCGCTCCGTCGCGCCGGCGCCTCGGTCTTGAAGTGGGCCGACACGCTGCCCAACTCCGACTACGACATTCCCGAGCGCACGCCCGACAACTCGGCGCGCGGCAAGGGTCGCCCCGAGCCGACCGAGGGCATCCCGCAGTTCGGCTCCGGTTCGATCTACACCGGCCCGCTCGCGCCGCAGAAGACCTGACGTCGCGCACGGCTCATCGTCAAACGACTTCGCCCCGTTCTCTCTCGCCTACCCACCTTCCACCAATGAACGTTCTTCACGAAATGGTTTCCTACGGCCACGAGCGCGTGGCCTTCCACCAGGACCCGGCCACCGGCCTTCGCGCGATCATCGCCATTCACTCGACCGTGCTCGGCAACGCGCTCGGCGGCACGCGGCGCTGGTGCTACGCGAACGAAGGCGAGGCGCTCTTCGACGTCCTTCGCCTCTCGGAAGGCATGACGTACAAGGCCGCCGCCGCCGACCTCGCGATGGGCGGCGCCAAGTCGATCATCCTCATGCCGAAGTCGGACCATCAGCCGACCGAGGCCGAGGCCCGCGCGATGGGTCGCTTCGTCGACACGATGAACGGCGCGTACATCGCGGCCGAAGACGTCGGTGTCAGCCCGCAGTTCTGCGACTGGATGGCGATGGAGACGAAGCACGTCATGGGCGGCAACACGGTGTCGCATGGCGGCGACCCGTCGCCGTACACCGCGCTTGGCTGCTTCAACTCGATGAAGGCGTGCCTCGCGCACCTCGGCAAGAAGGTCGACTTCTCGAATCTCACGGTCGGCATCCAAGGCGTCGGCGCGACGGGCTATCGGCTCGCGAAGCTCCTTCGCCAGGCCGGCGCTGCGGTCCTCGTGACCGACGTGCACGTGCCGACCGTCAAGCGCGCGGTCGAAGAGCTCGGCTGCGTCGCCCTCGGCAACGACCGCAACCTCTTCACGGAGAAGGTCGACATCTTGGCGCCGTGCGCGCTCGGCGGCGTTCTCGACGCGAAGACGATCGAAGGCCTGAAGTGCGGAATCGTCTGCGGCACCGCGAACAACCAGCTCCGCGTGCCCGACTCTGACGGCGCGCTTCTCACCAAGCGCGGCATCCTCTACTCGCCCGACTTCGTCGCGAACGCGGGCGGCCTGATTCGTCTCGCCGGTCTCTACCTCGGCCTCACCGAGGCGCAGATCGACAAGAAGATCGATCAGATCGAAGGGACGACGAGCGCGGTTCTCAAGGAAGCGGCCTCCATGCCGTCGACCGCCGCCGCCGCCGTGACCTACGCGAAGCGCAAGATCGCCGCCGGCGCGAAGAAGCCGCAACTCGCGGGCGCTCGCTGAGCGAGACGACTACGGCTGCAACGCAGACATGAAAACTCCCCCGCCGAGTGGCGGGGGAGTTTTGTTTTGAGTAGGGAAGCGTTGTCAACGACGGCGGCGACCGCGACGGCATCCGGCGAGCGCGAAGACTGCGAGCACGCTGGGGGCGGGAACCACGCCGAAGTAGATGTTGTCGACGTCGCTCGTGTTCAGAACGACGCGGTCAAAGGTGAATGAAGTCGTCCATCCGACGAAGTGCGGCCCCGAAGGCAAATTCAGCGGGAAAGTCGATTGCCCGACGAGCGTGCCATCCATAAAGAATGAGCAAGACACGTTTTGATTGGAGAGGTACCTCTCAAAAGCAAACGCCGCGATGGGCTGGCTAAAGTCGAATGCCACGTTCGCTGGGTCCAGTGGACCAAAGCCCCAACCATCCGAGAAGCCGTAGCTTCCGTCCTCATTGGTAAGGCTGAAGATGGGCGCGCTCACGATCGACGCCGAGAGAATCAAACCTTCGGCAAGATACGTCTCAGGAGCGATCGGCCCGGGTCCACCAGGAGGTTCGACGAAGTCGATCAACGTCGTCGGACCGGCGGCTGCGAAGAAGCCGTTTGGATCGTCGACGAAGGTCGTGATCGCCGCCGATGCGGGCGCGGTTGCCATCCACGTCACCACTGCGGCGCCGGCCCACCGGGCGAGAACGGTCGGGTGCTGATTCATTGGATCACCTTTGACGAATGCACTCGGGAAGCCACGAGCGACGCCCGAGAACTGCTGGCCGACACCGTCGGCGCAGTGAGTTCCGATCGCCGTTCCCTACACACAGCCTGAGCGGAGAACCGCCGCAGGCACGAATTGCCCCGCTTCCGTAATGCAATACGAAGGGTCGAATGCGATCGCCGCAGCGGAGCGGCGATTTTTCGGCAATCTCTCCGTTGCATGCGAGGGGGTTCCGCTGCCCTCGCGAAGGACGCTCGCATCGATCTCGTCGCCTCAGTACGCTCGCGGCATGCGCCGAACTCCCTCCGCACTCGCCGTTCTCGCCGCCATCGTGGTCGCTCCGTTTGCCGTCGCCGCTCCTCTTGGAGATTGGTCAAACCTCGGCGGCAACGAGTGTCGCAACGGACTCGTCGACGCGGTCGGACCTGCAACGCCGAGTGTGCGCTGGAGTGGCGCGCCGAACTCGGTGATCGCGTGGAGCCCGGCAGTCGAAGGGAATCGGCTCTTCGTCGTGCGGCAGACCGGGTTCGTCCCGAGTGGCGTGCCGAACGAGTCGAAGGTCTATGCGATTCGGGTCTCCGATGGCGCGCCCCTCTGGAACTTCGCGACGCCCTACGTGAGCGGCGACTGGACGACGAACGTGTACGGCGTCTCGAACGGCAAGGTCTATGTCGGCCGTGGCGGCAACGGGTCGAGCGTGTCGGCGCCGGTGTACTGCCTGAACGCCGAGACCGGCGCGATCGTGTGGACGAGCGCCGAGGAAGTCGCAACCGGTGCGTACGACGGTGTTGTCTTCGCCGACAACGGCGATCCGATCTTCGCCACGCACTTGTATGTGCGCCGCGTGAGCGCGCTCGACGGCTCGACCGTATGGAACACCGTGCGCAGCTGCTCGGTGAGCGGCGACTGCGGCCCCGCGCGCAGCGGCAACGCGCTCTACATCGACGAGGTCGGACCGGGCGGGCAGGTCCTCACGCGCCTCGACATCGACACCGGGCAGAAGCTCTACTCGAGCCCCGTCATGCCCGGATTCCTGTCGCAGAACACGCCGATGTGCGGGCCGAACGGCATGGTGTTCTACGCCCGCACGCAGTCGAACCAGGCGGTCGACTTCTTCTATGCGTGGAAGGACACCGGCACGGCCTTCGAGTTCGTGTGGAAGGAGGCCGCGATCGCCGGCGCCGGCAGCCAGCACGGCATCACGCCCGACGGAGGAGTCGTCATGCTCGGCTTCAACGGCAAGCTGCAGAAGCGCGACCAGGCCACGGGCGCGCTCCTCGCGGAGTCGCTGCAGACCGTGACCGCGCAGATCACGCAGTCGCATGTCGCCGTCGATCAGGAAGGCACGATCTTCTACGGCAACGGCGGCTTCCCCGGCACGATCTACTCGTTCAATCCCGATCTCTCGCTGCGCTGGTCGCTGCCCGTCGTGAATCTCAATCAGGGCGGCCCCGTCCTCACCGGCGACGGCACACTCCTCGTTGCAGGTACGAGCACGAACTTCACGGCGTACTACACGGAGCCCGCGTGCGCGGCGGCCGATCTTGACTGCGACGGCTCGGTCGGACCGAAGGATCTTTCGATCCTCCTCGGCGCCTGGGGCACGCGCGACGCCGATCTCAACAACGACGGCACCACCGACAGCGCCGACCTTGGCATACTGCTCGGCGCATGGGGATGACGGCACCGCTACCTCCGTTTCGCTGCGAACGCTGCGCCTACGACTTGGCGGGGCTTCCGGCCGACGGAGCGTGTCCAGAGTGCGGACTCCCCGTTGCAGCCTCGCGTCCCGAGCGGCGGCCCGGGCTGTCGGTCCAACGACGACTGAACCTTCGGACGTGGGTCGCCTCGGGCGCTCGCGTGCTTGCGACGCCCTGCCGCGCCGCGAGCGACGCATGGATCTCCCGCCGCGTCGCCATCCGACTCCTTGCGGTACAGCTATCGCTTTGCGTCGCGCTGTATGGGTCCTCGATCTTCATCAGTCCCACCGGGCATCCGCATCTAGAGATCGAAACCGGCGCGAACTCCCGAACGATCTCCATCTCCGACGCCCTTCCCGTGGGCGTCCTGGGCGGACTCGCGATTCCGGTTCTTCTTCTCGCCGTGGTGCCGGCCACGATCCGAACGTGGTATCGGCGCAAGTCGCCGCCGGTGCGCGACGCCGTCGTGTGGACGAACATCTCACTCACGACGTACGCCTTCGTCGCGTCGGGCGTGATCGTCGTCCTACTCCGGCTGCTTTGGCTCGCGCTCGCGCCGCGCGCGATGATCCCGCTCAACGTTGCAGGCGAGCCGATCAACATCGTCCGCCGGATCGTCTTCGAAGCGAGTTCGCCGGCGATGTTTCTCGGGATGTTCTACGCCGCCTACATCGACTGGCGCATGATGAAGGTGAACCGCTACGCCAACCCCATCGACTGAGGAAGAAGGCCGCCGCATGACCAGACAAACTCCACGTTGCCACTGGTGCGGCAGCGATCCGATCTACGTCGAGTATCACGACACCGAATGGGGCGTGCCGGTCGTGGACGATCGCGCGCTCTTCGAGAAGCTCGTCCTCGACGGATTCCAGGCGGGGCTGTCGTGGATCACGATCCTCCGCAAGCGCGATGCGTTTCGCCGCGCGTTTCGCTCGTTCGAGCCGGAGCGCATCGCGCGTTTCACCGAGCGCGACGTCACGCGGCTCTTAGGCGACGAAGGCATCGTGCGAAGCCGCGCGAAGATCGAGGGGGCGATCAAGAACGCGCGTTCGTGGCTCAAGGTGATGGACGCGGGCGAGGGCGCCTTTCGCGATCTTCTCTGGCAGCACGTCGAGCACCGCACGCGCGTCAATCGCCTGCGCACCGCGAGCGACTTTCAAGCGGAGACCGACGAGAGCCGCGCGATGGCGAAGATGCTGAAGAAGTCGGGCTTCACGTTCTGCGGCCCGACGATCTGCTACGCGTTCATGCAGGCGGTCGGCATGGTGAATGACCATGTGGTGACGTGTTTTCGACATGCGGAGTGCAAGAAGCTCGCGAGGCGGTGAGGGGGAAGGCAGAAAGGGTTCAGGGTTCGGGGTTCAGGGTTCAGGGTGAAAACCCTCGGTTCCGCTGCGCTCGCGTATGCAAGCGCATCGCCCCCGACTTGCGCGCACACTCCTGCTTCTTCTGCCCCTGAACCCTGAACCCTGAACCCCGAACCCTTTCCCCCCAATGCCCGACCTCTCCTTCAAACTCCCCTATCCGTCGCAGCGTCAACCGATCCTCGGAGAGAGCTGCGTCGCGACGAGCCAACCGCTCGCGGCCCAAGCGGGGCTCGAGATGCTTCGGCGCGGCGGCACCGCGGCCGACGCCGCGATCGCGACGGCGGCGGCGATGACCGTGCTCGAGCCGACGTCGAACGGGATCGGCGGCGACAACTTCGCGCTCGTCTGGGACGGCTCGCGCGTGCACGGCCTCAACGCCAGCGGCCGCTCGCCCGCGGCGCTCGATCGCTCGATGTTCGACGGCGAAGCGATCATGCCCGCACGCGACTGGCGCGCGATCACCGTGCCCGGCGCGGTGTCGGGCTGGGTCGCCCTGTCGAAGAAGTTCGGGCGGCTTCCGTTCGCCGATCTCTTCGAACCCGCAATCCGCTACGCGCGCGACGGCTACCCGGTCGCGCCGCTGACGGCCGCGCTCTGGCAGCGGTCGATCGAGCGGCTGTCGTCGCGCGCGGAGTGGAAGCGCGTGTTCACGATCGACGGCCGCGCGCCGAAGCCCGGCGAGCGCATCCGGCTTCCCGACCATGCTGCAACGTTGAGATCCGTCGCCGACACGATGGGCGAGTCGTTCTATCGCGGCGCGCTGGCGTCGGCGATCGCGAAGGCGTCGGCCACCGACGGCGGCGTGATGCGCGAGAGCGATCTCGCGTCGCACGTCGCCGAGTGGGTCGAGCCGATCAGCGCCGGCTATCGCGGACTGCGCCTCTGGCAGATTCCGCCGAACGGGCAAGGCATCGCGACGCTCATGGCGCTCTCGATGCTTCGAAGCCGCGGACTCGACACGCTCGAGCCCGATTGCCCGGACGCGCTCCACGTTGCCATCGAGGCGATGAAACTCGCCTTCCGCGAGGCGCATCGCGAGGTCGCCGATCCGCGCTTCATGCGCCTCTCGCCGAGCGCGCTTCTTGACCTCGCGCGACTCGACCAGATCGCGACGTCGATCGATCCCTCGCGGGCACAGGACTTCGACCACGGCCCGCCGAATCGCGGCGGCACGATCCTTCTCTGCACCGCCGACCGCGAGGGGCAGATGGTCTCCTTCATCCAGTCGAACTACCAAGGCTTCGGCTCGGGCGTCGTGATCCCGGGGACCGGCATCGCGATGCACAACCGCGGCGCGAACTTCACGCTCGAGAAGGGTCACCCGAACGAAGTCGCGGGCGGCAAGCGGCCGTACCACACGATCATTCCCGGACTCGTGACGACCGATCCGGAGTCGGGCGGCGGACCGCTGCGCGGCGTCATGGCGTTCGGCGTGATGGGCGGCTTCATGCAGCCGCAAGGGCAGGTGCAGGTCCTTCTTCGCATCGCCGACCATCGCATGAACCCCCAGGCCGCGCTCGACGCCCCACGTTGGCAAGTGACCGAGAAGCTCACGGTCGAGATCGAACCGGGCTTCCGGCCGGAGCTGTACGAGGACCTTCGCCGCCGCGGCCACGACCTCAAGATCGCGGCCGACCGAAACGTGAGCTTCGGCCGCGGGCAGGCCATCCTTCGTCTCGACGACCCGCCGACCAACCCGCCCGTCTGGTGCGCGGGCAGCGACCTCCGCGCCGACGGCCAGGCCGTGGCGCTGTAGAGCACCCAGCCTCACTCGTCGCGACCTTTGGGCCGCGGGCGCGGGCTCGTGGGTTCCCGCTCCGTCGGCCCATCCGGGCCTTGCTCGCTCTCGCGCCGCTCCGCGACTACGCGCGCTGGTCTCGCGGGCCACAAATCGGCCGGAAGCCCCTGATATCCTTGCCGCTCTTCGGCGCGCAACGCCGTCGTCCCGAGAGGGCTCCCGCCCATTGGGTCGATCGCGGAGTGCGCCTTCTCATCCGGCGGCGCGCCGGATTCCCGTAGACGAGCCCGCTATGCCCACGAAGACAGTCTTCACGGCCGAGATTCAGTACCTCTCGATCCTCAACGAGCACGGCAAGTTCGACGCCAAGCTCGGCAAGGACGTGATTCCGGACAAGGACCTTCTCGTCCTCTACGAACACATGGTCCGTTGCCGCTACCTCGACGAGGTCGCGTTCAAGCTCCAGCGCTCCGGCCGCATGGGTACCTACCCGCAGAACATGGGTCAGGAAGCGACGTCGCTCGGCGCCGCGTACGCGCTCAACAAGGACGACTGGCTGGTTCCGTGCTACCGCGAGAACTGCGGCCTCTTCTATCGCGGCCTTCCGATGGAGTACATCCTCCTCCACTGGATGGGCGACGAGCGCGGCAACGCGATTCCGCGCGAGCTCTACTGCACGCCGCTCGCGATCCCGATCGGCACGCAGATGCTCCACGCGACCGGCCTCGCGTGGGCCTCGAAGTACCGCGGCGAGAAGCGCATCGCGTGCACGTTCTTCGGCGACGGCGCGACGAGCGAAGGCGACTTCCACGAAGCCGCGAACTTCGCCGCGAACCTCGACATCCCGGTGATCTTCTTCTGCCAGAACAACTTCTGGGCGATCTCGGTGCCCGGCAAGATCCAGTGCTCGGCGCCGACCGTCGCGCAGCGCGGCCTCGCGTACGGCATGGATTGCTTCCAGTGCGACGGCAACGACATCTTCGCGGTCGTGAAGACGGTCCGCGACGCCGCGAAGTACGCCCGCGCGAAGTCGCGGCCGGTATTCATCGAAGCGGTCACGTACCGCCTCGGCGACCACACCACCGCCGACGACGCCCGCCGCTACCGCGACCAGGCCGAAGTCGACATGTGGAAGCAGCGCGATCCGATCCTTCGCGTGCGCCAGTTGCTCAAGGAGCGCAAGCTCTGGAACGACTCGAAGGAAGCCGCGCTGAAGGAAAAGGTCGAGAAGGAAGTCCACGCCGCGGTCGAGCGCGCCGAAGGCATCGCCGCGCCTTCGCGCAATGACTTCTTCGACCATATGTACGCGGAGCTGCCTGAGGATCTGCGGCTGCAGCGCGACACGATGCAAACGCACAGCTTGGGCGAAGTACTAGAGGAGTCAGGAGTCAGGAGTCAGGAGTCAGGGGGCTGACTCCATGGCCTTGAAGTCGTTTCGAGAGCTGGTCGTATGGCAACGATCGATGCAGCTCGTACTCGACGTCTACAAACTCACTCAGTCACTTCCCTCCCACGAACGGTTCGGACTCGCGAGCCAGATGCAACGAAGCGCCGTTTCAATCCCCACAAACATCGCCGAGGGATACGGGCGTACCTCCACTCGCGAGTACTTGCGGTTCCTTGAGATCGCTCGTGGCTCCCTGCAAGAACTCGACACGCTTCTCGAGCTCGTCTCCCGCCTTCGATACGAATCGCCTCCACGTTGCGAAGTTCTGCAGACTCAGATCGTTGATATCCGCCGGTTGCTCGCCGCACTGATCCGAGCGCTCCTGCGACGTGAAGCTTCTCGCAACGCGAAGGCCTGAACCACTGACTCCTGACTCCTGAATCCTGACTCCCTGCTCTAACTGCAACGCTTCCGCCAATGGCCAACCTCACCCTCGTCCAAGCAATCAACCTCGCCCTTGTCCAGGAGATGGAGAAGGACGATCGCGTCATCATCCTCGGCGAGGACGTCGGCCCCAACGGCGGCGTCTTCCGCGTGACCGAAGGGCTGCACAAGCGCTTCGGCAGCTCGCGCGTCGTCGACTCGCCGCTCGCGGAGTCGGGCATCATCGGCACGTCGATCGGCCTCGCGATGGCCGGCCTTCGTCCGGTGCCTGAGATTCAGTTCGAAGGCTTCCTCGGACCGGCCTACGACCAGATCTGCTCGCACGCGGCCCGCATGCGCACGCGAACTCGCGGCGCGTTCACGGTGCCGCTCACGATCCGCATTCCGGTCGGCGGCGGCATTCACGCGCCGGAGCTGCACAGCGATTCGCCCGAAGCGATCTACGCGCACACGCCCGGGCTGAAGGTCGTGATGCCGAGCTCGCCGTACGACGCGAAGGGCCTCCTCATCTCGGCGATCCGCGATCCGGATCCGGTGATGTTCTTCGAGCCGAAGCGCATCTACCGCGCCTTCCGCGAAGAGGTGCCGGAAGACGAGTACACGATCCCGATCGGCAAGGCGCGCACGGTGTGCGAGGGCGACGATCTGACCATCGTGTCGTGGGGCGCGTCGGTCGTGCAGTGCATGCAGGCGATCGAAAAGTCGGGCAAGTCGATCGAGCTCATCGACCTTCGCACGATCTATCCGTTCGACATGGACGCGATCGAAGCGAGCGTGAAGAAGACCGGCCGCTGCGTGATCGTGCACGAAGCGCCGAAGACCTGCGGCTTCGGCGCCGAGATCGCCGCCCGCATCATGGAGAAGTGCTTCCTCTACCTCGAAGCGCCGGTGCAGCGCGTCGCCGGCTTCGACACGATCATGCCGTACTACAAGCTCGAGCTTGAGTACATGCCGGACACCGCCCGCATCGCCCGCGCGATCGAGGATGTGGGGGCGTACTGAGAGGATTCAGGATTGAGGAGTCAGAAGTCAGTGAGTTCGAACTCGTGCACTGACATTGACTCGACAAGCTCCTCAGATTCCCTGACGAGAAGAACTTCGCCGTCTGCCCATCACTGACTCCTGACTCCTAACTCCTCACTCCTTCTATGGCCGGCCTCAAACAACCCGCTGACAAGTCGCACTTCCTGCTTCCCGATCTTGGCGAAGGCGTTCACGAAGCCGAGCTGTTGAAGTGGCGCGTGAAGCCCGGGCAGCACGTGAAGGAGATGGACATCCTCGCCGACATGGAGACGGATAAGGCCGTCGTCGAGGTGCCGTCGCCATGGTCGGGCACGATCAAGGAGCTGTGCGGCAAGGAAGGCGAGATCATGCACGTGGGCAACGTGCTCGTCCGCTACGACGTCGCGGGCGCGGCGCCTGCGGCGGCGCCGGCCGCACCGGCGAAGGCGGCGGCGGCTGCTCCGGCGCCCGCTCCGGCCGCGAAGGCGGCGGGAGCGAAGTCGGAGGAAGATCAGGGCACGGTCGTCGGCACGATGAGCGGCACGCTCACGGTGAGCGATCGATTCGCGCGTCGCCCCGAGCACGCGACGATGGAAGCGAAGCCGACGAAGGCCCTCGCGACGCCGGCCGTGCGCCGCATCGCCCGCGAACTCAAGATCGACATCAACTCCGTGAACGGCACGGGCCGCGGTGGTCGCGTGACCGCGAGCGACCTCGAGCGCGCCGCGAACGGCAACGGCAGCGCCGCGGTCGCCGCGCCGGCCGCGAACCGGAGTGCCGTCGATCGCGCACCCGTCACGCTCCCGCCGGTGTCGGGCGACGGCATCGCGCAGCGCATCCCCTTCCGCGGCGTCCGCCGCAAGATCGCGCAGGCGCTCGACCTCTCCGTGAAGACGGCCGTGCACTTCACGGTGGTCGACGAGGCCGACGTTACCGCGCTCGACAGGAAGCGCAAGGAGTACTCGAACGTCCTCGGCCAGAAGCTCAGTCTTCTGCCCTTCATCATGCTGGCCTGCTGCAAGGCGCTGCGCAAGCACCCGACGATCAACTGCAACGTCGACGACGCGAAGGAAGAGATCCTCATCAAGAGCGTGATCAACTTCGGCTGCGCGGTCGACACCGACCACGGCCTCATGGTGCCCGTCATTCATCAGGCCGACCAGCTCAGCCTCGTGCAGATGGCCGACGCCGTGAAGGACCTCGCCGCCAAGTGCCACAACCGCACGATCGGCCGCGAGCAGCTCTCGGGCGGCACGTTCACGATCTCGAACGTCGGCAGCTACGGCGGCATGTTCGCCACGCCGATCATCAACTATCCCGAGATCGCGATCATCGCCGCCGGCCGCGCGAAGGAGCGCGTGCTCGTGAAGAACGGACAGTTCTACGCCGGCCTCGTCTTGCCGCTCTCCCTCTCATGCGACCACCGCGTGGTCGACGGCGCGGAAGGCGCGCGATTCCTGACTACGGTCGTGAAGCTGTTGGAGGATCCGGCGGCGCTGGTGGGGTAAGAGAAGAAGGAGTCAGGATTGAGGAGCCAGGAGTGAGTGGAAAGGCGCCCGGCGCTTGGCTGCCGTGGGTTTCCCACTGACTCCTGCATCCTGACTCCTGACTCCCTGCTTCCGTCTCACTTCACAGCCTTCGCCTCGAGCGTCGCCTTGAGGAGCGCCACCGTCTCCGCCCACGCGGCCTTCGCGGCGGCCTCGTTCTTGCCGTCGCGGCCCGTCTGCTGACGGAGGAAGCCGTGGCCCGCGCCGTCGTAGATCTTCGGCGTGAACGTCTTGCCCGCCTCGGCGGCGAGCGTCTTCGTCTTCTCGACGGTCGACGTCACGCGCTGGTCGTCGGCGCCGTAGAGCCCGAGCACCGGGCACGTGATCGTCGCGAGCGCGTCCTTCGAG
The DNA here is from genome assembly GCA_016795035.1 of Phycisphaerae bacterium. Lineage (GTDB taxonomy): Bacteria > Planctomycetota > Phycisphaerae > Phycisphaerales > SM1A02 > JAEUIT01. Next base: position 311,725 of record JAEUIT010000097.1, on the reverse strand, counting down.
TCGGGCGCGGTCCCGTAGTAGACGATGGCGGCGTCGAGCGCCGGCTGCTTCGTCGCGTACGTCCACGTCGTCGTGCCGCCCCAGCAGAAGCCGATGCACGCGGTCTTCTTCGTTGCCGCCGGCAACGCGATGGCGTAGGCCCGCGCCGCATCGAGCCGCGCGACGACCTCATTCGGGTCGAGCTTGCGGATCGCGTCGCGCACCGCGTCGCCCGCGAAGGAATCCGTCGCGCCGCCGTTCGGCCCCTTGCCGGAGAGGAGGTCCGGCGCGACGGCGATGAAGCCTTCGGCGGCAAGCTGGTCGGCCACCGCGCGAATCCAGTCGGTCATCCCGAAGATCTCGTGGACGACGAGAACGACCGGCGCGTTGTCCTTTCGCTCGGGGTATGAGACCCAGGTCTTCAGCGTTGCAGCCTTGCCGTCGGCGCCGGCAGGAAGCGCGATGTCGACCCACTCGCCGTGGCGCGGCGAGTCGACGAGCGCCTTGGTGGCCTTCTCGCCATCCGGGGGAGTCGCGATGGCGGAGCTCGCGACCGTTGGCGCGGCAGGCGCGCTCGGCGCGGCGGGCTTCGTGTCCTGCCCGCGGACGAAAGGCGTCAGGGCGAGAGCTGCAACGACGAGAGCGGCCGTGAACCGTGAGTGAAGCGTGCGCATGCGGGCAGTATCGCCTCGGGGACCGCGACCCGGCTCGTCCCGACGCGCGAACGCCTGCGACTCAAGCGGAAACCCGATCAGCTCCAGTTGCCGAGAAGGATCGCGAGGTCCGCGCCGTCGGTCGTGCCGTCGCCGTTCAAGTCGGCGGCGGCGCTGCCCCACGCGCCCAAGAGCGTGCCGAGGTCGGCGCCATTCACGAGCCCGTCGCCGTTCAGGTCGCCGAGCAGGCCCTCACACTCGTCGGGAATGAGATTGCCGTTCGTGTCGGTCGCGGAGAAGGGCGCGACGACGACCGCGGTCGCCGCCGGCGCGTCGGCGCCGTACACGCGATACGTGCGCTCGAGGTAGCCCGACTCGAGGTTGTAGCCATTCACGGTCGAGCTGCTCGTCGCGCTCGTCGCGATCACCGCGCGACCGTCGGCCGACGGCGCGAGGCCCCACGGCGCCGCGAGGAGATTGCTCGCCTGCACGTCGAAGCGGCCGAGGAAGGCGCCGGTCGTTGCGTCGAAGCGAAGGAGCGCGCGCTGCGCCTTACTCGTCACGAGCACGCCGCCGTTGTCGGGCAGCTCGAAGATGCCCATGAGGTCGCCCTCGAGCGACGGCAGCGACGTGAACACGCCGAGCGGCGCGCCGCTTGGTCCGAACTGCCGGACGACGTGGGCGGCGTACGACACGAGGATGTTGCCGTTCGGACGCACGTACACGTCGCGGGGGTCGATCGAGCCCGGCGCGGAGAACGAGCCGACGAGTCCGTCGGTTGCAACGTTGAGAAGGTAGATCGTTCCGGCGCTCGTGGCTGCAACGAGGACCCCGTCTGCGCGGAACGAGAGGCCTCGGGCCTGAAGCGGCGAGCCGAAGTCGATGACCTTCTTCACGACCGTGCGGGTCTCGCGGTCGATGCGCCAGATCGAGCGACCGGCGCTCGCGTAGAGATAGCCGTCGGCGCCGATCGCGAGGTCGTACACCGGCGCTTCGAGCGGAATCACGTTCACGACGACGCCCGAGCGCGGATGCAGCTCGCGCACCTCGTTCGCCCCCGCGCTGCCGACCCAGATGCTCGCGCTTCCGCGCAGCTCCGTGAAGTCGCCGATGCCGTCGGCGTCGCAGTCCTGGCATGCGTCGATGATCGCGTCGCGACCCTTGTCGATCGCCATGTTCGACTGAATGTCGGTGTAATCGGCGATGCCGTTGCCGTTGCAGTCGGGCTCGCATTCGTCGGGCACGCCGTCGCCGAACGCGTCGCTCGACGTGCCGAGCGCAATGTCAAGGCTGTCGGGCACGCCGTTGCCGTTGCAGTCGGGTTCGCACGCGTCGGGACGGCCGTCGCCGTCGAGATCCTCCACCGCGCCGCTCGCGATCGCGAGCGGGTCGAGCACGCCGTCGCCGTCGCAATCTTGGCACGCGTCAGGAATGCCGTCCGCATTCACGTCGGCGACAAGTCCGCCGGCGATGGCGTCGGCGTCTTCGATGCCATCGTCGTCACAGTCGCTGCCGATGCACGGCGAGCCGAGGAGGAAGCTCTCGATCGCGTCGGCGCAGACGCGATGGAAGCGCATCTCGATGTTCGCCGTCGCGCCCGAATTGATGTGGCAGTACGACATGATCGAGCCGCGCTGCACATCGCCGCTGTCGCAGTTGTCGAGGCCGTACCAGTGCGTGTGCTGCGAACCGACGTTGTGCCCGAGCTCGTGCGCGACCACGATCAAATCCCAGTTGCCCGGGCTCGGGACGTACGGATCGGCGAAGGCGCCGATGAGGTAGCCGTTCACCGAGTAGCCGAATTCGCCGCACGTCGCGTTGAGCCACGCGACGCCGCCGTACGGAAGGTTGCGTCGCCCGCTCAAAAGCTGCGCGACGTCGCGATGCACGTCGGCCATGTTGGCGTTCCACCAGTCGCGGAATTGGTAGAGCGGATCGGGATCGTTGAAGAGGTCGTCGGGATCGGTCGCCAAGCGTACGTAGCTGATCGAGATGACCGCGTCGGTGTCGCGGCGATAGACGGCGGAGATGGCGCCATAGAGCGCGGCGATGTACTCCGTTGCAGCCGTCTCGTCGTTGAAGATCGCGTAGAACTCGTTGTCGGTGTCGACCGCGATCTCGATGCGCGGCGTGACGCCCGGCGGCACCGCGCCGAGTCCGGCGATGCCGCCGTTGACGTCGTCGGTCGCGCCGCAGAGCGGGACGTCGGGTTGGCTCGTGCCGCCCGCGGCGTCGAAGCGCAGCAATCCCTTCATGAGGCCGCGGCTCTCGCCGTCGGCGCGACGCAGGACAAACCGGCCATGCCCCGGCGCGCGATCGATGAATCCTGTCGCGCCGGTCGAGCCGACCGCGAGATAGGCGAGCGATCCGGGTTCGCCGACGACCTCGCCGCGCAGGTGTTTCACGCCGCGCAAGCGCTCGGCGAGCGCGGCGCTCGTCGTTGCCTTCGCGCTATGGCCGACCGCGACGACGGCGTCGTTCTCGACGGCGTCGAACGGTTCGAGCGCCAACGTCACGCTCTCGCCCGAGCCTAACACCACACTCAGACTGAGCGGTCCTTGCACGGCCTGCGCGGCGGCGATGAACGAATCGTCGACCGTGAACGTCGGGCTATCGCCTGCAAAGAGCGATCCGAGCGACGGCACCGCCTTGACGACGGCCTGCGCTCGAGCCGGACGCGACGGCGCCGGACGCTGCGAGTCGTGCGGAGGATGAGCGAGCGCGAGACCGGTGACGAGAAGCGACGCGAGCGCGGACGGGACAAACGGCATGTGAATCTCCGGAACGGAGCGATTATGGTTCCAGACGTTCATGGAGGCCACGATCGAGACGCCAATTCACGAGTTTCCGGAGCCGGACGGCCCCCGCTACCGCATCACCGTGCTTCGCGCGGGCACCTTCCGCCTCGATGGCGGCGGCATGTTCGGCCTGATCCCGAAGTCGATGTGGTCCGCGTGGACGCCGGCCGACGCCGAGAATCGCATCGGTCTCGCGACCAACTGCCTGCTGCTCGAGGACGGCACGCGGCGCGTGCTCGTCGAGACGGGCTACGGCGACAAGTGGTCCCCGAAGGAGCGCGCGATCTACGCGCTCGCCGAACGCACCGTCGTCGACTCGCTGCGCGAGGTCGGCGTCGAGCCCGAGGCCATCGACGACGTCGTCGTGACGCACCTGCATTTCGATCACGCGGCCGGACTCACGCGACTCGACGCGCGCGGCGACCCGGTCCCCACGTTCCCGCGAGCCCGCATCCATGTGCAACGGCGAGAGTGGGACGACGCCCTCGCGAACCGCTCGACGATGACGCGAACCTATCTCGCGAGTCACCTCGGCCCGATCCGCGAGCGCGTCGCGCTGCACGAAGGGGTCGCGCAGGTCTTGCCCGGCGTCGCCGTCGCGCCGCTCGTCGGGCATACGTGGGGGCAACAGGGAGTCTTCGTGCGCGACGCGTCGGGCACACTCACGGTGTTCCCGGCCGATCTCATGCCGACCGTGCACCACGCGCACCTCGCGGCCAGCATGGCCTACGACATGCTGCCCTACGACAACATGCTCACGAAGCGGTCCTTTTTGGCGAAGGCCGCAGATCGCGGATGGACGCTCGTCCTCGACCATGAGCCCAACACGCCCCGGGTCCGCGTGACGCGCGACCCGCGCGACGCCTCCAGGTGCCTGCTCGAGCCGCTGGCGTGAACAGAGCCGAATCGCGACTCGGCTTGAACCGCTGACGCAAAAGCCCGTATCTTCCGCCGCATGAACCGCGCTTTCGTTCGTCTCGCTTCGGTCCTCGCCCCGCTGGCGATCTCCGCCGCCGCCTTGGCGCAGGGGGCCGGCCCGCGTCCCCCCAAGCTCGACACCGCCGCGAACCCGATCATCGGCTACGCCATCATGGCCGTCCTGTCGTTCATCGTGCTCGCGATCAGCCTCTATCCGTCGAAGCGCGCCCACACCGATCTCTGATCGACCCTCTGGTCAACTTCGTCCGCATCCCGCGCGTCATCGCTCGCCGACCCGTCGCGCCCAGGAGCCTCGCATGCCCCGAAAGACTCGTTCGTCGCTCACCGGGCTCATCGCCCTCAACGCGGCGCTCCTTGCCGCGCTTGGCTTCGTCGCGCTCGCGCCGAAGGTCACCGCGCAGAACCGCGCCCGCAGCAGCTTCTCCATGGTTGCCGGCAACGTGAAGGGCCAGATTCCGCCGGTCGTCTACATCGTCGACGAAAGCACGGCGGAACTCGTCGGCGTCTCGTGGGACGAGTCGCGCAAGCAGCTCGTCGGCATGGGCTACCGCAACCTCACGGCCGACGCGACGGAAGTCGCCCGCGTCCGTAACTGACGCACGTCTACAGATCGCTCTCGATCAGGAATACGTTCATGCGCAAGACTTCAGCAGCGGTTCTGTGGGCTTCGGCGTTCATCCTCGGCGCCCTCGTCATCATCACGGCCGGACGCATGCCTGAGAACGCCGCGCAGGCGGGCATGGCCACGACCGGCACCGGCGGCTTCACGCTCATGACGAGCTCGATGGGCCTCGGTCCGGACATGGAGCGGTACGAGCTCCTCTACGTGATCGACAACCAGACGCAGATGCTCTACGTCTACACCGTCGACAATGCGGCCGACCGTCGCATCATGCTTCGCGGCGGTTCCTTCCTCCCGAACCTCTTCCGCGTCGGCCGCGGCGGCTAACGAATGACTGGCGCGGGGTCGCCGACTCCGTCCGAGCGCACAAACATGGTGGGCCCCTCGACCGCACACGAGCGAGAGCCGTTGCCACCGCGCCGAGCCGTCGATACGGTCGGCGCGCAGCAGCGGGCGGACTCGTTCACGAAGCGATCGATCAAGAAGAGCTCGAAGCTCGCGGGACTTCGTCTCGCGCTCTCGATGCTCGACCTGACGACGCTCGAAGGGAAGGACAGCCCCGAGAAGGTCCGCGCGCTCTGCCGCAAGGCGATCCGGCCCGCCGACTTCGAGACCTCGCCGCCCCTGCCGTCGGTGGCGGCGATCTGCGTGTATCCGACGCTTGTCGCGGTCGCGAAGGAGGCGCTCGCCGGCAGCGGCGTGAAGATCGCGTCGGTCGCGACCGGGTTCCCGAGCGGGCAATTCCCCCTCGACGTACGGCTCGCCGACGTCCGCTATGCGGTCGCGGAGGGCGCCGACGAGATCGACATGGTGATCTCGCGCGGGCACTTTCTGTCGGGCCGTTTCGGCGAGGTGGCGAAGGAGATCCGTGCCATCAAGTCCGCGTGCGGGCCGGCGCACCTCAAGATCATTCTCGAGACCGGCGAACTCGAGACGCTCGACGCCGTGCGCTTCGCAAGCGATCTCGCGATCGACGCGGCGCTCGCCGTGCCCGCCCACGGCGATCGATGCGCCGACGGTGAAGTTTTCATCAAGACTTCGACCGGCAAGGTCACTCCGGCCGCGACGATGCCCGTCACGCTCGTCATGCTCGAGGCAATCCGCGATGCGTGGCTACGGACCGGCATTCGAGTGGGCATGAAACCGGCCGGTGGCATTCGCACCGCCAAGAGCGCGCTGCATTACCTCGTCATGGTGCAGGAGACGCTGGGCCGCGAGTGGCTGACGCCAAACCTCTTTCGCTTCGGCGCGTCGACGCTTGCGAACGATCTGCTCCGGCAGATCCTCAAGGAACTGCGCGGTCGCTACACGGCGAGCGGCGACGTCTCCGAGGCCTGATCGTCACGGTCGTGCGTCGGGTCGCTTATGGGACAAGCCGATCTCGTCCGTGCGAACTGAGCGAGAGTGTCGTACCTTGGTCGATCTTTCGACCGATCCGCGACTGCGCCGTCCCCGCGCGCGTTCCCTCGGCCGATGGAGTGCAAGGTCGGTCAATTCGCAAAACCTCATTGAGAGCGCGCCTCGTTCAGAGCGTCTTTCCGTATCCTGTGGAAGTAAGGTCTGTTGCATGTCTTTCGTCGGTCTTCCCGCGTCGCCCGCTTCCGAGCGGTGCCTTTCGGGCGGGCTGGCTTCGTGGGGCCATCACGTCGCCTTTGGAGGGGAAGCCGTCTTTGCGCGGTTCTATTCGTCAGTCTCATCGCACTCCATGTCTGGCACCGGAAACACCGGTGCGCGTTGACGTTGCAGGGGGCATGCGATGAGCGGCGCACAAAAGCGCGTGGAGGCCACCCTCTTCGGGTACCGCGTCCTCAAGCATCTCGGTGACGGCGCCGCGAGCCGGGTCTACGCGGTCCGACATCCGAAGACGAAGCAGATCTGGGCGCTCAAGCACGTCACGATCGACGATCCCGAGAAGGATCAGCGCTTCCTCGACCAGGTGATCCAGGAGTACGAGGTCTCGAGCAAGCTCGAGCATCCGACGATCCGCGGCGTCTACGAACTCTGCAAGGAGCGAAGCGGACTCTTCAAGGTCACGGGGCTCGGCCTCGTGATGGAGTTAGTCGACGCCACGCCCTTGTCGGACATGCCGCGCCCGCCGATGCCGCATTGCGTCGACATCTTCCTCAAGGTCGCGAAGGCGCTCCAGCACATGCATGACCGCGGCTTCGTGCACGCGGACATGAAGCCGCTCAACATCCTCGTCAACGAGGCGGGCGAGCCGAAGATCATCGACCTGGGACAAGCGTGCAAGATCGGCACGGTGAAGGACCGCGTGCAAGGCACGCCGGGCTTCCTCGCGCCGGAACAGGCGGCGCGGCAAGAGATCACGCCGCAGACGGACGTCTTCAACTTCGGCGCCACGATGTGGTGGACGCTCCTCGGCCAGCACGCGCCAGTGGCGCGACAGGCCGACGGCGAAGCGCGCGGTGGCCGTCACTCGGAGATCCGTTCGCCGCATCAGCTCGACGCATCGATTCCCGAAGAGCTCAGCGTGCTGGTGATGCGCTGTCTCGAAGACAAGCCGTATCAGCGCGTGAAGATGGCGTGGGTCGTGAAGAAGCTCGAAGAGATTGCGCGTTCGCTCTCGGCCGGCGCTCCGGCGAAGAAGCGCATGGAACGCTCGACGCCTACGCCCTGACAGGCTGCAACGCGGAGTCAGCTCTTGCGGAGCGGCGGCACGCTCGCGGCCCACTCGGGATCCCACACGCGGAAGCCGCCCTTGAAGGCGTTCGCGTTGTCGCCGAGACGACAGCCCGGCGGCACCGTCTTCAATTCCTTCGCGTTGCCGCCGCCGAGCACGATGTAGTCCGGCAGCAACGTGGACATGAAGATCTCGCAGACCTTCGCGACCTCGCTGCGCCACGCCTTCTTGCCGAGCTTCTTCATCGCGCGGATGCCGACCCAGCGCTCGAACGTCTTGTTGCGGTACGGCAGGTGCGCCGCTTCGAGCGGGAGCACGTGGTGCGCGTCGATCATCGCGGTGCCGAGGCCGGTGCCGAGGCCGAGGAAGAGCATGCGCCCGCCCTCGTAGCTTCCGACCGCCTGCATCGCGGCGTCATTCAGGAGTTTCACCGGGCACGAGAACGCGGCCTGGTAGTCGAACTCGGTCCAACCGCCGCCGAGATTCATGGGCTCGCGGCGCGGACGGCCGTCGCGAATCGGCGCCGGGAATCCGATCGACACCGCGTCGTAACGCTGATCGCCGACCATGCGGCGAATGTCGTCGACAAGCTGCTCCGGTCGATAGCTCGAACCCGACGGCGACGCGCGGCGCTCACGCTCGCTCTCGCCGGAGAAAAGACACTTCACCTTCGTGCCGCCGATGTCGATCGCGAGAATCCGCATGACGCCGATTATCGGCGAAGTTCGGCATCCTGTTGAACGGGCTTCTCGCTCGCGCCGGTCGGCGCCGCGGCCGCCTCGGGCGTGACCTTCTTCCGCACCGGCAGCTGCACCTCGGACCACTTGTACGCGTCGCGCACGTACGGGCCGTTGTAGTGGAAGACGCGGACGGATCCCGCGAGCTCATACTCGGGATGCTCGGCGAGCCAGCCTTGCAACGCGGTCAGGCCCTTCTCGACGATCGCCATCCCGTACGGACCTTGCACGCCGACGGCGAGCATCGTGACGGCCGGCGTGTCGACGACCTTAAGCGAGCCGTCCGTGCCGGTCGGCCCTTCGCTCGGATTGCGATAGAGGAAGCTCATCGTCCACGCGCCCTTGGCGACGGGCTTCGTCGACGTGAGCGGTTCGGGGAAGACGCCGGGATAGTCCATCTCGACCGGCGAGGTCATCGGGATGTCGCGCGACTTGATGTGGTTGAAGAGCGGCCAGAAGCCGCCGTCCATGCTGCGCTGCCCGGCCGTCGCGTTCGACGCCCACTCCACGCGGCGCACCGACGGGAACTCCTTGAGGTCGATCGCGCCGGGCGGCGTCGGCTCGGGGTAGCCGTCGGGCAGCGGGCTTTCGATCGAAGACTTGCCGCAGCGGTAGACGCCTTCCTTCACCTCGATCGCGATCTCGCGATCGCCGCCGACGCGCGTGACGAGCGACGGCGTGCGCACCGCGCCGAAGCCGACCTCGGCCTCGGTCTCCTTCGCCTTGTCGGGCGCGGGCGTCGGTGCGGCCGAGGGTTTCGAGTCCTGCGCGAAAGCCGTGAGTGCGGCCACGAGTCCGAAGGTGAGGGCGAGGTGCATGCGGCCCGGGCCTTCGTCGACTTCCCGTGTCGCGATTCAGCATCGCGGGACTTGCGAGCGACGCCAGTACCATGCGCCGCGTGACGACCGCATCCGCACACGCTTCGCCGCAGGACTGGAACTACGCCCCGGCACCCGAGTCGGTCCAGCCCGTGATCCGCGACTCCTACGACCTCTTCATCGGCGGCGACTGGATCGCGCCGAAGTCCGGGAAGTCGTTCGCGACCATCAACCCCGCGAACGAGGCGGTCCTGAGCCGAGTCGGCGAAGCCGGCGAAGTCGACGTCGATCGCGCCGTCCAAGCCGCCCGCAAGGCGTTCCCGAAGTGGTCGAAGACGAAACCGCTCGAGCGGGCGAAGTACCTCTTCCGCATCGCCCGGCGCATCCAGGACAAGGCCCGCGAGCTTGCAGTCCTCGAGACGCTCGACGGCGGCAAGCCGATCAAGGAGAGCCGCGACGTCGACCTGCCGCTCGTCGCGCAGCACTTTTTCCATCACGCGGGCTGGTGCGACAAGCTCAAGTACGCAGTCCCTTATCTCAACGTTGCAGGCGACCCGGCGCCGATCGGCGTGTGTGGTCAGATCATCCCGTGGAACTTCCCGCTCCTCATGGCGGCGTGGAAGCTCGCGCCGGCGCTCGCGTGCGGCAACACGTGCGTCCTCAAGCCCGCCGAGACGACACCGCTCACCGCGCTCGCGCTCGCCGAGATCCTCCAGGAAGTCGACCTTCCGCCCGGCGTCGTGAACATCGTCACCGGCGGACCTGCAACGGGGAAAGCGCTCGCGGAACACGCGGGCGTCGACAAGATCGCGTTCACCGGCTCGACCGAAGTCGGCAAGCGCATCGCGCTCGCCGCGGCCGGCACGCGCAAGCGCCTCACGCTCGAACTCGGCGGCAAGAGCCCGAACATCATCTTCGCCGACGCCGCGATCGATCAGGCGATCGAAGGCATCGTCAACGGCATCTGGTTCAACCAGGGCCACGTCTGCTGCGCCGGCTCGCGGCTCTTCGTCGAAGAGAGCGTGCTCGGCGAAGTGATCGCGAAGCTCCGCCACCGCATGAAGTCGCTGCGCGTCGGTGACCCGCTCGACAAGAACACCGACGTCGGCGCGATCAATAGCGCCGCGCAGCTCGCGACGATCGAGCGCTACCTCACCATCGGCGCCGAGGAAGGCGCGCGGCGCGAGGAGATCGTAAACGGCGATCTTCCGACGAAGGGCTTCTGGTGCCGCCCGACGTTCTTCACCGACGTGCAGCCGAGCCACACGATCGCCCGCGAGGAGATCTTCGGCCCGGTGCTTGCGGTGATGAGCTTCCGCACCCCCGAGGAAGCGATCACGCGGGCGAACAACACGAACTTCGGCCTCTCCGCCGGCGTGTGGACCGACAAGGGCTCGAAGGTCTTCGACATCGCCCGTCGCCTGAAGGCCGGCGTGATCTGGTGCAACACGTTCAACAAGTTCGACGCGACCAGTCCCTTCGGCGGCTTCAAGGAAAGCGGCTTCGGCCGCGAGGGCGGCCGCCAGGGGTTGATGGGGTATCTGAAGGGAGTCAGGAGTCAGGAGTGAGGAGTCAGGGTGCATACGCCCGACCGCGCCTCCGAACGTGCCCACTGAATCCTGAATCCTGAATCCTGACTCCTTCCCCCATGTCCCGCCTCCCCATCACCAAGACGTGCAAGCTCCTCATCAACGGCGCGTTTCCGCGCTCGGAGTCGGGGCGTTCGCTTCCGCTCAATGACGCGAAGGGCAAGGTCGTCGCGGCGATCGCGCATGCGAGCAGGAAGGACCTGCGCGACGCCGTCGAAGTCGCGAACGCCGCGCAGCCGAAGTGGGCCGCGGCCACCGCGTACAACCGCGGCCAGATCCTCTATCGCATGGCCGAGATGATGGAAGCGCGGCGCAGCGAGCTGGTGGAGGCGATCCGCTCGGTCGAAGGCGGCTCGCCGAACGCCGCGGTGCGCGAAGTCGACGCGAGCATCGATCGCGTCGTGCGCTTCGCCGGCTGGACCGACAAGATCGCGCAGGTGCTAGGCAACCAGAATCCGGTCGCCGGACCCTACTACAACTTCAGCGTGCCGGAACCCACGGGCACGATCGTGACGATCTCGCCCGACGCGCCGTCACTTCTCGGGCTCGTCACGCTCGCCTGCGCGCCGCTTTCCGCCGGCAACGCGGTGATTGCCATTGCAAGCGACACGAACCCGCTGCCCGCCGTGAGCCTGATGGAGATCGTCGCGACGAGCGACGTGCCCGCGGGCGTCCTCAACATCCTCACCGGACGCCGCGCGGAACTTCTCGAACACATCGCCTCGCACCGCGACATCGGCGGCGTGAGCGCCGCACTCACCGATCCGAAGGAGCGTCGCACGATCCAACTCGGCGTTGCCGAGAACCTGAAGCGCGTGCACCTCGTGACAGACGCCAAGCCCGACTGGACCGACGACGACCGCTTCGCCGGGCCGTGGTCGATCGAGCCCTTCCTCGAGACGAAGACGATCTGGCACCCGAGCGCGGTGTGAGGGGGAGAGAAGAGGGTTCAGGGTTTGGGGTTCAGGGGTCAGGGGTCGGGGGTCGGGGTTCGGGGTTTTGGGCTTCAGGGTTTTGGGGTTTGCCGGTATGACCGCCGGGTGTCGTGCGTTGGTTCTGATGCGGGGCGCCGCGCGTCCACAACTCGCGACCTTTGCTGGCTCCAAAACCCGCGATCGACGAAGGCAACCGCCCCCGGTCCTCTCGGTAACGCGAGCCGCGGCCACAGGGCCGCACCGTGTGGAAGTGGCGTCCGAGGCGTCGTTCGCGCCGATCGGCCGCGATGTTGGCCCCTCGCAGGTGGCCTTTTCGCGGTATTGGTGTCCGTCCCGCCGGCGCGGCCGATCAATGGTCTATTCGTGGTGGGCTTGTCAGTGACGCGTCGTGCCCCTGTTCGCAATGAAGATCCCCTCTCCCGACAACCGCCCCAGCCGTCTCGTCGCCGCGACCCTCGCGGCGGTGCCGGTCCTCTTGTCGTGCGTGCCTGGCTGTAACACCCTGTCGACCATTGACCGGCGGACCCAAGAGTCACTGGCGGCGAGCGCGGCCTCGGTTGGCGAAGCGGCGACTCTCCCGACCTACGACCCGTCCAAGTACGTGGAGGGCGACGCGTTCCCTCCCCGGGGAAACGACCAGCCGGAGACGCGGAACCCGCCGATCGAGGATCTGAGCGTCTCGAAGCGCGACATGGCCGCCGAGACGACCGAAGAGATCATCGACCGCTTCAATCGCATGGTCGGCGTTCCCGAAGGCGCGACCGAGCTCACGTTCGAGGCGTCGTTCACCTACGCCCAGAAGAACGCCGCCGAGTACCTCGACGCCGAAGAGGCCTACATCATCACGGCGCTTCGGCTCTTGATCGAAGAGCATCGATGGGGCCCGAACTTCTTCAATGAGACCGGCGCGACGCTCAACGCGAACGCCGACAACTCGGGGCGCTACCAGACCGCGGTCACGGCGCTCAACACGCTCGGCGTGACGCAGCGGCTGCCCTACGGCGGCGACGTGTCGGCGCGTTTCATCGTTGCAGCCACCGAAGAGCTCGACAGCGCGATCGATCAGAGCGAGCAGAACGCCGACATCCTGCTCACGGCAAACATCCCGCTCCTCCGCGGCGCGGGCAACGTCGCGCAGGAAACGCTCATCCAGGCGCGGCGCGAGTTGATCTACTCGGCCCGCGACTTCCAAAGCTTCCGCCGCGACTTCTACTTCGATCTCGCGAGCGACTACCTGCAACTCATCTTCCAGCGCCGACAGATCGCGAACTCCGAGGCACAGGTTCAGCGGAGCCGCGAGGTCGAGGAGCGCACGTTCGCGCTCTTCGAAGCCGGTCGCACGGAACAGTTCCAGGCCGACCTCGCCCGACAGAACACGCTCTTCGCGATGGATCGCCTTGCCCGCCTTCGTGAGACGCATCGCCTCGCCGTCGATCGTTACAAGCTTCGCATCGGCATGCCGACCGAGACGCCGATCGAGATCTCGGCGCACGCGTTCGACCTTCCGCCGATCGACGCGCAGCTCGACTCCGCCGTCGCGCTTGCGATGGAGTACCGGCTCGACCTCCAGACGGAGGCCGATAGGGTCGAAGACGCGCGTCGCCGCGTCGACGTCGCGAAGAACGACCTCCAGGGTGATCTCAACGTTGCACTCCTCGCGAACATGCCGACCGACGCCGATCGCGTGCGCAGCGGTCTGCAGTTCCGACCGGGCCTCTCCGACTACACCGCGGCAATCACCTATGGATTGCCGCTCGACCGTACGACCGAAGAAGCGGTCTACCGAGAGACGCAGATTCGGCTCGAGCAGCGGAAGCGCGATCTCCGCACGCTGACGGACCAAGTCGCGATCGAGGCCCGTGCCGCCGTGCGCGGCATCGAGAAGGCACAGTTCACGCTGCTCATCTCCGAGCGCAACGTCGAGACGTCGAATCGCCGACTCGAGTCGATCCAGGCCGCCGAAGACCGCGCGACGCCCCGTGACCGAACGGAAGCCGTCAATAACGCGCAGCAGGCCGCCGACAACCTGGAGTCGGCGAAACGTGATCTTCAAATTGCGATACTTGGCTATCTGCTCTCGACCGGGCAGATGCGTATCAATGCCGCTGGCGAGCTCACCACGCCTCCGGGGATGGAACAGGGAACCCGGCCGCCGGCGCCATAACGAGGAACGCGATGCACAGCTCCATGTACGACCGAAAGCGAAGCACCACTCTGACCCTGCGCCGATTCTTGGCGGCGGTCACCATCTCCGCGTTGCCGCTGGGGACGCTCGTCGGCTGCGGCGAGGAGCAGGCCGGCGCGCAGAAGTCGACGGAGATGTTCACGGTCGAGCGCGCCACCTTCGACATGGCCATCCCGGTGACGGGCGAACTTGCGGCGCTCAAGCAGATCGAAGTGCGGAATCGTCTCGAGAGCCGCGCGGTCATCACCGAGATCGTCGCCGAAGGGCGCTCGATCTCGAAGGGCGACGTGCTTCTTCGTCTCGCCGAAGAAGAGATCCGCGACAAGATCAAGGACGCGAAGGACAAGGTCAAGACCGCCGAGAGCGAGCTGATCGCCGCGCAGCAGACGCTCACGATCAAGGAGAACGAGAAGGACAGCGAGCTCGAAAAGGCGGACCTCGCCATCGAACTCGCGAAGCTCGCGCTTCTCGCGTGGGAGAACGGCGAAGTCGTGAGCAAGCGACAGACGTTGCAGCTCGCGATGGAAACCGCGGACATCAACCTCAAGCGCCTCGAAGACCGCTTCAACGAGAGCGCCAAGCTCGTCGAGAAGAAGTTCATCTCGAAGGACGAGTACGAGAAGGACCGCATCGCGATGATCGAGGCGCGGGTGAAGTCGCAGCAGGCGAAGCTCGATCTCGAGGTCTACGAGTCCTACCAGTACAAGCAGGACGAGGCGAAGAAGAAGTCCGATCTCGATCAGGCGCAGGCCGAGCGGTCGCGCGTCGAGCAGAAGCACGACGCCGAACTCGTGAAGGCGCGCTCGGATGTCGAGAGCACGAAGTTCAAGGTCGATAGCGCGAAAGACCGCCTGACCTCGCTCGAAACGCAGTTGAGCTACTGCACGGTGATTGCGCCGAGCGACGGTCTCGTCGTCTACGCGACGAGCATCGACTCGGGCGGCGGCGGCCGCGGCGGCGGCGATGCGCAAGCGCCGCAGGTCGGCACGGAGTTGAAGCCGAACGAGCTCGTGATCATCCTGCCCGACACGTCGCAGATGGTCGCGAACCTCAAGGTCAGCGAAGCGCTCTCCGGGCGCATTCGCCCCGACCAGCCGGTGACCGTGTATTCCGACGCCCTTCCGAACGTTCCCGTCACCGGACAGGTGCAGAGCGTGAGCGTGCTCGCCGCGAGCGGCGGTTGGCGCGATCCAAACCGACGCGACTACACCGTGCGCGTCGCGCTCAACGCCGATCCGTCGCTCGGCCTCAAGCCGTCGATGCGCTGCAAGGCCGAGATCCTGCTCGACCGCGTCGACGACGCGATGAGCGTGCCGATCCAGGCGGTCTTCCGTCAGGGCCCGATCGCGTACGTCTACGTCGAGAGCGGCACCGGCTTCGCGCAGCGCGCGGTGCAGGTCGGCCGCGCGAGCGAGTTGCGCGTCGAAGTCTTGAGCGGCCTTGAGATCGGCGACCGCGTCCTCATGCGCAATCCGTTGCCGGAGGAAGTCGTCGCGAAGCTCGACTTCGAGAAGCTCGAACAGTCGGCCCCGCGCGAGGATGGCGCGGGCCGCGGCGACCGCGCCGCGCGCGGCGGCGACGGCGCCCCGAGCGCTGGCGGCGCCAACGGTGATCGACCGCGCGGGAATCGTCGTCGTCCGACCGAAAGCGCCGACGGCGCGAAGGCGCCGAACGGGGCTGAAACGTCGAGTTCGCAGCCCGCAGGTGAGGCGACCACCGCAGCGGGCGGCGCCGGACATGGTTCCGGTGCGGCTCCCGGCGTGGGCAACGCGACCGGCGGCGACGCCGCGACGACGCCTGCGAAGAAGTGACCTTCGGTACGCTGTGGCCTTGCCGCGCAAGTCTTCGCGTTTTTCGCGAAGGTTTGGGGCGCTGCGCACTTTGAAGCCATAGGTGGGCACGTGACTGACGAACGCCCCGAGGACCGCACACGCGGCTCCGGCATCGCAGGGGACGACGCGGCCGACCTCATGGCCCATGCCAGAGGCGATTCGCATGCCTTCGGTCGGCTCTACGACCGGCATGCCGCCGTGATCCTCGCGCTGTGCCGGACGCTTATCCCCGGGCACTCGTTAGCGGACGCCGAGGACGCCGCTCAAGAGACGTTCCTCCGAGCCCATCGCATGCTCGATCGACTCGTCGATCCGCGCGGCTTCCGCCCGTGGCTCTACCAGATCGCGCGGCTGGTGGCCTCGGAGCGACGTCGATCGACGGCGCGGCGTCTCAAGCACGAGGACCACGCCATGACCCTCGCACAAGACGCCCAGCGCGCGAATCTCCCGGCACACGGCGCCGACGTCGCATCGCGACGCGAGTCGCTCGACCGACTCACCGTTGCACTGCGATCGCTGCCCGATCCGGAGCGACTCGCGATCCACCTCTACTACCTCGACCCTGACCCGGTGCGCGCCGCCGAGAGCACGCTCGGTCTGTCCAGGTCCGGTTTCTACAAGATCCTCGCCCGCGCTCGCGAACACCTCGCAGCCCTCCTCGGAGAGGAGGCCACCCGATGAATCACTTCCGTCACGGCTTCATGTTCCGCCTGCTCGACAACGACGACGTCGCGCCGCCGCCGCGCGACGAACTCGATTCGCTCCTGCGCGATTGGCATCGCCAGCATGCGGATCTCGCGGCCTCGAGCCGCGAGTCGGTGCTGCAGACGATCGCCGACGATCAGCGTCCGGCGCGCGACACCGAACGCGCGCCGGTCTTGGCGCGCATCGGCCGCGCGATGACCGGACGCCTCGCCCGCGTCGCCGCGTGCGTCGCGCTCGTAGGCATCATCACGACGGCGATCTTCATGCCGGCCCGCGAAGAGGCTCGCGCGTCGGAACTCGTCGTTGCCGACGGCGGTGCGCTCACGGCGCATGACGAGTCCGGCGATCTCCTCGGCCCCTGCCCACTGCAGCACACCGACGTCCAGGCCGAGATCACCGGCCCCTTCACGCGCGTCTCACTCAAGCAGCGCTACGCGAATCCCTACCCCCAGAAGATCGAGGCCACGTACACCTTCCCGATGTCGCACCGCTCGGCGGTCGACTCCATGCGCATCCGCGTGAAAGGCCCGTCGGGCGAGCGCGTGATCGAAGGCGAAGTGAAGGAGCGGAACGTCGCGCGGCAGATCTACGACACCGCGAAGGCCTCGGGCTACGTCGCGAGCCTGCTTGAGCAGGAGCGGCCGAACATCTTCACGCAGAAGGTTGCGAACATCGAGCCCGGCGCCACCGTCGAAGTCGAGATCTCGTACCTCGAGACGCTCGAGCGGAAGGACGGCGTCTACAGCTTCGAATTCCCGATGACCGTCGGCCCGCGCTACATCCCGGGCACGCCGACGACCGGCGGCGACACGAAGCTCCCCGACGGTCTCGTCGCCCGCGCGGGTCTTGTCCTGCAGGGTCCGGCGATGGTGGAGGTCACGACGCCCGACGCCGCGATGTCGTCGTCGGCCGTGCAGCAACTCGTCGTTGCAGCCCAGCCGATCCGCAGGCCGACGCCCGACTGGTTCGAGCGGAATAGCACCGCGAATGGCCCGGCCATCGAGTTCGTCGCGACCTACGCGAACGGCTCGAAGGAAAAGGGCGTCATCTACTCGGGCGGCATCGGCCACGTGAAGGAACGCTACTTCTGGTTCGGCACGCCCGGCGCCGGCGGCGGCGGGGGCGGCTTCGCGTCGGACACGACGCAAGTGCCCGACGCCTCGCGCATCACGCCGATGCCGGCGAAGCCGCCGGAACGCTCGGGACATGACGTCTCGATGCGCGTGGTCATCGACTCGGGCGACGCGCCGCTCACCGCGGTCAACAGCGAACTCCACGAGATCACGACCACGAACGACGGCGGTCGCACGGTCATCGAGCTCAAGGAGAAGAACGCGATCCCGAATCGCGACTTCATCCTCTCGTGGAAGACCGACGCGAACCTCATCGCGCCCGGCGTTTTCGCCCACATGCGGAACACGAACGACCTCACCAAGGGCGGATATGTCGCCGTCGTGCTCGACCCGCCGGCCCGGCTGAACGAGACCGAGATTCCGCCGCGCGAGCTCATCTTCGTCCTCGACACGTCGGGCTCGATGAACGGCTTCCCGATCGAGAAGGCGAAGGAAGTCATGACGAAGGCGATCGCCGGCATGCGACCGCGCGACACGTTCAACGTCATCACGTTCGCGGGCTCGACGCGCGTGCTCTGGCCCGACTCGCGCGTCGCCAACGACGAGAATCGCCTCGCGGCGCAGCAGTTCGTGAACGGCAGCCAAAGCGGCGGCGGCACCGAAATGATGGCGGCGATCAACGCGGCGCTCAAGCCGCTCGACCGCGGCGTGCGCCTCTCGCCGTTGCAGCTCGCGGATCTTCCGGCCGACGGCCGACGCGTCGTGGTCCTCGCGCCCGTCTCCGCGCTCAACACCGCGGCGTCGACGCTCGCACTCGAGAACGGCAAGTCGCTGAACGTGACAATGGGCACCTCGATCCCGACGATCGTGAAGCCCGACGGACAGATGCTCGTCCTCGAAGGCGCGTGGAAGACCGACGGCGGCGACCGCCGCTTCGCGATCGACCGCGCGAGCTTCGAGCGATCGACGATCTCGCCGATGCGCGTCGTGATGTTCCTGACCGACGGCTTCGTCGGCAACGACGGCGGCATCATCCAGGCCGTGCGCGACAACGCCCGCACCACCCGCGTCTTCTCGTTCGGCATCGGCCAAAGCGTGAATCGCAATCTCCTCGAAGGCATGGCCCTCGAAGGCCGCGGCGCGTGCGACGTGGTGACGCTCGCCGAGAACGCCGACGCGGCGGTCGCGCGCTTCCTCAAGCGCATCCAGAACCCGGTGCTCGTCGACATCTCCGCGACGTTCGACGGCGTCGAGGTCGTCGACCTCGTGCCGAAGCCCGAGGCGATCCCCGATCTCTTTGACGAATCGCCACTCGTCCTCCTCGGTCGCTACGAGAAGCCCGGCTCGGGCACCGTCACGATCCGCGGCACGAACGGCGCCGGCGCGTGGGAGAAGTCGATGCCCGTGTCGCTCCCCGCGCAAGGCTCGGCGCACGCCGCCGTGCCGACCCTCTGGGCTCGCGCGAAGGTCGACGAGATCTTGGCGCCGAAGCGCGCCCTGGCCGAAGCAGGCCAGCTCGACCAGCCGACGCGCAACGCGATCGTCGGACTCGGCGAGGCGTTCCGCATCATGACGCCGTACACGTCCTTCGTCGCGGTCGAGCGCGGACGCGTGACCGTCGGCGGCACGCCGATCCTCGTGCACGTTCCGATCGAACTGCCCGAAGGCACGTCGTGGTCCGGCTTCTTCGGCGAGGGCGTGGCCCCCGCCGCGTGGCTCGCGATGCAGCCGGTCGGCGGCGACAAGACATCGCGCGCCAGCAACGTGGAGACGCGACTTGATGCGCTTGGCTCGCTCTACGACCGGGCGCCGAACGCCGAGGTGTTTGCGACGGGAACGTCGGAGAAGTCGTCGACGCAAACCGCGTACTTCCGTCAACTCGCGGCGCGGGTGAATCCTGAGGTGCGGAAGGAGATGGCCACCGAGCTCACCGACGACGCGCAGCTCGCGATGTCGCAGTTCCGCTTCCAGGAGGCTGAACTCCTGGCCCGACGCGCTTTGGTCCTGAACGAGTCGAGCGTCGAAGCAAAGGAGGTCAAGGACAAGATCAGTGAGTTGCAGTCGATCGCAGGCAACCTTGAGAAGGCGGCTGAGCTTCGAAGGTTGCTCGATGCGGGAGTCCGTAAGGCCGAGCGAAAGCTCAGCGACGGCGACGTGGAAAGCGCCCGCAGCGCCGCCCTCACCGCGCGTGCCCGAATCGATAGGGAGCGGTCGTCGTTGACCCCGGTCGAACTTGCCGAACGAACCGCACAACTCGACGCGCTTCTCGCGAAGACGGCCGGAGCGGAGTCCGGGAATGGCGATCATCTGCAAGCCGAGGCGAGGTACCTCCAACCTGACTCGCTCCGCGCCGCGATGGTTGAGGAGGATCTGAAGCGGATCCGTACTCTTCAAAGTGAGATGAAGTACGACGAAGCACTTCAAGTCGTGGACGAGGTGCTCTTCTTGGATGGCTCGAATCCGGCTGGACTCGCGCTCCGTGACACGCTCAAGCCGCTCGTGGCATATCGCGCGGGCGCGGGGGAAGGTCGCGTGAAGCAGGTTGGTGTCGGCTGGACTTCGGTTGATATTCAGGAGGCGATACAGCTTCCACGGCCCAATCTGAGCGGTGACGCGTCGCCGGCGAATGGTCACCTCGTTGCCTACCCCGAGGGACTTCCGGCGCTCTACTTCCAGAACCTTACACCTCTCGTTGACGGTCCTGTCCTCATTGACAGTATTGGCGGTTCGTTGCTGCAGTTGTCGCGCCCCACGGACGACCTCACTGGCATCGACTTTGACTGGGCGCCGTCCTACTACATCGCTACGGATGGCTCGGACGGTTCGACGAAGTCGAAGTCGTCCTTGGCAACGGTGGTCCCTGAGACCAACGGCGGGTTCGGTGGCGGTGGCGGCGGCGAGACCGGCATGCCAGCCAAGCGCACTGCCGGCACTCCGATCAAGCCCAGTCGACCGACGAGCGAATGGAACGTGCCAGCAACGGCCGCGCCTCCGGGAAGTCGTGGACTTGCAGAGAGCGAGTCGACGCGTGTCGCGCCCGCACCGAGTGTTACGCGCACAATCGAGCCCGCGCCCAAGGATGCGGCCGGCGAGGCGCACAGCGACAAGGCGAAGGCCGACGCGCAGCCGGCGCAGCCGGCTCCCGCCCCGGCCCCGTCGGCGGGTGCGACGCCCGGTGCGCCGACGCCACCTCCAGCACCGGCTCCGACGGCTCCCGCGCGGCCTGCGCCGAAGGCCGAAGAGTTGGCCGACGCCCCGAAGCCTCAAGGACGTGTGGAGGGCGGCGGTCTCTACAAGTCGCGCGCGCCGGCCGACCCCGGCGCCGTGAAGGCGGCACCCTCCGAACCGGCGCCGGCTGCAACGGTGAACGGTCCGGGCGGCGCGGGTCGACGCGATGAGGTCCCGGTCCGGCCGGGAGGCGCGGCGCACGCAGACCTCGCCGTGGCCGCTCCGCTCCGAGCGCCGCTCACCGATGCCGAGCGCAACCTGCTCGCGCGGCGCCTCGAGCGCACGCTTCTCATGCTTGCACTCGCGGCGCAGGCCGATCCCGCCGCCGCGCTCGACGTTGCACGCACGATCGTCCCGGTGCTTCCGCTCGACGGCGACGGATTCGTCCGCGTGACGATCCTCGCCGGTAAGGATCCCGGAGCGGCCAAGGCGCTCGCCGACGCACTTCGCGCCGAGAAGGTCACGGTCGACGGCACCGACGAACGCCACGGCATCGTCGTCGCGAAGGTGAAGCTCGAGCGACTCATCGATCTCGCACTGCGGAACGACGTTCGCCGAATTGAGGCGACGAAGGAATCGCGGTAGGGAGGAGTCAGGAGCAAGGAGTCAGGAGTCAGTGGAAAACCTGCTGCATGAGCTCGGTTGGCCTCATCCTCGAAGCTTCATCCTCGGCGCCACCCCGGAACTACGGCTCTTCTCCCACTGAATCCTGAATCCTGAATCCTGAATCCCTTCCCTCAACCCTTCCACTCCGAAGTTATGCCCGCCGCCCTCGCGAGGCGGCGGGCGCGACACGAAGTCCCTGCGATTCTTGACCGAATCGCAGGGACTTTTCCGATGGTTCCCGCATGTCGGTCTTTGGACCCGCTCCCATCGAGCCACGCGGTCCGCAGGCAGGCCTTGCCGCGGCGGCGATGCACGCGCGCCCAAACGACAAGCAGAAGGCTGCACTCGACGCCGACCAGCGGATGCGCGACGCGCTCGCACACCGCGTTGCAGGCGCCGAGAGCGAACATGCGGTGCGCGAAGCCGCCGATCGCCACGACGAGGACGAACGCAAGCGCGACGAGGGGAAGGGCCGCAAGCGCCGTGACGGTCGCGCGGACAGCGTCGAACTCTCGCGCGCGGCGGACGCGACAGGAACGCCCCATCCTCCGGCTGCAACGCCGAGCGCCTCGCCGAATGGGCGTCCTCGCCTCGACGTGCGCGGATGACCGTCAGCTCGGGCGCGTCGAGCGCACGCCGAGCGTCTCGTAGATCTTTCGCGTCGCGTCGCTCTTATTGAGCGTGTAGAAGTGCACGCCACGCACACCGCGGTCGATGAGGTCGCGACATTGCTCGGTGGCCCAGTGCACGCCGACGCGGGCGACGGCGTCGGGATCGTTCTGGCAGCGATAGATCGCGCGCTGCAGCGGCGCGGGGAAGTTCGTGCCGCCGGCGAGATCGGCCATGCGCCGCATGCCGTCGATCGAGGTGATCGGCATGATGCCGGCGATGATCGGGATCGTGATGCCGCGCAGGCGCGCCTGCTCGCAGAAGTCGAAGAACGCGCGGTTGTCGAAGAAAAGCTGCGTGACGATGTAGTCGGCGCCTTCGTCGACCTTCGCCTTCAGGTGATCGAGCTGTTGCAGCCGGTTCGGCGTCTGCGGGTGTCCTTCGGGGAAGCCTGCAACGCCGATCCCGAATCCGCGCGGGTCGGGATGGCGCTTCGCGTCGTTGAAGCGGCGGATGTGCCGAACGAGATCGGAGGCGTAGCGAAAGTCCTCGCGGGTCGGCGCCGGCGAACCCTTCGGCATGTCGCCGCGGAGCGCCAGCACGTTGGAAACGCCGACCGCCGCATAGCGCTCGAGGATCTCCTCGATATCGCGCTCGAGATGCCCGACGCACGTCAGGTGCGGAATCGGGTCGAGCGTCGTCGTCGTGCGCAGGCGCTCCACCAGGTCGTGCGTGCGCGTGCGGGTCGAGCCGCCGGCGCCGTAGGTCACTGAGACGAAGCTCGGGGAGAGCGATTCGAAATCGGCGATCGTCCCGAAGAGCGACTCCCATCCGGTCTCGGTTTTCGGCGGGAAAAACTCGAACGAGTACGTCGTCGTCTCTCGCGAAAGAATGTCGGCGACGTGCATGCGAGGATGGTAAAGGATCAAGGATCGAGGAGTAAGGATCAAGGGTTGCGACGCATGCGCGTGCCTTCCCCCTTGATCCTTTATCCTTGCTCCTTGATCCTCTCTCCCCTCCATGCAGCCTCGCGAGAAATTCCCGGCGCCCACCGTCCGGCGCTTGAGCCTCTACCTGCGTGAGCTGCGGGCGCACCAAGACGCCGGGCACGCGACGATCTCGTCGAAGCAACTCGGCGAAGCGCTCGGCCTCACCGACGCGCAGGTGCGCAAGGACCTCGCGTTCTTCGGACAGTTCGGCCATCCCGGCGTCGGCTATCGCACCGCGGAACTCATCGACCGCGTGCGCAAGATCCTCGGCAAGGACCGCTCGTGGAACGCGTGCGTCGTCGGCGCCGGCAACATCGGCCGCGCGCTCCTTCCGTACGGACGCTTTCGCCGCGACGGCTTCGACATCGTCGCCATCTTCGATCGCGATCCCGCCGTGATCGGCACGCTCATCGCCGATCATCGCGTCCGTCCGTTGAGCGACCTTCCGGCGCTCGTGCGCGAGCGATCGATCCGCATCGGCATCATCGCGGTGCCGGCAGAAGCGGCGCAGGAGACGGCGCTGCGGCTTCTCGAAGCGGGCGTCGTCGGCATCCTGAACTTCGCGCCGCGCCGACTCGACGTCGGCAAGCGCATCGCCGTCGTCAACGTCGACTTCATGGTCGAACTCGAGCAACTTGCGTTTCAGTTGTCGCTCGACACGAGCGCCGAACGGCCGAAGCCTCGAAAGAAGAGCGGAGAACGCAGCCATGACGACTGACGCCCCGCGCCGACTCCACGTTGCAGCCGTCGCGGTCACGGTCACCTCGCTCTTCGCCGGCTGCACCGCGCGCGTGCTCGCGCCGAGCGAAGGCGACGCGTACCGCGACGAGATCCGCACGCTGAAGGACGCGAACGCCGAGCTCACGTCGCGCGTCATCGAGCTGGAACGATCGCTCGCGCTCGCGACGGCAACCGAGGGCCCGGGGCCGTCCGGCGTGCCCGACTTCGGCGTGGCCTGGAGCGCCGCCGAGGTGGCCAAGGAAGAGCCCCGCGCGATCGACCTCGCGATCGGCTGGGGAAGCATGGTCGAGCGCGACGCGGCACTCCCGGCTGCAACGTTGACGCTCTACGTCGAGCCGCGCGACGCCCGCGGGCGATTCGTGCAGGTCTCGGGCTACCTCGACGTCCGCGTCGTGGCCGTGCGCGACCCCGGGAAGGGCGAGAGCCCGACGCTCGCCGAACGCCGCTTCGGCCCCTCCGCCCTGCGCGACGCATGGCGGTCCGGGATGTTCGGCACCCACTACACGCTGACCATGCCGGTCGATCTTGCGCCGTATCCCGACGTCCAGGCCGTGGCCGTGATCGCCGTCCTCTACGACGGACCCGACGCGAGCAGACTTGCCGCGAACGCGACGCTCGATGTCACCGCGCCCCTGAAGTAGGCGGTATAACGTCGCCGTGCACGCACGGCGTTCCACCCCGAGGAGACCCTTCCGCGGCCGGGCAGTCCTTTGCCTGAGCGCGGTCATGGTGTCGCTCGGTGCGTTGAGCGGGTGCTACAAGCCGCTCTTCCCGGAAGACGCTCCGCGGACGCAGTTCGAGAACTACGACCGCATGCGTCAACGGCTCACCCCGCTCGAGGAGCCTGACGTCTTCGGCAACCTTCAGCCCGCTCTTCGAGCCCGCCTGACGCCCCCGTCGTAACGGCTGTGACGATTGGGGCTCCCGCGGACCGGACCTGGCGTCGGGCGAATACGGGGTGTTGAGCGTTTCTTGATATTTCTGCATAGATCTGATCGAACGCACGCCGATGAACCCAAGACTCTTGTGGGATCGACGCGCATGCGAAGTGAGAGACTGCGTTGAGTAAGGCTGCCGCATCAACTCGTTCGAAGGGCCAGAAGTCTGGCGGGAGCGCGCGCAAGAAGGGCAGCGCCAAGCGGACCCGCACGGTCTGGGCGGCCTTCGGCGTGGCGATGACCGTCGCGGCCGGCTTCCTCGTCGTGACGAACGGCGGCGTGCGCCCGGTGCCGGTGGCGACCGCGCTCACTGTCGACCCCGCGTCGGCGACCGAGACGATCGCCCTCGATCACACGCGCTGGCAGTCCATCGTGATTCACCATTCGGGCACGCCGTCCGGCAGCCCGGATTCGCTTGATCGCGCCCATCGCTCGCTCGGCTTCGCCAGTCTTGGCTACCACTTCGTGATCGGCAACGGCATCGACTTTGGCGATGGCGCCGTGGCTCGCGGTCCGCGCTGGATCGCGCAACAGCCCGGAGCCCACGTCCGCGAGCGTGCGCAGGGCGCGACCCCCGACGCCGCGTGGTTCAACGAGCACGCGATCGCGATCTGCCTGATCGGAAACGGCGAACGCCGCACCTTCACCGAGGCGCAGATCCGCTCCCTCATCGACCTCGTGACCGACCTCCAGCGCGAGTTCGGCATCGCAGATTCGCAGGTCTTCCTGCACTCCGACCTCACGGAGACCGCCAGCCCCGGCCGGTTCTTCCCGGTCGCCGCGTTCGAGACCGCCCTCGCACAGTGACCGGTTTTTCGTCGCTGCCGACGCGATTTGCCTCGGAACGGCCGATGCTGTCCGACGCTTCGATCGCATTTCCGCTACGTTTTTCGCTTCGTCGCCGCCGTCTTCCCTACCGGCGGTAGGCGTTCGTCCCTCATGACTTCCGATCTCTTTGGGTTCAAAGTGCTCGCCAAGATCGGCCAAGGCGCCGCGAGCGAGATCCATCTGGTCCAAGACCAGAAGACCAAACAGATCTGGAGCCTGAAGCATGTCGTCCGCCACACGGACCGCGACGATCGCTTCATCCAACAGGTTGAAGACGAGTACACGATCGGGAAGCGGCTCGACCACAAGAACGTCCGCAGCACGGCGGAGCTCTTCCGCAAGAAGAAGCTCTTCCGCACGATCGAAGTCGGGCTCTTGCTCGAGTACGTCGACGCCGGCAGCATCGACCAGCGCATGCCGAAGACGCAGCTCGAAGCGGTGCGGATCTTCGCGCAGGTCGCTCGCGGCCTCGCCCACATGCACGAGCGCGGGTTCGTCCACGCGGACATGAAGCCGACGAACGTGATGGTCACGGACGAGCGCGAGGTGAAGATCATCGACCTCGGTCAGGCGTGCCCCATCGGCACCGTGAAGAAGCGCATCCAGGGCACGCCGGGATACATGGCGCCCGAGCAGGCCCATCGTCAGGCGATCACGCCGGCGACCGACCTCTACAATTTCGGCGCGACGATGTACTGGGTCCTTATGGGTGAGGTCATCCCGACGGCGATGCCGCCGAAGGAAGAGCAATCCGGGCTCTACAAGGGCGCGATCGATCGCGAGCGAATCCCGCTTCCGCCCCCGCCGCACGAGAAGAACCCGGCGATCCATCACCTCCTTTCGAAGCAGGTGATGGAGTGCATCCAGCTCGATCCGGCATCGCGCCCGGTCTCGATGGAGCGCGTCGCCACGCGGCTCGAGCTGATCGCCGACCTTATCGCGAACCCGGTGAAGAGCCGGATCATCGGCGACGACGACGAGTCGCGCTCCGACGGATAATCGGAACCGCCGCACGGCGGGGCCCCCGCGGGATGTCGAGGCGAAACCCCGCTTGCATCGGCCCGCGTCTCGCGTCACGCTGGACGCATCGTGTCGTACGAGAGTGACGCCAGCTTGGTCGACGCCTGCGCGCGCGGCGACCGCCGCGCATGGGACGTCCTCGTGACCCGCTACTCGCGGCTCGTCTGGTCGATCCCGCGGAAGTACGGCCTGCCGGAGTCTGACTGCGAGGACGTGCACCAGACCGTCTTTTCGGCGCTCGTCCGCCACATCGACGAGTTGCGCCAGCGCGAGCGGCTGGCGTCGTGGCTGATCACGACCGCGACGCGCGAGTGCTGGCGGCTCCGCCGATCGACCCGCACCCGGGCCGCCCTGACGGGCGAGCATGGGAGCGCCGCCGAGGACCTGCCCGCCGTTCCCTTGCCCGAGACCGATCGCGACGAGGAGGAACGCCAACTCGTTCGCGAAGGGCTCGCCACGATCGGGGAGCGGTGCCGCGATCTCTTGACCGCGCTCTTTGCGGCCCCGGCGAACCCGCACTACCCCGAGATCGCCGAGCGGCTCGGGATCCCGATCGGGAGCATTGGGCCGAACCGAGCGCGGTGCCTCGAGAAGCTCGAGGCGATCCTGCGCGGGTTGGGCGTCCGTCGAGCGGCCGAGTAGTCGAAGTCCGGATAATTGGGCCGGGCCACATCTGCGACCACGGCGACACCCCCGCCGCCGAGGGGCAATTTGAAGAGCCTTCATCCGAAACCGCCGCGCGCTGTATTCGGTTCGCTCGGTGGCGCCTCACGTTCCCTGATGGCGCGTCGCCCTCCCGCGGACCACCGCGGAGGAGCGAACCCGTCGCGAGAGGACCCTGTCCATGGAACTCACCGTCGAACAACTCTTCGACTACCTCACCGGCACCCTGAGCCCCGCCGACCGCCAGGCGGTCGAGGCGGCGCTCGCCCGGTCTTCGAATGCGAGAGCCATGCTTGAGCGGCTCGCCACGACCCGCTCGACCGTCCAAGCCGACGCCGCCTGGTCCGTGCCCGCGACCGCCCTCGAGCACGCGCTCGCCCTCGGCACCCGAATCGAGCGCCGTCGGGAGCCGAGCTTCTTCGAACGCCTCTCCGCCGCCGCCAAGGCCATCGTGGCCGATCTCACGTTCGACAGCCGTCTCGAGGGAGCGCTCGTCGGCCTCCGCGGCGGAAGCGGCTTCGCGCTCGCCTATCAGGCCGGCGAGATCGAAATCGATCTCGAGTGCGGCACCGACGACGACGAGACGTTCGCGATCCTCGGCCAGCTCACGGTCGTCGGAACCCGCGCCTTTCCTCAGCTCGAGGTCTACGCGGACCGCGACAGCACCGAACCCGTCACGCGCACCGCCATCGACGCAACCGGCATGTTCCGGCTCGCCGTCCGGCCGGGCACGTACCTCTTCCGGTTCGTGGCAGCCGACGGCGGAACCCCCGTCGACGTGCGCGGCATCGACATTCCCTGAGCGCGTAGCGCCGCACCACACGACAACCGATGGCAGAGCGACTCACACTCGAACGATGGCTTGCGCTCGCCGAGAAGGATCGCGCCCCGGCCATCGAGGCGTTGGGGGATCGCGACACCGCGCTGGTCGCGCTCGGCGACGAGTGCGAGCGCATGACGTCGACGAATGTCGCGGTGGCGATCCGCGCCGCCGAGACGCTCGCGTCGCTCGCGCCCGAACTCGGCCGCTCGCGGACGCGGCTTCTCCGTGCGCTCACCACGGCGCTCGCGTACGCCGGACGCCACGAGGAATCGCTCGCCGCCTCTGACGCCGCGATCGGCGCCGCCGAGGCCGCACGGCTCACGGTCGACGCCGCGCGCGCCGCCGTCGCCAGCCTGCATCCACTGACGAAACTCGGTCGCATCGACGAAGCGCTCGCGCGCGGCGGCCGTGCCCGCGACGCGCTCCTCGCGGCCGGCGAACCGAAGCTCGCTGCCCGCGCCGACATCAACCTCGGCAACATCCGCAAGTCGACCGGCCATGTCGTCGAAGCGCTCGAGCACCTCGAGCGCGCCCGCGAACTCCTCGCCGACGACGACGCGATGGTCGCACACGCCGAGAACACGCTCGGCGAGACGCATCTCCTTCGCGACGACTTCGCCGCCGCGCGCGACGCGTTCGAAGCCGCGGCGTCTCACTTCTCCGTTGCAGGCCAGCGCTTCGCGGCGGCCATCGTCGAAGGCAACCTCGCCGATCTCGCCGGCCAGGAAGGCCGACTCCAGGACGCGCTTCGCCATTTCGAAGTCGCGCGAAGCGCGCTCGAGAAGGACGCGGCGCGCGGCCACGTCGCCCGCCTCACGGCCGAAGAGGCGGAAGTGCTTGCGTCGGTCGGCGCGCCGCAGGAAGCGCTTCGCGGCCTCGATCAGGCGATCGCGCTCCTCGATTCCCTCGGCCCCTCGACCGAAGCGGCGCGGGCACGTCTCGCCCGCGCTCGTGTGCATGCGGCGCTCGGCCGCCTCGAAGACGCCCGAACCGACGGCAGCATTGCCGAGACGAGCGCGTCGCTCCGCGGCGACGTGTGGCTCGCGCGCCTCGCGCAACTCCTCGTTGCAGAACTCGCGCTCGCCTCGGAGCCCGGCCGCGCGCACGACCTCGTCACGCGCCTTATCGCCGATCCCGCGTGCCGCTCGCTCGATCGCGTGGTCGCACGACATCACCGCGCCCGGGCGCTCGCCTCGCTCGGCGACCGCGCCGCGGCGCTTGCCGAGCTCGACGACGCCGTCGTCACGGCGCGCGAACTCGGACACACGCCTCTCCTCGGCGATCTCCTCGTTGCACGCGCGGCGCTCGCGACCGATTCCGCCGCGACCATCCGCGACCTGCGCGAGGCGGTCGACCTCGTCGAGCGCGTGCGAGCCTCGCTCACCGCACAGCGGGTGCGAGCCACGTGGACCGGTTCGCGTCTCCGCGCGTTCGAGGCGCTCGCGCTCGCGCAGCTCGCAGACGGATCCCGCGAGAGCGTCGCCGCCGCGTTCGACGCGGTCGAACGATCGAAGTCACGGGCGCTCCTCGACCTCGTGCAGCGGGTCATCGACCGACAGTCGAGCGCCGCCGAGATCGGCGGCGTGAACGATCTCCACGCGGAGTTCGCTCGCCTGCGACAGCGCCTAAGCGCGCTCTACGGCCGGTGGGAATCGGAAGGCACGCCCGGCGAGCGCCGAAGCGTCGTGCCGACCGCGCAGCTTCGTCACGCGATCCGCGAAGGCGAAGCCGAGCTCGACCGACTCGCCAATCGCATCGCGGCCCGCGAGGGCGCCGGCTCCCTCTGGGCAACGCCGCTCGAACCGGCGTCGATCCAGAAGCGCCTCGCGCCGCGGGAAACGCTCATCGAGTACTTCGCCGCAGGCGACGAGCTCATGGCCTTTGTCGTGTCGCGCGACGACGTCCGTGTCGTACGCCGGCTTGCAACGTTGAGTGACGTGACGGCGCTCGCGACCGCGGCGCTCTTTCAGATGCGCCGGGCCACGCGCCTCGGCGGGCGCGACCCCGGTCCTCCTCTCTCGGGCGCGCAGCAGGCGCTTGGCGCGCTCTACCGCGCGATCCTCGCACCGCTTGCCGCACACATCGACGGCTCGGAGTCGATCGTCGTCGTCCCGCACGGCGCGCTCCACGGCGTGCCGTTCCATGCGCTCTACGACGAACGGCGCGGCGAGTACCTCATCGATCGTCACTGCGTGCGCACGGCACCGAGCGCCACGCTCGCGCATGCGAGGTCACGCGGCGCGACGCGCGACGGCCACGCGCTCGTCGTGGGCGTATCCGACGCGAACGCGCCGCACATCGCCGACGAGGCGCGCGCCGTGGGATCGTGCTGGGACGACGCCGAGATCCTCGGCAACGCCGAGGCCACGGCGGATCGCGTGCTGGCGGCGGCGCGTGGCGCGAACGTCATCCACCTGGCGTGCCACGGCCGCTTCTCGGAGTCGATGCCCAATGCCTCAGGCCTCCGCCTCGCGGACCGATGGGTTTCGATCCGCGAGATCACGGACCTCGCCCTGCGCGCCGACCTCGTCGTGCTCGCGGGCTGCGAGACCGGTCGCGCCGCGGTGGAGCCGGGCGACGAGACGGTCGGCCTTCCGCGCGCGTTCATCGCCGCAGGCGCCTCCGCAGTCGTGATGAGCCTGTGGCCGGTGCGCGACGACGCGGCGCTTCGATTCATGACCGCGCTCCATCGGCGGCTCGCCGACGCGAGCGAGGTCGAGAGCATCGCGTCGGCCGTCCGAGAAACCATGCGTTCCGTACGGGCATCCGATCCACATCCGGCGTGTTGGGGGGCTTTTGGCTTGGTCGGCGGCGATCCGTGGGCCACTATCACTTCCTTGCAACCGCTCGACGGGAGAACGGCGTCATCATGAAGTTCGCGCGAAACATCCTGGCCTCAACGATTCTCACCGCCGGCCTCACGGCTTCCGCCGCCCACGCGCAGCTGATCGATCCGCTCATCGCGAACGAACTGATGGTGCGCGTGCCGAGCGCGCGGGCGCTCGAAACGTGCCTGAGCGCGTTGTCGTCGCAGTTCGGCGGCGTCACGGTCCTTGACTCGGTTGCATCGCGCAACACCTATCTCGTGAGCTACACGCTCGGGCGCGGACAGACCACGTTGCAGGTCGAGACCGCGCTCAACACGCTCATCGCGAAGGGCACGCTCGTCTGGGGTGAACTGAATTACGCCGGTCAGGCCGCCGAAGGCAAGACCGACAGCCTGTGGGTCAGCCAAGGCGACATCGGCCCCGGCCAGTACGGCTCGCAATACGCCATCGACCAGCTCGGCCTCGGGCCCGCACACCTGCGTTCGACGGGCTTTGGCGTCGTCGTCGCGATCCTCGACACCGGCGTCGAGGCGTCGCATCCCCTTCTTGCCGACTCCACGTTGCCGAACGGCGCGAACTTCGTGACGAAGCTCCCCGCGACCGTCGACCAAGGCGACGGCGCCGACAACGACGGCGACGGCCTCGTCGACGAGATGGTCGGGCACGGCACGTTCGTCGCCGGTCTCGTGCGCCTCGTCGCGCCCGACGCGAAGATCCTCCCGGTCACCGTCCTCGACAGCGAAGGCGTCGGCGACGCGTTCCGCATCGGCAAGGGCATGTACTACGCGATCGACCACGGCGCCGACGTCCTCAACATGAGCCTCGGCTCGACGTATCGCTCCGCGATCATTGAAGACGCGGCCGCCGAGGCGCAGACGAAGGGCGTGGTCGTCGTCGGTGCCGCAGGCAACTTCAACGTCGAAGACCCGCGCGAGTATCCCGCGTGCGACGGCTCCTCGTTCGGCGTTGCAGCCGTCACGCGGCTCGACCTCAAGGCCCCCTTCTCGAACTTCAACGACAAGCTCGACTTCTCCGCACCTGGCCACAGTGAGTTCGTCGCCGGCAGCACCACGGTGTTCGATCCGGCGAAGTCGATCATCTCGAGCGTCCCTGGCGGCGGCGTCGGCGTGTGGCGCGGAACGAGCTTCGCGAACGCCTTCGTGTCGGCGGGCGTGGCGCTCATCCGGGCGCAGCATCCGAATTGGCCGAACGGCCAGGTTCCGACGAACCAGATCGCGTCGGCGATCGAGGACGTGCTCGCAACGTCGGCCGTTCCGCTCAACGACCTGAATCCGGCCTACGAGGACATGCTCGGCTACGGCCGCATCGACCTCGCCGCGGCCACCGCGCTCGGGCCGGTGCAGCCGAAGCCCGGCGACTTGAACGGCGACGGCGTCGTCGGTGCCGACGACCTGAGCATCCTGCTCGGCTCGTGGGGGACCTGCGCCGGCTGCAACGCCGACCTGACGTTCGACGGCGTCGTCAGCGCCGACGATCTCGGCGTTCTCCTCGGCAACTGGGGTTGACCGAGACCCCGACGGGGAGTCGCGTCGCTCACGCTCGATCCCCATGCCCGCGCCGACCGCGGCGCCGGCGGCGCCATGCGCGCGTCGATCGTTGCGTCAGCGCCCCCAACGCCTCCACGGTGCGACTGCCCCGCAATTGATCCGCGATCCTCCGAATCGACGTATTTGCGGCCTCGCCTCCTCCTCTCCTACCCCGTGCGTCCGCCACGACGCCGTCTCTCTTCCACTTGAAGCGTGAAGAGACGAACGCAGTAGGAGATCAGTCGTGTCCCAGAACCTCTCGGCCCGAGGTGCCGTCCCGATGCTCATCGGCGGCGCCCTCATCCTCACCCTCGCCTCCGTCTCGAACGCGCAGATCAGCGTTGCCTCGAGCGCCACCTTCGCGACCGGCTCGAATCCGAGCGGCGCCGCGATCGGCGACTTCACCGGCGACGGCCTCGTCGACATCGCAACCGCGGTCGACGGCCCCGATCGCATCCAGATCCTCGCCGGCGACGGCAACGGCGCCTTTGTCGCCGGTCCGACCGTTGCCCTCGGCAACAACACCGGCGCGGGCGACGTGATCGCCCTCGACATCGACAACGACGGCGACCTCGACCTCGCCGTGTCGCTCAAGAACCAGAACACGGTCCGCATCCTCCGCAATGTCGGCGGCGGCGCGTTCACCGTTGCAGCCACGGTCACGACCGGCAGCGAGAGCGTCGGCCCCGACGCGGCCGACTTCGACAACGATGGCGACCAGGATCTCGTCGTTGCGAACCGCGGCGACGACACCGTCAGCGTGATCCGCAACGACGGCGCCGGCGCGGCCTTCGTCGCGACCACGTTCGCTTCGGGTCCGGACCCGCGCGGTGCGGCGTTCGGCGACTTCGACTCGGACGGCGATCTCGACGTTGCAGCCACGGCGCACGACGACCGCACGGTCCGCCTCTATCGCAACACCGGCGCCGGCTGGACGGCGATGATGACGCTGAACGTCCCGGCGACGGTGCGCCCCGAAGGCATCGCCACCGGCGACCTCAACGGGGACGGCGCCGCGGACATCGCTGTCGCGGCCAGCGGCAACGCGGCCTCGTTCGCGACAGTCTTCCTCCGCAACGGCGCGACCTTCAGCGGTCCGACGAACTTCCCGACCGGCGGCCAGGACGCGGCGTACATCGCGATCACCGATCTTGAGTGCGACGGCGACCTCGACCTCGCGGTCGTGAACCAGAGCTCGAACAACGTCGCGCTTCTCGCGAACAACGGCGCGGGCCTCTTCGGCGCGCCGGTCCTCTCGGCCGTCGCGGCCGATCCGGACGCGATCGCCGCGGGCGACATCAACGGCGACGGCGACGCGGACCTCGCGGTCCCGAGCCAGACGCCGAATCTGATGAACGTCATCGAGATGGGCTGCGGCACGGGCGGCGGCGGCGGAACGCCGGTGTGCGGCGACGGCGTCTGCGAAGCCGGCGAAGATCCGAATTGCGTCGATTGCCAAGGCGGCGGCGGCGGCAACCCGGGACCGGGCGGCACGTTCACGTTCGCGAGCACGGCGATCGCTGCCGGCCCGCAGCCGGACGGCGTTGCAGCCATCGACTTCGACAACGACGGCGACATGGACCTCGCGGTCACGATCGACGCCCCCGACCGACTCCAGCTCCTCGTGAATGGCGGGACCGGTTCCTTCGTCACGGGCCCGGTGGTCTTCCTCCCGGCGTCGTCGAGCCCCGGCTCGGTCGTCGCCGCGGACTTCAACAACGACGGCAGCACGGATCTCGCCGTTGCCCTCAAGGACAACAACGCGATCCAGCTCCTCCAGAACCTCGCAGGCACGTTCACTCCTGCGGGCACGATTCCGACCGGCACGCTTCCGATCGGCCTCACGATCGGCGACGCCGACGGTGACGGCCTCGTCGATCTCGCCGTTGCCAATCGCACGTCGAACAACGCGACGTTCGCCCGCAACACCGGCAAGTTCGCCTTCGTCGCACAGACGCTTGCGACCGGTCTCGATCCCCGCGGTGCGGCCTTCGTGAACTTCAACGGCGGCGTCGCCAGCGAGCTCGCCGTCAGCGGCCATGACTCGCGCACGATCTCGCTCTTCTCGTACTCGCGCGGCTCCTATGTTGCGGCGGGCGAACTCACGACGAGTCCGCTCGTCCGTCCTGAAGGCGTCGCCGGCGGCGACCTCAACGGCGACGGTTTCGAAGACCTCGTTGCAGCCACGAACGGCGACACGCCGAACCTCGACAGCATCACGGTCTGGCTCGGAAGCGCGACCGGCTTCGGCGCCTCGAAGCTCTACGTCACCGGTGGCCTCAACACGTCGATCCCCGCGATCGCGGACTTTGACTGCGACGGCGATCTCGACGTTGCAACGGTGAATAGCGACTCGAACAACGTGTCGCTCCTCGCGAACTCGGGTGCGGGCATCTTCGGACCGGCGCTCCAGTTCGCGACCGGCACCGACCCGCAGGCGATCGCGATCGCCGATCTCAACGGCGACGGCTCGGCCGACATGGCCGTGTCGAACAAGGCGACGAACAACGTCTCCGTCTTCACCAACACGACGTGCCCGACCGGCAATCCGGCGGACCTGAACGGCGACGGCATTGTCGACGCCAGCGACCTCGGCATCCTCCTCGGTGCGTGGGGTAGCGCCGGCCCGGCCGACCTCGACGGTGACGGCACCGTCGGCGCCGCCGACCTCGGCATCCTCCTCGGTGCGTGGGGCTGATCAGTCTCGGGCCGACCAGTGCCGGCCCCTGACTGACGCACGCCACTGACCCACATCACCGACGAAACGGACTCTTCCGCTTCAGCAATGCCCGTCGCATGGTGCGACGGGCATTGTCCTTTTTGCGGGCTCACCCTTTCCGCGGCAACTCCGTGACCGTGATCTTCGCCTCCTCGAAGACCACGCGGCTCTTCGAGATGCTGTCGAGCCAGCGCTCGTCGCCCGACTCGATGGCGTACGTCACGACTTCGGTGATGCCCGCCTGGATGATCGTGATCGCGCAGCTGATGCAGGGGTGAAACGACGAGTAGAGCGTGCAGCCGATCGGCGACACGCCGTTCCTGGCGCACTGCACGATCGCGTTGAGCTCCGCGTGGCAGATGAGGTCGTACTTCACCGGGCGCTCAAGGCGCTCCGGCCGATCCTCGATCCCGCGCGGCAAGCCGTTGAAGCCGGTCGAGACGATCTGCTTCCCCTGCGTGACGATCACGCAGCCGACGCCGCGGGAGGGATCCTTGCTCCACGTGGCGATGCGATCGGCGAGCTCGAGAAAGCGGTAGTGCCACTTCTGGTCCATGTCGTGTCGCTCTACGTTGCAGGCGCCGGATGCGTCACTGGCCGAGCAGTTCCTTCACGGTCCACGGCGTCCGGCGCTGGGCATTCTCGCTGCGGACACGGGCCACAAGCTCGGCCGACACCGGCTCGGCGTCGTTTCCGAACGCCTGTCGAACGTACGTCAGGACGGCCGCGATGTCTTCGTCGGTCCGCATCGGCGGCGGCGGCATCAGCCCCGCAAAGGTGCGGCCGTCGACCGTCACCGCGCCCTGCAGGCCGTGGAGGACGATCTTCGCGAGGCGCTCGGGGTCGCCCAGCGCGAACTCGCTGCGGGCAAGCGGCGGATAGACGCCCGGCTGCCCCTTGCCCGTCGGCCCGTGGCACGTCAGGCAGTTCGAGTAAAGACGCCGGCCGCGGTCGACGACGTCGGCGATCGAGGGCGGCGGTTCGGGATCCATCGCGGCGTCGTGGCGACCGGGCCACGAGAGACGGCGAAGGACGCGCGCGAGCGTCGGGTCGAGCGCGGCGAGGGCGGCGGGATCGAATCCGTCGGGAGCGCGGTCGAGCGCGAGGCGGCCGGGGCGACGGTCGTTGAGCCGAATCGCGGCCGCGAGGCGCTCGACGAGAAGGAGATCGTCGGGTGTGCGAAGCGCCCGCTCCACGATCGCACGCCGCGCGGACTCGTCGTTACTCCGGAGCGCGCGGTCGATGGCCTCGCGCGCGGGATCGACGCCGACTGGGGCGCTCTGCGTTGCAGGCGCGGCGGTCGTGCCCGCCGGCGGTTGCCAGACGAACACCGAGCCGGGCGTCGTTTCGGTCGCACCGAGCGCGACGACGAACGCCACCGCCGACACGCGGTCGATGCCGGTGATGGGGCCTTGTCCGTCGGCGACCTTCCAGAGCGTCTCCGCCGGTTGCGGCTGACCGAAGGACCAGCGCGCGTCGGGCACGCCGGGGCGCAGGATGGCCGTGCGATCCATCGAGACCGCGACCACCGCGTCTCGCGTCACTCCGAGGTCCTGCGCGCCCGCAAGACCGAGCGTCGTCTGGTCGTCGCCGCGGACGACGCGCGAGCCGAACGCCGCGATCGGTTCGCCGTCGAGGCCGATGGCCACCGCGCGAGCGCCGCGCCAAGGAGTTTCCCCGACGACGCGCACGCTCGTTCCGTCGAGCACGAAGCGTCGGTCGTCGCCTGCAACGAGGATCGTCCGAGCGCCGCCGTCTTCGGCCGACACGGCGAGGCCCGTCGCCGCGCCGAGTCCGCGGGCGATGGGCGTGACGCGCTCGGCCTTGCCGTCGCCGTCGCGATCCTCGACGTCGAGGAGTTGCGGCGGCTCGAGTACGAGCACGCGACGTTCGCCGATCGAGGCGACGCCGCGCACGTCGAGCAATCCGTCGAGCATCCGCACGGCGCTATCCGCCGCACCGTCGCTGTTCTCGTCGCGGAGAAGTACGAGCGCGTCGGTGTCGCCGGAGCGCTCGATGACCCACAACGTGCCGCCGTGGCCGGCTGCAACGTGGACCGGATTCGTGACGAGGGGCGCCGCAGCGATCGTTCGGGGCTCGCTCGATTGAAGCGCCGCCGCCGCGACGTAGGCCGACATCCAGGCTGCCACCATCATGCCGCCGAGTGTACGGAACTTGCCCGCGCCGGATCGGCCGCGCCGTCGCGCCCGACGCGGTGAATCTGGCCGTCTTCGACCACGTCGCGCACCACATAGGGCTTCACGCCGCCGACGGTGTTCAGCGTGTCGGAGAGGAGCTCGAGAATGAAGCCGGCCGCGAACACGAAGAGCGCGGAGAGGAAGATCATGATGGCGACGAGGAACGGCGGCCGCGTTCCCATGTCGACGTCATGCACGAACTTCTCGTAGAGAAGCCACGGCATGATGATGCAGTCGATCGCGATGAGAAGCAGTCCGATGCGCCCGAAGAGGTACAGCGGACGGCTCTTGAAGCTCGCCTCGAACCAGAGCATCAGGATGTCGAAGAAGACGTCGAGGCTCCGCGAGAGGCCGTAGTTGCTGCGGCCCGCGAAACGCGCGGCGGCGGTCACGAACACTTCGCCGATCTTGCCGCCGCGCAGGTGCACGATGGCGGGCAAGAGGCGGTGATGTCCGGCCCGCATGCGCAACGAACGTGCGATGTCGCCGCGGATGCACTTGAAGCCGCCCATGTCGCGGATCGGACAGCCGCTCACGCGGCGCAGGAGCCAGTTCGCGACGAGGCTCGGAAAGCGACGCACAAGGAACGACTCCGAGCGCGCCGTGCGCGAGCCTGACACGAGGGCGAACCCCTTGTCCATCTCGTTCACGAGAAGCGGGATCTCCTCGGGCAGGTGCTGGAGATCGGAGTCCATCACGATCACGTAGTCGCCGCGCGTGTGCTGGATGCCGGCGAAAAGCGCGTTCGACTGGCCGACGTTGCGCGAGAGAAAGACGGCGCGGAGCCGCGGATACTCGCGCGAGAGCTCCGTGAGGATCTCCTCGGTCCGATCGCGCGAGCCGTCGGAGACGACCACGATCTCCGCCGTGCGCCCGAGCACTTCAAGCACCATGTCGACGCGGCGCACGAACTCACGCGCGCACAACTCCTCGTTGTACATGGGCGAGACGATGCTGATCTGGACAGCGTCGTCGGGCGAATGGTGCGATGCGGCGTGCATCAGTGAACGTCGTCGAAACTCGCGAGCGCCCAGCCCATCTCGTCGAGGACCGCTCGCCACCGCTCGGAGCGAAGGGACTGCAGCTCCGGCCCCCAGAGCGCGCGAACTCGCATCCTACCGAAGCGCGCGTCGATCTCCGCATCGCCGTCGCCCGCAAGGCCGGGATGACAGGCGATCTCGATGGTGCGCGACGTTATCGAACCGTCGGTCTCGTGCGCGAGCGCGGCACGCAGCGCCTCGGGCGTGAGGTGTTCACCCTGATGCGCGATGCCCCACACGCCGAGATCGTGCCGTTCGACGCGACGCAGCCACGCGCGCAGCAGGAGGACGCGAGCCTGCCCCGCAAGCGGCGCCGCACGCGTCCAGCGCTCGCGCGGGATACGCACGTTGGCGACGCCAAACGCGGCGGCCACGCGACGTGCGATGGGAAAAAGCCGGGGCCACGCATGGGTGTGCTTCTCGCCGTCGACGTGCGTCAGCCGCGCGCCGCGTTCGACGAGACGTTCCATTTGGCGCGTCCATTCGAGTTCGACTTCGTCGAGCGCGAGTCGGCCGGTCGCGTACCGCGCAAAGAGCGCCGCATAGGAGCCGAGAAAAAGCCCATCGCTCCCGACGAGCGAGGGGATCTCGGTGACCGCGCTGATCGGCGGCCCGCGCAGGATGTTGAGGTGCGCACCCAATGAAATGCCGCGAAGACGCACCGACTCCTCGAGGTCAGGCCCGTTCGCGAGGACGCTCGCGCTCGTGAGGGTGCCGCGCTCGGCGAGCGATTCGACCGCGCGGCGCACCGCGACGTGAAGCCCGAGGTCGTCGGCATTGATGATCACGCGACGCGACATCAATGGACATTCTGCCGCATGATGCCGACCTGTGCCTCAGGCATCGCGTCGCCAGACCGTCGTTGGACTCGTCATCGTGGGAGCGGTTCTCGCTCTTTCGCTGTGGCTGCGCGCGAGCGCTCCGTCCGACCTTTGGGATCAGACGCAGCCGCGCACGATCGCCTACACCGCCGACATGGTGACCCGCGGCGGCACCGCGTGGATTCTCGCGCTCGACGCCGAGGGATTCCCCGCGACCAAGCCGCCGCTCTACAACTGGCTCGCCGCGCCGTTCGTCGCGACCTTCGGCCGCGCGAGCGAGTGGGCGCACAAGGCGCCGAGCGTGCTTTCGCTCTGCGCGATCGCCGCGGCGCTCGTCGTCCTCGGCAATCGGCTCGCACCGCGCGCAGGCACGTTCGCGGGGCTCGCGTTCGTGTCGACGTACGCGCTCTTCAAGCTCGGATACCTCGCGCGGCCCGACATGGTGCTTTCCGCGATTCTCTTCGTGGGATGGTGGGCCACCGTGCAGCTCCTCTCGGGGACGGGCACGAGCCGACATGCGGCGCTCTTCTGGCTCAGTGTCGTGCTCGCGGCGTGGGTCAAGGGTCCGGTCGCGGCGCTCTTGCCCGTGTTCGCGATCGTCGGATCGTTCGCCGTCCATCGGTCATGGCAACCGCTTCGCGCGTTCCGACCGCTGTGGGGCATTCCGCTCGCGATCGTGCTCGCGCCGTCGTGGTACGTCGCGGCGGGACTCGTGAATCGCGAGCACCTCGTCAACGTCCTCTGGTATGCCGAGATCTACGGGCGATTCACCGGCGAGGGCGAGGAAGGCGGGCACCGCGGAATCATGGGCACGATCCGCGGGTTGCCCTTCATGACGTTCTACTTCTTCACGCGATTCGCCCCCTGGTCGATCGCGGCGCTCTTGGGCGCGCTGGCGCTTCTCGATCGCCGCGACGGGGGCGGCATCGCGCGCTGGAGGCTCGCGAAGGGCGGCAACTCGCTCTTTCTCGCCGCAGTCTGGACGGTGCTCGTCGTTGCAGCCTTCACGCTCTCGAGCGGCAAGCGTGCCGACTACCTCGCGCCCGTGTACGGCCCGGCGGCGCTCGTCGCCGGATGGTGGCTCGCGGCCGATCGCTACTCGCCTGCGCGCCGCGTGCCCTGGCTTCCCGGCGTGGTTGCGGCGGGCACGATCGTGGCGGTGGGCCTCTCCCAACGAGCCGGACCGGTCTACGCGCCTGCAACGACGAAACGCTTCGACGAGATGGTCGCGACGCTCGCGCGCGTGCCGCACGACGCGCCGCTCTACGTCATCACGCCGCAGCTTCCGCATCTCGCGATCCTGACCTCGACACCCACGCCGAGCGCGAACACCTTCACTTCGGCCTGCGCGCTCGCGGACGACGGCCACGAGGTGTATCTCGCGATCGCCGACTATGGCCTCGCGCCGCTCGTCTACGCCCGCGCCTGCGACGGCCGCGCCGAACTCGTCGCGTGCATCGAGCAGACGTACGAAGCCGAGCGGGTCTACGGGTATCCCGGCCCGCTTCTCGTGGTGAAACTGCTTCCGCCGAAGGGGTGACGGTCGTCAGGCGTCGAAGCGAAGTCCCGCCTCGAACGCGACGCCGTTGCGATCGACCTCGCTCGACTTGCGGCACCACACGATCGTGAACGCGCGGTTGACGAGCGCGGAGTGCGGCAACGTGGAGAGCACGGTGCCGATGGCCCCCTCGCGCAGCGGGAGCATCGACTTGATGCGCATGCCGCCGTCGCTGACGTCGAGCGCGCGGTAGCGGACTGGCGTGGCGTTCACGCCGGTCCAGCGCACAAGCACCTCGTAGCCGACGTCCGAGCGGTCGGTCTTCCAACGGCGCTCGTCGTTGAGGTGCGCGTCCACGCGGGACGCCGAGACGTTTCCAAGCTTTCGATCCGGCAACATCAGCTATCTCCAGAGACGTCAGGCGACAGGAGATCGACCCGTCCCCGCCGTCGCTTCGTTCCACGAGCCGCGTCCGACGGCCAATCGTCTTCTCGGACCGGAGCGATCGGAACGACACGATCGATCGGCGTCGAACCTTGCGGTTTCGACCTCATCCCGAGGGAGCCACGCACCTGCGGAGAACGGCCACCCGATCTCAGTCCGCACGAAGCAATGGACGATCGGCCGCTCCACACTTCGTCGGACGAGGGCACACGCATGGCGACATCGGTCGCCGCTCATGCGGAGGTGCCGATGGCCACTGCGCCACCCGACGAACGGAGCGAAACGTCCGCCTCGGACTCGCGATTGGAAAAGGATTCGACCGACGCGCATACGTCGAGCAGTTTCGACGTTGCAGCCGGTGCGCCGACCGCTCCACTTGACGATGTCCAGACCGAAGACCACGAAAACGCGGATCTCCTCTCGCTCGAACAGCTCGCCGTCGAGGAGATCGGCGCCATGCTGAACTCCGCCGCGGCATCTGCGCAAGCAACGGCGAGCGCGCTCACGGGCGCGACCGAATTGCCGAACGTCGACGATCTCCTCTCGGATCTCTTCGGGGCTGCGCCGGCGGAAACGTCGAGCGCTGCAGCGGCCGAAGACCCGACGCCCGCGCCTCTGGCGGAACCCGTCGCATCTGTGCCGAGCGAGCCGGAGGTCGGGACCGCGCCCGAGACGATGGCCGAGCCGATGGCCGATGCCCCCGAGCCGACGCCCGAACCCACGCCCGACGTCGCGGCCCCCACCGAGGCCCCATCTGAGGCCCAACCTGAGGCCCAGCCTGAGGCCCCACCTGAGGCCCCCATCGCGGCCGATGCGCCCAGCGAGTCAGAGGCCTCCGCTGAGCGCGCGCCGGAGGCGGTCGCCGAAGCGCCGAGCGAGCCCGAAGCTGCAACGTCGAGTGATCCGGAGCCCGCCCCTCAGCCTCCGCCGGACGCGGCGCCCGAACCCGTTGCGCACGCGGCGCCCGACGTGGCGGCCGTCGCCGCTGCTGCCGCCGTCGTCGCCGAGCCGAAGCCACATGTGGGCACGCGCGGGGCGGCGCTCATCAACTCCCTGTTGCAGCCGGTCTTCAAGCCCCTGCGCGCGATTTCGGCGCCGGTCCTGAAGCTCCCGCCGACGGTCCGCACGCTCGTCGGACTCTTTGGCCTCACGCTCTTGCCGTGGGCGCCGGCGATCTGGTGGCTCGGGTCAAGCGTCGTGGCCGCCGATCGCGTGCGGCCACTTTCCGAAACGGAGCTCGTCGCGCTCACCGAGTCGCTGCGAACACCGTCCGCCGCAAGCGGAGGCCACGGCGAGAAAAAGGACGCCGGGGGCCACGGGGGCGGCGAGAAGAAGGCGGAGTCGCACGGCGCCGCCAAGGACGAGAAGCCGAAGGAGAAGGCGAAGGAAAAGCCCAAGGAGAAGGCGAAGGAGCCCGCGAAGAAGGCCGAGTCGCATCACTGACGCGACCGGTCGCGCGGCGCATCTCCGCGTTACAGCCGCTCGGCCTGCTCTTCGGCGTGATAGGAGCTGCGCACCAGCGGTCCGCTCTCGACCACGCGGAAGCCCTTCGACAACCCCAGCGCGCGCCACGCCGCGAACTGGTCGGGATGGACCCAGCGTTCGATCGGCAAGTGGTTGCGGGTCGGCTGGAGATACTGGCCGATCGTGAGGATGTCGGCGCCGGACTGCGTCCGCACGTCGTCCATCAGCTCCTCGACCTCATCGTCGCGCTCGCCGATGCCGACCATGATGCCCGTCTTCGGGACGAGCCCGTTCTCCTTGATCTGCCGCAGCACCGCGAGCGAGCGCTCGTACTTCGCCTGCGGGCGCACCGCGGGGTGCATGCGCCGCACCGTCTCGAGGTTGTGCGCGAGGATCTCGGGCTTGGCGTCGATGACCGTCTGGATCGCCTTTTCGTCGCCGAGGAAGTCGCCGACTAACACCTCGACCGACATCGTCGGGCACGCCGCGTGCACGCGCTCGATCGTCTCCGCCCAGATCGCGGCGCCTCCGTCGGGGAGTTCGTCGCGGTTCACGCTCGTGACGACGACGTGCTTGAGCCCCATGAGCCGAAGCGACTCGGCCACGCGGCGCGGTTCGTCGAGGTCGAGCTCCGGCGGGCGGCCGGTCTTGATGTTGCAGAATCCGCACGACCGCGTGCAGACGTCGCCCAAGATCATGATCGTGGCCGTGCCGCGGCTCCAGCACTCGCCCATGTTGGGGCACGAGGCTTCCTGGCAGACGGTGTGGAGGCGATGCTCGTCGATGATCTTCTTGAGCCGGTCGTAGCCGGCTCCGCCGGGCACGCGCGCTCGCAGCCAGTCGGGCTTCTTGCCGAGGCGGAGGTGATGTGCCTGGGCTTCCTGGTTGTTCAGGACGTAGCCCGTCAGGCTCACGACCGCCGGGCCCACGCTCCGTGCGGTGTCGCCGCCCAACGGACGCGGGTGCCGCGCCAAGGTGCGTGCGAGCGCGTCCGGGGAGAGCGGCGCTTCGGGCGCGCTCGAGGGGCTATTCGACGAGGCCGACATGGAGAACGGCGAGTGTAGGTGACCGGCCTTCGTCATTCGCGCCGATACCATCGGGGCTCATGACCGGCGGCGAACCGCACGAAACCTCGGAA
This sequence comes from Phycisphaerae bacterium, assembly GCA_016795035.1. Lineage (GTDB taxonomy): Bacteria > Planctomycetota > Phycisphaerae > Phycisphaerales > SM1A02 > JAEUIT01. Next base: position 268,077 of record JAEUIT010000097.1, on the reverse strand, counting down.
GGCCCCGCACGGCAGTCCGGTCGACACGTCGGGGGAAATCCGCGTTGGAGCGGCGTTCCGCTCGCGGCTTCGCTCGCATTGGTCGCGTTCGCCATCTTCTTCGGCATCTATGGTCCGCGCGTCGGCGACCGCATCACCGCGCCGCTCGGAATCCCGGCGTGGGACTTGGGAGAAGCGGCGGCGGAGCGTTTTCACGAACGCAGGAACGACGCGGTGCACGGCGCCGGCGCCGAGAAGACGACGATCACCGACGCGGAACGCGACGCGGCCGCGCTCCTTGGTTCGAGCGTGCGGTTACCGGATCTCGTCGCGGACGGCTGGACCGTGCATACGCCGAAGCCCGTGGCCGTCCCCGGCAGCGCTCGCTCGGTGGCCGTCACGTTCTCGCGGTCGCTCGTCGGCGGCGTCGAGCGTGTATCCCTGATTCTCGTGCCCGACAACGAGCAATACGTCGTCTTCTCGCCCTTTGGACGACCGCTCTTCCTGCCGCCTTGGGAGGCCTATCCCATCGAGCTCCCCCAAGACACCATCGAGAGCGCCGTCGCGCTCCTCTGGTCGGACGGCTCGGTCGTTCGCGTGCTCGTGGCCGGTTCGGAGGCGGTGCTGTCTGAGACGGCACCCGCGTTCTTGGAGGCCTCGCGACCAGAATCGCTCGTGACGGCCCCTTCGAGCGACGACGACGCAGGGAAAACGTCCGAACCAAAAGCCGTCGAGAAGTGAACTTCGTCGTGACCGGCCGCGCCGCGCGGGGCATCATTGCCTTGGAGCGTCGCTCGGGCGTTGCCCGATCCCGCCCTCGGAGGTGACCCGCTCCGAAACGGTGGAACGCAATCGGCGGTGATGCCGATAAGCGAACTCGCTCCCATTCGCCGAACGCCGCTGTGCGGCCACGGCTCGACCTTGAGACTTCTCATGCGACGTCGCCCCATCTCGAAGCACTCCGTCAGCCCGCGCAGCCTCGCGACTCCGCATCTCCTCGCCTGCGCCACGCTCGTCTGCGCGGTCGCCTCGGCGAGCTTCGCGCAGAACGCGCTCGACTCGCGGCCGCGCACGCCCGGAACGACGACGCCGCAGCGCACCGATCCCAACAGCCAGCGCATCAATCCCGGCGGTCCGCTGAATCAAGGGAGCCGTGGAACGCCGACCACCGGCCCGCGCGGACGTCAGCCCATCAAGGAGACGAAGGGACGAGGCCAAGGCAACGCCCTCGACTCCAACCTGCAAGTCGGCAGCGGGCGCATCAACAGCGCGGCGTTTCAGACGGACTTCAACGCCCGCAACCTCATCGTGACGAACAGCGTTGCAGGCGGCCGTGGCTTCCGCGGCACGGTCGGCTATCTCGCGCCCACCGACTTCCGCGGCGTCACTGCAGGCGACAGCACGCAGAGCTTCCGCGCGAACAGCGCGATCTCGAGCACCGCGTTCATCCAGGCCGGCGGCTTCCAGGAGCGCTTCAGCCTCGCTCAGGGCTTCGGCGTGTTCGAGTACCGCCGCGATGCGACGCCGGCGATGCGCAACCCCGTTGCAGCTGCCGCCGAAGGTCGCGTGCGTCTCGATCAGGCGGGCTCCAACCTCGCGTTCGCACGGCAACAGGATGCCGGCATCGAGCCGGTGATCTTCGCGCAAGGCATGGACTCGTCGCGGCGATCCGTCGAGTTCGCGGCGTCGGGATTGCTCGGGCTTCGCTCGATTCGCCCCGACGACGCCATCGACCAGTCCACGTTGCCGCTCTTCGAGCGCGCTCGCGTTCGCCGCGAAGTGAATGAAGGCCGCCTCAACGAACAGCTCATCATTCAGCCGTTCAACGCGACCCTGTCGCGTCCGAGCGACGCCCGCATCGACGCCCAGATCGATCCGCCGGTGCTGACGCCCGACGGAACCCCGAAGCCGCCCGCGCAGAATTCCGCGTACGACGACATCGTGCGCCGCATCGTGGAGCGCTACGGCGATCGGCCGGACGTGCGCATCGATGCCGATCCGCGCGCCGTCGAGCGAGCTCGCGCCGACATCCGCAAGGTGACCCGCGCGTTCGGCACGCAACGCGACGACGACGATCCGATCATGCGCGATCCGACGGCGCTTCCCGACCCGTCGGCGCCGAAGCCCGCGCCGACCGACACCGATCCCAATGTGACGCCGCCGTCCACGCGACCGGAAACGCCCGAGGAAGCGGACGCCCGCGAACGCGAGCGCCGCACGCAGGAGATTCGCGAGGCCGCGAAGGTGCTCAATCACGGAACGACGGTGCGCGACCTTTCGCCCGGGGACCGCGCTCGCGTCGACGATCTCGTGCGCGACGCGCAGCGCAGCCTCGCGAGCGGCGAGTTCTTCAAGGCGGAGCGCCTCTTCAACCAGGCGCTTCTCATCAACCCCGACAACCCGCTCCTCATCGCGGGTCTCGCGAACACGCAGATCGGCGCCGGCCTCTACCTCTCGAGCGCGCTTGCCTTGCGAACGCTGTTCGCGGACTTCCCCGAGATGATCGACGTCCGCTACGACGCGAAGCTCATGCCGAGCGAGACGCGCCTACGGCTCGCCGTCGACACGCTGCGCGCGCGGCTCGACGGCAAGGACGGCGACAGCTACGGCCTCATGCTCGCGTACATCGGCCATCAGCTCGGCGACGAGTCGATCGTCGCGGAAGGCCTCGCCAAGATGACCGGCTCGATCGAGAACGATCTGATGCGCGAGTTCCTCAGCGACGTGTGGCTCGCGCGGAGCGACGCGGCGCCGTCCGCGCCGCCGGCCGAGGAGAAGCCTGCGGATCCGCCGGCCGACGCGGGTGCTCCCGCGAAGCCGAACTGAGCCAAGACGCGAGCTTTCGCATCAGGGCCTCCGCATCGCGGAGCTCGCATTCCCACACGGCGAGTACGAGCCAGCCGCGCCGGCGGAGCGCCCGTGTCACGGCGCGATCGCGCTCGCGATTGCGCGTGCGCTTCGCCTTCCAGAACGCCGCGTTCGTCTTCGGATCCTTGCGACCGGCGCGGCAGCGATGCGCGTGCCAGAAGCACCCGTGCACGAAAACGACGGCGCGAAGCCGAGGAAACACGAGGTCGGGCGACCCCGGCAAGTCGCGTCGATAGAGCCGAAACCGATAGCCGAGCGCGTGCACGATCGAGCGGACGCGACGCTCGGGGCCGGTGTCGCGGCTTCGTATCGCCGCCATGATTCGCGATCGAACCTCGCTCGTGACGCGGTCCACGTTTCAGCTCGCCCGCGGACGGAGCAGTCCGCCGACCTTCGGTCCGGACGAGCGCGACGCGACGGCCATCACGGTCGCGCCGACGAGGATCATCGCGCCTGAGAGCATCATCGGAAGCGTGACGGGACCGACGGTGAAGATGTCGGGATCGGGCGTGCGGAATTGCTCGGTCGTCACGCGGAGAATGCCGTAGACGACGAAGAACGCGCCGAAGATCGTGCCCGACGAGCGCGGCTTCAGCCAGATCAGAACGAGAATCGCGGGCAATATGAGCCCGTCGGTGATCGCCTGGAAGAAGTTCGACGGGTAGTACGCGGTCAAGAGCGGCGTGACCGCGTTGATGACGGTCTGGTTGCCGGCGTAGCAGGCGTCGTGCAACGTCTGCGGAATGTCCGACGACGCGTGCACCACGCTCTTCGCGGCGTTGCGAAGCGCCTCGATCTGCGCGTCGCTGCGCGCGTTCCAGAACGTTTCGGTGAGGAGATCGCTCGGGTACTTCACGCTCCACCACGGCGCTTCCGCCTGCAACGCGGAGGGAAGCGGCTTGCCGGGAAGCTCGCCGTTCACCCAGTTCGCGAGCCGACCGAGGCCGAGGCCGATCGGCGCGACGAAGCAGATGAGGTCGCCGAGGTGCAGGATGGGAAGCCGATTCGAGCGTCCAAACCAGATGCATGCGATCGCGATGCCGATCATCGCGCCGTGGCTCGACATTCCGCCGCGATAAATCTCGAGCAAGCCCCAGAACGGAAACGACGAGGAGAACGCCACGAAGAGCTTCGGCTCGTAGAAGAGGACGTGGCCGATGCGCCCGCCCGCGAGCAGGCCCACGATCAGCGCAGTCGTGAAGTTGTCGATCTGTGCGGCGCTGAGCGGGGTTCGGCCGGTGCGCGAGAGCCAGCGCAGCACGGACCAGCCGAGGAGCATGCCGACCGCGTACGACAGCCCGTACCAGCGGATACCGAACGAGTCGGTGAACTGGATCGCGAACGGATCGCACGTGTGCAGGATCGAGGCGAGCATCGGCGGGCGGAGTGTAGAGCGAGAGCAGCGGGCAACGGGGAGTTGGTGCGGGGCGGCCGATGGCGCGCGGACGCGGCGCTCGAACGCCGCTTCCGTATGATCGCGGCATGAGCGCCTTGCCTGGCCCATCCGAGTTCGCGCGGCCCACGCACCCGGGCGACCTCACGCCGCATCTTCGCACGCTTCTCGCCGGAAACACGCTGAGCGAGGCGGAGTCGGGCGCGGCCTTCGCGGCCATCATGTCGGGCGAGGCTCATCACGCCGAGATGGGGGCGCTCCTCGCGCTTCTCGCCACGCGCCTGCCGACGGTCGATGAACTCGTGGGCGCCGCGCGGGTCATGCGCGAGCACGTGGCGAAGGTGCCGACGCGCCTCGATCCGGCGTCGATCCTCGACACCGCCGGCACCGGCGGAGCGCCGAAGACCTTCAACGTCTCGACGACCGCGGCGATCGTCGCCGCCGCCGCCGGCGCGAAAGTCGCGAAGCACGGGAATCGCTCGCGCACCGGCCGCGGCTCGGCTGAAACGTTGAGTGCGCTCGGCGTGAACGTCGACGCGCCGCCGGCTGTCCAGGCGCGCTGCCTCGACGAGGTCGGCGTCTGCTTCTGCTTCGCGATCCATCATCACCCCGCGGCGCGGCACGCGATGCCGGTGCGGAAGACGCTCGGGTTTCCGACGATCTTCAACCTGCTCGGCCCGCTCACGAATCCCGCCGGCGCGCGTCGGCAGATCATGGGCGTCTACGACCGCAAGTTCGTGCGGCCGATCGCGGAGGCGCTGCGGCGCTTGGGCGCCGTGCGCGCGATGGTGATGCACAGCGACGACGGTCTCGATGAGTTCTCGATCGGAGCGCCGACGCGCGTCGCCGACGTCACCCCTGAAGGCGTGCGCGAGCACAGCGTCGACGCGCAGGCGTACGGCCTTCGCGTCGCGTCGCCGAGCGAGTTGGCGCCGACATCGCTCGAGGGCGCCGCCACGCTCATGCGCGACCTCATTCGTGGCGACGAGCGCGGACCGGCGCGCGACATGACGCTCCTGAGCGCGGCCGCGGCGCTCCACGTTGCAGGCGCGGCGAGCGACCTCGACGACGGCATCCGTCTCGCCGCACAGACGATCGACTTCGGCGACGCGTGGACCGCGCTCGAGCGATTGCGCGAGCTCTCGCGCGCGACTTAGCGACCGCGAGAAAATTCTGTCGTGTCGAAAAAGCGCAGTGCTTTTCGGATCGGCGAAATCCGGCGGTAGCATCCCGCCCCGATGTCGAAGGCCGATCGCCCGCACGCGACCGCGGTCCCGACGAACCAGGAACCGAGTGTCGTCATGGAACTTCGACCGTCGCGCCGAGGGCGCGCGGCGGCGCTGTCGCGCCGCCCGCCTCTCCTCTTGCTCGCGGGGATGGCGTTCACGTTCGGTGTCATGGCCGGTCAGTCGGCCGACGCCGGGGCGGCCCTCCTCGCGCGCCATGCAGCCCTGGCGGCGCTCCTCGTGGGCGTCGTGGCGGCGGTCCTCGCGTGGCGATGGCCGCTGATCTCCTTCGCGCCGGTCGCCCTCGGTGCGACAGCGCTCGCGGTCGGCTGCGTGGGCGTGGCGTGGGGCACGCTCCACGCGGCCACCGCACGCGGCACGCTCGAACTCGGAGATGGCGTTGGCGTGACGACGCTGGTCGATGTGCACGGGGCTCGACTCACGCTGCCGGCCGACGGGTGCCTCGTCTCGGTGACCGGACGATTGGCCGAACCGCCCAGTGCGCGGCCGCCGCCTCGCGAACCCGGACCTGCGTGGCGCGACCGTGGAGGTCTCGAGACGACGCTCGACGAGGTGAGCGTGCGGACGACGGCGCACGACAACCGCGCTCACCCGCTGCGCGGCCGCGTGCATCTCGTGATCGACGGGGCCGACGTCGACGCCTGGCGAGCGCCGGTCACGGGCTCGACGATTGAAGTGACGGGATGGCTCGCGCCGCGCCGGCCGCCGAACTCGCCGCAGCCGTACGTCCGGGCGCTCGAGCGCGCGTCTCACGCGGTGCACGACACGTCGATCGTCGCGACGCTGCGCGCTCCGCCGAGCTTGATTCGCGCGGTGTACGAAGGTGGCGCGACGAACGGCCGCCACCGCGTGGCCGACCTGCGCGCATGGCTCGACGCCCGCCTCGTCGCGGCGCTCCCACGAGACCTCGATGCCAACACCGCCGCGCTCGTGCGCATGATGCTCCTCGGCCAAGGCACCCGCGACGGCGACGAGGTCCGCGGCGACTTCGCGCACGCGGGACTCGCACATCTCGTTGCGATCTCTGGCTTCAATCTGGCGATCCTCGCGGGAGCCACGCGCCGCGTGGCCGACGGGTTCGTGCGCCACCGCGTCCTTGGCGGCATGGCGGTAACGCTCGTGACCGGCGCGTACGCGATCGTCGTCGAGCCTGAGGCGCCGATCATCCGCGCGGGAATCGTCGCGCTCGCGATCGGACTCGGCGACATTCTGGCGCGACGCTGGCGCGGCGACACGTTGCTCGCAGTCGCGGCGGCCGCGATCGTCGCCATGGTGCCGGCCGAGTCGCTGCGCCCTGGCTTTCAACTGACGTTCGCCGCCGTGCTCGCGCTGCGATTCCTCGCCCCCGCGCTCGAGACCCGGTGGTACGGCCGCGAGGTCGCGCCACCTTCCTCGATCGCCGAGGCTTGCGGCCGCTCGGTGCGCGGACTGCTCATCGACACCATCGCGGTCTGGCTCGCGACCACGCCGATCGCCGCGTGGCATTTCGGGCTCGTCGCTTTCGGCGCGATCCCGCTGTCGATCGTCGCGGTGCCGATCGCGTCCGTCGTCCTTCTCGTCGGGTACGTCACGCTCGCACTCGCGGCCGTCGCGCCGGTCGTGGCCCTGCCGTTCGGCTATCTCACCGCGGGCGGCGCGACGGTACTCCGCGGGCTCGTCGGGCTGTCGGCGGCGATGCCTTGGCTCACGCCCGCATGCGGCCCTCCGTCACTCATCGTGACCGTGGCGACGACCGCGGCCGCCGTCGCGTGGTGTCGGGCCTCACGACCGACGTGGCGATGGTGCGCGCGACTCGCCCTGGCGTGCACATGGCTGCCGCTCTTCCTCGGCTTCGCGCGGGAGGGCGCGCTCGGCGTACCGCCGGCCACGAGCGCGCATGCGGACACTCGCGGACCCGCCTCCGTCGCGCTTCGCGTCACCATGCTCGCCGTCGGCAACGGGTCGGCGTATCTCGTCGAGAGCGGCGGCACGAACGTCCTCTTCGACGCAGGCTCGAGTTCGACACCGCGCGTCGCGGACGGTGTCGTCCTTCCGGCCCTCGCGTCGTACGGTCTCTCCTCGCTCGATGCGATCGTCATCTCGCATCCCGACCTCGACCATTACTCGGGCGTCGCGCGGATTCTGGAACGCGTGGCGGTTCGCCAACTTCTCGTGACCGAGCGGTTCGCCGAAGCGGCCGCGCGCGGGCTGCCTTCGGCGGCAGACGTGCTGCACGCCGCAACGGAGCGCGGCACCGAGGTCGTCGTCGTGGCCGAAGGCGACGAGCGACGGTTCGGCGACGCGTCGTGGCGATGGCTTCATCCGCCCCGGAGCGACTCCGCGACAGAGGGCTCGACCGGACGCTGGGCCGACAACGATGCGTCCCAGGCGATCCTCCTTTCGATCCGAGAGGAAGGCGAGAGTTCCGGCGGGTTGCGGCGCGGCGCCTTCCTCTTCACCGGCGATCTCGAGACGCGCGGACTCGGCGCGCTCCTCGAGCGCTATCCGTCCTTGAGCGCCGACGCGCTCGAACTCCCGCATCACGGCTCGTGGAGGCCGATCGTCGGCCCGCTGCTCGAGCGCGTCGCTCCGGCCGTGTGTCTCCAATCGACCGCCGCCGAGCGTCTCGTGCGCGACCAAGTCGCAGCGGCCGTCGGCGCCCGCTGCCGCCGCGTCACGGCGCGCGACGGCTCGACGCGCCTCACATACTTCGGCGACGGGCGCGTCACGATCGAATGCTGTCTCCCCGACTGGGTTCCCCGCGCGCCAGCGGATCTCTACGCGCCGCGCGAGTTCGGGGCGCCGCAGGCGCCGCGCCAGACGTGGAACGATTGCGCGTGGCGACCGGCCGGTCTCGTCCGTCGGCGCGTCGAGCGTTCTGCGTGGAAGCCGGGTCGCCGCCCTCCGTCGTCGCACTCAGCCGCGCGGCGCCGCGCCGTCACTCTCTGTTGCCTTCGTCGGCCGAATGACCATCGCATAGTCGAGCCGAATGCCGTCGCAGATCGGACCGCGCTCGCCTTCCAACACCTCGATCTCGAGCGCGCGCGACGTGATCGGCACGTTGATCCAGAGTGGCTCGCGCGGAAGCGCGCCCGTCGACGGATCGGGGACGACCTCTCGTCGGAAGACCTCGCGATCGCCGCTTCGCACGACGACCGTGAACGACGTCCATCGCGGATTCGCACCCTCGGGTCGCATCTCCGCGACGAAGCGACCGGTCGCCTCGGGGAGTTCATACCGAACGGCCGTCGCGCCGCCGATCACGATCGGCAACAGGTTGGCGGGCCACTGTCCGGGAAGCGTGGTCGGACGGTTCGGCGCGAACGTCGGAAGGGTGCCGGTCGGGCGCGCCTCGTTGATCGTCACGCTTGCGAGCGGGAGGATCGCGCTCGGCGACGTGGCGAAGGCCCGAAGAACGACCGTCTCGACGAGCGGCGTGCGCTCGGCGGTCGTGGGCGTCGGCGGTTCGACCCCCGCGGCTTTCGTCGGGGATCGCGGAATGCGTCGAATCGCGAGCAGTCCGGGCTTCGCCGTTTCGGAACTCGTGGGTACCGCGTCGATCACGGTGCCGTCGTCAAACCAGAGCCGCGGGCCTATCGGAGGTTCGAGCGGCGAGATGAGGACAAGCGCCGCGATGCGCCCGATCGGGATCGTGGTCGCGCCGGCATTCGCGCGCTCGACGACGACATCGGCGCCGAACTCCTCGATGATGCCTTCGACGCGATCGCCGTTGGCGAGAAGGACGAGATCTTCGGCCCCGGGCTCGGGGAGTCCCGTTCCGCTCGTGGCCCGCGACGTCTGCGCCACGCTCGACGGCTGCAACACGATGCTCCGCGTTCGTTCGAGCTCGATCGCCTGGATTCCGAGCCACGAGTGAGACCATGCGAAGGGCTTCGCCGTCGCGCGCGGCTCGCCGGGGAAACGCTGCCCGTCGACGAGTTCGACCGCCGGCTCCGCGCGCGGGCCAACGGCCGCGGCGCGCACCGGGCGATTGGCGACAATCGCGACGCACGAGACAAGCGGCATCCGTTCGCTCTCGCGATCAGGATCTTTCGCGCCGTCGGTCGAGGCTGGAGACGCGCTGTCGGCGCCCCCCGCGGTGCGCGTCGGCGACGGCGCCGAGCCGGGTGCGCGCACGGTGTCGTTGGCTGCACCCTTCGTGGATGGTCGTACGGGCCACACGACGAGCGTCTCGCCGTCGACGGCAAACTGTCGGATCGGTCGCCGTTCGCCGTCTGTCGTGATGAGCCAGAAGACGAAGGGATCGAGCGACGCAGCAACGTCGAGCGGCGGCGATGCGGGCTGCGGTGGCGGTTCCGGTTCGCCGAAGCGCCGAATCGGCCCGAGCGCGGGCTGGACGGGGACGTTCTGCCGAAGCGCCGCCGCGGGTTCGTTCGCCGACGCAATCGACGAACTCCGGTCGATGGCGATGGCCGACCCACACCACGGAAGGAGCGCACACGTGGTGGCGAGGAGCGACGCGATCACTCGTGCGGTTGGAGGTCGACGGCGCGACGGGCGCGCCAGCTGCTCGTCGCGCGGGGCGTCGATCGCACGTGGCTCGCCCACGGCGGGGATCGCGGAGAGTTGGACGTCGCGCACCGGTCGAGTGGGCATCGATTACTTCTGGAAAATCGGCAGGTAGCGCTTGGGCATCTGAAGAATGATGAGCGCCATCGCCGTGCCGTAGGCTTCGCCTGCCTGCTGTTCGAGCCACGCGCCGCTCGCCTCTTGGCGCGCCAAGAGTTCGCCGCGAATCGCCGGCCACCAACGGTTCCACCGCTCGCCGCCCGCGAGGTACATCGCCTGGACGGCGTAGTAGTGGCCGTAGAAGTAGTGCGCTTGGCCGAGCGCGCCGCCGTTGCCGGTCGGAAGCGACGTCTGCAACAGGTACGCGAGACCGCGGTCGATGGCGTCGTCCTTGTAGACGCCCGCGTAGAAGAGGCTCGCGACGCCCGCTGCCGTTCGCGGCCACGCGCTCACGCCCGAGTCCTTCATGTAACGGAATCCGCCGTCGGCGTTCTGGCAATCGCGCACGTACTTCACGGCCGCGTCAATCGTTTCCTTGGGCACCTTGATGCCGGCGTTGCGGGCGCTTCGGAGCGCCATGATCTGGCAGATCGTGACGCTGACGTCCGCGTCGTACGGCACCGGGTTGTAACGCCAACCCCCCTGTTCGTTCTGACTGTTGACGATGAGCTGCACCGCGCGCGTGAGTGCGTCGCGCACGCGGTCGTCGTCGGGATTCATCCCGTAGATCTCGCCAAGGAACAGCGTCGCGAAGCCATGGCCGTACATCGGGCCTTGCGTGGTGTCGACCGCGAGAAGGCCGGTCTCGGTCGCGTGCTCAAGGATGAAGTCCATCGCCTTCTGCACGACGTCGCCGTACTTGCCGCGCCCGGGCAAGTGTCCGTCTGCCATGAACGCGAGCGCACACAGTCCTGTGATGCCCACGTGCTTGCCGTACTTCCCGCGACCAAAGGAGCCGTCGGTGTTCTGGATGCTCTTCAGGTACTCAAGTCCGCGCGCGACTGCACGCTCCAGTTCGGGCGTGATCTCGCCTTCCGTCGGATTGTTCTGCGCGCTCTGCTCGATGCGCGCCGTGTCGGGATCCTTCTCCGCTCCGCCGGTCGGTGGAGCTGCGTCGGACGTGGCGGGCGGCGCCGCCGGTTTCGGCGTTGCAGGCGCTGTGGGGGGCGCGGTGGGGGCAGCGGCTGGGGGCGCTTCTTGGACCGACGCGACCATGAACACGGGCCAAGGCCGTGTCGCGTCCGCCATCAACGACGCCGACGCCGTGAGATACGCGGCGGCGAGGATCGTCATCGCGAGGCGTCCTCAGCCATGCGACGGTAGTACTCCTCCGTCAGCCGCTGATAGATCGACGCGATGCGGTCTCGCGAACCCTGACGAATCAGGTCGCGCACGCGCTCCGGCAACTTGCCCCACTCCGTCTGCGACTCGTCGAGGAGTTTCGCCTCGTCGGTCGGATCGACCGCCGGCGGCTCCGCGCCGGCGACCATGCCGTCGGCGCGCGATGCGTTCTTGCTCGGTTCCTTGCGGGTCTTCGAGTCGCCGGGCTTCTGCGCGGTCTTCGCGCCTTCCTTCTCGCCGGGCTTACTCGCCTGCTTACTCTGCGACTGGCTCGGGTTGTTGCAGCTACTGCTGCTGCTCGACTTGCACTGGCCACCCTTGCAGCGCTTCTTCGCCTCCTCGATCAGGGTGTCGAGCTTGGCGATCACGTCTTGCTGCACGCGCTGCGTGCCCAGGCCAGGGTCGGTTTCGTTCGCCAAGCGGTCCGCGCTCACGCGCATGCCGCCGAGCGCTTGACGCATCAAGTCTTCGACCGCCTTCTCATCGAGCGCTTGCTCGACGCGCTCCTTCGCCTTGTCGAGCGCGGGTGCGGCGTCGTTGGACGACGTGGCATCGCCGGTCGCCGGAGGTTCCGTCGCGCCGGGGCGCGTGCCACTCGACGTCGATCCCGACTTGGATCCCGACTTGGATCCCGACTTCGATGCCGGAATGCCGAGGACGTCGTCGAGCGACTTGCCCGGATCCGACGCTGGCGGCGCCGCCTTTGAGCCTGACGTCGAGGGAGCCGGAGTCGTCGCCGGTTTCACGGGCGCGGGATCGCTCGCTTGGGCGTACCCGAGCGACGTGGTCACGAGCGCGAGAAGACTCGCCGCCGCGAGCGGGGCCAGGATCGTTCGAGGTCGGAGCACGTGGTTCGATTCCTTCATCGAGAAGTCCTTTCCATCACCAGCCGACGATAGTCATCGACCGCCGCGACGCTGCACGCGAGTTCGAGGTTTCTGTCCGCCGTCGCCCCACTGGGCGGACCCTCGACCGACGGGACCGTGCGGGCACCGACCGTATCGATCCAAAGCATGCCATCCCGCGACGGGAAAGCGAAGAGCGAGGGTCCGAAGATCGGCGATTCCGACGACGCCCGTCCTACAACCCGAGAGGGCGATTCCACCGCGCCAAGGAACGCCACACGGATCGGCGAGCCAAACGAAAGGTCACGGTGCGCGGCACGCTGGGTGCGGAAGCGGGGATCAGACTCGAAAACAGCCTGGGGTCTAGTCTGGGGAAGAGACTCGGGACCAGCCTGGGGACCAGTCTGGGGACCAGCCTGGGTGCCTGCCTCGGGGTTGGGTTCGTCGGCGGGTTTGCCCGCGGGGGGTTCACCGGCGGGATCGCCATCGGTGCCAGTGGGCTCACCCGACGGGTCACCACCAGGCTCAGGCGGCGCTGGGGTCGTCGGATCGCCGCCGCCTTCGCCGCCCTCGGGTGGCGCGGGCGGAAGGTTCTTGCGGATCACGCCCTCGAGGAGCCCAACGAGACGTTCCTGGAGCCGCGCGAGCGAGTCGAGTTCGGCGTCGATCGCGGGCACCGCCTCTCCGTTGCCGCTTGCCTCGCGCTGGCCGTCGAGTCGCTTCGTTCGTTCGAAGATCTGCACCTGCAGGCTTCGAAGAAGCTTGAGCTCCGCGATCGGCGGCAGCTTCGGTTGCGGGGGATTGTTGCCGCCGTTATTTCCGCCGTTGTTGCCGTTGCTATTCGGCTGATTCTCTTGGAACGGATTGTCGTCGGGGGCTGCCGGGGCGAGCGCATCGACGAGACCGCTGATCGCGTCGGCGATCTGCGTCTCGAGCGCGACCGTCTCGTCGTCGAGCGTGCCCTCCGAAAGCCGTTGGCTCGCCCGCGACGCCCAGTCTGCGATCAGGCCGTGCGCTTCGACGAAGACCTCCGCCTCCTTCAACTCGGTGTGCTCCTCGAGCATCGCCGTCGCGCGGGTGCCCACTTCGCCCTGCGCGATCGAGAGCCGCCGACTTTCGATGAGTCCGCGGCGGTCGAGCTTCGCGTTCGGAACCGCCGGACGAAGGACAAGCGTCGCGTCGCGGAGCCCGAGTTCCTTCTCGAGAAGCTGTCGATACGCCGCAAGAATCTCCTGCATCTTCTGCTCGCGCTCGCGCTGCTCGCTCTGCTGTCGGACTTGCCGCGAGGACTCAAGCGCTTCCTTCAGGAGCGCCAGTCCGCGCTCTTCCGCGGCCTTCGCGTCCTCAAGCCGCGCCGGCTTCGCGCGGATGAACCCGACGGCCGCGCCGTGGTTGTCGGCCGCGCGATCGATCGTGCGGGCGATGCGCCCGGCTTCGCTGCCGATCGCACGCGCCTCGCCCGCCACGGCCTGCGTGTTCTGCGCGAGCTTGACCATCGCGCGACCGCGTTCGCCGAGCGCGTCCTCGTCGCCGGGGCCGGCCACGCGCGCGAGGTTGATGAGCTCCTCCTCGTTCGTCGCGATCAGGCGCTCGAGACTCTGTTCGAGGCTCTCGAGCGCTCGGCGCAGCTCTTCGGCGCGGGCCTTGCGGACATCCTCGAGCCCCTTGCGCATGCGGTCGAGCGCGTCGAGCGCCGACTGCTGGCCTTGCTGGGCCTGCTGCATGCGGTTCTCCTCGACGTCCTTGCCGGCCTGCTCGAGCGAGCGTTGCAAACGCCGCTCCTCGCCCGCCTTCGCCGCGTCGCGCATCGCATTCGCGCGACTCTTGTCGACCTTCTCGACGGCTTCCGCGCGGGTGCGCAACTCGTCGATCAGCTTCTGCGCGTCGCGCGCCGACTCGTCCTGTTCTTTCGCGAGCGAATCGAGCTCGGACTTCTCCGGCTCCTTGAGGTCTTCGGGCTTCTGACCGACGGTGCGCTCGCCGAGCGACGCCGTGCGCTTCTTGAGCCCTTCGATCTGTTCGCGAAGGCGATCGATCTCGCGACCCATCGCCCACGAGTCCTCGTCGCGATCGAGAAGCTTGATGAGGTCTTCGAGATCGGCGCGGACCTCTTCCTGTGCCGTGACCGCTTCGGTCGCCGCGTCCTTCGCAGCATCGGGCGTCGTGGCCTCGCGCTTCCGCTGCATCGCCTCGCTCGCCCGCGACGATCCACGGTTGGCGCTCGCCACGAGTTCGCGGGCCTGCTCGAGCGTGGCCGAGAGTTCCTCGTCGGCGAGACGATTCCGCTCGACGCGCCGCACCAACTCGTCGAGCGATTCCGTCGCGTCGCGCAGCCGTTCCGAAACCTGCGCCTGCCCGCGCTCGAGGGTCGGGTCGAAGCGACCGTTCAACGCCGCGGCCGACAATTCCGCCTGCTGCGAGTCGAGACGCACGGCGGCACGGCGCACCGCCGCCAACTGGGCCCGCAGTTGCTTGCCGAGTTCCACTTCGCTGATGACGCGAAGCGTGCGCGGCGCGCTCAGGACCCGCTCGTGCTTCTGGCCGTCGAGATCGAATCCGTCCTGCGCCGCCGCCTGCACGGCGAACACGTCGCCCGGCGCCGCGCCGAGCGCCGCGAGATCGAGCGACTCTTCGCGGCGGTCGAGCGTCGTCGCAACGTCGGAGACGCCATCGCGCACCACATCGCCGTTCCCCTTGCCGCCCACGAACCGCGACACGAGGATCCCCGCCTTCGCAAGCGCTACGTCGTCGCGCGCCTCGACCGCGACCGGAACGACCGCCGTCGGCAGTACGGTCTCGTCGCTCGCCGGCGCGGTCACCGCCGCCATCGGCGGACGATCTTCGACGGCGTCGAGGCGGAAGCGGATGTCATCGACCGCCGAGATGTGGTGTTCGTCGGTCGGGACGAGGGTGATCTCGCGAGGTCCCGTCACGGTCCAAGCGATCGTCCAGCGTCGGCCGTCGGCGGGATCGGGATCGAAGCGGAGGGAGGGGAGGTCGTCCGCGCCCTCGACGTTGGTGCTACCCACCGACTTCGACCATTCGCCCGCAGGAATGGGTTTATTGAGCATGAGCTCTAGGCGGGCCGACGATCCGAATAGCGCCGGCTCGCGGGCGATGGCCCGGTCGTCGGTGCCGTCTCCGAGGTCGACCGATCGTGGCTCGATCACGCCGCTCGCGTACGCCGGCGGATCGACCTTGAGCGTCGCCGTCTCGATCTTCGGCGGCGGAACCAGTTCGATCGCCATCGACGGCGACTCGTGGTCGGAGCTCGCGAAGCGAATGTCGAGGCGCCCGACGGTGGGATCGCCTTCGAGCACGCGCTCGTAGCGGCCGTCGCGCTGCCGCGTGAGCATGAGGCGATCCGTCGACACGGTGCCGTCATCGCGCGTCACGGTCACGACCGCAGCCACGCGCTCGGAGGCGGCGTCGCCCTCCGAGAGTTTCGCGGCGAGAAGAATCGGCTGGCCCTTCGCGTGATGCGTGATCGGCGGCATCAGCGATTCGACATGCGTGCGCGCCGGCCACTCGCTCTGCGAGAAGGGCAAGAGGAGTCGCGTGACGCCGATTCGCGCGTGCGTGGGCAGAAGCGCGGCGACGAGCGCGACGACCACGATCGTCGCGAGCGCGGTCGACACCTCGGCGAGCGATCGTCGCGGCGCGAGCCACGACCGAATCGACTCGCTCGACAACCGGGCCGCGAGATCGGACATGCTTCGCGCGGCGAGTTCGCTCTCGCGGCCTGCGTCGGTCATCGCGAACTCGATGCCGGAGGCGAGACGTCCGCGCAACGAGGGCGACGACCGCTCGATGCGAAGCGCAAGCTGCGTCGGCGTCGGCCGGAAGCGCATCGCCGGTACGACGAGCCGCCACGCGAACATCGCCAGCACCGCGAGGCCGAGAAGGAGGACGATCGCCCGGAAGGGCGCCGGGAAGCGGAAGATCCAGTCGAGCGCGATGGTGACGGCGCCCGCACCGATCGCCGCCGCCGCCAGGCCGATCACGCGCCGCGAGACGATGAGAAGCCGCGCCCGCGACGCAAGCCGCTCCAGGTCGCGGATCGCATTCTCGAGAAGGCTGTTGGTGGTCGTCGCGCTCATGAGCGGTTTCGGAAAGCTGTTCGGGACCGTCTTCGAGAGTTCGTCGGGCTTAGGCGAGCCGCAGCCATCGTCGTCCGAGCCACTCCACCGTGGCAAGAAGAATGAAGAGAATCAGGGCGATCGGCGTGTCCCAAAGCGGTTCGAGCGTCGCGTGCTCGGTGACGACGCTGCGATCCTGCAATCGCTCCGGCAACGTGGAGAGGTCTTTCAGCGAGAGCACCGCGCCGGACGTGTCGGCCGCAAGCTGGGCGAGCAGCGGATGGTCGGCCGCGGCGCGGCGCAACTCTTCGTCGGGTCGCGTGCACTCGAACGTCACCTCGGCGCCGCTCGCCGAGCCCGACAGAATTCGCACCTGATGCAGTCCGACTTCTTCGGGGCTGACGCTCAGCGCAAACTCGCCCGGTCGCGCGGTGCGCGTGAGGTCGACGTCGACCGTGCGCGATCCATCAGGCGACGTGAGCCGCGCCGCGATCGCGTTCTCGCCGGCGTCGGCGAGGCGGGCGTCATTCATCACGAGTTCGATGCGCACCGATTGCCCAAGTTGCACGCGCCCAGGCACGGCACGCAGGACCGCGGAGTCGCTCCCGCCCGCGAGCGCCTCGCGACCGAGCATGCGAACAAGCGGCAACCAGACCTGTTCGGTGAAGCGCTCGCCGCGGCCGTAGCGCCAGCGCCAGATCTCGTCGGTCGCGACGTAGATCACCTGGCCCGCGCCGTACTTCATGGAGAGGACAAGCGGCACCGCGGCCGCACTTGCGCCGCTCGGCCCGCCGGCGGTCACGGGTACGCCGCTCGCGAGCGTCTCCGCCGTCGGCTTCAACTGTTCGAGCGGGATGTACTGGGCCCACTCGAGCTGCGACCAGCCGACGTCCGGATCGGCGAGCTCCGCCGGCCAGCCGCCGTTCGCGTCGTCACCGACCTTGAGGAGACCGAGCTTCGCGGCCACCGGCGACGCCACCATGTTCACCGGTCCGCCCACGGCGCCGAGCGCCAGCGGCGGACGCATCGGAAGGAGTTCCGCCAAGGCGGTGCCTTCCCACGATTTCGGCGTTGCACGTTCGCCGCCGATCCAGAGGAGTCCGGCGCCGCGCTGGGCGATCTGGTCGCGCATCGCCTCGAGCTGCTCGGGCGTGAAGTACCCCGCGGGCACGTCTCCGATGATGAAGAGGTCGAAGTTCGCGAACTCCTCCGGCGTGCGCGGAAGCCGACTGATCGGCATGTTGCCTTCTTGGGCAAAGTCGCGGTCCGCCGAGAGCAGCATGATCGAACTGTCGATCGTCTCTTCGCGCACGAGGAGGTTCTTGAGATAGCGGTACTCCCAGCGCGGATAGCCGTCGACATAGAGGACGCGCAAGGGCCGATCGATGATCTCGACGCGCGTCTCGCGCACGTTGTTCTCGGCCACGAGGTCTTCGGCGCCGGCGTCGATCTCGACGCGCCAATCGCGCGTGCCGGCAACGTCGGTCTTCGCGAGCAGCGTCACCGTCTTCGAGGTTTCGCCCTCTTCGAACGCGGGCACGTCCATGCTCGCGATCGTCGCGCCGGTCGTCGCGTCGACGAGCCGGACCTTCGCGCTCGGCGAGGCGATCTCGGGCGTCGGCCTCTCGATCTCGACTTCGACCGGCACTTCGTCGCGCACGAACGCACGCTTCGGAAGGTCGACCTTCGCGATCGCGAGGTCGCCGCGCGCCGTCTCCGACCCGAGCGGGATGACGAAGACCGGTGCGGCCGCGGCCTGCAGGCGTCGCACCAGCGCTCGGCTCGGCGGCGCGCTGGTGCGCCCGTCGGAGAAGAGGACGATGCCCGCGATCGGTCGAGCGGCCGCGCGGGTGAGCGCCTGATTCAGCGCGTCGTCGAGGCGCGTGCGGTCGCCGCTCGGATCGCCGAGGGCCGGCATGCCGTCGGCGCCGCCCGCCAAGTCGAACGCGCCGGCGGCGAAGCCGAGCCAGACGAGTTCGCGTTCCTTCGAAAGCGTGGCCCACGTGGGCTTCGCGCCGTCGATCGCGCTTCGCAGCGCGGCATCGCGCTCGATGGGCGCGGAGTCGCTTCCGGCGTCCTTGATCGACATGCTTCGGCTTCGGTCCGCGAGGACAAGCACCCAATCCTCTTCGACCGACTCGTGTGCAACGCGGAGTGAGGGGCCGCAGAGGAGAATCGCGATGAGCGCGAGAAGCGACGCCCGCAACGCGCCGAGCGCGATGCGGCCGGGCCGCGATCCGCGCAGGCTCGCGTAGCTCCACCACGCGAGGGCCGCGCACGCGCAGAGGACAAGGAACCACGCCCATCCGGGAAGCGGGCGCTCGAAGACGACGCGCGTGGACGACGCGCTCTTCATCGCGTCAAGCGCGACGTCGTTCAATCCGAAGAGCCAACGAACGACCGGGCTCTCCATCATGCGGCACCTCCGCGCCGCGGCGCCGAACCGGCGATGAGCGCCGTGGCGCCGATGCCCGGATCAGAGGCGGTTCCGCGGGCGATAGCCGCATGCGAGAAGTAGCGGGCCATCAGGAGCTCGACGACCGCGATCACGGCCACCGCACAGAGGATCCAGAACCCGATGCCGGGACCGGTGTCGGTCTTCGTCATCGACGTCACGAACGAGCCGCTCTCGATGAAGGTCGGTTGCGCCGCGCCCGCGAGCCACGTCGTGACCGTGTCCTTCGCCTGCGGCGTCACGCGGGTCGCGAGGGTGTCGATGTTGGCCGCGATGCCGCCCACCGGTCGAGCTGCAACGTCGAGAATCGTCCACACGCCTGCAACGGAGAATGGCGACTGCGCGACGCGCGTCGTCGGATCGAACGCGACCCGCGCCCCGTTCGGCGCGACCGCCTCGGTGGCGTCGCGCGGCGCGAGCGGACGGTCTCCGACCGCGATGCGATCGGAGCGCCCGATCTGCAGGAGGCCTTGCCGGACCAATTCCTGCGCGAAGGGCACCATGAACGGCTTGACCGGCAAGTTCGTCCACGCCAACTCCGGCGCCGACGCGACGAAGGCAACGAGGCCGTTCGAGCGCCGCTCGCCGCCCGGTTCGCCAAGGAGGAGAAACGGCGTGCCGTCCGCGAGCGCGAGCACGACGTCCGCCGGCGCCGCGTTCGTGACGACAACGCGGCGATCGACCTCGATCGGCCGGAGGAGCTCGGTCAACTCCGCGGAGATCGACGCGTAGATCGGCGATTGCGGCTGTTCCGTCGCGAAGGCGAGCGGCGTCTCGAGCGCGGGCGCGTCGAGGCCGATCTGCCACGCAAGGCCGGAGCCCGAGACATACGCGGCCTGGAAGCGCTCGACCCAGCGCTGCGCGTCGATGTCAGCCGACGGCATGAGGACAAGAAGGCCGCCGCGATCGGTGAAGGCGCGCAGCTCGCGCCAGGCCTCGGGCGGAAGCGTCTCGGGGCGCGGCACCCAGAGGGCGTCGATCTCGCGGAGCGTCCTTGCGTCGACCGACACCGGCTCGATGTCGACGACTTCGACGCCCGGCTGCGCGACCGGCTCGAGCGCGCGTTGCAGCCAGCGCGACGCAGGCACCTGTTCGAGCTCGCCGCTGCCGGCGAACGTGCGCCGCGCGACGATGCCGATGCGGGTGACGCCGCGGGCGTCGAACGTCGCGTAGCGCGCGTCGTCGAGCGGCATGCGGTCGTCTTCGACGCGGGCGACGAGCGACCCGCTGACGGAGCGTTGCGCGTCGCCGGCAGCACGCACCACGAACTCGGCGCGGGCCGAGGCCTGCCCGGCGTCGAATCGCACTTGCCTGGCCGGCACCGGCGCGATGCCGTCTCCCTCGAGCGAGACGCGCACGATCTGCTGGGCGCTCGTGCCTCCGGCGCGCTCGAGTCGCACGACGACCGTGACGGAGTCGTCGTCCACCGAGCGCTGCGCTTCGATCGAGGTGACAGCGACGTTCGAGACGTCGTCGTCGACCGGCGTGCGGGCGAGGAGTTTGGGCGCCCCCTGCTCGGTCGGCCATGGCGTCGGCTTCGGACCGGTGGGATCGAGCGATCCCACGCGGAACTCGCTGAGGACGACGACCGAGCGCTCGGCATCGGCCACGCCTTCCTTCTCGGTGACTTGGGCTGCAACGGCGAGAGCGGCCGCCAAGTCCGTCGCGGTCGACGTCGGCTCGAGCGCCTCGATCGCGCGGGCCACGGCTTCGCGGTCCGTGGTCGGCGGCGCGATGAGCGCGCGACTCGGTCGTGACGCGAGCACAAGACCGACCGAGTCGCCCTGCGCGAGGCCGCGCACGAGCGTGACCGCCTCGGACTTGAGCCGTTCGAACCCGGACGTGCGCGGATCGAGCGCGTCGGTGCGCACATGGCTTGCGGCGCCGTCGTCGAGCACCACGATCACCGTTCGGCCATCCCCCGCGAAGAGGCCGGTCTGTGCGAGGATCGGCCGCGCGAGCGCGAAGCCGAGCAGCATGAAGAGGAGGCAGCGCGCCGCGAGCAGGAGGATCTGCTCGAGGCGAAGTCGTCGTTGCTGCTTGCGAAACGCGGCGAGCAGGATGTCCATCGCGGCCCACGGCATCGGCGGGCGACGTCGACGGAAGAGAAGGTGAATGAGAATCGGAATCGCCGCCGCGATCACGCCTGCAACGAGGAGACTCGCGTTGACGAGCGTCATCCGGTGCGGCTCCTGCGGGAGATCGCGTCACGTCGGGCGAGGAGCCCGGCGAGCACCGGGCCCGTCGACTCGTGCGAATCCATCCGCTGGTAGTCGAAGCCGATGCCGCGCGTCATCTTCTCGATGGCTTCGAGATGCTCGCGAAGCGCCGCGAGATACGCGGCGCGGATCGCCGGCGGATCGACGTTGACGCGCCCCTCGCCCTCGAGCCCGTCGAACGGGGCGGGATCCGCGAGATCGAAGCGCAGCTCCTGGCGATCGAGGATCTGGAGGAGGATCACGTCGTGGTGTCGGTGGCGGAAGCGCGCAAGCGCGTCGCGGAGCTGCGCGACCGGCATCAGGAAGTCGCTCAGGATGAAGATGAGCGCGCGGTTCGTGACCTTCGCGAGGACCTGTTCGGCCACCTTCGGCAGGTTCGCCTTCCCCTCGACCGGCTCGACCGACAGCGACTGCACGATCACGCGCCACTGATCGCGGGCGTTCGAGCGCTTGATCGCGGTGCGAAGGTCCTCGGCGAACGTGCCGACGCCGACGCGATCTCTCTGTTGCAGGCACATGTACGCGATCGCCGCGGCGGTCGCGGTGGCGTGGTCGAACTTCGTCCATGCGGCCGCCTTCTGGCTCGCGATCGTGCCGCCCCAGCCGGACTTCACGCCGAGCGTGCCATAGCGCATCGACGCGCTCGAGTCGACGAGCACCACGACGTCGAGATTCGTCTCCTGCACGTAGCGCTTGAGATAGAGCTTGTCGCTACGGCCAAAGACCTTCCAGTCGATGTGCCGGACCGGATCGCCCTTCACGTACGGTCGGTGTTCCGCGAACTCGACCGCGAGACCCTGATACGGCGAGCGGTGCATGCCGCTCATCACGCCTTCGACGATCATCTTCGCGCGGAGTTCGAACGAGCCGAGCTGCGCGAGCGTCTCGGGCGCGAGGTACTCCTCGGCGCGCATTCGCGCGGCACTGTCCCGCTTCGGTTCGCGAGTCTTGTCGTCAGCCACGGGCGAGTGTCTCGGTGATCAGCGCAGGACCGAATTCATCTCGCGCTCCATGCCGGCATCGGAGCGGTCGACCTGAATCTCCTCGAGCAACGTGCGCACGACGGTGTCGGTCGTGACGCCGTCGGCTTCGGCGTTGAAGTTCGTTATGATGCGATGGCGCATCACGGGGAGCGCGATCGACTGCACGTGCTCGGGCATGACGTGCGTCGCCCCCGAGAGGATCGCCTTCGCCTTCGCCGCAAGCACGAGGAATTGCGACGCTCGCGGGCCCGCGCCCCAGGCGAGATAGTCGCGCACGATCTTGGGGCGCTCGCCCTCGTCGCGCACGCGCGTCGCGCGAACGAGGCGAAGCGCGTAGCGGATCACGTGATCGGCCACGGGGATCTGCCGCACGAGATCCTGGATGCGAAGGCAGTCCTCGCCGGTCAGGACGCGTGACGGCTCGACCGATCGCACCGAGGTCGTCTGCCGCACGATCTCGAGCTCTTCCGCCTCGGTCGGGTACTTCACGCGGATGTTGAACATGAAGCGATCGAGCTGCGCCTCGGGCAGCGGATACGTGCCTTCCTGCTCGATCGGGTTTTGCGTCGCAAGGACGAAGAACGGCTTCGGCAATCGGTGCATCACGCCGCCGACCGTCACTTGCCGCTCTTGCATCGCTTCGAGAAGCGCGGCCTGCGTCTTCGGCGGCGTGCGGTTGATCTCGTCGGCGAGGACCACGTTCGCGAAGATCGGGCCCTTCACGAAGCGCAGTTCGCGAGCGCCGGTCGCGCGGTCCTCTTCGATGACCTCGGTGCCCGTCATGTCCGAGGGCATCAGGTCGGGCGTGAACTGGATGCGTGCGAAGCCGAGCGACAGCGTGCGCGCGAGCGTCGAGACGAGAAGCGTCTTCGCAAGGCCGGGCACGCCTTCGATGAGCGCGTGGCCGCCGCAGAAGAGCGCGAGCATCGCCTGCTCGAGGACGTCGTCCTGGCCAACGATCACCTTGTGGACTTCGGTCTTGATGCGCGTGAAGGCACGCTGCACTTCCGCCACGGCTTCGGGCCCTGATATGCCCGCGGGCACTGCACCTGAGGGAGCCGGTTGATTGGGGGCCGGCTCACCTGCGTGAGCCCCGACGGTTGGGTCACTCATACGGACTCCCTAAGAAGGGCGATCTCGAAGCGGTCGCTACCGACGGAGGAACTCGCGTCGGCCGCGGGGATTTCGTCGAACCGGCGGCGCGGAACTTGGACGCCGGCGAAGTATAAGAATCGGTCGGAAAGGGCCTTCGATCATTGCCAGAACTGCCCGAAGTCGAACATCTTCGTGCGACGCTCGCGCGTGAGGTCGCCGGCGCTCGCGTCGTCGACGCCGAGCTTTTTCGCGCCGACATGCTCGAGCGGGGTGCGGAGTCGGCGAAACGCGGAGCGGCGGACCTCCTCCTGCGAGGGCAACGCATCGAACGGCTGCTGCGCCATGGAAAGCAGTTGGCGATCGTCGGCGACGGCGGTGGCGTCCTCTGCGTGCAGCTCGGAATGACGGGGCGCGTGGTGGTCCGATCGGAGGCGCCGCGCGGTGAGCCCCATGTGCACGCACGGTGGGAACTCCTCGGTCCGCGGGGTGAGCGCAAGGTCATGACGTTCGCGGATCCCCGGCGGTTCGGGGGTCTGACGGCATTGGCGTCGTCGACCGTGCTCTCGGCGCGATGGGCGGAACTCGGTCCCGATGCCGCAACGGTGGAGACCGCACACCTCATGCAGGCGTTGAAGGAGACGCGACGGGCGGTGAAGGCGGCGCTCCTCGACCAGAACCTCGTGGCCGGCATCGGCAACATCTACGCCGACGAGGCTCTCTTTCGAGCTGGCATCACCCCCCGCGTGCTCGCCCATCGACTTCGACCCCGCCAAGTCGAGCGGCTGGCGGCAGCGGTGCGCGAGGTCCTGGCCGCGGCGATCGCGTCTGGCGGTTCCAGCCTTCGAGACTACGTCGACGCCAACGGGCAACAGGGCGGCTACCAGACGCTCCACCTCGTCTACGGACGCGAAGGTGAGCCGTGCCACACCTGCGGCACCCGACTTCGGGGAACGCGTCTCGGGGGTCGACAGACGGTCTGGTGCCCGTGCTGCCAATCCGCTCGGGACACGTAAGACGACGTGTCGAGATCCCCACTCGTTGTCCACAATCGATTCGCGATCCTCGATTGGTGCGACCAACGGGTTATCCACGAAGCGCGAACACGGGTTTGTGTGCGACTCCACGAGCGTCGGCGGACCTCCGGTGTCGCGTGATCGCGGCTTGGTCTTCTCTTCTCGTATGAAGAGATGTTTCAATATTCTTCTTAGTAAGAGCCTTGTCCAGAAGTGGACCGTTCGTCGACACGAGCTGTAAGTGCCTGTCACGAAGAAGGTAAAAGCCGCTCAACGCGTGTGTGGAACCTTGCGGAAGGCTGTCGTGTTCTGTCGGTTCAGTGTCGGCTTCGCGAGGCGACCGATGGCAGGGTCGGGGGCAGACGTCGTGGCGCGTGCGGAAACGCGGGTGACAGTTCATGCACAAGGTCACAGCCGACAGGTAGACGGCGCGAACCGACATGTTGTCCACACGAGCCGTGGCCACGGAGAGGGTACCCGTCGCATGGGTCGAATGGGTGATCGTGGCGCGGCTGGGTTCGTCACCACACGGGGTGGTGCGAGGTGACGCTCCAACAGTGGGATCGGCGGCGACTCAGCGCACTCGCTGGAGCAGCTGCTCTTCGACCCGGGAGACGTCGGCGGACAGCTTGGCGTCGCCGCCACGCTTGCTGTTGATCGTCCGGATCGCGTGCATCACGGTGGTGTGGTCGCGACCGCCGAAGTAGCCGCCGATCTCCTCGAGGCTGAAGCGCGTGTGCTTCCGGGCGAGCCACATGCAGACCTGGCGCGGGAGGGCGATCGACTTGTGACGTCGCTTCGAGAGGAGGTCGGTGAGTTTGACGTCGAAGAAGCGGCTGACCTCTTCGATGATCATCTGGACGGTCGGTTGGCCGCTCGCGCTCGCCGTCGAGGAATCGGCCAAGGCCTGCTTCGCCAGGTCGAGGGTGATCGGGGCACCGGTCGCCATCGCGAATCCGCGGATCTTCGTGAGGGCGCCTTCGAGTTCGCGGATGTTCGAGTCGATTTTGGCGGCGATGTACGCGGGAACGTCGTCCGGGAGGTCGAGTTCGTGGATGCGAGCCTTCGACTTCACGATCGACACCCGCGTCTCGTAGCAGGGTCGATCGATGCGAGCGACGAGTCCGCACGAGAAGCGGCTCGTCAGGCGTTCCTCAAGGTCGGGGATGTCAGAGGGGGCGGCGTCCGACGAGAGCACGATCTGACGCCCTGCTTGGTACAGCGCGTTGAAGGTGTGGAAGAACTCCTCTTGCGTCTGGTCGCGCTTCGAGAGGAAGTGGATGTCGTCGATCACCAGGAGGTCGCAGGTACGGAACCGCGACCGGAACTCCGCCATCGTGTTGCCGCGAACCGCCTCATGGAAGAGGTCCATGAAGGTGTTGCAGCTGATGTAGGCGATTTTCGCCTTGGGATTGCGGCGGAGAATCGTCTGGCAGATGGCCTGGAGAAGGTGGGTCTTGCCGAGGCCGACCCCGCCGTGCACGAAGTACGGGTTGTAGGAGCGGCCGGGCTTCTCGCCGACCGCCAAGGCCGCAGCGAGGGCCAATCGATTGCCGGGCCCGACGACGAAGTTCTCGAACGTGTAGTCGGGGCTCAAGAGCATCTGCTCATCGAGCTCGAAGGGCACGTCGCGCGAGGCGTCTGCGGGAACCGCCGACGGAAGCCCGATCGCGGGTCCAGATCCAGCGCCCATCGCAAGGCCGACTCCAGCGCCCAGATCCGCGTTACCGCGCGTCGCCGCGCTAGCCATTGCGGCCGGCTCGCGCGCAGCCACAACCTCTTGGCCCGCACGCGACTTCGTTGCAGTGCGTGGCGCGGCCACGCTCACCGCCGCGGGCGGCGCGAGCGAGTCGCCGAGATCTTCGACCTCGTGGGGACCGACGAAGCGCACCGCCAGCAGACGTCCGGTCGCCGCTTGCGCCGCTTCGGTGAAGTAGGCCGTGCAGCTCTTCTGAAGGAAGCGGAGTTGGATCGGCTCGCGAACCACGAGCCGAAGCACGCCCGACTGGATGTCGATCGGTTCGATGTCGTCGAACCAATGTCGCCACAGTTCAGGGTGGTGCCGGCGAAGGTAGTCGTTGATCGATACCCGAATCTCAGGTTCAGGGCGAGGCATCGAGTCGTCCAGTCAGCGTGCGGTCGAGGAACAGTCGTCGTGAAATCAGCGAGGAGAGGGTTGGCCGTCGGTGTCAGAAGCGCTCGCAAGGATGCCTCGAGAGCCGCCGTGAAATGCCGCCGCGGACGAGAACGAAGAGCCGGGCTTTGATTCGGGAGACCGAGTGGACGAGGGCGAGGGCGTGCAGCCGAACGGGCGACAGTTGTTGTGCGGACGGGATCGCGACCCCACCTACCTCGCGTGTGTCCGCGATCCCCTAGCGATGTCCCGACAACGTCGATGGACGACCCTGGCTGCCATGAAACACCTGAGTCATGAAAGCCTTTAGTCACGGAAGCCCCGCGGCGCGAGAACTCTCCGCGCCGAAGTCCCGTCCCACATCACGTCACATCGATTTCGACTGATCCCCGACCTTCAACCGACCTGTCGTCGCGAACACGAGCCACGTCGCGACGCCACCAACCCGGCCCACTCATACACCAACCAACTGGCTACTAACTGGCAACCAACCGAATCGTTTGGCCTCCACGCATCAACCAAACGGTCCACGCGACGACGATCGAGTCCCACCTGCGATTCGTTCGAAGCGTTGGTCGGAATGTAGAGCGTGAGCGCGGCAGCGTCAACCGTCGTGCGCGCGTTTCTCGTCATCTCGCGCAGCATCATTTTGCTGCGGGATTTCAGCGTTTTCTCCGTCCTCCGCCACTTGACGATCGAAGCGCTGCTTGTTCGACCTCATGTCCATCAAGAGATGCACGCGTGACGCGTGTGCGCCGTCGTCGATCGACGCGAGGCACTCGCGCGCGAACGGAATGCTCGTGCGCCGCGACACGTGCACGAGGACGACGCTCTCGGACCGCCACACGCGCAGCAGCGCCGCGAGATCGTTCACGTGGAGGTGCTTTCCGATGCGGGCGCGCGAGCGATGCTCCGTCTCGAAGAACGTGCACTCGGAGATCACGATCTTCGCGGACGCGAACTCGTCGCGGAAAAGGAACGGGCCAGGCTCGGTGTCGCCCGTGTAGGCCACGAGCGGGATCTCCACGGTTCGCGTGATCTCCGTGCCGCGCGACTTCAGTTCGCGGAGCCGATCCTGCGGGAGGTCACGGAACTCGTCCTTCAGCTTGCTGCGTCGTTCGATCACCGCGAACGCGAGGCTCGGCGCGGTGTGGCTCGTCTCGATCGCGCGAAGGAAGATGTTGTTCTTGATCTCGAGTTCGGACTCGGGCTCGAGCGGCAGGATTTCGTGGGGTGTCCGCTGCAGCTCAAGGTCGATCCAGGAACGCATCATCGCGCGGAGCGGCTCCGCCACGCGAGGGTGGCACACGCAGCGGCCGGTGCCGATCTTCTGAAAGTGCCGCTGGCTGAACCAATACGGCAGGCCGCCGACATGGTCCATGTGGCAGTGCGACAGCGCGACTGTCGGGGCCGAAAGGCTGGCCCGCGTGCATTGGCCCATGTCGAAGCAGATGTCGAGCTCCGGCACCTGAATGACGGTCTGCTCGCCCGCGACGCTGATGCCCTGCACTCGGAAGGGCGGCAGATACAGAAAGCCGACTTGCCCCTCTCGGGGCGGCATGCTTGGAATCACTGAAATGCTCCTTCGCCAACGTGTTCTGCTGGCGGGACCGGGAAAGTGGCGACGATAGCAGGAAACGTCCCCGGTCGACGGGAGTCGCCGACGCTTGAGCGGCATTTGCGACGGGAGAAAGACTGACGTTGGCCGAAGTCGCGGGGCGTCACGGCCGATGACGGAGCCGTGGACTCACCAACTCCGAATCGCCCCTCGCCGACCCCCGGTCGCGATGTCCTTCGCAGCGAGTTTGCGGACGACCCCGACATGCGCGAGATCGTCGAGTTCTTCATCGCGGACCTCGGCGAGCGCGTCGGCGCCATTCGAGCCGCGTTCGAGGGAGCCGATCGCTTGAAGCTCAAGACCCTGGCGCATCAGCTGAAAGGCGCGGCCGGCGGCTACGGCTTCCCGACGATCGGAACGGCCGCGGCGATGCTCGAGCGAGAGTTGCTCCACGACCAGGCTGGCCTCTCCTCGTTGCAGGACAAGGTCGAAGACCTCATCAAGCTCTGCCAGTCGGCGATGCCGTCCGGCGGAGGCAACTGACCGATCGGTTCACCGCACCGCGAACGAAGCGAGAGGAGCGGAGCGTGGCGAGCATGCAATCCAGCAACGACCCATCGAATCCATCGGAGCAGCCGAATCAGGCCGACCAGTCACGCCTCGACGAGGGGCGCCCGCGCGTTCTCGCGATCGACGATTCGGACCTCATTCACAAGCTGCTTCGCATTCGTCTGCAGCACGAACGCCTCGAACTCCACGGCGCCATGAACGCCGAAGACGGACTTCGCCTGGCCCGCGAACTCAAGCCCGAACTCATCCTGCTCGACATCGAGCTCGGTGACGTCGACGGCTTCGATGTCCTGTCGAAACTCAAGGGCGACGCCGAGACCCGCAACATCGCTGTGATCTTCATCAGCGCCTTCAGCGAGCCCGCCGACCGCGTGCGTGCGCTCGACCTCGGCGCCGTCGACTTCATCACGAAGCCGTTCGAGATGAACGAACTCACCGCCCGCGTGCGCTCGTCGTTGCGGCTCCAGGCCGCGATGAAGATGCTCGCGGTGCGCGCCCAGATCGACGGCCTCACCGGCCTCTGGAACCGCAAGTACTTCGACGCGCGGCTCGACGGCGAATTTGCCGAGGCACGACGCCACGGCAAGCCGCTGTCATTGATCATGACCGACATCGACAAGTTCAAGTCGCTCAACGACGGCTACGGCCACCCGTTCGGCGACTCGGTGCTGGAAGAGTTCGCGCACCTGTTGGCCGGCGGTCGCGCGAGCGACGTCGCGTGCCGATACGGCGGCGAGGAGTTCGGCATCGTCCTTCCGAGCACCGACATCGAGTGCGCCCGCGACGTGGCCGAGCGCTTCCGCGAGAAGCTTGCCGCGATGAAGTGGCCGCGTCATGACGATCTCCGCGTGACTGCGAGCTTCGGCGTTGCCGACCTCTCGTGCATCGCGGCCGGCGGGACGCCCAAGTCGATCGTCGAAGCGGCGGACCAGGCGCTCTACCGCGCGAAGCACGGCGGCCGCAATCGCGTCGAGCTCGGGACGTGCGTCGAGCCGCGGCTACGGAAGTCCGCCTGACCGCCGACGCACTCCACAGGGGCAATCGTGTGCAGGGTGAACCGTCGTCAATGTCGTTCGGACGAAGCTGGGCGCCGACGGCGCTCTGCGCGCAAGCCGGTGCGCTTGCGGTGACGGCCTTCGCCCCGGTGATGCCGCTCTGGGGCACGGCGCTTCTCTTGGCGGGCGCGGCGACGAGTCTCGTCGTTGCATGGCGTTGCCGCAACGCGGAGTCGAACGTCGCGCGCCTGCGACAAGCATGCGAGCGCGAGCGTGCGCAAGCCGCTGCGGCCGCCCGCGCGAAGGACGAGTTCTTCGCGAACCTCACGCACGAGATCCGCACGCCGATGACCTCGATCCTCGGCTTCGCGGACCTGCTCCTGTCGCGCTCGATCGGCGAGACGGAGCGGAGGCAGCACCTTCTCACGATCCGCAACGCCGGGCATCACCTCCTCACGATCGTCAACGACATGCTCGACCTCGCGAAGATGGACGCGGGCCGCATGACGATCGAAGAGCTCGAGGTCAATCCGCTCGACGTCGTGAACGACGTGCTCGAACTGCTTCGCGGCCGCGCGGACGAGCGCGGACTCACGCTCGCCGTGCGTTCCGAAGGGCCGATTCCCACGCGCATCGCGTCCGATCCGGTTCGGCTGCGCCAAGTGCTCCTCAACCTCGTCTCGAACGCCATCCGCTTCACCGAGCGCGGCGGCGTGACCATCACGATCTCGCTCGACGGCCCGCGCGACGCTGCAACGCCGAGACTGCGTTTCGCCGTTGCCGACACCGGCATCGGCATGGGACCCGAGCAGCTCGCGCGGCTCTTTCAGCCGTTCGTGCAGGCCGACGGCACGATCGCGCGGCGCTATGGCGGCACCGGCCTCGGACTCGCGATCGCGGCCAAGCTCGTGCAACTCCTCGACGGCGACATCAGCGTCGACAGCGCGCCAGGCAAGGGCAGCACGTTCTCATTCACGATCGCGACCGGCTCGCTCGCGGGCGGCGCGTTCGTCGAAGGCATGGAGCGATTCGCGCGGACGCCGAAGCCCGCGAACGCGACGTCGCTCTTCGGCCGCGTGCTCCTGGCGGAAGACAGCCCCGACAGCCAGCGGCTTCTCGCGCTGCACCTTCGAAGCATCGGGCTCGACGTGACGGTCGTCGACGACGGGAAGAAGGCCGTGCAGCGGGCGCTCGCGTCGCGCGCCACCGACCCGTTCGATCTCGTCCTCCTCGACGCACAGATGCCCTACCTCGACGGCCCCGGCGCGCTCGCGGAATTGCGCGCCGCCGGCTGGACCGGTCCGATCGTGGCGCTCACCGCGGCCACGGGCGGCGATTCGCTCGTTGCCTGCAACGCCGCGGGTTTCGACGACGTCGTCTCAAAGCCGATCGATCGACGCACGCTGGCGACGCTCTGCGAACGTCATCTCACGCCCTCGCGCGAGACCAAGAGCGCGGCATAATCTCGGTGTGCCGCATCTGAGCGACGAGGCCATCTGCGTTCGCCACTGGGACTTCTCGGAGACGAGCCAGACCGTGAGCCTCTTCTGCCGCGCGGGCGGCATGCTGCGCGGACTCGCGAAAGGCGCGAAGCGAGTGGGCGGCCGCTTCTCGGGCGGCATCGACCTTCTCACGCTCGGCCAGGTCGTCGCGATCACCAAGCCGGGCCGTGATCTTGCAACGCTGACCGACTGGACCCTCACGCGCACGT
This sequence comes from Phycisphaerae bacterium, assembly GCA_016795035.1. GTDB lineage: Bacteria > Planctomycetota > Phycisphaerae > Phycisphaerales > SM1A02 > JAEUIT01. The sequence goes on along the minus strand of JAEUIT010000097.1, from coordinate 237,083 downwards.
GGCGATCGCTGCGCTCCGACCTTGCTGCGAATCAGGCTGCGTACTACCTCGTCGATCTCGTGCAGCGTTCGCTCGAGCAGGCGGATCCGCATCCCGAACTCTTCGACGCCCTCGTCGAGGCCCTCGATCGCATCGAGGCGGGCCACGCGGCCGAGGCCACGCTGGTCTTCCAATGGCGGCTTCTCGACGAACTCGGGTACGCGCCGCGGCTCGATCCGACGGTGGGCACGGGAACGTCCGTGCACTTCTCGGCCGATGGCGGCGGCACGGTCGCTGAGGAGCGTCCGAACGCATGGAAGGTCCGGCGAACCACGGTCGCGTTCCTTGCCGACGTGATGTCGTCGGCCGATGCGGCCGCCGTGGCCCTTGCGGCGGACCGTGAAACGCTGACGCGGGCCAACCGGCTTCTTGCCGCGTACGTGCGTCACGTGCTCGGGACGCAGCCGACGACGATGCGGCTTCTCTTCCCGAATCTCTGACCGTTCCCGCCCTCCCGGCAGACGTTGCGCCTGTCGCAGGGGCTACCTCTCCAAGGAACCTTCCTTGGCGAGAGAAGTCGGTCAACTGCCTGCCAAAAGAGGTCGATGGAAGGCCAAGAGTCGTCCGTGGGGGCGCGGGGTCGCTCCCGGCCTCACGATGTGGTCGCGGCACGAGGTACGAGATGAACTTCGCACGTCTAGAGAAGGTTTTGGCCTCGCCGAACTTGCCGAGTCTTCCGGCAGTCGCGATCAAGGTCCTCGAACTCACCAACAAGCCCGACGTCTCACTCAAGCAAGTGGCGCAGGTCATCGAGCATGACCAAGCCATCGCTGCGAAGGTGCTGCGCACGATCAACAGCTCGTTCTACGGGCTGTCGAAGCGCTGCGCCTCGATTCAGCAGGCGCTTGCGCTTCTCGGTCTTCAGACCGTGAAGGGACTCGTGCTCGGCTTCAGCCTCACGAAGTCGATGGACGGCGGCGGCGAGACGGAAGTCTCCTTCGACTTCCTGAGCTACTGGCGCCGCTCGATCTACTCGGCCGCGGCGGCGAAGCATCTCGCCGTTGCCACTCGTCGTTGCGATCCCGACGAGGCGTTCGTCGCCGGCCTCATGCAGGACATCGGCATGGTCGCGCTTTGGCGCGCCCTCGGCGACCAGTACCTCCAGACCCTGGACGCCGCCGGCGCGAACCACCTCAAGCTCTGCCCGATCGAGCGCAAGGCGTTCGAACTCGATCACGCCGCGGTCAGCGGCGAAATGGCGCGGCGCTGGCGATTCCCCGAGTGCGTGGCCGAATCTCTGCGTTGCCATCACGACAGCGCGAAGGCGCCCGTCGAAGCGATGCAGCTTGCCCGCATCGTCGAACTCGGCACGCTTGCGGCGATCGTGATCACGTCGCCGAAGCGCTCCGACGACCTCACGAACAAGTTCTGCACGGCGGCCCGCGAATGGTTCGACATCACCGCAAGCCCCGCACTCGAGATGCTCCAGACGATGGCGGATCTCGCGCAGCAGCTTGCCCGCGTCTTCAACCTCAACGTCGGCGAGAAGCCCGACGTCGACGCGATCGTCGCCCGTGCGCAGTCGATCCGCGACGACCAGGGCCTGCCCGGCATGGACGTCGACAAGATCATCGAAGCCGAAGCGCGCGACGCCACCGATCCGCTCACCGGACTCGCGGACCGCGCGGTCTTCGTGCGCGATCTCGACATGGCGATGGCGTCGACGAAGCAGAACACCGGCGTCGGCTCCGGCCTCGCCGTGTGCGTCATCGCGCTCGACGGCGTGCGCGAGCTGAACGGCCGCTTCGGACCGCTCGCCGGCGACACCGCGTTGCAGCACGTCGCGCCGCTCGTCGTCGAAGGGCTGGGACGCTTCGGACGCGCCTACCGATTCGTCGGCGCCGCGTTCGTCGCGCTCATTCCGAAGGCCGACAACGAACAGTTGGCGCGCATCGCGGAGTCGATCCGCCGGCGCGTCGGCGAGACGGTCGCACGGCTCGAAGGCCCGAACGGCCCGGAGAGCGTGCACCTCACCGTCACCTGCGGCACCGCGCTCAGCATGAACGACCCGAGCAATCCGACGGCTGCAACGTTGAACCGTGAGCAGCTCGTCCGGAGCGCGATGGTCGCCCTGACGAACGCCCAGCAGCAGCCGCCCTCGGCGAAGGCCGCGTAAGCGATCACGCCGGCGCTAGGCGCACGACAAGCCGCGGCTCGATCGGCCACTCGTTGACGTAGCGCACGAGGTCGGCGGTCGTGACGCAATCGATGCGCGCGAGTTCCTCTTCGAGCGGGCAGTACTCGCCGCGGTAGGTGAGGATCGTGCCGAGACGATTCATGCGGCCGGCGGGGCGCTCTCCGGCGAGCGTCACGCCGGTCGCGATCTTGCTTCGGGCCCGGAGCAACTCGTCGTCAGAGAGATCCTTCACGACGTTCGCGATCTCGCGACGGCAGATCGCCTCGACCTCGGCGGCGTCCTTCGGGTCGGACACGGCTGTCACGTGGAGTTCGCCGGTGCCGTCGCGGCCGTCGTACTGCGAGCCGGCGTCTTCGGCGAGGCCGGTCTCAACGAGCGACCAGTAGAGGCGCGAGCCGTCGGAGTCGCCGAGCACCTGCGCGAGCATCGCCGCGACGTAGCGGTCGGAGTGGTTGATGTCGGGCGCGGGCGCCGCCATCAGGAGGTAGTGGCGCGTGACGTTCTTCAGGCGAATCGTGTCGTCGCGGTCGGTGACGTTCCAGGTCGGGAACGCGCGCTCCGGCTTCGTCGATTGCCACCGGCCGCAGAGCGCATCGATCTGGCCGACGAAGGCGTCGAAGTCGATCTTGCCCGCCGCCGCGACGATCGTGTTGTCGGCCGAGTAGCGATCCGCGAAGTACGTCGCCATCGCATCGCGTTCGAGCGTGCTGATCGTGTCCTTCGTGCCAAGCACGCGATGGGCGAGCGGATGCGCGCCGTAGAGGAGCTCCATCGCGTGCTCGTAGAGCACCCAGAACGGCTGATCCTCGTACATCGCGATCTCTTCGAGGATCACGCCGCGCTCCTCCTCGAAGTCCTCGACGCGCAGCGCCGGCCGCAGGATGTCCGCGAGAATCTCCGTTGCAGCCGACGAGTACTCGGGGAGGACATGCGCGAAGTACGCCGTCATCTCCGACGTCGTGTAGGCGTTGTGGCTCGCGCCGATCGCGTCGAAGTCGTTGTTGACCTGTTCCGCCGTGCGCTTCGCCGTGCCCTTGAACATCATGTGTTCAAGGAAGTGGCTCACGCCCATGACCTTCGGCGCCTCGTCGCGGGCGCCGGTGCGGAAGAAGAAGCCGACCGACGACGTGTGCGCCGTGGGATCGGTCTCGGCGACGATCTGAAGTCCGTTCGGAAGGTTGGCGCGGCGGAAGGTGACGGGCATCGGTGGTCAGTCTGAAAGGGAGGACTTCACGCCTTCTCGCCGAGGACGACGACGTCGTCCGGATCGACCGAGAGCGAGATTTCCTCGTCGTGCAGGTGGCTTTCCTGCGGGTTCATCTCGAGGACCTTGAGCTCGGTCCCGTCGGCGGTGCGCACGCGGTGTTGCGCGGCCTTGCCGAGATAGATCGTGGAAAGTCGGCGGGCGCGGAATTGGTTCGCGCTCCGCGTTGCAGCCACGACGAGGGCCTCGGGCCGGATCGAGAGCGTGACGGCGCCGCGCGTGGGCGACACCTCCGTCAGCGCGGTCGACGTGAGCGATCCGAAGCCGGTTGTCGCCATTGCGCCGCCGTCGTGCGCGGCGATCATCGCGGGCACGAAGTTCGATTCGCCCAGGAAGTCCGCGACGAAACGGCTGTGCGGCCGGCGGTAGAGCGCCCGCGGCTTTCCCGTCTGCATCACGCGGCCGTCCTTCAGGACGACGATCGTGTCGGCGATCGAGAGCGCTTCCTCCTGGTCGTGCGTCACGTAGACCGCGGTGATGCCGGTTTCGGTGACGATGCGGCGGATCTCGGTGCGCATCTCGAGCCGGAGCTTCGCGTCGAGGTTCGAGAGCGGTTCGTCGAGAAGGAGGACGTCGGGCCGGAAGACAAGCGCGCGGGCGAGCGCGACTCTCTGTTGCTGCCCGCCTGAAAGTTCGGTCGGCTTGCGGGCGCCGAGGTGCCCCATCTGCACCATCTCGAGGGCGTCGGCGACCTTGCGGGTGCGCTCGGCGCCGCCGATCTTGCGAACGTCGAGGCCGAACGCCACGTTCTCGGCGACCGACATGTGCGGCCAGAGCGCGTAACTCTGGAAGACCATGCCGGTATTCCGCTGGTTCGCGGGCAGGCGACTCACGTCGCGGCCGTCGAACAGGATCTGCCCGCCGGTCGGGTCGATGAAGCCCGCGATCATGCGCAGGAGCGTGGTCTTGCCGCAGCCCGACGGTCCGAGGAGGAACGTGAGTTCGCCCTTCTTGAGGTCGAGCGTGACGTCGTCGACGGCGACCGTCTGCCCGTAAGTCTTTCGCACGCGTTCGAGGCGGATCGCCGTCATGGATCGCGAAGGATACCGAACGGTCCGTACGATCAGCGCCGCGATGGATCCTCGGCTCGAACGCTATCGGCGGATGCAGAAGTGGCGCGGCGCGCGCGAGCGCGACGTCGAGATTGCCGCGTCGCTGACGTCGTTCGCGAAGGAAACCTCGCGGCTCGCGAAAGCCCTCGGCGACGTCGCCGAGGCCTTCGAGGCGGTGGTCCCGTCCGAGGTGGCGGCGCACTGCACGCTCGTCGGCCTCAAGGCCGGCACGCTCACCGTCGAACTCACCTCCGACGGCGCCCGCTTCGAGCTCGACCGCTTCCTGCGGCAAGGCGGCGAGGCGGCGCTCCGGGAGCGCTCTGCGGCCGCGAACGTGAAGCTCGCGAAGGTCCGCGTCGTCATGCGTCACGAACGCAGCTGATCGAGCTCGGCCCAGCGTGTGAACGCCGCCTCGATCTCGTGACCGATCGCGTCGAGCCGGTTCGCGAGCTTTGCGATCTCCGCCGGCGCCGATTGGTAGAAGCCCGGCGCCGCCATCTTCGCCTCGATCTCGCGCTGCTCGGCCTCGAGCTTCTCGATGCGCGACGGGATCGCCGCGTGCTCGGCGACCTCCTTGTTCGTCATCTTCCGCGCCTTCGTCTGCGTGGCCGTCGACGCACTCGTCGTTGCAGCTGCGGCAGTTTTCGACGTTGCAGGCTCCGAGACCGGATCGGGATCGTCAAGCGGCGGCGGCGCCGTGCGGCCGCTGACGCGCACATAGTCGTCGTAGCCGCCGGCGTACTCCTTCACGGTGCCGTTTCCTTCGAAGACGAGGAGGCTCGTCACGGTCTTATTGAGGAACTCGCGGTCGTGGCTCACGACCAGCACCGTGCCGGTGAACTCCGAGACGAGTTCCTCGAGAAGATCAAGCGTTTCGGCGTCGAGGTCGTTCGTCGGTTCGTCGAGGACGAGCAGATTCGACGGCCGCGCGAAGAGCTTCGCGAGGAGGAGGCGATTGCGTTCGCCGCCAGAGAGAAGCGACACCGGCGAGCGGGCGCGGTCGGGGGTGAAGAGGAAGTCCTGGAGGTACCCGATGACGTGGCGCTCGCGGCCGCCGACGTACAGCGTGTCGGTGCCGGTGAGGTTCTCCTGCACCGTGCGGCGATCGTCGAGCCCGGCGTGCAACTGGTCGAAGTAGCCGATCTCGAGCTTCGTGCCGAGGCGCACCGTGCCCTTCTGCGGCGCGAGCTCGCCTAACAACACACGGATGAGGGTCGTCTTGCCGGCGCCGTTCGCGCCGACGATCCCGATGCGGTCTCCGCGCAGCACGGTCGCCGTGAAGTCGCGCAAGACGGGCTTGGCGGGGTCGTAGCCGAACGTCACGTTGAGCGCTTCGGCGACGAGCTGGCCGCTGCGCTCCGCGTCCTGCGCGACGAGCCGCACGTTGCCGAGACGCTCGCGCCGTGCGCTTCGCTCCTCGCGCAGCGCCTTGAGCGCGCGGACGCGCCCTTCGTTGCGCGTCCGCCGCGCCTGAATCCCCGTTCGGATCCACACTTCCTCGGCGGCGAGGCGCTTGTCGAAGAGCGCGTTCTGTTTCGCTTCGGCGGCGAGCTCGTCGGCGCGGCGAGCGAGGAACGTCGGGTAGTCGCACTCCCAGCCGCGCAGGTTGCCGCGGTCGACCTCGACGATCTTGGTTGCGAGTTTCGACAGGAATCGCCGATCGTGCGTGACGAAGAGAAGTGCGCCCGACCACTTCACGAGGAATTCTTCGAGCCACGCGATGCTTGCGATGTCGAGATGGTTCGTCGGTTCGTCGAGGAGAAGGAGGTCGGGATCGAGAACGAGCGCGCGGCCGAGCATCGCGCGGCGCTTGAGGCCGGCGGAGAGGTCGGCAATGCGTCGATCGGGATCGAGTCCGAGGCGGTCGATCGTGGCTTCGACGGCCGGGAGCTTCGCCCATCCGTCGGTGTGGTCGAGCGTGTCCTGTGCGGCGTGGAGTGCGTCGGCGTCGTGGGCGACCTGCGCCGCGTGATAGCGCGACAGCGCGGCGCCGGCCTGGCCGAGCCCGCTCGCGACGACGTCGAACACCGTGCCGTCGAGGCCCTGCGGCACTTGCTGGAGGAGCGTCGCCACGCGCATGCCGGGCTCGCGCCAAAGATCGCCCGAGTCGGGCGTGTGTTCGCCCGCGAGGACGCGCAAGAGCGTGCTCTTGCCCGCGCCATTCCGCCCGACGAGCGCCACCCGCTCGCCGCGCTCGATCGTGAGGTCGACGTGGTTGAGAAGCGGCGGGCCGCCGTGGCCCGCGACGAGGTCTCGGAGTCGAACGATCGCCATTACGCCCGCCCTGCCATCGAGCCGCGAAGGAGATCGGGCAACGGCTGGGCCCGGCCGTCGCGGTTGAGGCAGGCAAGCGTGGTTTCGGCGGTGGCGAGCACCTCGCCGTCGCGTTCGAGGCGATAGGAATGCTCGATCTTCACGTGGCCGACATCGTCGAGGATCGTGACGAGGGTCAACACGTCGTCGTACTTCGCCGGCCGCTTGTACTTCACGCTGAGTGAAACGACCGCGAGGAAGATCCCGGCCGCCTCGAGGTCGCGGTAGTTGCCGCCCTGCGCCCGCAGCAACTCCGTCCGGCCCATCTCGAACCAGATGGGGTAGACGCTGTGATGTGCGACCCCCATCGGGTCACACTCGCAGTAGCGAACGCGGATGTCGAGCGCGTGCTCGGGCCGGGAAGACATGGAGGCAATATAGAGAGCAGAGGGTTCGGGGGTCGGGGGTCAGGGTGTGCGCGGCCTTCGGCCGCGGGGAGTCAGGATTCAGGATTCAGGAGTCAGGGGGAGAAGCACGCGCGGCCTGCGGCCGCGGGGTCAGGATTGAGGAGTCAGGACTCAGGGTGAGAAGCACCAGAAGCGCGGTGCCAAAGTGCCTCTCTCACTGACTCCTGACTCCTGAATCCTGACTCCTTCTTCTCGCTCCCTCTCCGCGTTGCAGGCTCGCCTTACCCTCGACCCTTCCCCTTTCCCCCCGGCTCATGCCCGCACTCCGAGCAGCGCGTGCCTGCCGGCCGCGGATAGCCGCAGCGCGGGCAGTACGGCGTCGTCATGGTGCCGGTCACAGCGATGAGCGCCCAGACCTCGTTCAAGACGTGGAAGGAAAGTCCCGCAGGAACGGCGAAGAGCGCCGCACCGGCGACGGCGGTCCACGTCGCACAGTCGCGCGGCGTGAGGTGCGAGAGCCAGAGCGGAATGAAGGGCACCACGAGACCGATCGCGAGCGACACGTAGGTGAGCGCGCGAAGGCGTCGTCCGAGCCGCGCGAGCCGCGTAAGGTCGATTGCGAAGGGCGCGAGAAGGTCGCGAAAGCCGCGGCCCGCGAGCGCCGCGCCTGCAACGATGAGAAGGATCGAGCCGAGTCCGACGATCGCGTGCAAGACCCGCGCCGCGGCGCCGAAGACGCCGAACTCGATCGTTCCGGTTGAGGCAAGAAGCGTCGCGCCGCCCAGCAGGAGCAGAATCGGCACGAGTGCCCGCGCCGACACGCGGGCTGTCGCGAGGAGCGCGACGGTGCGCACGGCGAAGACGAGGAACGCGATGATGGAGAGCGCCGCCCACGCGGTCGACCCGAAGTAGATCGTCGCACCCGCGAGCGCGAGGATCAGGATGGCGTACGCCAAGGCTGCAACGCCGAGCGCTCGGAGCGCCTTCGGAATGAGCTCGTGCCAGCGCGGCGCCAACGAGTGTCCGAGGGGGTTTCCGAGGGCGTTCGTCATCGCGGGCTCAGAGCGCTTCGCGCATCGCCTGTTTTCGCGGCCACTCGGTGGGCGTCGCGAACGCCCGCGCCGCGAGCGAGTCGAGTAGCTTCGCCAGATCGAGCGGGCGATAGCGCCAGCAGTCGACGCCGACGTCGGTCGATCGCCCTTCTTCAGGAATCGTGCCGTGGGTGTGGCCGTAGAGATGCACCGCGCCGTTCGGCCAGCCCTGCCACTGCCGGATCGGATAGTGACTCGCGACGACGCGCATCGGCGGCGCGGCGAACGTCGCCGACTCCCAGCCCTTCCACGTCAGGATGTCGTGGACCTCGTCGAACATGCCGTCGAACCAGCGTTCGCCCAAGGGATCGAGGTTGCCGCGGATGAGGACGATCTTCCGTACCCGCAGTTCGTCGCGATACGCGAGCACGCGGCGCCGCTCGGCGCCGGTCCACTCGCGCTCGCCCGCGAAGTCGCCGAGGTGCAGGAGGACGTCACGCTTGCCGACGCGATCGTTGATCGACTCGATGAGCGCCTCGTCCATCGCCTCGACCGTGGGAAACGGCCGTGCGAACTTCGTGAACGCCGCTTCGTCGCCGAAGTGCGTATCCGCCGTGACGAACGTCCGCCGACTCTTGGTCCACCATCGCATGCCTACATGATGACAGAGGCGGGGACGCCCCCGCTACCGCGCCTCGCCCCTGCGAAACACCGCACGGAGACGGCGCTGCGGCGGGGTTTCGTCGTCGACGCTGACCTCGAAACTCAGGTCAGCCGGCGCGGCCGGCACCAAGCCCGCGCCCGCGGCGAGGTCGCGAACCTCGTCGGTCGTGAGCGCCCAAGGCGGACCGTCGTCCAGAGTCTGTGGCGCGTCGGCGCCGCGGGCGATCATCACGAGCGTTCCGTGCGGGTGCAGGAGCGACTCGATCGCGGCCATGCTCGCACTCCGCGTTGCAGGCGGCAGGGCTTGCACGGTGTAGATCTCGACGACGAGGTCGAAGCGCCGGCGCCAGCGCGACGGCAGGTCGAAGAGATCGGCGACCGCGAAGATGTCGGCCCAATCGGGATCGACGCCGCGGGCCCAGTCGACCGCGGTCTGGCTCACGTCGAACGCGGTGACGTCGTAGCCGCGCCGCGCGAGTTCGCGGGCGTCGTGGCCGAGGCCGCAGCCGACGACGATCACCCGCGCCCCCGGCCGCACGGTGTCGACCGCCTGCGAGTCGAGCCAGGAGACGAGGAGCGGATGCGCTCGGCCGTCGTCCCAGCGGATCTTCGTGCGATCGCCCTGCGCGCCGACGTAGACCGACTCAAAGTCGATCGCCGCACCGCGCGGGATGGTCACGCCCTCCGAATTCGCGTCTCGATTGGCCATCGGTGCCTCCCGGCGCTGTGCGCCGTCGGCTCTCTCCGAAGGTCAATGTAGCGGTCGCGGGGGGAGAAAAGAAAGGGTTCAGGGGCCAGGGTTCAGGGTTCAGGGTGAAAGCCCTGCGCACGGCGCTTCGCGTGCTCTCACCCTGAACCCCGACCCCTGAACCCTGAACCCTTTCACTTCACGATCTTCGACCACGTCGTGCCGGTCGGGCCGTCCTTCACGGCGACCTGCAACGCGTTGAGTTCGTCGCGGATCTTGTCGCTCTCGGGCCAATTCTTGGCCTCGCGGGCGGCCTTTCGGCGGACGAGGAGCGCCTCGACCTTCGCGGCGAGGTCGGCGTCGCCGGCGCTCGCGAGCGGCACGTTTCGGTCGAGAACGCCGAGGACCGAGTTCATCGAGAGGAGCGCCGCACGTTCCCGGACCGGGCAGGCGCCGGCGCCATCCGAACCCGCGGCAACCCCAGCGGCAACATTCACGGCGGCAATCGCGCGTGCAACGTTGAGATCGTCGCAGAGCGCCTCGGTGAAGTCGGCGAGGCCGCGCTCGAACGGGCCGGCGCTCTTCGAGCGATCGGCCTCGGCGCCGCGCGCGGCGGCTTCGAGCGTTTCGAGCGACTTCGCCCAGCGGTTGATCTGCGTCTGGCAGTCGGCGAGACCCTGCTTCGTGAAGTTCGAATTGATGCGGTAGTGCGAGCGGATGAGTTCCAATCGCAGCGCCGCGGGCGTGCGGCCTTCGGCGAAGAGGTCGCGGGCAGTGAAGAAGTTGCCCTTCGACTTACTCATCTTCATGCCTTCGACCATGAGATGCCGCGTGTGGAACCAGTACCGCGCGAAGAACGCGTGGCCGCTCGCGCAGCAACTCTGGGCGATCTCGCACTCGTGGTGCGGGAAGATGTTGTCCTCGCCGCCCGAGTGAAGATCGATCTCCTCGCCGAGGAGCGCCGCCGCCATCGCCGAGCACTCGAGGTGCCAGCCGGGGTAGCCCGCGCCCCACGGGCTGTCCCACTTCATCAGGTGCGACGGATCGGGCTTCCACAGCATGAAGTCCGCGGGGTGCTTCTTGTTCGCCTGATGCTCCGCGCTGATGCGCTCGCCGGCGCCTTCGCGCAGTTGATCGAGCGTGTTCCCCGAGAGCGCGCCGTACTTCTCATACGACTTCACGTCGAAGTAGACGACGCCGTCCTTGCCGACGTACGCGTGGCCACGGGCGACGAGGCGCTCGACGAGCGCAATCATCTCGCGGACATAGCGCGTCGGCCGCGGCATCGAGCCGGGCTTCGCAGCCTCTTCGATCGCGACCTTGAGGCCCAGATGCCGCGCGTCTTCGAGGAAACGCGCCGCGTAGAACTCGGCGATCACGAAGGGATTCGACGGGTCGATGTCGCTGCCCGCGGGCAACTTGCCGGACTTCTTCGCCTCGGCGATGCGACGGCCCGCGACCGCCATCTTGTCCTCGCCGCCACCGTCGGCATCCTCGTCGTCGGTCATGTGCCCGACGTCGGTGATGTTCATCACGTGACGCACCTCGTACCCGAGGAGTTCGAGCGTGCGACGGAGGACGTCGGCGTTCAAGAAGCTGCGGAAATTCCCGATGTGCGCGTCGTCGTAGACGGTCGGGCCGCAGGAGTAGAACGTCACGACCTTGCCCTTTTGGTCGATCGGGCGGAAGTCCTCGAGCGTTCGGGTCAGCGTGTTGGTGAGTCGAAGGACTGGCATGACGAATGGGGTCGTTCGGGACGCGGGGCGGCGATGGTACTCGGAGCGATTCCCGGGTCCGAATGGCGATTCCATGGAGAACCGCTCCCGTGAAGGCCGACGTACATCGGCCACCGATGACCATCGACGTACTCATCCTCGCGAAGAACGAGGAGCGCAACCTTCCGTGGTCGCTCGCGAGCGTGGCGCCATGGGCGCGGCGCGTGTTCGTCGTCGACTCGGGCTCGACGGACCGGACCTATGAGATCGCGGAGTCGTGGGGGGCCACGGTCGTCCGCAAGGAGTGGCTCGGCTACGCGAAGCAGAAGAACTGGGCCCTCGACACCCTGCCCTTCGAGTCGCCGTGGATCCTGATCCTCGACGCCGATGAAGCGGTGCTCCCCGAACTCCGCGACGAGCTCCGCGCGATCGCCGAGCGGCCGATCGACGGCGTCGCCGAGGCGGGCTTCTACGTCAACCGGTACTTCATTTTCCTCGGCAAGCGCATCCGGCACTGCGGGTACTACCCGTCATGGAACCTGCGGTTTTTCAAGCGCGGCAAGGCCCGCTACGAAGAGCGCGAAGTCCACGAACACATGCTCGCCGACGGCCCGACGGCATACCTCCGCGGTCACCTCGAGCATTACGACCGGAACGGCCTCGAACGCTACATGGAGAAGCACAACCGTTACTCCACGCTCGAGGCGAAGGAGATCGTGCGCCGCCGCCGGCTCAGCGCCGAGGATCGGGCCAAGGAGCCCGAGATCGGCGGGCCGACCGCGTTTCGCCGGTTCATCAAGAACCGCGTCTACGCGTGGCTTCCGGCCAAGTGGCTGTGGCGATTCCTCTTCATGTACGTCGCCCGCCTGGGCTTCCTCGACGGCGTGACGGGCTTCCGCTTCTGCCTCTTCATTTCGGCCTACGAGATGCTCATCGGGCTCAAGATGATCGAGCTCGAACAGGAAGCCGCGGAGCGAGTTCCGCAGCCGATCGCGAAGCCCGCGCGAACCTGACGCGGCGTTCGGCCGATGTAGCGTTCGTGCCTGACGCGCGACTGCGCCGGCCGTTCTGCTAGCGTGCCACTGTCATGCGGATCCTCGTTACCGGAGCCACTGGATTCATCGGTTCGTTCCTCGTGCGGCGCCTCGTGGCGCTCGGGCACGAGGTCGTCGGACTCGACCTCTGGGAACCCGCGCCGGGGTTGCCGCTCGCCCGCTTCGTCCGCGGCGACGTGCGCGATCCCGAGGCGGTCCGTGACGCGATGACCGGCTGCGGCGCGGTCTTTAACCTCGCGGCGGCACACCACGACTTCGGCATCGACGAGGCGACGTACTACGGCGTCAACGAGAAGGGCTCGCAGAACCTCTGCGACGCGATGGACGCCCTCGGCATCACCCGCGTGTGCTTCTACTCGAGCTGCGCGATCTACGGCGACGCCACGCCGCCGCTCGTCGAGACCGCGGTGCCGAAGCCCACGCATCCGTACGGCGCGAGCAAGCTCGCCGGCGAGAAGGTCTTCGAACGCTGGGTCGAGAAGGGCGGCGGGCGGAAGTGCCTGACCATCCGACCGACGATCACGTTCGGCCCGAACAACTTCGCGAACATGTATTCGCTGATCCGCCAAGTGCGCGGCGGCAAGTTCGTGATCGCGGGCGCCGCGACCAACATCAAGGGGCTCTCGTACGTCGAGAACACCGTCGAGGCGACGCTCCACCTCTGGTCGAAGATGGACGAGCCGGGAAAGCCCGCGTACGACCCGTACAACTTCATCGAGAAGCCCGACATGTCGAGCCGGCAGATCGCGGAGTCGATCGCGAAGTCGCTCGGCAAGGCGAAGCCAGGGCCGACGGTGCCGATGTGGTTCGCGCTTCTTGCGGCGAAGCCCTTCGACCTCGTGATCGCGCTCACCGGCAAGAACCTTCCGATCTCGAGCATGCGCGTGCGGAAACTCTTCCGCGACCAGACGAAGTTCGAGGCCGACAAGCTCCTGGCGACAGGCTTCCGAAGCCCGGTGCCGCTCGCCGAAGGCATCGACCGCATGGTCAAGTGGTACCTGGCGGAAGGCAAGGACAAGAAGGCGGTGTGGCGACAGCCGCCGGCCGAGGTGCAGCGGTTTCGGTGAGTGAGAAGGAGTCAGGATTCAGGAGCCAGGAGCCAGTGGAGAAGACACTTCTGCTTCACGCCGGTGGTGCCTTTTCCACTCACTCCTGACTCCTCAATCCTGAATCCTTTGCCTTCACGAGTTCGCTCGCCAACAGCTCGCCGACCGTGCACCAGCGGAAGTCGCCTAACAAGGTGCTCCAGCGGCGTTCGCAGCGGCCGAGGTTCACGTAGTGCCGGAAGGCGTGCGAGCGCTTGAGGCCGTCGACGCGCGGTTGGCCGGGGTCGATCTCCCACGGATGGATGTAGAAGACGTACGGCATGCCCGACGCGAGGATCGAGCGCACGCCCTTACGGAAAAGTGCGTACGGGAAGAGGCGGAAGTAACCGCCGCCGCCCCACGGAACGCCCTTCTTGCCGACGTTCCAGCACGACACGCAGACCTCGTGGAAGCCCGGCCGGATCTCGACGATCGGCACGCCCGAGGTCATGCCGGTGAGTTTGCCGTAGCGGTCGTGCGCGACCGTCGGAAACGAAGAGCTGTCGTAGGTGAAGCCTTCGTCGCGCAGAATGTCGATCGCCCAATCGGTGATCGAGAAGCTCGGCGCGCGATAGCCGCGGAGCGGCACGCCGCAGAGGTCTTCGACGATCCGCTTGCCGCGGCGAATGTCCTCGCGGAATTGCTCGTGCGAGAGCGAGTAGATGAGATCGTGGCCGTAGCCGTGGCTCGCGAGCTCGTGGCCGGCGGCGTGGATGCGGCGGACGAGATCGGGGAAGCGCTCGGCGACCCAGCCGAGGATGAAGCACGTCGCCTTCACCTTCCGCTCGGCGAGGATCTCGAGCATGCGGTCGGTGTTCCGCTCGACGCGCGACTCGCGGCTGTCCCAGGTGTCGCGCGGCACGCCGCGCCGGAGGTTCTCGACCTGGAACCAATCCTCGACGTCGATCGACATCGCGGCGGGCGGTTGCGGAGTTGCGTTCGGTGCGACCAACGGGGGCGTCTCGTCAGATCATGCGGTGGCCGCGGGCGCGGAACGCTTTCACGTCGTCGGGCTGCGGGAATTTGAAGTAGCTCGCCTCGCTCATGTCGAGCGGCGTGGCCTTCGGCGCGGCGCCCGTGATCGACGACAGCACCTTGATCATGAGCCGCGCGCCGGCCTGCTTCGTGCCGGTGATCACGCGATGCAGCGAGTCGTTCTTCTCAAGCGGGAATTCGAGCGTCGCGATGATCCCGCCGGCGTCGAGCTTCTCGACCATCTCGTGGATCGTCACCGTGACGTGCGGCTCGCCGTTCTTGAGCTGCCAGAAGGTCGGCATCATGCCGCGGTACTTCGGCAGGCGGCCCGAGTGAATGTTGATGCAGCCGTAGCGCGGGATCGAGAGAAGCGGCTTCTTGAAGATCTCGGGAGCTGCAACGGAGACGATCACGTCAGGGTTGAGCTCGCGGACAATCTTCAGGTAGTCCTCGCCGTTCACGCTCGCGGCCGGGATCTCGCGGAAGCCGAACTTCTGGGCGAGCTTCCCGATCGAGGTGCCGAAGAGTTTCGCCGCGATGTAGCGCGGCAAGAGGCGAAGGAAGTCGACCGTGCCGTAGAAGCGCCAGATGCGCTTCGCTGTCTTCGTGATCGGCTCGTGAAACGCCCGCGACACCGTGACGCCCACGATCTCGATCGAGTCCTTGGGGACTTCGGCGAAGAAGACCTCGAAGAAGCGGACGACGTAGAGCGGATCGTCTTCGGTGATGACGAGCGTGCGAAGCCGACTCATCGCGAGCCTTCTTCCGCCGCGAGTTCGAGCACGTCGGCGTAGGCCCGCGCCGAGGTCTGCATCGTGTAGCGCGACTCCATGACCGAGCGGGCGTTGCGGCCAAGCTCGTGCGAGAGCGCGCGGTCGGCCATGAGCCGACGAATCGCGGCGACGAGGCCGTCGATGTCGCCGAGTTTCGTCCAGACGCCGGTGCGCTGGCGATCGACGACGTCCTGGAGTTCGCTGCCCTCCTCGCTGATCGCGATGATCGGCTTGCCGACGGCGAGCGACGAGTAGAGCTTCGACGGGAACGAGATGCCTTCAATCCCCTTCGCGATCGTGACGAGCGACGCGTCACAAGCGTTGAGCGAGTCGTTCAGCGTCTCGAACGGCTGATAGGGGAACATCAGCACGTTCTTCAGGTTTCGCTTCGCGATCTGGTCGGCGATGAACTGCTTCTTGCCGCCCGACCCGATGAAGACGAGGCGGAAGTTCTCGTTCTGAAGCCGCTCGGCCGCGTCGAGGAGCGACTCGAACTCGTAGTAGAGGCCGAGGTTCCCGGAGTAGAGGATCGTGAACGGTTCGACGAGGCCGTTCGCCTGGGCGAACTTCGTCTCCTCCTTCGCGATCGGCCGGAGCGTCTCCGGATCGGCCCAGTTGGGGATGACGTGCACGCGTTCCGGCGCGATGCCGTAGTCGCGGCAGACGAGCTCCTTCGCCTTCTGGCAGAGGACGATCGTGTGGAGCGCGCGGCGATACATCACGCGGTTCAGGCGGTGCCAGATCTTCGACGCCATGCCGCCATTCCCGATCTTGCCGACCCACTCCGCGAGGTGCGGATAGGAGTCGTGCAGGAGGACGACGTACGGATGACGCCGGAAGAGCGACACGAAGCCGCCGATGACGCCGAGGTACGGCGGGTTGCTCGTGTAGAGGTAGACGTTGCCCTTCCGCTTCGCGAAGAGCTGTCGCACCGCGAGCGGCACGAGGAACGTGATCGAGTTGAGGAGGCGCCCCGCGAGGCGGTCCTTGCTGTAGCGCGTGGTGCGCATGCGGCGCACTTCGACGCCGTTCGTGAACTCGTGTCCGGGGCACGGGAGCCACGACTCGGGCGGGCCGTACGACGGGAAGCAGGTCGTGACCTTGACGGGCTTCTTGAGCCGCGCGAACTCTTCGGCGAGTTCGTGCAGCAAGTGGCCGGTCGAGGCGACGTCGGGCACGTAGTACTGGTTCAGGATGACGATGCGAGCGCTCTTCGCCTCGGGCGACACGCTGTGCGGCGCGGGCTTCGACGCCTTCTGGGCGGAGCGTTGGGTCTCGGCAAGGTTGGTCGCCATTTCGGGGGCCATCTCAGCGTCCCGTCCCATGCGAGCGGAACCACGCGATGGTTCGGCGAAGACCCTCTTCGAAGCCGATCTTCGCCCGCCAATCGAGGAGGTTCGCCGCACGGGTCGTGTCGAGGCATCGACGCGGCTGGCCGTCGGGCTTCGAGGAGTCCCATCGGATCTCGCCGGTGAAGCCGGTGAGTTTCGCGATCAGGTGGACGAGGTCCTTGATCGTGATCTCCATGTTCGTGCCGAGGTTGATCGGCGTCGGATCGTCCATGACCTCGGCCGCGCGGACCACGCCCTCGCCGGCGTCGTCGACGTAGAGGAATTCGCGGCTCGCCGAGCCCGTTCCCCAGCAGACGATGTGATCGCGGTTCTGGTCGATCGCCTCGACGCACTTCCGGATGAGCGCCGGAATCACGTGCGAGGTGTTGAGATCGAAGTTGTCCCAGGGCCCGTACAAGTTCACCGGAAGGACGTACGAACTCGCGAGGCCGTACTGGCGGCGATAGCCGTCGAGCATGACCATCGCGGCCTTCTTCGCGACGCCATACGGCGCGTTCGTCTCTTCGGGGTAGCCGTTCCACAACTCTTCCTCGCGGAAGGGAACGGGCGTGAACTTCGGGTACGCGCAGATCGTCCCGACTTGGACGAACTTCGCGATGCGGTTGATGCGGGCGTGCTCGATCAGGTGGAGCGCCATCGCCATGTTGGCGAAGAAGTAGCGGCCCGGGTTGTGCATGTTCGCGCCGATGCCGCCGACTTCGGCCGCAAGATGCAGCACGAGGTCAGGGCGCATGTCGCGATACATCCGCGCGACGTCCTCCTCCTTCGTGAGGTCGAAGTCGCGACGGCGCGGGATCAGGATCTCCGTGACGCCGCGGCGACGGAGGGACTCACACACGGCGCGGCCGAGGAACCCGGCGCCGCCGGTGACGACGATTCGATTGGCAGCGACATCCATTGGGGGTACCGGCCCGAGCGACGGGAGCGAAGGGGCGGAGAGAATAATCGGTGCTTCGCGGCAGGGACTGGAGTCGGCTGGCGGGGCGACCGAGGTTATTTCGCTCTGGCGCGTCGGTCACGCATCATGCGGCGGAAAAAGGCCTCGTAGGTGTCGAAGGCCTGGGCGAGCCCATGCCGTGCGATGATCGAGTCGCGTGCGGCCTTCCGAGCCTTCGCGGCCCGCTCGGGGTCGAGCGTCCAATGCGCGATGGCCTCTTCGATGCCATCGGCGAGCGCGGACTCGGGAGCCCCGGGTGGGACTTCGACGACGCTCCCCTTCTGGCCGTCGCCCAAGAGTTCGTGCGCGCTCGAGAACGCCGTGACGACGGCCGGCAGCCCCGACGCCATCGCCTCGACAAGCGCTCCCGGCATGCCCTCGTTCGTCGACGGAAGGCAGAAGGCGTCGCCGAGCTTGTACTGCACCTCGGGGGTCTTCGTGAAACCTTCGAAGCGCACGCGCGACGGCTCGGGCAAGCTCGCGGCGGCGGCTTCCATTTCGCGGCGGTACTCCTCGTCGAGCGGCGGGCCGACGAGAAGCGCCGTGAACGGGCGCTTCCGCTCGAAACTCCGACGAAGCGCCTCGATGAGGAGGTGCGGTCGTTTCCGACGCGTGAGTTCGCCGCAGAAGACGACGACCGGACCCGGGCCGATGCCGAGTTCGGCGCGGCGCTTCGCGCGCTCGTCGGCGCTCAAGGGCGCGAAGCGATCGGTGTCGACGGTGTTCGGGATATGCGCGAGTTTCGCCGGGTCGACGCCGATGTCTTTCGCCTCTTGGTAGAGGTTCTTGCTCATCGCGACGACGCCCGACACGTCGCGCACCATCGCCTGCCGCTTCTCCGGCGAGCCGAGGAGACGGCGCCAGCCCTTCCAGTTCGGGAAGAGCTCGTACTTCTCGTTCGCAAGGAAGATCGCGCAGGGCAGCCCGAGTTTCGTGTCCGCGTACCACGCAGGGCGTATCGACGGTTCGTAGGCGGTGACGGCGAGAAGCGCGTCGTACTCGTGCGCGTGGCGCTTGAGCCAGCGCACGCCGGCCATCGTGAAACGGAGTTGGCCGACGCGCGTGCCCGAGCCAGGCAAGCGCACGTAGCGGGCGTAGACGCCGTCTTCTTCCTGCTGCGCGTAGCCATGCACCAACGTGATCTCGAAGCGGCCGGGCGGCACGCGCGAGAACATGCGATGGAACATCAGGCCCGGCCCGTTGTAGTGCCGCGCCGAACCGGCGAGGCTCCAGAGGATGAGTCGGAGCGGACGCGCGGCCGACGACTCGCTCGCGGCGGTGGATGCTGTGGGGGCGCTGGGCACGGGCCGCGAATTGTCGGCAAATTCGGGGACTCGTCCAAATGACGAGGACGAAGACCTCCGAAGAAAAGTGCGTGTCGCGTCGTGACCTGCGCGCTTTGCGCCGGTCCGTGCGTGCGCCTCGACGCCGTGCGTCCACGTCGAAGCGTCGGAACTGGCGAACAGGTAAAGTCCGCGCGGCGAAGTCGCGGCGGTTTCCTGACGCGATTCGACGCCTCAGGACGATCAGTCGTCAGGGATCAGAGAGCGGCAAGAGCCAAGGAACTCATGAAACGGGCGCTCATCACCGGCATTACCGGACAGGACGGGTCGTACCTCACCGAACTCCTTCTCGCGAAGGGCTACGAGGTGCACGGGATCATTCGGCGCTCATCGAGCTTCAACACGAGCCGGATCGACCACATCTACCAGGACCCCCATGAGAAGGGTGCCCGGCTCAAGCTGCACTACGGCGACCTGATGGACGGCAACGGCCTCTCGCGCCTGATGCACGAGGTCCAGCCCGACGAGGTCTACAACCTCGGCGCGCAGAGCCATGTCCGCGTCTCGTTTGACCAACCGATCTTCACCGCCGACGCCGACGCCGTCGGCACGCTTCGCATCCTCGAGGCGGTCCGCAACTTCGGCGACCAGACCGGCCGCAAGCCGCGCTTCTACCAAGCGAGCTCGAGCGAGATGTACGGCAAGGTGCAGGAAGTCCCGCAGAAGGAGACGACTCCCTTCTATCCGCGCTCGCCCTACGGCTGCGCCAAGGTCTTCGGCCACTGGATCACGGTGAATTACCGCGAGTCCTACGGCATGCACGCGTCGTGCGGCATTCTCTTCAACCACGAGAGCCCGCGCCGCGGCGAGACGTTCGTGACCCGCAAGATCACGCGGGCCGTCGGCCGCATCAAGCTCGGTATGCAGTCGAAGCTCTACCTCGGCAACCTCGACGCGCTCCGCGATTGGGGCTACGCCGGCGATTACGTCGAAGCGATGTGGCTCATGCTGCAGCAGCCCGAGGCCGACGATTACGTCGTCGCGACCGGCAAGATGATCTCGGTGCGGACCTTCTGCGAGCTCGCGTTCGGCCAGGTCGGCCTCGACTACAAGGACTTCGTCGAGATCGATCCGCGCTACTTCCGTCCGGCGGAAGTCGAGCAACTCCTTGGCGACCCGTCGAAGGCGAAGGCGAAACTCCGCTGGAACCCGACGACGACCGTCGAAGAGCTCGCCCGCATGATGGTCGAGCACGATCTCGAACTCGCCCGCCGCGAGAAGACGCTGCGCGACGCCGGCCACCGGTTGCCGGCGAGCGTCGGTCACGATCAGTAAGTCTTGGTGACAGTGAGTCAGGCTGGCCCGATCACGCGGTGCGCGAGCGCCGCGCGATCGCGGCCTCGTAGACCTTCACCAGCGACTCGGCACTCGCCTTCCATGTGAGATCGTGGATCACGCGATGGGCGAGTCGATCGTCCTTCGGGCGATTCCACGCCCGCTCGACCTTCGCGCGGATGTCGTCGACCTTCAGCGGGTCGACGTAGTCGGCCATGTCGAGGTAGTAGTCGGGCGGGCCGCCATTCTGCGTCACCACGATCTTCGCGCCGAGCGCCGCCGCTTCGAGGCCGACGAGGCCGGTGCCTTCGTTGAGTGACGGAAGGCAGAAGACGTCGCACGCGGCGTACGCCGAGAGGAGCGTCTCGTAGTCGAGATGACCTAAGAGGCGGATCTGCGGATACTGAGTCGCGAGGGCTCGAAGTTGTTCGCGTTCAGGGCCATCGGCGGCGGCGCCGGCCACGACCACGGGATAGCCGAGCGGCCCGATCGCCTCGAGCATGCGTGCGACGTTTTTCCGCTCTTGGGTGTACGCCGAAACGTGGAAGACGAATCGCTCCGGCAAGTCGAGCTCACGCCGAGCTTTGTCGGGCGACGTGGGCGGGGGCGGCTCGTTGCCGTTCAAGACGATCGAGACCTTCGACGGATCGACACCCATCCCCTTCACGATGCGATCACGCTCGTGCGTCGAGCGGACAACCACCGCTTCGGAGCCCATCGCGTTTCGCTTCATCACTCCCGGGACCGTGAGGAATCGCGGGTGGAGCGAGCCGAGGGTCGTGGCGATGCGATAGCGCCAGTTCGACTCCATCGAGTCGATCATGGGGGCGTACACAAGCGCCGCCTTGAAGTAGGGTTTGTACGACTCGATGTTGTGGGTGAGCGGCCCGCCCAGGAAGAACTGGATGACGTCGAGCCGGTCAAGTGGCGCGGGTTGCCAGGGGGTGAGCTCAAGCACCTCGTGGCCAAGCGCTCGCAAGGCCTCGACTTGCTTCCACGCCTGGACGCGCACCCCTTGGGTGGCGCGTGCGAGGGCGTAATTGCCGGGAAGAAGGAAGCCAATGACCATGCGAGTACTCAGTGCCGCAGCCGTGTCCGTGTATACCTGGCTCGCGGGCGACCGACTCATCGACACGATCGGCGCAGTCGGTTGAGGCGGTGCGACCGGACAGGTTTGCCATCGAGGACTCCAAAACTCCCGCCTTCACCCTTTGGCGAAGGCTCCGGAATTGGAGAATCGCGGTGCTCGGTGTGGAGCCCCGTGTGGGCATCCGCAGTGCGAGCGGCCCTTCACGCGGGCAGGGATTCGCTCGGACGAACAGGTCGTCCGTACCCTGCAAAGAATGGGGGCTTGGAATGGGTCGGGCGGGCGTCACGCGGCGTCTGACGGCAAGCCACGGGAGACTTCACATGCGTCAGTATGTTGCCTTGGGACTCAGCATGGTGTTGGCCGCCACGGCGTGCGTTGGTAGCAGCGCGTTTGCGCAGGCCACCAAACTGCCGAATACGAAGCCGGCCAACAAGAAGGTCGTTCTCCGTCCTGGACAGACCACCCCGCGAGCGGCGCAGCAACCCGCCGCGACTCCGGCTCCGAGAGCTGTCGCGCAAGCCGCGCAGCAGCCCGCCGCCGTCAAGACCTTCACGATCCTTTACGACTGGGCTCCGGACGTCGCCGAGGTCAAGTCGATGCTCGAAGGCGCCGGCGCGAAGCCGTACATGATGATCTATCAGAACGTCGATCCGAACGCGCAAGCGACCGGCAAGATCGACGTGTCGAAGCTCATCGCCGACGTCAAGCAGCGCTTCGGCCCGAACCCGAGCGGCTGGGGCATGCTCGACTACGAAGTGCCCTTCGATTCGGTCCTTCAGAAGGGCCCGTCGGATCCGCTGTACGCGACGTGCACAAGCGAGATGGTCAACGCGATTCGGAAGATGAAGGAAGCCTTCCCGAACGTGAAGTGGACCTACTACGGCATTCCTGGCCTCGCCTACTGGCCGAAGAGCAACCTCTGGGAGCTCGCGCCGGCGGACATTCGGGCATGGGAAACCGATCGCCAGATCACGGGCTACGGCCCGGTCCTTCGCGAGCTCGACTGGTATTCGCCCTGCGTCTACGACTGCGTGGACAACTCGAAGAGCTCGGCGAACTGGAAGGACCCGATGCTCAAGAACGAGCACAGCTACCGCAAGGGTCGCATCGAGGTCGTGCGCGAGTTCCTTCGTCGCAACAACCTTCCGATGAAGCCGATCATCCCGTCGGTCACGCCGTTCTATGCCCCGGGCTCGAACGCGATCGAGAATGGCGTCATCTCGGCGGAGGAGATCCTTCGCGACCAGATCATCCCGGTCGTCGCCGCCGAAGCGGACGGCATCGCGATCTGGACTTGCGGCAACTGGTATGTCCAGCAGGCCACCCTGCCGACGAACACCAACAACTCGACGCAGGTGCGCGTCCGCGAGGAGTACAAGAAGGGCTTCCTCGGCGGTAACGAACCGGCCGCATGGAACACCGAGGGCATGAAGTCGACGCTTCTCAACAAGGTCGGCATGTCGATCGCCGGCATGGCGAAGGCAGCCCGCGACGAGTTCAACCGCGCCAACGCGAACCGCACGCAGACCGCGGCGGTGACCAACAAGTGACCGCAGTCCCCTCGGACGGGTCGTCACCGTCCGGATAAGTCAGATCCTGCTACGGTCAGGCCGCCGCCCGCTCGCGCGTGAGGCCGCTCGCCCCTGGCTCATACCGCCCGGCACCGTCGCCAACCTTCGCGTTGGCCGGTGCCGGGCGGCCTTCATTGATGCAAGCCCGTTGGCTAGCCGACACTAGTGGGCCGCGCGCCGTTCAAGCCGGCGACCAAAAGGGCGGTAGAACTTACCGCCCCGCTCCGCGTACACGACCCACTCATGCTTCAGTCCCTTGCGCTTGCCTTCGTAGGCATCATCTTCACGGCCGGCCTCGTCCGGCCGGAGATTGCGCTTGCGGTTCTTTTGAGCATGTTCCCGCTCGAACAGCTCGTGCAGGCGAACTCGCCGTTCTTCGTCACGCAGAGTTCGCTCTTCAACATCATGTGCGGCTGCCTCGCGGTCGTCGCATTGATGGGCCACCTGGCGCGGCGACCGGACGGCCTCGCCGGGGCGATCAACCCGACGTCGATCTTCATCGTCTCGCTCTTTTGCTTCGGCGCGCTCTCGGTGCTCTGGTCGCTCAACCCGCTGTGGGCCGCCGAGATTGTGCGTAACGGAACGCCGTACGCCATCGTCTTGATCCTGATGGCGCCGCTTCTCGTCTACGACATGCCCGAGTCGGTGCGGCTCATGAAAGCGGTGATGGTGATCGGCATCATGATCGCCGCACAGCTCATGCTGAACCCGAACCTCGAGCTGTACACGTCTCGACTCGTGCTTGGCCTGAACGCGACGCAGAAGTCGAACCCGCTCGCGATCGGCACGCTGGGCGGCACGCTCTTCGTCATCGGGATGATGACGAACTTCTCGCAGCAGCGCTTCTGGACGCTCGTCCGCGCCGCCGCGGTCTTCTCCGGTCTCGGCCTCGCGCTTCTCTCGGGTTCGCGCGGTCAGGTCATGGCGGCGATCATCGTCGTCGTCTGCATGTACCCGATGTCGCGGCGCATCCCCGACATCAAGCGCTTCGCGACGACCGTTATTGGCT
The DNA here is from genome assembly GCA_016795035.1 of Phycisphaerae bacterium. Classification (GTDB taxonomy): domain Bacteria; phylum Planctomycetota; class Phycisphaerae; order Phycisphaerales; family SM1A02; genus JAEUIT01. The sequence goes on along the minus strand of JAEUIT010000097.1, from coordinate 213,369 downwards.
TCGTGGTCGTCGCCGCGGTGGCCTACGCCGCCATGAAGTTCTTCATCGGCCGCGACAACGAAGAGCGCTGGTCGAGCGAGAGCCTCCTCTACGGCGGCTCGGGCCGCCTTGAGAATGCCGTCGACCTCATCGCCGCGTATCTCTCGCGGCCGCAGTCGTACCTGACCGGCCTCGGCTACTACTCCTTCGAAGTGATCCCGAACCGCGGCGGCGACGGCTACAGCCACGTGATGCTCGCCGACGCTCTCGGCGAACTCGGCATCGTCGGCCTCATCCTCTACGTCGGCGCGTTCTCGACCGCCGGCATCTGCGCGTACAAGCTCTTCCAGCGCTTCCGCGAAGACCCGATCGAGCGCGGCTTCGTCGCGACGCTTTCGGCGCTTCTCGCGTACGCCTTCCTCCTCCAGAACAAGCAAGGCACGCTCTTCGGCATCGACCAGGGTTGGGTCTACGCCCTGATCCTCGCGCGGCTCGAGTACCGCACGCGCGATCGCGTCGCGCTCATCGCGAGCGATCCGGAGTGGGTCAGCGTCGACTCGTTCGAGGACGGCGCCGACGGTCCGCACACCGACTCCGACGACCCCCGTGCGCTCCCCGCCGGGTACGGCTACGCGTACGGCTCCTCGAACCGGACGGGGGACGCGTGACGACGTCCTCTCCCGCCGAAGGCGCGCAGCGATCCGACACGTCGACGTCTCCGAGGGGCGGCACTCCCCTTCGCGAGGTTTGGATCGTGCAGCGCTACCTCGCGCACTACCGCATTCCGGTGTTCGATCGACTCGACGCGCGCTTGCGTGAGCGCGGCCTTCGGCTTCGCGTCCTCTTCGATCCAGAACGACTCGAAGGCCCGGCCGACACCTCGCGCCCCTACTGCGACGCCTCGCTCGTCTGCCGCGACATGCGCACGCTCGGCGTCCTCCGTTGGGTGCAGCCGGATCTCGTGCCGCGCATCCTCCGGGAGAAGCCGGCGGGCGTCTTCGTCGAAGGCACGCCGCGCATCACGACCAACCTCCGCGTGCCCGGCGCCTGCCGGCGCGTGGGCGGCTCGTCGTTCCTCTGGGCGAAGGGGAATAGCGAAGAAGGAACGCCGACCGGCGCGCTCGTCGACTTCTTCCGTTCCACGTTCGCGAAGCGCTTCAGCGGGATCGTTTGCTACGGCAAGGCGTCGCGCGAGGAGTTGCAGCGGATCGGCGTGCCCGCCGAGCGGATCAGCATCGCGCAGAACACGATCGACACGAGCCGCATCTTCGAAGACCGCGCCGAACTCGATCGACTTGCGATGGAGTTACGGCGCCGCGAAGGGCTCGAGGGCAAGGAACTCGTCCTCTACGTCAGCACGATGTACCCGAAGAAGCGGCAGCTCGACCTGGTCGAGGCGTGGCCGGCGATTCGCGCCGCGCGGCCGAACGCGGTGCTCGCGTTCGTCGGCGGCGGCAAGATGCTCGACGAGGTGAAGGCCCGCGCCGCGGCCGTCGATCCCGAGCGGATCAAGGTCGTCGGCCGGGTGCCGGCGGGCGTCGACTACCACTGGATCGGCGCGTGCGACGTCAGCGTGATGTGCGGTGGCCTCGGCCTCGCCATTCAGCAGACCCTCGCCTTCGGCAAGCCGATGGTTGTCGCCGACGAGCCCGGCGTCGACGGCGAGGTCGTCGAGCACGGCATCACCGGCTGGCGCTACCCGCGCGGCGATGTCGCGGCGCTTGCTTCCAGCGTGATCTCGGTCCTCTCCGATACTGCGTCAGCGCGGCGTATCGCCGACGCGGGCCGTGAGCGCGTCCGAACCGAAGTGAACATCGACCGCATGGTCGATGGCTTCATCGACGCGCTTGAGAAGGCGGGCGTCTTCCGACGCGTCGCTCACACCACCCTTTCATAATCCTCGAGCCCTCTCGAGACTGCCTGGACGACTCGAATGCGAATCAGTGTGTTTGGACTGGGATATGTCGGAGCCGTCTCGTGCGGCTGTCTCGGAGCGCTCGGTCACCGCGTGATCGGCGTCGACGTCGTCAAGGACAAGGTCGATCGCATCGGTCGCGGCGAGAGCCCGATCATCGAGGTCGGAATCGACGAGATCCTCCAGAAGGCCGTGAAGGACAAGCTCCTCACGTCGACGACCGACGTCGCCGGGGCGGTGCGCGACTCCGACGCGGCACTCGTCTGCGTCGGCACGCCGAGCAACCCGGCGGGCGGCGTCGACTCGACGTACCTCGAGCGCGTGTGCCGTCAGATCGGCGAGGCCGTGAAGGCGCAGAACCGCGACTTCTACTGCGTCCTCAGCCGCTCGACGAGCCTGCCGCCGGTCCACCAGAAGCTGATGCAGATCCTCGAGGAGTCGACCGGCTCGAAGCTCGGCGACCGCATCGGCTACGTGTGCCATCCGGAGTTTCTCCGCGAGGGCATCGCGGTCCACGACTTCTACCACCCGCCGAAGATCGTCTTCGGCCCGACCGACCCGAAGTCGGCGGCGCTCTGCCGCCAGCTCTATCCCGGCATCGAGGCGGAGAGCTTCTACGTCTCGCCCGAAGTCGCCGCGATGGTGAAGTACGCCGACAACTGCTTCCACGCGCTCAAGGTCACCTTCGGCAACGAGGTCGGCCTCATCTGCAAGTCGCTTGGCATCGACTCGCACGCGGTCATGGACATCTTCTGCAAGGACCGCAAGCTCAACATCAGCGACAAGTACCTGCGGCCCGGCAATCCCTTTGGCGGCTCGTGCTTGCCGAAGGACCTCCGCGGCATCCTCGACGCCTCGCGCGTCACCGCCACGCCGCTGCCGATGCACGCGGGCATGCTCGAGTCGAACCGCGTGCAGATCGACCGGCTCGTGAAGCGCATCGTCGCGACGAGCGGCCGCGCGCCGCTCGGCCTCGTCGGGCTCGCCTTCAAGGAAGGCACCGACGACGTGCGCGAGTCGCCGATGGTCTACCTCGTCGAGCAACTGCTCGGCAAGGGCGTGCCGGTGCGGATCTACGACGAGCACCTCGCGGTCCAGCGGCTCGTCGGCAGCAACAAGAGCTTCGCGCTCGAGAGCATTCCGCACTTGGCGGAACTCCTCTCGAACGACCTCGCGGCGATCGTGAAGGGGTCGAAGTCGCTCGTCATCAATCACCGACTCGACGCCAAGCGCTGGGCGGCCGCCGGACTCACCGGCGACCATCGCGTCATCGACCTCGTCAACATCCCCGAGCTTCGTTCGCTCGCCGGCTACGACGGCCTCTACTGGTAACGCAAGGCACCCCCGCTCTTCATGTGCGGCATCTTCGGCATCATCCGGCGCGACGGCCTTCGGCCTGACGACAGCGACCTCTTGCGTCGCCTCGCCCAGGCGCTTGTCCATCGCGGTCCCGACGGCGAGGGCTTTCACGAGCGCGGCGCGGTCGGCATCGGCATGCGCCGGCTCGCGATCATCGACCTCGCCGGCGGCTGGCAGCCGCTCTACAACGAGGACAAGTCGGTCGCGCTCGTCGCGAACGGCGAGGTCTACAACTTCGTCGAGCTGCGCCGCGACCTCGAGGCTCGCGGTCACCGATTCCGAACGAAGAGCGACTGCGAGACGATCGCGCACCTCTACGAGGAGTCGGGCGCGGACGCCGTGCAGTCGATGCGCGGCATGTTCGTCTTCGCGTTGCACGACACCCGCGAGGAGCGCGTCGTCATCGCCCGCGACCGCATCGGCGAGAAGCCGCTCTTCGTCGTCGAGCGCGACGGTTTCGTGGCCTTCGCGAGCGAACTCGTGGCGCTCGTCGAGGCAGGGCTCGTGCCGTTCGAACTCGATCCCGAAGCGATCGAGCTCTACTACCACTACTCGCTCGTGCCCGAGCCGAGGGCCGCGCTCAAGGGCGTGCGCAAGCTGCCGCCGGGGCACCTTCTCGAGATCGACCTCCGGAATTGGAAGGTCCGCGAGCGGGCGTATTGGCGGATGGAAGACGCGCCGCCGATCGACGCCGACCCCGCGACCACGATCCGCGACGTCCTCGAAGAGATCGGCGAGCTGATCATTCGCTCCGACGTGCCGGTGGGCGTCGCGCTCTCGGGCGGCATCGACTCGAGCGCGATCTGCACGCTCGCCGCGAAGCGCTACCAGGGGCCGAAAGAGAACCAGATCCAGGGATTCACGATCGGCTATCCCGGCAACGCGTGGCAAGACGAGCGCGGCATGGCGAAGGAACTCGCCGACCACCTCGGCATTCGCCTGCACACGCTCGAACTCACGACGGAACAGGTCGCGGAGCAATTCCCGTTCGTCTGCATCCGTCGCGACGACCCGATCGCCGACATGAGCGGCTCGAGCTACTACGCGGTCATGCGGCTCGCCCGCGAGCACGGCGTGCCGGTGATGCTCATGGGCCAAGGCGGCGACGAACTCTTCTGGGGCTATCCGTGGTGCACGCGGGCGGTCGAAGAGAGCGAGCGGAAGTTGCGGCGCCGCCAAGGCAAGGCGTCGATCTTCGACTACCTCTCGATGCGCCGGCCGCCGCTGTCCTACACCGGTGGCCTTCGGTGGCTGCGCGATGGCGGCGGCATTCTCAGCGGCTTGGCGATGTATCGCGAAGACGCCCACGGCGACCCCGACGAACTGCACTTCCAGGATCGCACGCCAAGCTTCCGCGACGCCGAGAGCCTCTTGCCCGGATACGCCGGCGCGTCGATGCCGCTGCGCGGCCGTGCACTCACGGCGGAGCTCTTCCGCGGCCGAGGCCTGTGGAATCGCGTCGACCTCTCGATCACGCGGCTCGTTTGCGAGACGTACCTCTTGGGGAACGGCATCGCGCAGGGCGATCGCTTGAGCATGGCGACGAGCGTCGAAGGCCGACTTCCGCTCGTCGACTACCGACTGTTCGAGACGGTCATCGGCCTGCGGAAGGCGCACACCGACGTGCATCTCCCGCCGAAGGCCTGGCTCCGCGCCGCGCTCAAGGACATCGTGCCGGCGTTCGTCTTCGAACGACGCAAGCGCGGCTTCACGCCGCCGTGGCGATCGTGGACGAAGGCGATCTTCGAGCGCTACGGACGCGATCTTCCCGATGGCATACTCGTCCAGCGCGGCATCCTGAATCGCCGCGCGGCGGAAGAACTGTCGACGGGCCTAGGGGCCGGCGCCACGCCGAAGCCGCTCGCCTGGCACACGATGGCGCTTGAGCAATGGTGTCGCGGGATGGAGAGCCGCGCCGCGAACGCCGCACGACCGTCGCACGCCGGCGTCGTCGGAGTGACGGCGTAGCGCCGATGACTCACGCTGCCCCATCCTCCGCGCCCGACTCGGCGCCCGATTCGCCGTCGTCGGCGTCGACCGTCCCCACTCCCGCGCCGAGTCTTGGTCGCACCGCGAAGGTCGGTTCCGCGTGGGCGCTCGCGCAGTCGTTCGCGAGCAAGTTCGTGTCGCTCGGGTGCCAAGTCGCACTCGCGCGACTCCTCTTGCCCGCCGAGATGGGCATCGCCAGCAAGGCGATCAGCGTCCACGGGCTCCTTCTCTACCTGAACCCCGCGATCATGAGCGACGTCCTCATCCAGAGGAAGTCGACGATCGACGAGGACGCGCGACCGGCCTTCCGCGTCGCCATGCTCTGGTCGCTCGTGACCGGCCTCGTGATCCTCGCGAGCGGCCCGTTCTTCGCGAAGTGGTACGAGAACCCGGCGGTCGTCGGGCTGCTCGCCGTCCTCGCGCTCCGACCGCTCGGCATGGCGATGGCCACGGTCTCGACCGCGCGCCTTCGACTCGATTACCGCTTCGGCGCGATCTCCGCATGGTCGATCTGGATCACGGTCGGGACGTCGGGCGCGTCGGTCCTGCTCGCGTGGCTCGGGTGGGGGCCGTACGCGATCGTCGTGCCGATGGTCCTTGCGCTCGTCTGGACGGGCATCATCTTCTCGCGGCTCTCGCCGTCGCCGCAGGTCGGCGCTCCGCCGCCCGGTCGGGCACGCGAACTCTTCCGCGAGTGGTTCACGCTCTGCGGCGGGCAGTACGCGCACACCGTCTCCCTCTACATCCACTACCTCGTGCTCGCGTTCTTCGTGAGCGACACCGAGGTCGGCTTCTACTACTTCGCGTTCAACCTCTCGGGGCAGTTGAACGGGATCATCGTCTACAACGTGAGCCTCGTCCTTCAGCCGATCTTCGCGGCGCTCAAGGACGAGCCCGAACGCCAGATGCGGGCGTTCCTGCGGGTCACGACGATGATCTCCGCGGTCAGCGTGCCCTTGTGCGTGATTCAGGCGGCGCTGTCCGGCCCGGGCGTGCGGCTCGTCTTCGGCGACAAGTGGGATCCGGCCGTCTCGATCCTTGCGATCTTGAGCGTGGCCCAGGCGTTCGCGTTCACGGTCGGACCGGCGACGGCGCTCTTCAAGAGTCAGGGCCGCTACCACGCGTATCTCATCTGGCAGGTCGTCCAGGCGGTCGTCCTCACGCCCGCGCTCATCTTGGCCGCGTGGCTCGGAACGCGCATGCCGGAGTTCGAGAATGCGGCATCGCTCCTCGTTTCGTGGGTGATCGTCGCGCAGTTCGCGATCGGCTCGCCGATCGCCGTGTGGTACGCGATTCAGCCCTACGGCGGCTCGTTGCGCGAGGCGGCGCGGCCGTTCACGCGGCCCGCGATCGCGGCGGCGCTCTCGATCGGCCCGCTCTGGCTCGCGGCGTGGTGGGTGCCGAAGAGCTTCGGCTACGACCTCCTGCAACTCGCCGTCCTTCCGATCCTCGGCCTCATTCTCTATCCCTTCGCGCTTCGACTCGTCGATCGCCATGCGTACGGCATCCTGCGCGAGAACGTCGTCGCGGTCCTTCGCAAGATCAAGCGTTGACCCGCGCGGCGCCGCCTACGACCCTTCGGAGTTCCCCGTGAAGATCGTTCACGTCCTCGACACCCTCGACCCTCGCGACGGCGGTCCGCCGCAGGTCGCCATGCGCCAAGCCGCGGCGCTCGCGGGGCTCGGTCACGACGTCGCGATCCTGCATTGCCGCCCGGAACCGGATCGCGTGGGCCCGGTGCGCACGACGATCGAAGGCGTGCCCGGCCATGAACGCGTCACGATCCTCGAGCTCCCGCGCGAGGACCTTCGCAAGTTCCTCGGGAGCGCGCGGCCCGGAAGCCTCGAGTGCCTGCGCGGTGCCGAATGGCTGCAACTCCATCAGATCTGGCATCCGATGCTGCGCGCCGTCGCGCGCTTCGCGCGGCACGAGGGCATTCCGTACTCGATGCGTCCGGCGGGCTCGCTCTCGCGCTGGATGATCTCGCAGAAGAAGTGGAAGAAGCGCCTCGGCCTCGCGCTCGGGTACCGCCGCATGATCGACGGGGCGCGCTTTCTCCAAGCGCTCAACAAGGACGAGGCGCACGAGATCTCGTTCTTCCGTCCGCGCAACCCGGTCGAGATCGTGCCGAACGGCATCTTTCCCGAGGAAATCTCTCCGTTGCCGGCGAAGGGGCTCTTCCGCGCGAAGCATCCCGCGCTCGGCACGCGGCGCTACATCGTCTCGGTCGGACGGCTGCACTACTCGAAGGGCTACGACGTCCTCGTGCCCGCCTTCGCGCGGGTCGCGAAGGCGCTGCCCGATGTCGATCTCGTCCTCGTCGGCCCCGACGGCGGCAAGCAAGCGGATCTCGAGGCGATGGCCACGTCGCTCGGCGTGCGCGATCGCGTGCACTTCATCGGCGCCGTCTATGGCAAGACGAAGTTCGAGGCGCTTGTCGACGCGTCGGTCTTCTGCCTCCCAAGCCGCCACGAGGCGTTCTCGAACGCGATCACCGAGGCGCTCGCGAGCGGATTGCCGTGCGTCATCAGCCCGGGATCGCACTTTCCGGAAGTCGCCGAATCCTGCGCCGGGCTCATCGTCGAGATCGACGAGGAGGCGCTCGGCGACGCGCTCACCGCGCTTCTTCGCGATCCCGAACGCTCGGCGGAGATGAGCGCGAACGGCCGGCGGCTCGCGCACTCGTACCTGTGGCCCGAGATTGCGGCGCGGCTAGCGTCGATCTTCAGCCGCCACGCCGCAACGCGGTGACGTGACGGATGGCGGCGCGGAAGCCCTCGACCATCGCGCCGAGGTTCCAGCCGTCGGCGCGTTCGACGGTCGCGCGGGCATTCGCCGAGAGCCGCGCCCGCAACGTGGAGTCTTCGCTGATCTGCCGGATCTTCGCGGCGAGATCGGCGAGGTCCCCGTCGCGATAGAGAAGCGAGTTCTCGCCGTCGACGAGGGCCTCGATCTCGGGACCGTGGGGCAGGCGATCGTCGCTCGTCACCACCGGCAGGCCGTAGCCGAAGGCGTGCAGGAGGCTCAGGCCGATCGCGCCGGGATGGACGAGAAGCGCGGCGCCGAGCATCCAGGGGGCTAGCGCCATGTCGTCGTAGATCGCGCCTTCGAAGCGCACCCGGTCGCGCACGCCGAGCGACGACGCGAGGGCTTCGAGCGGGGCGCGCTCCGGGCCGTCGCCGACGACGACGAGCGTGAGGTCGCTCGGCAACGTGGAGAGCGCGCGAATGGCCCGATCGAGCTTCTTCTCGGGCTCGAGCCGCGCGACGTAGAGCAAATAGCGCTGCGGCATGAGCCCGCGCTCGCCGAGGAACTCGATCACGCGCTCCGATGGCCAACTCCGCGTTGCAGCCGCGATCGGCGCCTGATCGACCGAGTTCGGTGCAACGAAGAGTTTGGTTCGATCGATGCCTTCCGACGCAAGCGTGGCGGCGATGCCGGGCGAATAGACGATGGCGGCGTCGGCGCGATGGAGGAACGCGTTGCGCAGACGACGCCGGAGCGGTGTCTCGCGCTTGCCGACGCCGTGGCCCCAGAGGATTGTTCCGATGCCGCGGCGCCGTGCGGCGCGAAGCGACGGAAGGAGATGCGCATAGCGCGTGTTCCAGGGGAGGATCACGACGTCCGTGCCTTCGCTCGCGGCGCGGCGCATCGCCGGTTGCCAGAGGAACGGGCCGCGCTCGCGGTAGTCCGCCTGCACGCAGCGAAATGCGGTGCTTCCCGTCGCGCCCTTCAGGCTTCGACCGCTCGGCGCGAGATCGGCCCACACCTCGAGGTCGAGATCGGGCACCTTCGCGAGCGCCGCGAAGAGCGGTTCGCGGTACTTCGGGATCAGCGGTTGGACGATGCGGAGCCGCGTGGGCATGACTCAGCGCGCGCCTCCCACGCCTGCAACGCGGAGAGTCTCGCGCGCGATGGGTTCCCAATCGAATTGCGTCCGGACCACCTCGCGCGCCCGAGCTCCGAGCGCCTCGCGCTCGGCGGGATTCGTCGCTAGTCGAGCGAGCGCCTGCGCGAATGCTTCGGCGTCGGCGGCCGTCTTCACGAGGCCGTCCTCGGCGCCGCGGAGCGGAAGGAGACATGCGTCGCTCACGATCGCGGGCGTGCCCACGGCCATCGCCTCGAGTACGGCAAGCCCGAATGCCTCGTAGCGCGGGCGATGGACGAACGCCACGGCGCCGGCGAGCGCGCCGAACTTCGTGGCGTCATAGAGCGGGCCGACGACATGCACATGCGACCCGAGGTTGGCCCTCCCGACGAGCGCCGCGAGCGGCTTGCCGGCCCCCCAATCGGGGCCGACGACCACCAAGTCCGCGTTGCCGCCCGACTGGCGATAGCGCGCGAACGCCTCGAAGAGAAGGTCGAGTCCCTTGAGCCGATCGAGTCGGCCGAGAAAGACGAAGTACGGACGATCGCGAAGCGCCGGCACGCGCGCGCGAAAGCCGGCGACATCGGGTTCGGGAATCGCCGCGACGTCGATGCCGTTCGGCACGATCGCCGAGACCTCGGCGCGGGCGATGCGGTTCGCTTCCGTCGCTTCGGGCTGATTCAGGCAGAGGATCCGCGTGGCATCGCGAAGCATGCGGCGCCAGCCGACGGCGAGCGCGGTGCGCTTCTTCGCCTTGCCGTCGCGCATGCACACGGGATGGAGCGCGCCGTGGGTGCTCACGACGTACGGCACGCGGCGGCGCCGTGCAACGCGCGCCGCGGCGAGGACGATCGAGTTCCACACGCCGTGCGCGTGGATGAGTTCGACCGGCGCCGCGAGCGCCGGCGCGTGCTCGTCGAGATGGCCGTAGAGCGCCCCGAAGAGCGTTTGCTTCGGCACGAACGACACCGCGACCGACGGTCCCGCGCCGTTCGGCGCGGCGAGGGTTCGCACGATCTCGTCGTTGCTGCCCTTCTCGTCGCGCGACTCGCAGACGATGGTGACGTCGTGGCCGAGGCGCGCTTCCGCCGACGCGAGCGCCGCGCACACGACCGGCGGGCCGCCGCGGTCAGGATCAAGATCCGAGATGGCGTGAACGATGCGCACGCGGCCAAAGGATGAATGAAGCGGGCGGAACGGGCAAGCGCCGTTCCGCCCGCTTCGACTGTCGAGCGCCCGAGGTGGCGGCGAGGGCCGACGTCAGGCGAGCTGGATGCGGCCTTCCATCTCGCGATGGAACGCCCGCAGCGCGTCGCGGCTGTCGACGACGAGCCGTGCGTGCTTCGCGATCATCGCCCAGTCGAAGGCCGCGTGGTTCGTCGAGACGAGCACGCAGTCATAGCTCTTGAGCGACTCGGGGGTGATCGCCACGCTCTTCATCTGAAGGTCGTGCTTGCGGCCGGCCCAGGTTTCCGGGCAGTGCGGGTCGCTGTAGTCGACGTGCGCGCCCTTGTGCTTCAGGATCTCGATGAGTTCGAACGACGGGCTCTCACGGACGTCGTCGATGTCGGGCTTGTAGGCGAGGCCGAGGACGAGGATCTTCGAGCCCTTGATGGCCTTGCCGCGCTCGTTCAACGCTTCGGCGGTGCGATCGACCACATAGTGCGGCATCGCGGTGTTGATCTCGCCGGCGAGCTCGATGAAGCGCGTCGACTTGCCGACTTCCTTCGCCTTCCACGTGAGGTAGAAGGGATCGATCGGGATGCAGTGGCCGCCGAGGCCCGGGCCCGGATAGAACGGCATGAAGCCGAAGGGCTTGGTGCTCGCCGCGCGGATGACTTCCCAGACGTCGATGCCCATGGGCGTGAGCACGGTCTTGAGCTCGTTCACCATCGCGATGTTCACGCAACGGAAGATGTTCTCGAGGAGCTTCGCGCTCTCGGCGACTTCGGCGCTCGAGACCGGAACGACTTCCTTCACGCCCTTGCGATAGACGCTCGCGGCGAGCTCGGTCGAGACCTCGTCGAGGCCGCCGACGAGCTTCGGAATCGTCGAGGTCGAGTGCGACTTGCGGCCCGGATCTTCGCGTTCGGGGCTGAAGGCGCCGAAGATGTCGCGACCGAGCTGCAGGCTCTTCGCACGGTCGCCCGCGGCCTTGAAGATCGCCGGCATCATGTCGTCGCGCGTGGTGCCCGGATACGTCGTCGACTCGAGGATGATCAGCTGGCCCGAACGAAGGGTCTTACCGATCGCTTCGGCGGTGTTCAGGATGTACGAGATGTCCGGCTCTTGGTGCCTGCCGAGCGGCGTCGGCACCGCGATGATGATCACGTCCGCCTCGGCGAGCCGGGCGAAGTCGGTGGTCGCCTCGAAGCGATCGCTCTCGGCGAGCGTCTTGATCATGTCGTCGCCGAGGTGCTTGAGGTAGTTTTCCTTGCGGGCGATCGCGTCGATCTTGCGACGATCGATGTCGAAACCAAGCACCGGCATGCCGCCTTGGTGCAACGCGTGGGCGAGCGGGAGGCCGACGTAGCCAAGGCCGATCACGCCGACGGTCGCGCGGTTCGTCTTGATGAGGTCGCGGAGTTTCTCAGCGGCCGGGGCTGCGGCGCGGGCGGTGGCGGGAGTCGACATGGCGTTCACTCTCGGGCGAAAAAAGCGGTGTGCAAAAAGGGATGAAGGGGCGAAGAGGGTACTTGAATCGCGAGCCGCGGGCGGCGCTAGGCCTGAAGGCTCATGCGATGCGTGGTTCCAGGTTCGATCGGAGGCGGCAAGGTGCCCGCGGAGGGAGAGAGAGCCTTCGAGTCGTTCTGCCCCGAAGGAGCGCTCCCGTTTCGGCTGAGTTGTTCAAGAAGCATGGACCACGTCTCGCGCTCGTAGCGGAGGAGTCCGAGGACCTCTTCGACGATCTCCGGGCTCTTGTTCGTGCTGGCGTCCAGCATTCGTCGGTAGAGGAATGTGTACAGCGCCGAAAGTCGCGAACACAGTTCGGGACTGACGTCATGTCGAAGCGAGCACAAGAGTTCCGTCAGGATCGCCTGGCACTTCGTGGTGCCGTCAAACGACTTCTCATAGTCCTTGGCGGCGTAGCCAGCCTTCGTCTGCTCGGCGAAGCGAATGGCGCCGTCGAGAAGGAGAAGGCGCAATTCCGCAGGAGACGCGGTGAGGACCTTCGTCTTGAGGTACGCCTGACTCTGTAGTGCCGGATTTGGGGCCGCAGCCATGGAGGTTCTATCGGCAGGGAGACCGGGCTACTTCGCGGCTCGCGCGGTCAATTCCGCCGCTTTCGCGCAGGGAACGCCGTCGGCCTCCGGGGCTTTCGCGCGGGTTAGCCCAAGGTCGAGAGGATGCTGGTGAGCGACGATTGCTGCGTCTGAAGCTTGGCGAGAGAGTCTTCCATCGCCGCGAACTGGCGTTGGAGGATCGCGCGGCGATTCTCGAGACGCTTGTCGAAGGCGGTGAGTCGCTCGTTGGCCCGCTCGATCTGGGTCTGGAAGCCCTGGCTTGCCTTCGTGAAGACGCCGTCGATCGTGCTCGTGAGCCCGGCCATCGCCTGGTCGATGAGATCGCCGAAGCCAAGGGCGGTATTCAAGACCTTGCTTGTGCCCACGGTCACGCCCTGGGCGACGCTTTCCGCGCTCACGGTCTCCTGCTCGAACGTCACGAAGAGCTTCTCGACCGAGTCGGGATCGGCGGCATACGCGGTGTCGAACTTCGACTCGTCGAACTCGAGCTTGCCGCTCTTGCCGACGCGAATGCCGACCTGCGTCATGTACTGGTACTGCCCGCTGACGTTCTTCGCCTTGCCTTGGATCGTCGTGTAGAGGATGCCGCGGGCACGGGCGAGCGACGAATCGCCGAGGAGGACGCCGCGCTTGTTGGTGTCGACGTCGTAGGAGTCGTAATCGCCGATGCGGCCGACGGCGTCGTTGAACGCGGCCACGAACTCCTTCACGGCGGTCTTGATCGCGGACGTGTCGCGCGTCACGTCGATCGTCATCGTCTTGTCGCTGGGCTTGAGGAGCGTCACGTCGAGGCCGCCGATGACGTCGGTGAAGACGTTCGTGGTGCTGCGAAGGAGTAGCCCCTGCGCCGGATCGGTGTTGCCGAAGAAGATCTCGGCGTCGCGACCTTCGTTGATCGTCGAGAGGCCCAGATCGACGCCGCCGGTGTTCATCAGGAGCTTGCCGGCCTTGCCGCCGACGGTGCTCGCGATCGAGAGATAGAAGGGCGTGCCGCTGGCCCCGGTATTCACGAGCGACGCAGTCACCGGAATGCCGGCGGCATTGATCTTCGTGACCACGGCCTTCAGCGAGTCGGCGGTGTCGAGATCGATGACGCGCTCGAACGAGCTGGTGATCGATCCGCCGAGCTCCTTCGCGGTCTGCTTGAGCCCGAGCGTCTTCGCGACGCCGCCGTTCACGTCCTCGACCTTCATGAGGACGGTCGGCGGGTCGGTGTTCGTGTCGATCAGCGTGATGCCGTCGCCCGCGTCGTTGATGCGCGCCTCAACCTTGAGCCCGCGCGAGTTGATCTCTTGGACGAGGTCGTAGACGGTGATCGTCGACGAGTCGATGTCGACGACCGCGTTCTCGCCCTTCGAATCGGTGATCCGGAACGTGCCCGTGCCGATGCCCTTGCCGAAGTTGAGCGTCGAGAGGTTGGTCGAGTAGTCGACGTACTTCGCCTCGAGGCTGTTCCCCTTGAGGACGCCGGAGGCATTGGGCGTGCCGGTGAGGCCGAGCGCGTTTGCCGCGCCGCCGAGGATCGTCATCGTGCCGGAGCCGTTACTCGTGTCGGTGACGGTGAGACTCACGTTGTCCGACGACACCGCGAAGTTCACGTTGACGCCGCCGCTCGCGGCGCCGCTATTGAGGGCGTCGACGAGCTGTTCGAGCGTTTGGTACGAGTTGAGGGAGCCGATGCTCGTGGCGTTTCCGGCGGCATCCTCGACGGTGAGCGAGTTGCTCTGGTCGAGGCCCTTGCCGCCGTTGATGGTCGAGATGAGCAGCGTGTTCGCGCCCGAGAGAATGCGGGTGCCGTCGGCGGCGTCCGACGAGATTCCCCAGATGCCGAGGTCGCGGGCGGTGCGCTCGCCGATGCTGGACCCGTACGACGAACCGTCGATCGAACCCGACTGCACCGTCACGGTGTTCGTGCCGGCGCTCAAGCGAAGTCCGGTGCCCGCGGCGTTGATCGACGCAACGACGTTGCCCTCGGTCTGTTCGGCGATGCGATCGATGATGTCCTGCAACGTGGAGGCGCGCGGCGTGTCCACTTTGTTAGGCACGGTCAACCCGATGATGGTGTTGCCGGAGCCCGTTTCGGTGTAGATGCCGAGGTTTTTCGCCGTCGTGCTGCCGTTGGGGCCCAAGCCGAGCACGCGAAGCGCCTGAGCGCCGCCGAGGTTGTCGGTGAGCTTGAAGCTCTTCCCGTCGGCGGCGATCTCGATCTTCACTTTGCCGGCGTCGGCAGGCTCGAGCGCGTCGTCGAGCGTCTCGTTGATCCTGGCGATGAGCTGGCCGACGGTTTCGACGGCGTCGTCATCGAGCGCGCCGGTCGAGTCGAACGTCTTGCCGAGATTCACCTCGATGGACTTGCCGGTGGTGGTGATGATCTTGAGGTCGCCGGCGTCGGTCGTGTTTATCTTGACGCCGAGTCCGTTGTTCAGGTCGGCGAGCTTCGTGTCGCTCGTGATCGGCGCGTCCTTGCGGCCGAGCGTGATGTTGTAGACCTGGTTGACGGAGCCCTGCACTTCGAGCTTGAAGTCGACCGCGTTGTCGCGAATGAGGACGCCGTTGCCGTCATTCAGCGAACTGAGCGACGTGCCGCTGCCGAGGCGGTGAATCTGCGTGGACGTGATCGTGGTGCCGCTCGTCGAGCCGAGGATGCCCAGGCTTGTCGCGGTGGTGCTTCCGGAGCCGTTCACGACCTTGAGCTGTCCGCTGCCCGCGGACGTGTCGGTGAGAACGAGTCGCTCGTTGTCGATCGATGCCGTGACGGCGATGTCGTCGCTCTCGTTGATCTTGCTGACGACTTCGTCGAGCGTCGTCGCGAGGCTCAAGTCGATCGTGCCCGAGGCGCCCGACTTGTCGGTGATCACGATCTTGCCGCGGGAGACGCCGTCGCCGCCATTGAGGGACGACAGGTCGACCGATCGGCTCACGCCGACGTCGCCGAACTCGAATCGCAGGGAGTCGAGGCCGAGCGGCGACGTTTCACTTGTCGCAAAGCCCTTGGTGCGCAGTTGGTTCGTCGAGGCGAGCCGCTTGATGAAGAACTGGTACGAGCCGGGCGACGTGTTGGCGTCGGCCGTGGCCGTGAGAAATTCGGGCTCAGAGGGGGTGGCGAGCGAGGAGCGGAAGATCTTCGAGAGGCGGAACTTCGACGCCGAGTTCTTCAGGTTGAGAAGGCGAGAATTGACGTCGAGCAGAGCCGTTCGTTGCGCGGTGAGCGTCGAAACGCGCTTCTGGATCGGAGTCTTGCCTTGGGCCTCGAGGCCGAGGAGTTGCTCGATCAACGCGGCCGAATTGATGCCGCTGACGAGTCCAACGCCGGTTGAGATCGATCCCATGTAAGGCTCCGTGAGAGGAAAGCGCCCTGACTAGTCAATTGCCGTGCCAAGCAGTTCCTGCGCGGCCACAGAGCTGGGCGATCGATCGAGAGGTCGATGTCGACTCATGCCGCCCGACGCGACGACCGCGAGGAGCGGGCCGCGAGCGACGAGGCGTCGAGTCCGACGGCGTGGCTCGCCGACGTTCCCGGATCGACATGCGGCGCGTGGAAGGGACGCGGGACCCATCGGGGTCGGCGCTCGCTCCGCGCTTGCAGGCCAAGAAGATCGGACGCCCACTGCGGAAGCACTCGCTCGTACATCGCACGAGCCCGCTGTACTTGGAGACGTCTGATTTCGGGGGTGACTTCGAGCACGTCAGCACCTTGATGTCGTAGAAGTCCCGGCGTTTCGCGTGCGATCGGCACTGCAAGGGGTAGTCCGACCGAACCGAACCCAGGGGCCGAGTGGCCACTGGCTCGCGCGCATCGGCAGGACGCGGGCGTCGATTGAGGCAAACCCTCGGAAGTTCGAAAGGTGCGGGGGGCTTGGACGGCGGCCGCGGGCGGTCGTTTGCCGCGGACGTTCGCTGGCCACGTGGGCGCGTTGGTTGCGGTCAGCCCGGGGCCTGGCGCGTTCGATTGGGATCGGCGTGCGCAACGCTGCGTCGCGTGCGCGCGAGGGCGATCGGCGAGGCGACTGGCGAGTCGACAAGCGAGTGTGCTCGCTGCGGATCTAGGCCGTGGCGGAGCGTCCTGGCCCCTCGCACCACGCGAGGCTCACGCCGGTGAGCGGTGTCGACCCCCCGCCGATCGCCAGCAGCGGGCGGCGAAGGAGCTCGCGCTCGGGCGATGGCGAGGGCGGTGGTTGAGTGCCCTGATGCAGCGTCGCGGAGTCGGTGCCCTGGCGAGGTGTGCGCGGGCCGAGAAGCGCGCGACGCGGCGACGAGGCCGATCGCGATCAGCGTTGCGTGCCTCCGCGCGGGCCTTGCCGAACCGCGCCGCCGCGCGTCTGAGGACGCGTTTGAGGACAGAGATCCGCGGTCTAGAGGTTAGAACGACTCGTTCGAGAACCCGAGTCGGGAGAGCAGCCCGTCGAATTGGTCGAGCGAGTAGAAATCGATGATGAGCCGGCCAGTTCCCTTGCGTCGCCCGAGTTGCAGCGCGACGCGAGTTCCGAGGTGTTCCGAGAGACGCTTCTCCAAACTCGCGAGATGGGCCGACGTGCGCGGTGCGCCGGGAACGGGCTGGCCGCCGGTCGTCGGAGCAGGCTGAAGGGCGTGTTGGACGCGCCGTTCGAGTTCGCGCACGGACCACCCGCTCGCGATTGCAGCGCGCGCGAGGGTGTGGCGCAGCTCGAGCTTGGTCACACCAAGGAGCGCCTTCGCGTGTCCCTGGGTGAGGCGTCGCGTGCGCACGGCATCGCGGGTGAACGAGTCAAGATCGCAGAGGCGAAGGAGATTGGAGACGCTCGCGCGATCGAGGCCAAGCCGCTCACCGAGCTCTTGGTGAGTGAGACCGAACTCATCGATGAGACGCTGCACGGCGGCACATCGCTCGATCGGATTGAGGTCCTCACGCTGTACGTTCTCGATCAACGCCCACTCGGCGGCCGTGCGGTCATCGATCTCCCGCACGATCGCAGGCACGCGCTCCATGCCGAGCAACATGACTGCACGCCACCGCCGTTCGCCGGCGACGAGTTCGTAGGCGGCGTCGTCGGGGCCGCGCGCGAGACGGGGGCGAACGATGATGGGCTGCATCAGACCGGCCGCCCGGATGCTCTCCGCAAGCGACTGGATTGCGGCAGGATCAAAGTCCTGACGGGGCTGCCGAAGGTTCGGTGTGATATCCGTAACTGCGATCGAGACCGTGCGATAGGCCTCATCTCGTGGCGAACGAACGCCCTGATCATCCCCCGAAGGAGCAACGGATCTGCCGCCGTCTGTCCTATCGGACCCTGCGATGGGGCTTGGGGCCGTGCTCGATTGGGCGTCGCGCGGCATGCCTTCGAACGAGGAGCCTGTGGGCGCTCTCTCTCGCGCGCTCGCCGAAGAACTGGCGGCTGACTGGCCCGAACGGAGTGGCGATGATGCCGCACCGCCTTCGCTCCCGGCGAGGGCCGCTGTCGATGTTCCACGGGGAACGGGGAGGACGCTTGCGACGGTAGATGAAGGAGCTAGTGCTGTGGCGCGCTGGTCAGCCTCTCGGCCTTGGCTCGCTTCGAGATCTTCCGCCTGATTGGTTCCGCCCGCTGCGGCGGTTGCCGACGTGAGTCGCGGCGCGCCGGGAACGCTCGCGGCGAGTGGTGGGTTCCCCGTGGAACCCCCTGTTGACGGGGTGGCCGCCGTGCTCGTTACGGCTGCGTCTGCACCAGCTCGCTCAAGACCTGTACTCTCGCCTACCCCTCGCGAACTCGTTCCGAGCTGCTTGGCTGCAGTGCCGCGTTCGGCCTCAGCGGTCCGCCCACCAAGGTCGCCCGCTGCCGGTCCACCGCTTTCAGATTTGGCGAGGCTGGGGAGTACCGCGCTCTCGGCCGTCGTGCTGTTGGCTGTCGGAGCGCCCTTGTCGCCGCCCGACGGCGCGTCAGGGGTGAACTCGATGGGGACCTCGGGGATGCTCAGCAGAGAGGCGAGACCCCGCCCCAGCCGTCGCCCGGATTGACGTTGATTCACCCCGCCGCTTGTCGTTCCATCCATGGACAGCCTCCGATTCACGACCACGTTCCACGTGGAACACCAACTACGCTCTTTATCCCACGTCACATCCACGTGGTCAACGCTGTCTCCACGTGAGAAAAGGTGATCTCACCCCACGATCCCTACTGCGATCCTACCGCGCCAATGCACGTTCACTGGAAATCGCGCACAAATGCAATTCTAGATAGCGTGTTCGAAGCCGATCGCGAGCGAACGGAGGACCGCTGAACGAGGATCGTGCTTCGGGCGGACCTCCCGGGTCGCACAATCCCTTGGGACTCACCCCGGATATCCACACACCGCGCCCAGTAAGGCCACCACAAGCCCACGCCGATCTCGCCTTCGTGCCACCGTCTGATCATGCCACGCCTCCATTTCTTCGAGAAACACCGCTGTTTCCGAGGGTACGCGTGCTGCACAGAACCTCGTTCGCGATGTGTGGCGCGCAAAACGGGGCACCGTCGCTGCGAGCGCGGTGTGTGCAAGGAGTGCCCGTCAACACACGTGCGCCGTAGCCACGCACGGGCGAAGGTCCGGATCAGCGCTTTGTTAGTCCGCTCTTCGCCGGCGCCGCGCAGCGGCGGCGCGATCAGGTCCGTGAGAGGACCGGAATCACCGCGAGAAGGACAAGGAACCAGCTAATGGTCGCGGCCACGCATGGGAGCACAAAGAGCTGTGCCGGCCGGGGCAAGTGCATATCGCGGCACAGCGCATAGAGCCAGATCGAGAGCGCGAACGGCCAGAACGCCATGAGTGCCATCCAGTGCGTCTCGACGCGAAGGAAGAGAATGGCTGTCGAGACCAATGCGAAGATTCCCTGTCCTGCAACGAACACGATCGCGTGAGAGGGGCGCCGACGGCGGCCCCGACTCCTCCGCTCGCCCTGGCATTCAGGCGTCCTACGCAACATTCGATTCGTTCCGTTCGCACGTGTGGTGTCGCTTGTGAGGCGGGTTTGCGAGCCGTCGGAAGCCGCTTCGATCCTCGCGATCGAAGCGAGGCGAGATTGGTTCGGTAGAGCCAAGCACGCACGAAATGCGGGCGCTGGGCGCCCGAGGAGCGTAAGTTCCACGACGCCTCCCGCCCAGCGTGTCGTCTAGGTCGGCTCTAGTGCCATGTTAGCTAGCGCCCGTGGACGGGCTCCCGTGAGACACAAAGAACGGCGTCGGCCGGAGAGAGGGGGCACCGAAGCTCGACGGCGTTTCGGCCGGAAAGCTGCCGTCGTCAGCGGACCGTCGAGAGGTACTCGACGACATCGCGCAGCTCGTCGAGGCTCAGGATCGTTCCCATCGCGGGCATCGCTGACGCGGTGCCGAACCCGGGCGCGATGACCGCGCCTGGTACGACGAGCGACTCGAGGATCTTCTCCCGGGAGAGCCTGGTCCCCACGCCGTCGAGCTTCGGCGCCGCGTCGCCGCCCACGCCACCGATCGCGTGACACTTGAGGCAGGTGGCCGACGGATGCGAACGCAGGACGATCGCGCCGCGCTCGGCATCGCCACCCTCGAGGGCCGCCGCGAAGTGGTCGAGCGGGGGCTTCGTCGCCTGGGCGGCGAGCCAGGCGTTCGCCTTCGCGACGACGGCCGGATCGTTCGACGCGAGCGCCGAGCGAAGCGTGTCGGCCCACAAATGCCGCGGGAGCGACGCTGACTCGAGCTTGGAGACAAGCTCCGCGAGCGCCGCGGTGGCTGCGGGGTTCTCGATCTCGCCGAGCGCGACGACCGCCGCCTGTTGTTCGACGGCCGACTCGGCCGCGAGCGCGAGGGTCAGTTGGGGCACGCCGACTTCCGGAGCGAGTTTCGCGAGCTGGCGGCGAGCTTCGGCACGCAGCATCGGCGAATCCGACGCAAACGCGGCGTCGATCGCGGCTCGCGCGCGGTTGTCGCCGTCGATGCAAAGCTGACGCAGGCATGCCGCCCGCTCGCGCTCAGACTGCTTCGCGTCGATCACGATCGCGAAGTTCGCGGAGCCGTCGAGCGTGACGCCGAGCTTCGCCGCCAACTCGCGTGCGGCTGCACGCACGGCGGGCGAACCCTTCGACGTGAGTCCCGGCAGTTTCTGCTTCAGCACGCTCTCGAACGCGTCCTTCGAGCGACGCGACGGATCGACCGGGCGCCACGCGCCGTTCACGCGATCACGCGGCCCAGGCGCAACCCACTCGCCGAGCGCGGCGAGCGCCTCGAGCCGCATCGGCTCGGGCACCGCGTCGGCCCTCGCGAGATCGGCCAGCATCACGGCCGCCGCGGGATCGTCGCTTTGCACGCACGCATTGACGACGCGCCGGAGAAGCGGGGCGTCGAACGGATGCGCCGCGCCCGAGCCGATCGGCCGCTCGAGCGTGCCGTCGGGGCGTTGCCAACCGACTGCGACGAAGTCGTCTCCGCCACCCTCGGCGTGTCGGGCCTCGACCGCATAGCGCTTGCCCGCCTCGAGCAACACCGGCTGCGACGTCTGATTCGGCTGGCCGTTCCAGTCGCCGCGCCCTGCATAGTTTTCGACCCATGCGACGCGCACGGCCTTCTTGAGATCGTCGTCGGGGCTTAGATAGAGTGACGACTGATCGTCGCTCGTGATAGAAAAGACATACGGCCCCGTTTGATCGGGCACCACCACTCCGCGCACCCGCTGAAGATAGTTATCGCCTGCCTTCGACTTGCCTTCGAAGACGCTGCCCGTTTCGGTCTCGTCCGCGGGCTTCGCGAAGAGGGCGGGATCGGCGAGATCGTTGTCGCCCCCCGTCTTCACGTTCTTCCAGATCTCGCGCGTGAACTCGTGCGCGGCCGCGGGCTCTTCGCTCGAGGCCGAGCCCACATAGCGTTGCCCGAGCTTGACGAGGTCGGCCATCGCTGCGTCGATTGGCGTGTCGTTGATCGCCCGAGCGGCTTCCGCCACGACGCGATCGTCGCTGTCGTTGAGAAGCCGTGCGACGGCGGGATCGTGCCAACGTCGCCAGACGAGCGCCGCGCACAGGCGTAACTCCGTCTGCGGCTCCGCCGCCAAGACGTCGATCGCCTTGCGATCGCGCAGATGCTCGAGCGCCCACACCCCCGCATGACGGATGAAGACGTCGTTGCCGTCATTCTCCGCGAGCATCGCGATGATTGCGGGAATCGACGCCTTCGACCCCACCTTCGCAAGCGCCATCGCCGCGTGATAGCGGACGCGCAGCGACGGATCCGTGAGACCGCGCTCGAGCTCGGGCACGGCCGAGGCCAGGCGCGCGTCCCCGATCACGCGCGCCGCCTGCGCGCGGATCTCGGGATCGGCGTCGTCGAGCCGCGCGACGATGCCACTGACCGCTTCGGGCCACGCGCCGTCGAGCGAAAGCTGCCCAAGCGCCCACATCGCGTGGATGCGCGCGAGCTGGTGGAGATCGTTCGTCGCGACATCGGTGAGTAGCGCTGCGACCGCCGGTCCGCGCTCCGCGAGCGCGAACTGCGCGCGTTGGCGCACGCGTCGGTCCGCGTGGCCGAGCAGGCTGCGCAACTCGTCGTTGCCGCGTTGGGAGAAGCCTTCGGCGAACAGCTTCGTGACCTCGGCCACGCGCGGATCCTTCACGCGTTCGGGATCCCAGACGCAATAGATTTCGCCGGCGTTCTTGCTGTACCAGCCTCCGCCCCAGTCGGTGATGTAGATCTTTCCGTCGTAGCCAAAGTCAATGTCGGTGGGCAGCACGTTCTCGACGAACGGCGCCACGTCCACCACCTTGAATCCGGCGCCCACTGGCTCGAGCGCGAAACTCAGGACGCGGCTATACGCGTCGCCGCCGAGGAAGTCACACAGGAAGAAGTGTCGAGCATATTTTGGATCGAGACCGAGGCCGGGGTAGTACGCGAGCCCCGACGGTCCGCTGCTCACGTGTGCGAGCGGCGGAATCGTGAACGCCGGCTGAATCGGCGAGTTCGACGTCACCTTGTCCGGCGCGAGATCCGCGCGCAGGGCCCACGTGTCTTCCTGATTCCACGGCCCGCGGACATTCGACCCTTCAAGCGTCTGATAGTCCATGCGCCAACCGGTCTCGCCGCCTTCGACGCAGTAGACGATGCGCGCCTTGTCGCCGCCGTCGGAGTTGTTGTCGCCGGTGAAGAGATTGCCGAAGTCGTCGAACGCGAGCTCCTGCGGATTGCGCAGGCCGGTGCAGAAGAGTTCGAGGCCGCTTCCGTCGGGGTAGCAACGGAAGACCGCACCGGAGCGCGGATCCGCAAGCACGCGGCCGTCGGGAAGCGTCACGTGGTAACCACGGTCGCCGATCGACCAGTAGAGCTTTCCGTCCGGGCCCCACGTCAGGCCGTGCATGTCGTGGCCGCGCAACGCCACGCGCACGCCAAAGCCGCTCCACGCCGCGGTCTTCTCGTCGGCGGTGCCGTCGCCATTCTCGTCGCGCAGCCGCCAAAGGTGCGGGATGTTCGTGTACCAAACGTCGCCGTCCATCGCGATGAGGCCGGCGCCGGTGCCGTCGAGCGGCTCGTTGAAAGGCGACGCGAAGACCTTCATCGCGTCGGCCTTGCCGTCCCCGTCGGTGTCCTCGACCCGCGTCACGCGGTCTTCGTACTTCCGGTAGTAGTCCATGCCGCCTTCGCGCTTGGACGCCCACTTTTCGTACATCCGGAGCCGGTCTTCGACGGTCTGGCTTTGGAGGTCATCGAGGAGCCAGAAGCGCGAGCTTCGGTTGTCCTCGATGCCCCGCTCCTGGCGGAAACTCTCGGCCACGAAGATCCGACCGCGCTCGTCTATGCAGAAGGAGACCGGGTCTTGGACGAGCGGTTCCTTCGCGAAGAGTCGCGCCACAAGTCCCGGTGCCGGCCGGACCTTCGCGGGCTGGTCGTATTCGGGACGGGGAGGGCCTTTCTCGGCCTCCGCATCCGTCGGCGGCGGCGGCCGAAGGGACGCGGGCTCCGCTCCCGGCGAGGCCGTGCAGAGGACAGAACCGACGGCGGACGCAACGACTACAGCGAGCGACGGTCGCATGCAGCCATGCTACGGGAAAGCTTGGCGGCGACCGTCCCACCTGGCGTCACCACTCTGCCGTCGCTCCCCGCGCCAGCCCACCGAGACGTGGATATTGTCTCCGCCTTTCCGTCGCCGATCGGGCGACCTCACTCACACGAAGGACTCATAGACCATGCGCACTGTCGCAATTCTCTCGACGCTCGTTCTCGCGTCCGCCGCTTCGCTCATCGCTGCCGCTCCTCAGACCGCTGCCAAGGCACCGGCGGCCGCAGCACCCGCCGCCGGCGCCCAGACCTTCACCGTGGACGGCGTCCACTCGAAGGCGCTCTTCCGCGTTCACCACCTCAACGCCGGTCAATTCTGGGGACGCTTCAACGACGTCAGCGGCACGTTCACGGCGAACGAAGGCAACCCCGAAGGCATGTCGTTCGACATCACGATCAAGGTCGACAGCGTCGACACCGGCAACGAGAAGCTCGACGCGCACCTCAAGAGCCCGGACTTCTTCAACGCGAAGGAGAATCCCACGCTCGCCTTCAAGTCGACCGGCGTGAAGAAGGGCCCGAAGGACGGCTGGCTCGAAGTCACCGGCGATCTCACCATGAACGGCGTGACGAAGCCGGTCACCGCGATGGTCGAATTCACCGGCAGTGCCGACGGTCCGCAGGGTCGCAAGGCGGGCTACGAGGCGATCTTCTCGGTCAAGCGCAGCGACTGGAACATCAAGTACGGCGTCGATCAGAAGATGCTCGGCGATGACGTTCGCATCATCGTCGCCCTCGAAGGCAACCTGAAGAAGTAAGCGTCCCGATGCACCCCGTGCAGGTGGCGATAGCGGTAGCGGCCGCGATGGCACTCAGCGCCATCGCGGCCGCTGTCGGTTCGTTCGCGTTCGCGCGGCGCGGCCCGCGCGACGTCGCGTCGTTCGTGGGCGTCGCGCTCGCGGCGGCGACGCTGATCCTCTTCGTCCAGCAAGAAGGCTGGCCGGCGAGAAACACGACGCGAGGCCCGCTCGGCCTCAATCCGATGTGGGCGTCGTATCTCGTCGTTGCAGGCGTGCTCGGCACGTTGTCGACGCTGGTCGGCCTCACCGATTGGTTTGGCCGCGGGCACGCGCTCCGCGCGATCGAGCGCGCCATGCTCGTCGCGCTCGCCGTTGCAGCCGCGCTTCTCGGGCTTCTCCAGTTGCCCGAGGCGGGCGGGCTTCGGCCCGCGCACGTGGCGGCGGTGTGCTCGGTGCCGCTTGTCCTCGCCTTGGCCGGTCGGCTCGAATCGGATCGGGGCTTCGCCACGGCGGCCTCGATCGCCTTCTCGCTCGCAGGCGTGGCCGTGCTCGTGCTTGAATCGGGTTTCGCCAAGGGCGCGCTCGTGGTGGGTGCCGCGGGCGCGGCGGTCGGTGCCGTCGCGCTCGTCTCGTGCTGGCGACGCGTGGGTCTCGGGCTGCCGGCGGGGGCAATGGCGCTGGGGCTCCTCGTTGCAGGCTTGGCGCTCGGACGCGCCTATGAGAGCGAGTCCGCCCCCGCATTTCCCGCGTGGGTCTGGCCGTTGCCGGCGTTCGCGCCGCTCGCGGCGCTTCTGGCGCACCTTCCCGCACTCCGCGAGAGGCAGCGACTCCGAATGGCGGCCGTCGTCGGCACCACGTTGCTCGTCGTTGCCGTCGCGGTCGGTTGCGCACTCGCGATCGAGCCGTCGTCATCGACGAGCGAGCAGGATCTCTCCGACCTCTATCGCTGAGCGGTTCGATGGTCGTTCGGGCAGCCGTTACGCACCCGAGCGACGCAGCGCGCCACGACCGTCTTCGTGCCCTCGTCGGCCAAGCCTTCGGCGGCCGACTGCTCGAGCGTCATGAGCACCGCGCTCGCGTCGTCGCAGCGGTGCGACATGACGAGCACGTCGATATACAGCTCGATCTCCGCCAGCGTGTCACCGTGGAGATCTCCGAACGTGCGCCGGTGCCCCTCGACCGATTGCGCGAGCACCGTTGCCGCGTCGCCATACGACTCGACGCTCCGCAGCAACTTGCCGAGGTTATGGCTCGCGGTGAGCGTGTCGGGGTGGTCGTTCCCGAGGACGCGCCGGTCGCCCTCGTAGGCCTCTCGGAGCAACGACTCGGCCTCGACCAGGTCGCCGCGCTTCTGCCGCAGAAGGCCGAGGCTATTGAGGTTCCGAAGCGTCTCCGGATGGTCGTTCCCAAGCGACGCGCGCGAGCGTGCCAACGCCTCGCGCATCAGCGTTTCAGCCTCATCAAGCCGATCGAGCCGCTTGAGGGCGAGGGCAAGATTGCTGATCGTCGTGAGCGTGTGCGGGTGATCGGATCCGAGGGCGTGGCGCGCGTGCGCGAGGGACGTCTCGAAGAGGTCCGCCGCCGCCGCGGACTGTCCACGTTGCAGGAGGAGGAAGCCGACGTTCGCGTCGGCCACGAGCGTGAGCACATGCTCCGCCCCGAAGATCCGCCGCGCGGTCGTCGCAACCTCGCGCAGCACCGGCTCGGCCTCGTCGAGGCGACCGGTCTCCTGAAGGAGCGCGCCGAGGTTGTTGAGCGCCGTCAGCGTTTCCGAGTGGTCGCCGCCGTGGACGCGGCGATTGCGTTCGACCGCGTCGCGCAGGAGCGGTTCGGCCTCCTCGGCGCGACCCATGTCCTTGAGGAGGTTCGCGAGATTGTTGAGCGCGACCAGCGAGTCGCGATCGTCGGGCCCATGCAGCCGACGAGTCTCGTCAAGCGCGGCATGCAGCAGCGGGTCCGCTTCCTCGAAGCGCCCGAGCTTGTGGAGGAGCGTGCCGTAGTTCGTCATCGCGCCGATCGTCTCGGCGTGCGAGGGTCCGTAGGTCCCGTACGACCGTTCGTACACCTCGCGGAGCGGAGCTTCGGCGTCCTGCAGCCGACCCATCGCTCGCAGGAGGAGTGCACGATCGGACTCGGCGCGCAGCGTGCGCGCGCCGCTCGGGCCGTCGAGCGTTCGACGGATCGCGACCACACGATCGAGGTGCGGCGAGGCCGCGTCGTAGGCGCCGATCGACTTGTACGCGCCTCCCACGATCGAGCAGATCTCAGCTTGCACTTCGGGCTGCGACCAGAGCGATTCGGTGTCGCGTGCCGCACCGTCGAGAATCATGCGAAGCAACGTGGTGTCACGCTCGCGGGCGACATCGGGATCGATGCTCGCGATCATGCGGGCGACGAATCCGCTGACCGCCTGTGCCCGGGCCAACTGCGTGCGCGCCTCCTCTTCGCCCTTCTCGGCGCGAACCCGCTGCCGGTTCGCCTCGATCGCCACGAACGAGACGACGGCGACCGCGAGCACGAGCACGACGAACGCACCGACGAGGCCCGCGGTCATCGCTCGATGCCGCCGCGCGAAGCGCCGCATGCCGTCGATCACGCCCGGGGCCATCGCGCTGATGGGCTCGCCGGCGACGAACGCGTTCACGTCGGCCGCGAGCTCGGCGGCGCTCGCATAGCGCCGCGTGCGGTTCTTCTCGAGGCACTTGAGCGCGATGAGCTCGACGTCGCCGCGCAGTGTTCGGCTGATGGAACTGAGCCGCGTCGGATCTTGCTCGCAGACGATGCGCGCGGCCTCCGAGATCGCGGCGCGGCGAAGGTCATAGGGCGGATGGCCCGCAAGCAGTTCGTAGAAGACGACGCCCAAGCTGTAGACGTCGCTGCGCACGTCGACATCGTTCGGATCGCTCGCGAACTGCTCGGGGCTCATGTACTGCAACGTGCCGACGAGCTGACCGACCGCGGTGTTCGCGGTCGTCACCGTGAGGTCGGAGTCGGTCGAGCGGGCAACGCCGAAGTCGATGATCTTCGGTTGGCCGTGGGCGTCGACGAGGATGTTGCCGGGCTTCAGGTCGCGATGGATCACGCCGCGCTGATGGCCGTGCGCGACCGCCTCGCAGACGCGCGCGAAGAGCGCGACGCGCTCGCGAACGGATAGTCGCTTCTCCTCGGCATATCGCGTGATCGGCTTCGCACCCTGGATGAACTCCATCACGAAGTACGGCACCGCTTCGCCGTCGTCGTCGAAGGTCCCGGCGCCGTACACCTGCGCGATGCAGGGATGCCGCAATCGCGCGAGGACCTGCGCCTCGAACTCGAAGCGCTTCGCGGCGCTCGACGAGCCGAGGCCGTGGCGCATGAGCTTCACGGCCACGTCGCGACGCGGCCGCTCCTGGCGGCCTTCGTAGACGCGGCCCATGCCGCCTTCGCCGATCAGCCGGAGGATCGTGCAGTCGCCGATCGTGCGGCCGACGAGGCGATCTGCCTCGCGTTCGCCGCTCGTCGTTGCAGCCATGAGCGGCGCGCGCAGGACGGGATCGGCGAGCGTCGGAGCGCCGACGTACGTCGACGTTCGATCGTTCGCCGTACTCGGCGCGACAGGCTCGTGGTGCTCCCCGGATGACACGACGGCGTCGTATCGGCATTGGGGAGACCGCCGATGCGGCCGAGTTCAAAGGCCAGTCATTTCGTCGACGACGATCCTTCGGTCTGGAAGGGATAGTCCTCGATGCCACGAAGAACGGTGGGTCGGAGAACTATCACCGTCCACGGGTCGCTCGCGCGCGGTCCCGGGCCGACGTAGACCAGGCCGCCGCCCGCCGGAATCACCCGTTGCCCCACGTTCGCCGAGGCGCCGAACTCCGCGGCGTGGAGGCTGACGTCCGAAGTCGTGCGCACGCCGCCGCCGTCGACGGGCGTCCCTTCGAGCGTGATCGTGCGTTCGCCGATCGTCGAGCCCGCCTTGTCGCGGTCGCTCGAGGAGATCGACGCCTTCGCGCCGGGCTTCGTCATGAGCGCCGGCACTGCGACGAGCCGCGCGCCGGGAATCGCCCGCACCGAATCGAAGATCGCGTCGATCCGGCCCGCCTCAAAGACCGCCACACCGTTCGACTTCGGCCCGGCTGCAACGACGACGGTGCCGTCGGGCCGAACCTCGGGTTGCGTCGGCATCTCGAACACGTTCACCATCCACGAGATCTGCGGGTAGTCGCCCCCCATCGGATCGAAGGCGGCTTCTTGCGGCTTGGCTGCAACGACGATCGCCCGCTGCCCGCCCGCGTCGGCGCTTCGCACGACGACCGCCGAGGCCGCGTCGGGTCCGACAACGATCGTCAGCGGCCCCGACTGCCAGGTCCGGGCGTCCGAGCGGCGCTCGCTGTACGAGAGCCGCAGTTCCACGGTATCGCCGGTTCCGGCGGCCGCCGAGGCGACGCGCGTGACCGTAGCGTCGATCGTGAAGCCGTCGAGCAACGTTCCGTCGTCGCCCACGGAGCCGACGCTCACGCGCGCCGGTTCGCCGCGGTTGGCGAGGATGCGCGGCGCAGCCATGACGGTCGTTCCGTCGGCCCGCTCGACGGCCGCGAGCGCGGCCGTGGGGAGAACCGCGACCGTCGCGCGCTCCCCTGAATCCTGCGGCTCGAGGAGCGGCGAGTTCGGCGGCAATTCCAGCACGCGGAAGGAGAGGACGATGGGCGGACCCTCGGTCGACGCGGCGGATTCGGTCGCGGTCGTGCCGAAAGGCCCAGGACGCACGCTCGCGCATGCGACGAGGAGCGCGGCGGCTGCGAGCGCGAGCGACGCCTGTCGAAGTCCGCGCCGCGGGGCGCCTCGCAGCGCGTGCACGCGTTCGCGGATCGCGCTTGCGAACGCGAGCGACGCCCTCGCGGGCTGCAACGTGGAGGCACAGTCGACCAGCGTGCGGCCGTACTGTCGTCGGCGCTCGTCGTCGAAGTGCTCGACTGCGGCCTCGTCGGCGGCAAGTTCCATGAGCGTGCGAAGACGCGCCGCCGCGAACCAGACCGGCACGATGGGCCACGCGGCGATGACAAGCGCGTGCACGAGCGTTGCGAGGATCGGGTCAAACCGCCGACAGTGGGCTCGCTCGTGGGCGAGGACGTGCTCGAGCGCGCCCTGCGAATCCGCGGCGAGAAGGCGGTCCGGAAGGAGCAGCGTGGGTCGCACGGAGCCGACGAGTAGCGGGCCTACGGTGGGATGCGACGCCACCGCGAACGCCGGTTCCGCGCGATCGTCGCACGGCACGCTCGCGGCGACGAGGGCTCGAAGCCGACGGCGATCGCGGGCCCAACGGGCGACGAGCCAGAGCACGCCCGCGCCGTACCCGATCGGCACGAGCGCGAGCGGCGACGTGCGGACCGGTGCCCCATCGGGCACGCTTGCCTGCAACGCGGAGTCGGCGACCGACGCGGCGGAGTCGAGGTGCCAGACGGCGGGGGCGATCGCCGGTTGGACGGCCTCGCGGGCCATGAAGGGCAGCGGGACCGCGATGCCCACGCCGAGCGGGACGAGGACGCGCAGGAGAACGGAGGCGTGCAGAAGCATCCGCCAGCGGGCCGCGACGCGCCGGGCGAGAGCGCGATCGGCGAGGAGCGCGACGAGCGCAAGGGCCGCCGTCATGAGCGTCATCCACAGCCACCACGTTGCAAGGCTTCCGCCGATCGCGGTCAGCGAGTCGAGGATCGTCTTCATGCGTTGTCTCCCTTTCGCTTGGGATTCGCTTCGAGCGCGTCGAGCAATTCTTCGCGCTGCTTCCTCGTCAGTCGTGCCTCGGACGCGATGAACGCAAGCGCCGGCGACACCGCGCCGCCGAACGCGCTCGTGACGAAGCGCCGCCATGCCGAGCGCCGCGCCTCGTCGGCCCGGACGGCCGGCGAGAACTCCCACATCGGGCCGACTTGGCGAGCGTCGACGAGCCCCTTGGCCGCCATGCGGTCGAGCATGGTTTTGACCGTGGAATAGGCCCATTTCGTCGAGTCGTGCAGTTCGTCGGTGACCTGTCGGGCGGTCGCGCGCTCGAGCGTCCAGAGCGCCTCGAGCAGGCGCCACTCGGCATCGGTGATGGCGGTTTCGGGATCGGGCATGGTTCTCCTATCGACAGACGTCGTGTCGGCACTACAGTTGTAGCGTCGCGATTCCGAAACGCAAGCGCGAGCATCGAATTGCGGCCGGTCGCGCGCGAGTTACGCTGCGGCCCCATGGCGAAGAAGTCGACCCCGTCCAAGGCGAAGCGAACGAAGACCGCGGCGGCGCCGCGCACGAAGGCCGCCTTCCCCGACATCGCGGCCGTGCCGTTCGTCGAGCGCGGCTCGCGCGCCGAGCTGGGCTTTCGGCACTATCGCCCCGACGAGAAGGTCGAAGGCAAGCCGATGCGCGAGCACCTGCGGTTCGCCTCGGCGTACTGGCACACCATGCGCAACGGGCTCGCGGATCCGTTCGGCGCGCCGACCGCGCTCATGCCGTGGGACGACGGCACCGACTCGCTCGCGAACGCCGCGCGACGCATCGAAGTCTTCGCGGAGTTCCTCACGAAGTGCCGCATCGATCACTGGTGCTTCCACGATCGCGACATCGCGCCCGAGGGCGCCACGCTCGCCGAGAGCCATCGCAACCTCGACGCGATCGTGAAGGTCGCGAAGGACGTGATGAAGGGGGCGAAGAAACGGCTTCTCTGGGGCACCGCGTGCCTCTTCGCCCACCCGCGCTACGCGTCGGGCGCGGCGACGAGCCCGTCGCTCGCCGTGTACGCCTACGCGGCGGCGCAGGTGAAGAAGGCGATCGAGGTCACGCACGAACTCGGCGGCGAGGGGTACGTCTTCTGGGGCGGGCGCGAGGGCTATACGTCGCTTCTCAATACCGACATGAAGCGGGAACGCGAGCAGCTCGCGCGCTTCCTGCACATGGCCGTCGACCATAAGAAGAAGATCGGCTTCAAGGGCCGCTTCTACATCGAACCCAAGCCGCGCGAACCGAGCGTGCACCAGTACGACTCCGACGCCGCCGCGTGCCTCGCGTTCCTGCGCGAGTTCGACCTTCTCGGCGAACTCTCGCTCAACATCGAGACGAATCACGCGACGCTCGCCGGCCACACGATGGAGCACGAACTCACCGTTGCACGCGACGCCCAGGCCCTCGGCTCGATCGACGCCAACATGGGCACCGACAACTGCGGGTGGGACACCGACGAATTCCCGATCGACGTGCATCTCACGACGAAGATCATGCTGATCGTCCTGTCGATGGGCGGCTTCACGTCCGGTGGCCTCAACTTCGACGCGAAGCGCCGCCGCGAGAGCTTCGAGCCGAAGGATCTCTTCCACGCGCACGTCGCCGGCATGGACGCGTTCGCCCGCGGGCTCAAGGCCGCGGCGGCGATCCGCGCCGACGGGCGCATCGCGGAGTTCGTGCGGCAACGCTATCGAAGCTGGAACACCGACCTCGGCCTGCGCGTGCGAAGCGGCGCGAGCTCGTTCGAGGAGCTCGCGAATGTCGCGCTCGGCGCGAAGGAGCCGTCGCTCGAGAGCGGTCGCCAGGAGTGGCTCGAGGCGATCGTGCAGGAATACCTGTGAATCTCGACTCAAGGAGCTCGCCATGACCGCGCCCACCACCTCGGGACTCACTCGCAGCGCCGCCCGGGCCGAACTGCATGCGTGGGTGTCGAACCCGGCGCTCCGCCACCACATGGAGTGCGTGGCGGCCTGCATGGAGGCGTACGCGGCGACGCTCGGCCTTTCCGACGCGGATCGCGAACGCTGGTTCGTGTGCGGCCTGATGCACGACCTCGACTGGGAGCGGCACCCGACGAAGGAGGAGCATCCGCGCGTCGGCGTCGCGCACCTCCGCGGGAAGGGCGTCGACGACGAGATCCTCGACGCGATCATGGGCCACGCCGAGTACACGGGCACACCGCGCGAGTCCGCAATGTCGAAGCACCTCTTTGCCTGCGACGAGCTCGCCGGCTTCATCGTCGCGTGCGGCAAGGTCCGCCCCGACGGCGTGCAGACCCTTGAACCCAAGTCGGTCGAGAAGAAGCTCAAGAACGCCGCGTTCGCGGCCGCCGTGAGCCGCGAGGACATCGCGAACGGTCTCGCGGGGATCGGCCGCACGTTCGAGGATCATTGCGGTCGCTCGATCGAGGCGATCCGCGGCGTGCAGTTTCAGTAGGCTTCGGACATGAAGCCGAGTCCGCAACCGACGGGTGGCGCGTTCTTCGTCGCCCTCGCTGCCATCGCCGCGTCCGTGACGGTCGCGACCGTCGCCGTCCTCTGGGTCATGTGGCCGAAGCCGCGCGCCACGCCGGCGACGACTCAAGACATGCAATCCCGCGCCGCCGACCTCGTGGATGCGGCGCCCCTCGCCGCCAAGCCGCGCACGCCGCAGCCGACGCCGCGTTGGCTCTGGTCGAGCGCCACGCCGGGAGCGAACGAACGCGTCGCGCTCGAGCGACGCTGGACGATCACGAAGGCGCCGCGCAGCGCGCAACTCGTCGTTGCAGCCGACAATCGGGCGGCGGTGCTCCTCGACGGCAAGGGCATGGGCTTCGCCGAAGAGTGGCAAACCCCGACCGGGATCGACCTCACCGGCCACCTCTTGCCCGGCGAACACACGCTCACGATCGAAGCGACGAACGACGGCGGACCGGCCGGCGTCGCGGCAGTGTTAGCCCTCTCGTACGACGACGGGTCGAACGAATGGATCGTCACCGACGGCCTCTGGTCGGTGCGCGGCGCCGATGGCGCCGGAGCGGCGGTGACCGATCTCGGCGCCGTCGGCGTGGCGCCGTGGGGCGACCTCGCGGGCCTCGTCGAACTCGACCGCAACATCGCCGTGCCCGAGGGCTTCGTGGTCGACGTTGCAGCCACGATCCCGAAGACGCTCGGCTCCGTCGTGAGCCTCTGTCCGATGCCCGACGGCTCGCTGCTCGCCGGGCTTCAAGGGCCGGGGCTTCTGCGCATCGGACTTCCGAGCGATGCGTCGGGGATGACGACCGTCGAGAAGCTCCCCGTCGACATCGGCGGCGTGCAAGGCATGCTGGTCGCCGACGGCGTCGTCTACGCCGTCGTGAACGGCGGCTTTGCCGAGGGAAGCGGGCTCTATCGCCTCGATGACTCGAACGGCGACGGCCGCCTCGACGCCCGCACGCGCCTGCGCGCGATCGACGGCGACGGCGAGCACGGGCCGCACGGCATCGCGCTCGGACCGGATGGCAAGATCTATCTGATGGGCGGCAACCACACCGCGTTGCCGAAGCCTGAGACGTCGCTGGTGCCGCCGATCTGGGGCGAGGACATCGTGCTGCCGCGCCTCTGGGACGCGAACGGCCACGCGGTCGGAATCATGGCGCCGGGCGGCTGGGTCGTGCGCATGGACAAGGACGGCCGCAACGCGGAGACGTTCGCGATCGGCTTCCGCAACGCGTACGACATCGCGTTCAACGAGCACGGCGATCTCTTCTCCTACGACTCCGACATGGAGTGGGACATGGGCGCGCCGTGGTACCGGCCCACCCGCATCACGCACATCGTGCCCGCCGCGGAGTTCGGTTGGCGCTCGGGCTCGGCGTGCTGGCCCGCGTGGTACCCCGACAGCCTGCCACCCACGCTCGACATGGGACCGGGCTCGCCGACGGGCGTCGTTTTCCTGCGCGACTCGAACTTCCCGAAGCCCTGGCGCGACGCCATGCTCGCGCTCGACTGGACCTTCGGCACGATCCACGCGATCTACCTTGAGCCGGACGGCGCGACCTACAAGGCCCGCCGGGAGACGTTCCTCACCGGCAAGCCGATGCCGCTGACTGACGCAGTCGTGTCGCCGAAGGACCGCGCGCTCTACGTGAGCGTCGGCGGCCGCGGCGCCGCATCGACGATCTATCGCGTTTCGGCGGCCGCTCCGGACTCATCGCCGGCCAACTCCGCGTTGCCGCTGCCTCCGGCACACCAGCGTCGTCGTGCGCTCGAGGCCTTCTACTCCGAGCCGCCATCACAGGCCGCGGTCGACGCCGCCTGGGCTCGCCTCGACGACGAAGACCGCTTCGTTCGGTTCGCCGCGCGCACCGTCCTCGAGAAGCAGCCGACGCTGTCGTGGGCGGAGCGAGCGCTTCGCGAGGCGAATCCGGCGAAGGCGTCGCAGTCGCTTCTCGCCCTCGTGCGCGTGGGCGACGACGGACTGCGCGTGCCGGCGCTCGCCTCGTTGCGAAAGCTCGACTGGGCGAAGCTGACGCCTCTCGAGCAACAGACGGTCGCGCGCGCCACGATGGTCGGACTTGCCCGGGCGAAGGACGTTCCGGCCGAAGAACGCGAGCTCCTCCGCGTGGCGTGGGATCGCCGATTCCCGAGCGACGATGACGGCGTCGACCGCGTGATCTCCGAGATGCTCGTCTCGCTCGACTCTCGCGCGGTGATCGGAAAGGCGATCTCCGAGCTCGAGAAGAACGACGAACTGACCGAGTCGTTTGACGAGACGCTTCTCAAGCGAAGCGACTCCTACGGCTCCGTGATCATGCGGATGGCGGCCGCGAATCCGCAGCGCGAACAGGTGCACATGGCGACGGTGTTGCGGCAAGCGAAGGTCGGATGGACGCCGTCCCTCCGCGATCGCTACTTCCGCTGGTTCCCGCAGGCGCGGCGCACCGCGGGCGGTCTCAGTTTCGCGGGCTTCCTCGAGATGATCCGCCGCGACGCGCTCGCCAACGTCCCGGAGGCCGAGCGGGCGCGCTACGACAAGATGTCGGCGGCGCCGAACGAAGCGGAGACCGCCGATCGCCCGAGCGCGAAGGGTCCGGGACGCGCGTGGACGACCGCGGAAGTCGAGCGCATCGGCCGCGAGAAGACGACCGGCCGCGACTTCGCGCGCGGCGAAGCGATGTTCGCCGCGGCAAGCTGCATCGATTGCCATCGCATGGCGGGCGCCGGCAAGAACGTCGGCCCGGATCTCACCGCGGTCGGCAGTCGCTTCGGCCCGCGCGAGATGGCCGAGGCGATCGTCGAGCCGAGCAAGGTCGTGTCGGATCAGTACGTGATGGAGGAGTTCACGCTCGCCGACAGCTCGGTCGCGCTCGGCCGCGTCGTGAGCGAGGAGAACGACGAGATCCGGATCATCGAAAACATGCTCGCCCCCGACTTCATGCGCACCATCAAGGCAAGTGACGTGCGCGAGCGCCGCAAGAGCGCCGTGAGCCCGATGATGGGCGGCCTCATCAACCAGCTCAACGAGGACGAGCTTGCGGATCTCCTCGCGTACCTCCGCTCTGGAGGCGACAAGCGGTTGGTGAATTGAGCAGTGGGGGCCAACGGGTGTAGTTCGCCGGTTCTTCGCGAACTTTCTACTGCTAGTGCCGAGTCGTCGGCCTATCCCTATTGGCACGGGGCTTGGCGCGGAGGTCGGCGACCGCGGGGCGCTGCGTCTCAACCGCCGCTCAACGTTTCAGGAGGGAAAAGCGGAGAGTTCGGTCGTTTTGCTTGCAATGCGGAGGGTGGGGAGGGAACCTGAGACGATCAGAGGAGCAGGTCATTCAGGGGATAACCGAGTGGTAGGCACGGTGTTGATCATTCGAAGGCGATCGCGATTTGGTCCTGCCAGAAAACGGAGACTTTGTTGATGCTCGGACGGCACACACTTCTCAGCATCTCGCTCGCAGTCGGCGGGATGACGTCGTCAACGCACCCGCTCTTAGCGGAGACTCGATCGGTCGGTGAACTCGCGCCACCCGTCGTCGACTCGACGGTCGTCTACCACCGCATGGTTATCCCGCAGGTCACGGCGGAGGAATGGCTAGACGCGTGGCGACAGTTGGGAATTGCAGGCGATCAAAATACGCAGGCGGCAGAATCCGCAATTAAGGCATACGCCGAGAGAATCTCTGGGATCTGTGAAGACTTCGGAAAGTTCGCTGCTGAAAGGGAGCTTCGTGAATGCTTGTCCGGCACACGAGTCGAGAACCCGGGCAGTGAGGAGGCAGTTCAAGATTGCTTTGGACGACTTCGGAACCGGGCTTGGCCTCAGGCCGATGCCGCGATCGATCAGACATGGGAAGCCCTTACTGCTGGTATCGACCCGAAGGACGCGGAGAAGATTGCACGGGCTCACCGCGTCAAATTGGCGCTCCTTCGCCTCGTCATTCAACGGGAGATTTCGTCTCCCGCGAGTTGGTCGTACGGTGGAGAAGGACTGGATCTACGGTCGGTTGTACGTAGGGCAGCGGCGGATGACGACGTTAGTGATGGATTGAGGAATGGGCTGAAGCGATCTTGTGGCGAGGAAGGCGCCGACGCCGGAGATCCGCCAGCCGAGGTCCAAGCTGCGGCCAGCGCGATCCGTGCCTCTCTTATGGCATTCGAGGATTTGCAGTCAAGCGCGATCGTGGCTTACTTCAAGGTCTACAGAGAGGGCGCTGTTGCTAGACCTGCGCGTGGGGAGGACCCTCGAGTCGCAGCGGAAGCCCGTTTCTTAAAGCGCTCAAAAGCCGTACAGGAGGTTCGCGCGAATCTTTTTCGTGCCATCAACGAGGTCACGGAGGCGATTCGCCTCAATCTAGGTGAAGTCGCGGCTGCGGAATGGGAGGATCGAGCCTTGGCGGCCGCTCTTCCGGAGGCGTTTCAGGAAGAGTTGCCAACGGCACTGCACCGATGGCTACGCTCGCATGAACTCTTGGGCCCGCAATGTGAGGAACGCTACGTCGAGTATCTCAAGGCGCGGGCTCCAATGCGGGCTCGAATGGTCGAGTTGGTTCTCGCGGCGAAGCGGGAAAACCCAAGGCCGCCTAAGTCAGGAAACTCGATTGATAGCCTCGTTCGAATGCGCAACGAGCGGAGCGAGTTAAGCGAAGCCACTGTAAGGGACATGCTGAGTGGGCTACGCCCTGAGGATCGAGTGTCGGCGGAGGCTCACCTCGAGGCCCTCCGAAAGCAGTGGGATCCCGCTCGATCATGGCGGAACATGTAGCTAGATCCAATGGCTAGATCGAGGACTCGTCATGCGCCGTGAATGCGAGGCTCGCCGCCGCATCTGTACCTTGCGGGTGACGACGACGGTCTTTATGTCGGGAGGTCTGGTGTGTTGACAGCATGGCTCGCGGTCGCGGTGCAGATCGTTTGCGCGGTCGGCCAGACGACGGATGGCGCATCGAATGAGGATCGACGGCTTCTAATAGAGAAGTCGAGGGTTCTTGCCGAGCCCATGGTGAGCTTGGACGCGACATGGAGAATAAGGTACGAGTTCGCCGAACCGGTGGCCAAAAAGCTCGGAGTGAAGGCTGAAGAGGGCTCTTTGCGGATCGTTGTCGACTCGGAGTACGCTTGGATCTCGGCCCGCTGGACCCCAGCATTGGGGCGCACGGCCATCACTCATGAAGCGATCGTCCCAACCAAGATCGAAACCGGTGGCGACCGGAGCGCTCGCCTGATCGTCACGCACGTCGTGACGGGTAGCGAGTCATCCGTGAGCATTGGAAATAAACTTGGCGTGGGGCAAAGCCCTGCCGACCTTCCGATTCTGCTCCAGTGGGATATTTATCTTCCCGGGGCACAGCCGAGTGGCCTTGCTGATCTGCTCAAGGCCATTGACAAGAAGTCGATCAGCGTTCGACAGGACGGATTGCTCCGCATTGCAACGTCGCCGATAGACGCCGCCGATTCGGCCTTGGACTCGTTCATTCTTCTCGACCAAAACGGTCCCGTAGCCATCGCAGGCGATGGGGTCCGGCCAAGGAACCCCGTGCGTCCGGCCGGCGTAGGTGGCGACGCGGCGGAGGCTCCGAATGGAAATGAAGCAATCGTTCTCGAATGGGCGACCGTCGACGGACGACGACTTCCACGCAGGCTTCAACGTTCGTACTTCACTTGGTTCCCGGGGCGAGATGCACCCGATGCGCAAGTTGTGACGTATGAGCTCGAATCGCTGAGTCAGAGCCCGGAGCGCGTTCAGAGTCTCGTCGATGTTCGCAGCTGGCTGACCCAGGACACGCCCATTAGTGATGAGCGAGATGGGGCGCTAACCGCGATCGGCGCGACGACGATCACCGTAGAAGGCGCGCGATACAAGTCGAATCGACCTATCTCAGCGGACGACGTGTTGAGCGGAAGACACTTGTCGAGCCTCTGCGACGGCAAGGTCGATCAGTCGGATCTGCGTGGAGCGGACGACGCGTCGATGGCTCCTGAGTATGTGAAAGGTCGGCAGGAACTACACGACCCCACATCGAGCAGCGGGTTCTCTGTGATGCGAATAGCTCGCTCTTGGGCAGGAACGACGTTCCTTGGAGTCGTCGTCCTCACGATTGGTGTCATCGCTGTGCTGCGTCGTCGGCGTGCGAATCCATAGCCGCAGACTTCGCCACGACGCATATCTCGTCGAGCCAACAGCAAGGATTCTGCTGACCGTCTCTAATAGACCCTGGATTGAGATTGCCTCGCGTTGCAGTCTCATGGACAGGGTCGGCGTCCGAGTTTGCGAGGCCGCCGTTCTCACCGGCGGTTCAACATCATTCCGCGCACGCAAAAAGGGGCGTCCTTGCTTTCGCAAAGCCGCCCCGGAGGGAAGGGGAGTCTGGAATGGACTCGTATGAGTCGCGCGCGGTGCGTTGTTAGGCGGCCGCGCGAGTTTTGACTGTCGTCTGCTTCGCGATGCGGACCGGCTGCTCGCGAGTGCGTGCGCCGTCTGCGCCGGTCAGGAGCTTCGTGAGGAGGTCGCCGGGTGAGGTGGCGCTCACGTCTGCACCAATTTCCTCGGCAAGTCCGGGAGCCCGGTTGAAGATTCCTCCCCCAACAACCACTTGCATTCTCGGGCATGCGGAAATTGCCCTGATGC
Source organism: Phycisphaerae bacterium (assembly GCA_016795035.1). GTDB lineage: Bacteria > Planctomycetota > Phycisphaerae > Phycisphaerales > SM1A02 > JAEUIT01. The sequence continues at coordinate 174,460 of JAEUIT010000097.1, read as the reverse complement.
GATCGATCATGAGACGAATATTCGGTGCGTCTCGATTGCATGAAGCGAACATCACGAGGAAGTCCGGCTCCTGCTGGCCGACCTCGGCGAGGATCTCGTCGTTCGGAATGCCGCCGCCGCCGAACCAGACGTCGTAACCGTCGGCCTCGCAGAGGTCTGCGACGAGTTGTCCCGCGAGTTCCTCGGGTTCGTTGGGGCCGCAGAAGAGGCAGATCTTGCGATTCCGCCGAGCCTTCATCGTGTACCGGGCCTGGGCCTGATCGACGAGCATGCGCAGAAGTCGCGTGGCGTAGCCATGCGCGAGCGGCGAGATCTGATCGCCGCGGTACAGCGTGTGCACCATCTCGAGCGCGGGCCAGAAGAGCTCGCGCGACACCGTCTCGGCGGACATGCCGGAGTCGTAGAGATCGTTGACGAGAGCGCGGGCGGCGGGGCGGTCACCGGAGACGAGGGTGCCGAAGAATTGCTCGAGGGTCGCTTCGAAGTTCGCCGCAGAGTTCGCAAGTGGTTTCATGGGACGTCGTGTACTGCCGGAGGCACGGGCCGCACGCTCCACGCGGCCGCAGTGCTGATCAAGGGATTCCCTCGGATCCTCCGGGGACGAATCGACGTTGCTGCCGCGGGCTTCGTCGAGTGGCTCACGTCATCCGTGACGCGTGCACTCGTGCGGCGAACACTCGATCGTCGCGATCCTCCGAAACTCGCCACGAGCCGTGCGTTGGCTGATAATGCGCGGAGACGGCCATGTATGCCGCGCTTATCGGCAACGCGCGGCGATTCCTGCGCGAAACGCGAGGCACGCACGATGGGGACGACGCCATGACAGTGTTGCAGTTCGGTCGCTCGCGAGCCGCGGACATCGTGTCGTGCGTCGTGCTCTCGCTTCTCACCGGCTTCGTCATCGGCGCGGGCGATCTTGATGCGTCGTCGCCCACCGGCACGCTGCTCGTCTTGCTTGCGTCGAGCGCGACGCTCGGCGCCGTCTTTCCGCGCTATCCACTCGTCGTTGCAGCCGTCATCGGCCTCGCGGTGCCGCTCGCGCATCTCCTCGCGAAGTTCAACGGCTGGCCGGTCGAAGGCGACCGGCCGAACATGTGGTGGACGCTCATCGGCCTCGGGCCCTCGCTCATCGGAGCGTTCGCGGGCAGCCTATTGCGCGGGCTCGTCGCCCTTCGCGGCGGGAAGTGACTTCGACGACGGCCCCATCTGGGCGAGCACCATCGCGACGAACATGAGCGCGGCGCCGAAGATCTTGCGTCCGGTGATCGCTTCCTTCAGGAAGATCGCGCCGCACACCATCCCGAACACGCTTTCGAGGCTCAAGATGATCGCGGCGTGCGTCGGCGGTGCGGTGCGCTGCGCGATCATCTGCAACGAGAACGCGACGCACACGGCCAGCACGCCGCTAAAGATAAGGGCCCACTTCGCCGCCACGACCTGCTCCACGCTGGGTGGATTGAACGTCGCGCTCAAGGCGAGCGCGACCACGCCCGTGACCGCGAACTGGAGGAACGCGTAGCGGAGCGGATCGAGCGTGGGCGAGTAGCGCCCGACGACGACAAGGTGAAACGCCCAGCCGACGGCGCAGACGAAGACGATGGGGTCGCCGCGGTTGTACGTGAAGTCGGAGTCGATGCAGAGGTACCACATCCCGACCAGCGCGAGCGCGACCGCCACCCACACGTTCGGGCGAATGTGCTGGCCGAGCGCGAGGCCGAGGAACGGGACGATGATCACGTAGAGCGACGTGATGAACGCGCCGTTGCCGGCGGTCGTCGTCTGCAAACCCCACTGCTGGAAAAGCGCCGCGGTCGCCATCACGCCGCCGGTCACGAGACCTGCAACGAGGTGCGCACGATCCAGTCCGCGCGCGATCACCCAAGGACCGAGCAGTGCCGCCCCAAGCGCGAAGCGCAGGCCGGTGAAGGCGAACGCGTCGAGGTGTTCGGCGCCGAGCCGTTGCGCGATGAACCCCGAGCCCCAGATCAGGGCCGCGAGGAGCATCAGGCCATCGGCCGCGAGCGGAGAGAGACGGCGGGTGGCCGGCACGGAGGGCAACGCTTTCCGTCAGCGCCGCGGCGCCGCCGGGCGGCGCACAAACTCGGCGCCGGTCATCTTCTGGAACGGCTCGCCTGGCTTCGCCCACTCGACCGTGAAGGCCTCCTGGCCGTCGCGCTCGAAGTACCAGATCTCAACCTTGTGCGACCCCTTCTTGAGCGGGGCGAGGCCTTCCTTCACCTGGTACGAGTGCAGGCCGTCGTTGTCGACCACGACGTTGCCGTCGATCACCAAGAGGCTGCCGTCGTCGGAGCCGAGGCGGAAGCGATAGACGCCGTCGAGCCGCACCGTCAGCCAGCCGAAGAAGTAAAGGCCGAAGTTGTCCTTCTTGCCTTCCGGGATCGCGAGGCCGAACGGCGGATCGAGCTCGAGCTTCGAGGGGATCTTCTTGCCGAGCTCGTCGACGTTCGAGAAAACGCCGTCGACCACGGCGTACTCGAAGTTCTTCGGGTGGTAGCGGTCTTCCCTCGTCTCGGCGGCCGGCCACGGATTGGCGCGGCGATACACGTTCGTCACCACCGGGCCGATCGGCGTCGTGCCCGCGAACGCCTGCGCGCGAATGGTCGCGGTGTTGCGAAGCGCGATCGCGGTCAGCTGCTTGCTGTCGGGGGTCGGCTCGCTGCCGTCGACCGTGTACCGAACGACGATGCCGTCGGGCGTCGGACCCGCGGTGACTTGCATGGCGTCGACGAAGATCGTCGGATCGGGCCGAAGTTCGGCGCCCTTCACGATGGTCGGGGTACCTGCAACGTCGAGCGCGATCACGGTCGCGACCGAATCGGGCGCCGTCTTCGGCACCGTGAGAACCACGTCGCCGCCGCTGCGCGCCGCCGACACCGCGTTGCTGCTGCCGAGGATCCGCACGTTGCTCGGCTCGTTCATCAGGCCGGGGATTCGCAGCGAGCCGTCCTTCGGCCAATCGAAGACGTGGAAGTAGAGCGTGGTGCCGTCCTTCGTCGTGCGCGTCGTCGAGCGGCCCCAAGGGAGCTTCGGGAAGAGGCTCGCGGTGGTGCCGTAGATCGCGTCGCCGTTCGCCTTGAGCCACGTGCCCATCGCCGCGAGACGCTCGACGCTCTCGGGCGGAATCTCGCCGGCCGCGGTGGGGCCGACGTTGAGCAGGAAGTTGCCGCCCTTACTCGCGATGTCCGAGAGCATGCGGATCATCGTCTCGGCCGACTTCCAGTTCGTGTCGTGCTTGTGGAAGCCCCAGGTGCCGTTCATCGTCATGCAGGTTTCCCAATCGACCGGCGAGCCGTCGACACTCTGGAAACCGGTCGCGGGGATCTCCTGTTCCGGCGTGCCGAAGTCGCCGCGGAAGCGATCGGGACCTTGGCGCGTGAGGCCAGCCATGCCTTCGCGGCCGACGTCGACGCGGTTGTTCACGATGATGTCGGAGTCGAGCGAGCGGACGTAGTCGTCGAGATCCTTGCCGAACTCGTGGTTCCACGTGCTCTCCCACTCGCCGTCGAACCAGACGACGCCGATGTCGCCGTAGTCGCCGCCTAACAACTCCTTGAGCTGGGCCTTCATGTAGTCGCGGTAGCGATTGAAGTCCGCGTTGTCGGTCGGCCGGGTGTCCCAGCCGCGGCGCGGCAGGTAGTCCGGGTGGTGCCAGTCCATGATCGAGTGGTAGAAGCAGAGCCGGATGCCCGCCTCCTTGCACGCCGCGGCGAGCTCCTTGAGGATGTCGCGGCCGAAGGGCGTGTTCATCACGTCCCAGTCGGTGACCTTTGAATCCCAGAGGCCGAAGCCGTCGTGATGCTTGCTCGTGATCACGATGTACTTCATGCCCGCGTTCTTCGCGATCTCGACCCAGCGCTTCGCGTCGAACTTCACCGGGTTGAACTGCTTCTGCAGCGGCTCGTAGTCCTCGGGCTTGATCTGCGCGCCGTTCAAGATCCACTCGCCGGCGCCGGGCACGGGCTTGCCGTTCCATTCACCCGCGGGCACCGCGTAGAGGCCCCAGTGGATGAACATGCCGAAGCGCGCGTCGCGCCACCACTCCATCCGAGCGTCGCGCTCGGCGGGCGTTTCCGCGCCGGTCGCGTTCACGACGGGCGGGGTCGACGGGGTCTGTGCGGTCTGCGCGAACGTGCTCGATACGAGCGTGCTCGCAATGGCGATCGTGGCAAGGAGCGACGTGGCAAGCGATCGGTGCATGCGGACAGACTATCAGAGGCACCCGCGCCGTCCGCGCCGCGCACGCCCCGTTCGGTACTCTGCACGCATGCTTCGCCGCACCTTCTCGATCGTCCTTCTCGCCGCGCTTACCGGATGTGGCGGATCGTCGACTCCAGCCCCGGCACCGTCGCCCTCGCCCACGCCTGCGGCCGCGCAGCGTCCGACGATAGCGGTGATCCCGAAGGGCACGTCCCATGAATTCTGGAAGACCGTGCAGGCCGGTGCACTGAAGGGCGGCGCCGAGGCGAACGTCGAAGTGATCTGGAAGGGCCCGGCGCGCGAGGACGACCGGGACGAGCAGATCAAGGTCGTCGAGGCGTTCGTCACCCGCAAGGTCGACGGCATCGTGATCGCGCCGCTCGACGCAAGCGCGCTCGTGCGGCCCTTGAAGGCCGCGGCCGACGCCGGCATTCCGGTGACGATCTTCGACAGCAGCCTCGAGTGGGACGGCTACGTGAGCTTCGTCGCGACCGACAACAGGAAGGGCGGCTCGCTCGCGGCCGAAGAGCTCGGTCGCCTCCTCGGGGGCAAGGGCAAGGTCGTGATGATGCGCTACGTCGAAGGCTCCGCGAGCACAAACGAGCGCGAGGAGGGCTTCCTCGAAACGTTGAAGACGAAGTTCCCGAACGTCGAGGTACTCTCGAGCGACCAATACGGCGGCGCCACGCTCGAGAGCTGCCTGAAGACGGCCGAGAACCTTCTCACGCGCTTCCCCGAGTTCGACGGCGCCTACGCGCCGAACGAGCCAAGCGCGGCCGCGTTCATGAAGGCGCTCACCGACGCGAAGCGCCGCGACACGACGAAGCTCGTCGGTTTCGACGCAAGCGAAGCGCTCGTGCAAGGCCTGCGCGAAGGGCAGATCGACGCGCTCGTCGTGCAGAACCCCTTCCGCATGGGCGAACTCGCCGTGAAGGCGATGGCCGACGCGCTCGCGAAGAAGCCGGTCGAGAAGCGCATCGACACCGGCTGCACGCTGGTGACGAAGTCGACGATGGACGAGCCCGCGGTGAAGGAGATCCTCTCGCCGGATCTCTCGAAGTGGCTGAAGTGAGCGGGCGTCAGCGCCGCGTGGACCGTTCGGCGATTCGCTGGCGGGCAAGTTGGTCGACATGGCGCACGACGCCGAAGTGCGTGTCGCTCTCGAGTGGTCCGGGCGGCACGATCGCCAGGATGCGCATGCCGCCGTCGCGTTCCGCGGCGATGTCGTAGCGCGACTCGGGCAGCGTGTCGAAGAGGGTCTTCGACCGGCCGGGGCGCAACGAGCCGTCGGTCGCGAGTTCGACCTCGACGAGCTCGTGGCGCACGCGGTAGAGGATCGCGCCGCCGTCGCCGCGCCACTCCGGCCGAAAGCCGTCGCGCGTCGACACCTGCGTGCGCCGATCGAGCGCGGGCCACGGCTGCACGATGATCCGCGGCGAGCCGTCGAGGATCTCTGTGTAGGCGAGCGCCGTGCCGTCGGGGCTGAATCGGGCCTGAAGCCGCGAGCCGGGGTCGTCGAGAAGCCGCGTCGGCGCGCCGCCGTCGATCGGAACGAGGAAAAGGTCGCGCCGATCCTCGGCGGCGTCGGTGAGTGCAACGAGAAGATGCGCGCCGTCGGGCGTTGTCCCGTTGACGCTCGGATCGCTCGACGCGGACACTTCAAGCAGCGTTCGCGGCGCCCAGGCGCGGTCGACGTCGACGCATTCGACGCGGGCTCGATCGGCGTCGGTCGTCGTGAAGTGCAGTCGCTTCCCGTCCGGCGCCCAGAACGGATAGTCGCGCGACGCGCCGTCGTCGGGCGAGAGCCGCGTCATCGCGCCGCGGGCGATGTCGCGCATCCAAAGCGCCGGGCGCTCGTCGCCGATCGCCAGCGCCGCGCGAGAGGCGTCGGGCGAGAGCCGCACGGTCTCGATGCGTTCGTTCCCCTCGAACTCGCTTGCGACCGTGCCGTCGGCGTCGACCCACGCAAGTCGCGTCGGTCGATAGGCCGCTTCGCTCTGGAGGTACGCCGCCATGCCCGACGACGACACGCTGTACCTCGGCGGCGGGAACGGTTCGTTCGCCCTTGCCAGCGGTCCGAGGACGGGCGCCGGCTCGTCGACGAGCGCGAGCGACGAGCGATCGAGCCGCGCCGCCATGACCCACTCGCCCTGGACGAAAAAGACGAGATCCGGTGCGACGAATCCGGGTGTCCACGCGTCTTCGACGATCGGCTTCCGCTCGCCCGTGTCGACGCGAACCGCCTCCACGACGAGCCGACTGCGTCCGTCGCGAACGTAGCGAGCGGTGAAGAGGACGATCGCGTCGCCGACGGCGCACGGCTGGCCTTCGCGGAGTTCGCCCCCGCCGCGGTCGATGGTCGTGAGATCGCGAGCGCCGGAGCCGTCGGCGTTGCAGACACGAAGCGCCCCGCGATGGCCGTAGACGACGCGGCCGTCGTCGAGCGCCGCGATGCCGGCGAGATCGCCGTACTCGGCGACGACGACCTCCGTCGCGCCCGACTCGAGCGAGGTTCTCGTGAGGCCTTCGGGCACCACGCTCGATCCGAGCACGGTCCGTCCGTCCGCCGCGTACGCCGGCGTCCGCAGAAGCTCCGTCGGAGCGACCGCGCGCGCCGTCGGTTCGTCGAAGCGTCGGACGAAGAGGGTCTGCGGGCGATCGGCTGAAAACCCCGCGTAGGCGATCGAGCTTCCGTCGGGCGACACCGCGAACGACGAGCCGATGTCCCAGGCCAGCGGCATTCGCTCGGGAACGCGCAGCGAAAAGCGCACGACCTCGGGCGCGGACGTTTCTCGCGATGCAACGACGAGACCGCCCAAGAACGCGGCAAGCGTGACGGCGGCGATCGCGAACGACGTCCCGCGTCGCCGGGGCGGCGGCGGAACCGGCGCCGAAAGCTCGCGCTCGGCATCGTCGAGATCGAGCCGCGCGTCGGCGGCGTCGTGCAGGCGCGCGGTGGCATCCTTCCGAAGCAAGCGCAGGAGAAGACGACGCAACGACGGCGGCGTACGCGGCGGCAGGCGCGACCAATCCGGTTCCGCCTGCAACACGGAGCCGACGACGTCGGCGGTCGTCGTTCCCTGGAACGGACGGCTGCCCGTGAGCATCTCGTATACGACGCATCCGAACGACCAGAGGTCGGCGCGTCGATCGATGCGCTTCCCGCGCAGCGCCTCGGGGCTCATGTACGCAACGGTTCCCGCGAACGGCTGCGCGGCGACGAGCGGCGTGCCGATGTCGCCGGCGCGCTCGGGCGGCGGATCGGCGATGCCGAAGTCGAGCACCTTCACAGCGCCGTCGGGCGTCAATCCGATGTTCTGCGGCTTGAGGTCGCGATGCACGATGCCGACGGCATGCGCCGCCTCGAGGCCGCGGGCGATGTCCCGCGCGATGAGAATCGTCTCGTCGATCGGGAGGCGTCCGGCGGCGACGCGCGCCGCGAGCGTCGCGCCGGGCACGAGCTCGAGGACGAGCACGACTCCGCGCGGCGAGTCCTCGAGGCCGTAGATCGCGGCGATGTTCGGATGCGCGATCGCCGCGAGCGTGCGCGCCTCGCGCTCGAGAAGCGCGAGACGTTCGGGCCGATTGGCCAGGTCGGGCGGCAACGCCTTGATGGCGACGTCGCGGCCGAGTCGCGTGTCCCTCGCCCGATACACGACGCCCATGCCGCCCTCGGCGATGCGCTCGCCGACAACATAGGAGCGAAACGACAGGCCCGTCAGCGACGCCGGCGCGCGTTCGACGACCGCGAAAAGCCGCTCCGCCGTCGGAAGCGCCTCAAGAAGCGAACGAAGCTCGGCGAGGAGGGCGGCGTCGCCGGCGCACAGGTCGCACAGCACTTCGTCGCGACGCTCCGGAGGCGTCGCCAGCGCCGCTTCGAGAAGATCGCGAGCGCGCTCGGGATCGACAGCCGTCATCGCCGCGTCTCCGTCGTCGCGCCGAGTTCACGGGCGAGCCACGCCTTGGCGTGAGTCCAATAGCGGCGCACCGAGCGATCGGACACGCCGAGCACGTTCGCGATCTCCCGCTCCTCCATGCCGGCGAAGTAGCGCATTTCGACGATGCGGGCCGCGGTCGGATCAGTCGCGGCGAGTCGGGCCAGCGCGTCGTCGAGGTCCGCGAGGTCGGCGCCGTCGTCGAGATCGTCCGCGGCTGCAACGTCGAGCGCGTCGAGCGACGTTCGCGCCGCTCCGCTTCCGCGCTTCGCCCGCCGTCGGCCGCGCGCGTGGTCGACGAGCACTCGGCGCATCGACTGCGACGCGACGGCGAGGAAGTGGTCGGCGTCGGCGTACCGAGCCTCCGACGACACGAGCTTCAGGAACGCCTCATGGACAAGCGCGGTCGGCTGGAGGGTGTGATCCGCGCGCTCGCCGGCGAGATGAGTCGCCGCCAGCGATCGCAGCCGGCCGTAGAGAACCGGAAGTAGATGCGCCACGGCGCCCGGCTCCTCGGCGAGGAACGAGCGCAACGCCGCATCGAGCGCGGCGTCGTCGGAGACCGACGTCGGCGGCTCCTCTGGCGTCTCTCGCAGCATGGACGCCCCTGAGCGTACTGACCGGACTTCGGCGGCCGAGCCACTTTTTCTGTCCGGTCGCGCCGGAAACATCGCCATGCGAAGTGCGAACCCGGCGCTCGCCGACCCCGTCGCCTTCGATCCAATCCGTTTCCGGTGCAGATCCCATGAGATGCCTTCGCTCGCTTGCCGTTCTCGCCTGCTGCCTCCCGACCGCCTCCTTCGCCGGCATCGCGGAGTTCGTATCGAGTCCGACCAACAACTCGTCGCTCATGGCGGCGTGGGCCGCCAGCCTCGGGCCGTACGCGATCGACGGCAGCGTCGACTTCGAGACGCATCCGAACGGCGAACTGATCGCCGATTTCTATCCCGGCGTCACGTTGGCGGGCGAGAACGTGGTCGTCGACCACGGCCCCGGATCGCGATCCGGAACCGACGCGCCGCCCCTCTCCGACGGCGAAGGTCCGCTCGGTCCATTCCAGGGCTATACCGCGAACGGCGCCGTCCGCGACGGCTGGTCGCTCACGGTCTCGTTCGACGTTCCCGTCGTTGCAGCCGGCTTTATGACCGCCGACATCTTCAACGGCTTCGGCGACAACGGACCGACCGTCGAAGCCTTCGACGGCCCCGACGGCACGGGCACGCTGCTCGCCGCGTATCCCGGCGCGGCGTTCAACTTTGAGGTGAACAACCGCTACTTCATGGGCATCGGAGACGCCGCGGGCCGCATCAAATCGATTCGCATCTCACTCGCGACGGTTCTCTACGGCGACTCGCAATACGTCGACGGCGTCTTGTTCGCGAGCGCGGCGCCGGCCCAATGCCCCGCCGACCTGAACGGCGACGGTGTGGTCGACGGCGCGGACCTCGCGCAGCTCCTCGGCGGCTGGGGCTCGAGCGGCGCCGCCGACCTCGACGGCGACGGCGTCATCAACGGCGCGGATCTCGCGCAACTCCTGGGCGCGTGGGGCAACTGCTAGAGTGGAATCGGACACCGTCGGCGGTGTCGCCCCATGCTCGAGATGCGAAACATCGAGAAGCGCTTCGGCGGCACGGCGGCGCTCGCCGGCGTCGATCTCTGCGTTGCAGCCGGGGAGATCCACGCGCTCCTCGGCGAGAACGGCGCGGGCAAGAGCACGCTGATGCGCATCCTCGCCGGCGCGGTCGCGCCCGACGCCGGATCGATCGCGCTCGACGGACGCCCGTTCGCGCCGCGCTCGCCGATCGACGCGCGCCGCGCCGGCGTCGCGATGATCTACCAGGAGTTGACGCTCGCGCCGCATCTCAGCGTTGCAGCCAACATCCGACTCGGGCGCGAGCGGACGGTCTCGTACGCCGACGTGCGGAACGCGATGGACGCCATCGGCCTCGCGGTCGACCTCGACGCCGAGGCCCGCACGCTGCCGCCGGCGGAGCGCCAGCTCGTCGAGATCGCGCGAGTCCTGGTCGGCGCCGCGTCGAAGATCGTCGTCCTCGACGAGCCGACGAGTTCGCTCGGGCCGCGCGAAGCGGAGCGAGTCTTCACCGCGATTCGCCGGCTGCGCGAGCTCGGCCGCTCGATCGTCTTCATAAGCCACCACCTCGATGAAGTCCGCGCGGTCTGCGAGCGCTACACGATCCTGCGCGACGGACGCAGCGTCGAGACCGGCTCGCTCGCCGACGTGACCGACGACCAGCTCGTCGAGCGCATGGCCGGGCGCCCGGTCGATCAGGTGTTTCCGCCGCGGCGAACGAGCGCGGGCGACGTGGTGCTCGAGGTGCGCGAGCTCGCGGGCGTCGACGGGTTCGACGGTGCATCGCTTTCCCTTCGGCGCGGCGAGATCTTGGGGATCGCGGGCCTCGTCGGCGCCGGGCGCACGGAGTTCGTGCGGGCGCTGTACGGACTCGATCCCGTGCGCAGCGGCTCGGTGACGATCGGAGCCTGGACGCGCGAGCGACCCGCGCCGCGGCCGTACGAACGCCTCGCCCGCGGCATGGGCATGCTGAGCGAAGATCGCAAGTCCGAAGGGCTCGCGCTTCGGCTTTCGCTCGCGACGAACACGATGTTGCCGTCGCTCGGCAATGAACCTCGCAGCGGCGGCCGCTTTGGAATAGTGCGGCAGTCGAGCTTGGGCGAGCGCACCCGACAATGGTTCGATCGCCTCGCGATCAAGGCGCGCGATCCGTGGCAGCTCGCGAACGAGCTCTCGGGCGGCAACCAGCAGAAGATCGCGCTCGCGCGGCTCCTCGAACGCAACGTCGACATCTTCGTCCTCGACGAGCCGACGCGCGGCATCGACGTCGGCAGCAAGATGCAGATCTATCGCCTGCTCGCGGAGCTTGCGGCCGAAGGCAAGGCGATCCTCGTCGTGAGCAGCGTCACGAGCGAGCTGTTAGGCCTCTGCGACCGGATCGCCGTCATGACGCGAGGGCGGCTCGGCCCGCCGCGCCCGGCGGGCGAGTGCACCGAGGAGACGATTCTGCGCGCGGCGAGCGGAATCGCCTAAGCGGCAACGCGGAGTTGCGAACCCGGGATATGCTCCGGCGAACGCTGATCCGATCGTCAGCGTTGCAACGAGGAGCGCGGTGACCGACGAGTCCGCCGACATGGCGCAACGACGGGTTTGCCCGGAATGCGGGTCGAGTCCGGGTTCGCGATCACGCGGTCTTCGACGCTTCGGACGCTGGACGATGCGCCTCGTCGGCTTTCTCCTCGGTGCCGTCGTCGCCACGGTCGTCGTGGCACGCGTGACGGCGAAGGTGGAAGGCAGCGTCGGTTCACGCAGGTACTCATGGGCGGTCGGAGGCGACGTCGCGTACCTGTACACCCTCGGCAATGGGATCGCGGCCGCGTCCGTCCCTGGACAACTGGTCCTTGCTCGACGCGATGAACTGCAGGTTCTCGATACGGGCTATCAGCTCGAGCTTCGTGCGTGGCGCCTGGCGCCCGATCTCTTCAACTATCAGTTGTTCGTGCCGTACGCGATGCTCTACGCGGTGGCGCCGATTGCGATTCTCGGAGGAGTCATCGGCGCCACATTGATTCGCGCCCCGTTCCGATTCCGGCGGTGGCGCCGAACCCGAAGGGGCCGTTGCGACGCATGCGGGTATCCCCTCGTCGTTGCAGGTGCGACTGTGTCCCCGGAAGCGGAGCCGTCCGACGAACGCTGACGTTCCGTGACCGGTGTGCGACACTTCCGCGCATGCCCTACGTCAACATCCAGATCACTCGCGGCGCCACGCGAGAGCAGCGCGCCGAACTCGTGCGCGACGTCACCAACTCGCTCGTCCGCGTCCTCGGCAAGAAGCCCGAGCACACGCATGTTGTGATCCAGGAGATCGCCGACGACTTCTGGGGGTACGCCGGCCAGCTCACCGACGACTGGAAGAAGAGCCGGGAGGCGGCGGGGTGAGAGTAAGGCCGACCGCGGTCCAGGCTGCGACTACTTCCTCGACGAGATCCACTGGGTCGAGGGTGGCAGCGCTGGCTCATGACGCAGCTTGAGCGCCCGCGCGGGCGGCGCCTCGTCGTCACCGGATCGAGTGCCCATCTCCTCTCCGGCGAAATGGGCTCGTCGCTCACCGGCCGACACCACACGATTGAGCACCTCTCAGAGCCAAGAAGAGAAGGCCGAAGTCGTGGCTGCTATCGTTGCGGCGCTGGGTCTTGACGGGGAGGGATCATGACGTCTGAACAACGAAATCGCTGTTCAATTGACAGCGTTCCATACGCTAGAAATCTTGGGACGGGAGCATGCCTCATTACGGTCGGTCTCGCCATGAGTCAGTCTGTTCAGGCTGATTTTCAGTACTTCGTAAACAACTTTGACGGCTGGAGTTCGTCTTCCGGCGATTTCGCGACGTGCAGCTTCGCGGAGTTTCCGCAGAATACGTTTATCACCGATCAATATGCCGACCTAGGAGTGAACTTCACCGGCATCTTCGGCAACGTCGTGAACGTTGGTCTAAGCGGCTTCCCTCTGGACGGCCACGGGATCGACGGCAACTGTGGAATCGAACTCACATTCTCGAATCTCACGTACGCAGTGGCGGCACACGGGCCGGACAGTTGGCGCTTCGACGCATACCTGGGCGATCAGTTGATCTATTCGAGCCCGTCACACGGTTCCAGTATCGGAGGCTTCTCAGGCTTCGTGTCATCGGTCCCGTTCGACCGAGTGCGACTGCTGGGCGCGACGCTCTTTCCACCGGATTGTGATGACGTCTACGTTGACAACATCTACTTCGCCTCAGTGCCAGGCCCGGCGGGTTTTGCGGTCTTTGCCATTCGCGCATTAGGTATGGGCCGACGCCGGCGATAGCTGAATGGACAATTCGAACGCATTCAAGGCCGCGCGAGCAACCCTCGTGTGGCCTTTCTAGTTTGCTGAGTGTGCTTCGCTACACGACCGCGCGGCGATCGACGAGTTCCATCGCGCACCCGGACGCGTCCGAAACAGTGATCGTGACGGCTGCGTCGTACGAGCGCGGCGTGCCGGAGTTGGCGGGGCCTGAAGGCCGTGCATGATCGATTGGACGACTTCTCACGCGCGCTGAACACGTCGCACACGCAGACGTGGTGACCTGCCGCACCTCTCGCACTCCGGCCGCGCCCGCGACGGAGCGATGTGCATCGCAGAGTTCCACGCCTGAGGAGAAAGACACGTCCATGCTGGTACGCACCTCCATCGTCGGCGGCCTCGCGGCCCTTCTCGCATCAACTGCCTCCGCGCAAGTCGCCTTCACCGGGAGCTACGCGCAGAACTTCAACGGACTTGGTCAGAGCGGCGCGCAGACCCTGACCGGCAAGGGGCCGCACGCGATCGAAGGTGTGCTCGGCGCGACGGGCGTCCTCGGTTGGTACGGGGCAAACTTCTTCGGCAGTAGCGGCAACACGGAGTTCAAGGCGCACAACGGCAGCCTGGCGAGTTCCGCCGGCCGCGGCGTGATTTCGTTCGGCGCGAACGGCTCAAGCGACCGTGCCCTCGGCGCACTGCCGACGAGCAATCAGATCTCGTCGATCGGCGTCGTACTCACGAACGATACGGACGAGACCTTTGTGTCGATCGACGTCGCGTTCACAGGAGAGCAGTGGCGCGCCGGGGAAGCGGGGATCGCGAACGTGCTCAACTGCTCGTTCGGCCTTGGAACATCGCTGAACGACGCGACGACTCCCGTGGGCGCGCTCACCTTCGCCGCGCCGAACCTTGCAGGGGGCGAAACGGCGATCGATGGCAACGCACCCGAGAATCAGTCCGCGGTGAGCGGCACCATTCGCGGTCTCGCCTGGGGACCGGGTCAGTCGCTCGTCCTTCGCTGGGACATCGTCGAGCTCTCCGGCCAGGACAATGGGCTCGGCATCGATGATCTCGTCGTTGCAGCCACGCCGGGCATCACGTCGTTCGACCTCGCCAACTACGAACTGGAGGCGACCTATCCGTTGCCGATTCCAGCGGCGCTCGAAGCGTCGGGCGTGACCTTCAACGTTGCGACCGGCACGCTCTTCGTGATCGGCGATGAAGGTCTCGACGTGGTCGAGGTCACGACCGAGGGTGGCCTGGTGAGCCAGATGTCGCTCACAGGCTTCGAGGACACCGAGGGCATCACGGCGATCGGCGGTGGGCAGTTCGTCGTTGCCGAAGAGCGCATTCAGGATGTCTACCTTCTTGACTACGTTGCAGGCGGCACGATCGATCGAAGCGCGCTCCCGACCGTTTCGCTCGGACCGACTGTCGGAAACTCGGGCCTCGAAGGGTTGAGCTTCGATCCGCTCTCGGGCGACTACGTCACGGTCAAGGAGAAGAACGCCCAGAATGTGGGCCTCGCCGTTATTGATTGGACGCTCGTCCAGGGTTCGAGCACGACGCTCTTCTCACCGAATCTCGGTGTACTTGACCTCTCTGACGTACAGGTGTTGAGCACGGTGCCGAGTCTTGTGGGAACGGCGGACGAGGATCACTTGATTCTCCTGAGCCAGGAGTCGGCGGTCCTTCTTGAAGTCACGCGGACCGGCGAGGTCCTCAGCAGCTTCGACTTCTCGACGATCGCCGGCGACGCCGAGGGCGTGACAATCGGTCCGGACGGCACGATCTACGTGGTCGGCGAGACGCCCGCGCTGTATGTGCTGAAGCCGACGACACCAGCGGCCTGCCCGGCGGATCTCACCGGCGACGGCGCCGTGGACGGCGCCGATCTCGCGGTCGTGCTAGGTGGGTGGGGACCGTGCACCGCATGCGAGGCCGATCTCGACGGCAACGCTGAGGTGAACGGCGCCGACCTTGCGATCGTCCTCGGCGCGTGGGGCGCGTGTCCGCGCTAAACGTAATCGCGTCGCGTCGCGTGCGACGCGCCCTCCGAAACCCTTCATGAGAGCGGTCGCGTGTTCCGGCACGCGGCCGCTGTCGTCTATCGATCGGACCGCTCGCGGTATCTTCGTGGCCATGACGCACGCCACGACCGTCCGGAGCCACGCATGACGCGCCTGCGCGAGCTGCGCGCCGTAGCACCGGCGATCATCGGGCTCGCGGTCGTCACGCTCCTCTTCTCGCTGCTCGCGTCGGACACGTTCCTCTCGACGATCAACCTGCGCACGGTGCTCGCGCAGAACGCCGGACTGATCATCGCGGCGATCGGCATGACGTTCGTGATCGCCTCGGGCGGCATCGATCTCTCGGTCGGCTCGACGGCCGCGTTAGCGTCGGTCACGACGGCGCTCACGCTCCGCGCGACGCAATCGCCGTGGCTCGCGCTCGGGGTGGGGCTTGCGACCGGCGTGGCGGTCGGCTGCATCAACGGCGCGCTCGTGAGTCTCGTGCGCATCACGCCGTTCGTGGCGACGCTCGGCACGCTCGGCGCGGCCCGCGGCTTCGCGAAGTGGCTCGCCTTCGACCAGACCGTGCGCGTGCCGCAGCCCGGCTGGCTGCCGGAACTCTCGGCGAAGACGCCCACGCCCGAGTGGCTGTTTCTGCCGCCGAGCGCGCTCGTGGCGCTCGTCGTTGCAGGCGCCGCCGCCTTCACGCTCCGCAACACGATCTTCGGCGTGCACGTCTACGCGGTCGGATCGAACGAGGCGACCGCGCGGCTCTGCGGCGTGCGCGTGGGCGTGACGCGTTTCGTCGTCTACGCGATCGCCGGCGCCTGCGCGGGCTTGGCGGGCGTCCTCCTCTTCGCCCGCGTCGGCGTGGGCGACCCGACCGGTGCCCCGGGCATGGAGCTCGCCGTCGTCGCCGCCGTCGTGATCGGCGGCGCGAGCCTCGCGGGCGGCGAGGGCCGGATCGCCGGCTCGGTGCTCGGCGCCCTGATGCTCGGCGCGCTCGCGAACGGCTGCAACCTGAAGGGCTGGTCGAACGCGATCCAGGAGATCATCACCGGCGGCATCATCGCCCTCGCCGTCGCGATCGACGCTTGGCGCCATCGGCGGGGGTGAGCGCCACGCTCGCGGTATCCTCGCGCGATGCTCGCGATACTCGCTTCGCTCGTCGTCTCGCTCGTCGACCCCCCGCGCATCGAGCCGGTGCCGTTCACCGCGGTGAAGCTGACCGACCGCTTCTGGGCGCCGCGGATCGAGGCGAATCGGCGGGTCACGATTCCGGCGTGCTTCACGCAGTGCGAGGAGACCGGCCGCATCGCGAACTTCGATCGCGCGGCGGCGCGGCTTCGGGGCAAGGAGTCGACGCCCTTCCAAGGGAACTGTTACGACGACTCCGACGTCTACAAGGTGATCGAAGGCGCCGCGTACTCGCTCGCGCAGCATCCCGATCCCGCGCTCGACGCCTACCTCGACGACCTCATTCGCCGCATCGCGGCGGCGCAGGAATCTGACGGCTACCTCTACACGATCGCCACCGCCAACGGCCGCCCGAAGGACGCGCGCTGGAAGGACGAACGCTGGAGCCACGAAACGTACTGCGCCGGCCACCTCTTCGAGGCGGCGGTCGCGCACTACCAAGCGACGGGCAAGGAGCATCTCCTCGACGTGTCGCGGAAGCTCGCCGATCTCCTCGTTGCCGAGTTCCTGCACGGCGACCGGAAGGAGGTTCCGGGCCACCAGGAAATCGAGATCGGGCTCGTGCGCCTCGCCCGCGTGACGGGCGTGAAGGAGTACGTCGATCTCGCGCGGCACTTTCTGCTGCAACGCGGAGTTGCGCAGGGCCGCGAGCTTTACGGCGACTATTGCCAGGATCACCTGCCGCTCGTCGACCAGCGCGAGGCCATCGGCCATGCGGTGCGCGCCGGATACCTCTACAGCGGAATGGCCGACGTCGAGGCGTACACCGGCGAGAAGACCTTCGATGCCGCGCTCGACGCGATCTGGAAGGACTGCGTCGGCACGAAGCTCGCCGTCACCGGCTCGATCGGCGCATTCGCGCACAACGAAGGCTTCGGCAAGCCGTACGACCTGCCCAACGAGTCGGCGTACAACGAGACCTGCGCGGCGATCGCCAACAGCCTCTGGAATCACCGCATGTTCCTGCGGTCGGGTTCGAGCGATCCGATCGATGTCCTCGAACGCACGATCTACAACGGCGTCGCGTCGGGCGTGTCGCTCTCGGGCGATCGCTTCTTCTATCCGAATCCCCTCGCGTGCGACGGACAGCGGCCGTTCAACCATGGGACGCTCGGCCGCGCGCCGTGGTTCGGTTGCGCGTGCTGCCCGGTCAACATCGCACGCTTCGTGCCGAGCGTGCCGGGATTCCTATATGCGACGCAGGGCGACACGCTCTTCGTGAATCTCTATGTGCAGAGCAACGCGGAGATTCCGCTCGACGGCCGCACGGTGCGGGTGACGCAGACGACCGACATGCCGTGGTCCTCGGAGGTCGAACTGGCCGTCGACCTCGACGAGCCGCGCCCGTTCACGCTCGCGGTGCGCATTCCGTCGTGGATGTCGCCGGATCTCGTGCGCGGCGGGCCCTATCACTGGCATCAGGATCGGGTAATCGCACCGGCGATCTGGACGATCGCCGTGAACGGCGAGCAGATCTCTCCGTTGCCGCTCGTCGACGGCTACCGGCGCATTGAACGCACGTGGAAGGCGGGCGATCGCGTGTCGCTCGGCATTCGGATGGGACCGAAGCACATCGAGGCGAACGAGGCGATCGAGAGTACGCGCGGCCGTATGGCGATCGGCATGGGCCCGATCGTCTACTGCGTGGAAGCGATCGACCATGGCGGCGCCGACTCCACGTTGCGGGGCGTCTACCTTCCCGCCGACGCGCCGCTCGAGGCCAAGCCGCGCCCCGACCTTCTCGGCGGCGTGACGACGATCACGACGACCGCGAAACGCGCGGGCGGCGGCGAGGTCGCGCTCACCGCGATTCCGTACGCGACGTGGGCGAATCGGCCGTTCGCCGCGGGCGTCGG
The DNA here is from genome assembly GCA_016795035.1 of Phycisphaerae bacterium. GTDB lineage: Bacteria > Planctomycetota > Phycisphaerae > Phycisphaerales > SM1A02 > JAEUIT01. The sequence goes on along the minus strand of JAEUIT010000097.1, from coordinate 156,387 downwards.
CGAGATGGTCGTGTGGCTCCCCGCGAGCGAATCCGCCGCCGAGCGCGTGCCGCCCGCGACGCTTGCGACGGCTGCAACGCCGAGCGCCTCGCACACGTGGGTCAGCGACACGCCGCGCGCCCTCAACGATCGGCGACTGCCGACGTCGTCGGCCGACACATCGATCCCGCGCCACACGTGGTGGGATAAGAAGGGCACGACCGAGTGGGTGCAGTACGAGTGGCCGGCGCCGCAAGCGATTCGTTCGGCGTCGGTCACCTTCTTCGACGACACCGGCGTGGGCGGCGGTTGCGCGTTGCCAAAGTCCTGGCGCCTGTTGCGCCGCGAGGGAGACACGTGGACGCCGATCGCCGCGTCCTACGACGTCGTCCGCGACCTTGCGTGCGTCGCCACCTTCGCGCCGATCACGACCGACGCGCTTCGGCTCGAGGTCTCGCTCGAGGCCGGTCGCTCCGGCGGCATCCTCGAGTGGACGGTCGAGTGAGCGTGTGTGTCAGCGCTTGGCGGACTCGGCCTCCAGTTGGCGTCGGCGAGCCTCGGCGCGGGCCATGGCGACGACGTAGACCTGGTCGTCCGGGCGCCGTGAGCGGAGTTCGTGGAGGATCGCGATCTGCTCGTCGAGCCGCTCGAGCGCCGTCGGAACGTCGCCCGACCATTCGGCGTGCTGCGACAGGTCGCTGAGGATGGCCGCATAGGGATCAAGGAGGATCTGGTCGTCGGGCTGGTCCGCCAGCACGCGGCGCATCAACGTTGCAGCTTCGGTGAAATAGGCCAGGCGCGTCGCCGTGTGCTCCGACCCGGGGAGTCGGCGCGCGGCCGTGGCGAGCGCCATCGCGAGTTCGCGCACCGAACGCTTGCAGCCCGGAAAGCGATCGATCAGCGTGCGACAGAAGGCGACGTGCCGGGCGCAGATTTCGTCGTAGCGGTCGCGCGTCGCGTCGTTGAAGGGATCCGTGTCGGGCATCGCGAGGACGAAGCGCCGCGCCTCGGCAACGTTGAGAGCGGTGTAGCGGTCCGTCGGATCAAGCGATTCGAGGCGCTCGGCCAGGTCGAGGCGCCGGATCGCGAAGCGGATCGCCTCGTCGTCGTCGTGTCTCTCCGTTGCGAGGACGCAGAGCCGTTCGCAGCTGTAGCTCAGGCGCGACAGGAGCAGCGGATCGTCGGGGGCCTCCGCGAGGAGCGACTCCTCGATTTCGAGCGTTTGGCGATAGAGGGGCTCCGCGAGATCGACGCGGCCCTCGGCCTGATGCCCGTTGCCGATCAGGACCAGCGCCGTCCCGACGGCGGCCCTGTCTGCGACGCTCGCGCCCGGTTGCGCCGCGATGCGCTCGCGTACCGCGAGGAGCTCTCGGCGCATCGCATACGACGCCGCGCGCAGCCGCGCCCGAGCCTCCCCCGTGACGAGGTCGCTCTGCGCGAAACGCGAGCCTTGCGCGCCCTGGAGCCCGCGCGCGAGGAGATCGAGCGCGACGGGATCGTCGGGAGTGAGGCGTGTGAGCTCACGCGCCGCGAGCAACGTGGTCTCGTTGAGCCGGGCGCGCTCCTCGTCGACGCCCACGCGATCGGCAAGCCGCTCCGCGCTCGTGACGGCGGCGATCGCCGTGGCCAGGAGCCGCGCCCGGAGTTCGGCGTTCTGCACCCGTTGATTCAGGATCACCGCGCCGCCGACCACCGCCACGGCGACGCCAGCGGCTGCAACGACGAGCATCGGATGGCGCCGCGCCCAGCGATAGGCCGACTCCCAGCCGCCGGCGCGGCGGGCCCGAATCGCGTCACCGGATGCGAGCCGATCGAGATCGTCGGCGAACTCGCCGGCCGACGCGTAGCGCCGCGACCGCTCCGGCGCGCTTGCCGTCTCGACGATCGCCGCCAAGTCGCGCCGCCACGTGCGCGACGCCGGTAGTCGGCAGGCGACGCCGGCGGTGAGCCGTTCGAGCGTGCGGGACGGTCCCGCGTGCGCCGATCGACGCACCTCGGCGAGCGCGGTCGACGCGGCGGCGACGAGGCGTTCGCCGGTCATCAGTTCGAAGAGGATCGCGCCGAGCGCATACACGTCGCTTCGCGTGCTTGCCGCGGACGGATCGCCGTCGAGGAGCTCGGGGCTCATGTACGGAGGCGTGCCGATGATCACGCCGAGCGCCGTGTTGAGCGTGGCGTCGTCCGCGCCGGGCAACGGGTCGGCGCTCAGCGCCTTGGCGACGCCGAAGTCGATGATGGCGACGGTCGGACCGTCGGGACCGTCGAAGGCGAGCACGTTCGACGGCTTGAGGTCGCGGTGCACGAGCCCCTGCTCGTGGGCGTACTGCACGGCGCGGGCCAGCTGCCGCATGAGCGCGAGCCGCTCCGCCGCGCCGAGCTGGCGCTCGTGCGCAAACGCCGTGAGCGGACGGCCGTCGATCCACTCCATGACGAAATATGGCGAGCCCTCGTGGAGTCCCACGTCGAAGAGCCGCGCGATCGACGGATGTTGGAGCCGCGCTAGCGCTTGGCGTTCGCGCTCGAAGCGCCGCAGGACGTCGGGCGGCGCCATGCCGACCTTCAGCACCTTGATCGCAACTCGTCGTTGCACGGGCGACCGTTGCTCGCCGAGAAAGACCTCGGCAAACGCTCCGCGACCGAGCGTGCGGATGACCCGGTAGGAGCCGATCGCGGGACTCGCGTCTCGTGACGGCTGCGACACGGCGGCCGCCTGCAACGTGGAGAGGCGCACGATCGGCTCTTCGAGGAATCGACCTCCAGAACCGTCGACGGCGCGTCCGCGAACGGCGAGCCAGCGCTGGAGCTCGACGGCGACGTCCGGATCCTCGCGCCGCACCGAGGCGACGAACGCGTCCTGCTCCGATGGCGCGGTGTCGAGCGCTCGCGTGAACGCGTTGGTCACTCGGCGGTGAAACTCGTGGGGTTCGTCAGACATGGCATGGTCGGCCAGGAATCCATCTGCGTCATCCGTCGCGACGGTCGGCAAGCCGAGTCAGAAGGAATGCACGGCCGGCGTTCCAGTCGTTGGTCACGGTTCGTTCGCTGATGCCGAGCGCCTCGGCGACCTGATCCGTCGTCATGCCGGCGAAGAACCGCATCTCGATGACGCGGCACTGGCGGATGGAGCGGGCCTCGAGTTCGACGAGCGCCTCGTCGAGGTCCATGACGTCCACGGCGGATCCGTCCGGCGCGGCCCGGCTCTCCGCGGCGAGGTCGATCGGGACGCGCCGCCAACCCCGTCCACGTTTCAGCCGCGAACGCGTACGGGCGTGATCGACGAGGATCTGCCGAATCACGTTCGCGGCGATGCAGCTGAACGCCGCGTGGCCAGGCCCCTCCTTGATGACCGGGTGGTCGCGCAGCCGAAGCCACGCTTCATGGACGACCGCGGTCGTCTGGAGCGTGTGGTCGTCGCGCTCGTCATCCATGAGCGGCCGCGCGATGCCATAGAGCGCCGCGTAGACGAGGCGCTCGGGTTCCGGACGCAACGTAAGTCGCGCGAGCGGCGGGGGATCTTCACCCGGCACTTCTCCCTGGACGATTTCATCGCTTGAAGCGCCCGACACGTTATGTCTCCGGCTTTCCTCTGCTTCGGCGATCCTCGGCGCTCCCCTGCACCAAATCGATCCCACGTTCAGCGTACCGAGCGTCGATAGTGCCCTCGACTAATTCCCGACAATCGTTGCTGCTCGGACACCCCGGTGTCGCAGACCTTCTCGAAGCCGTCTACGCGAATCGTTCCGCGCGCTGAACTCGTGTTCCCGCGGGCGCGACGGCAGCAATCGCAGAAGGAGAACGACACTTGTTCATCAATCGTTCGTGTGCCCTAGTGGCCACTTTGGGAGCGTTTCTCGGCGCGCTAAGCCCCGCCACTGCCGACATCATCAATGTGTACGCGGGATCGATTCCGATCGTGCCGAACTGGGAGCAGGAAGGCTCAGCGGTGGGCATTCCGGGATGCGGCGCATGCACGTGCAGCGATGCGGATCTGAACTTCGCGTTCATCGATGCAACGGAGCCGACCTATCTGGTCGCAACCATGCAGCCCTTCACGATGCCGCCCGGTCACGCCATTGTGTCGGTGAAGATCGATGCGATGGTGCGATACGACACCGGCAAGGGCGGGCAGATCCGGATGAGGGTGAAGCTGCCTGGTCTTGACGAGAAGCTCTACGACTCGCAACCCTTCGTGAGCGACGGAAACTGTCGCTACGAGATGGACCTTCTCGACATAACGGGTCTGACATGCTGGACGCCTGAGAAGATTGGAGTCATGGAGCTGGGCGTTCGGCGGCTCAACGCGAGTCCCTCGTCGGGTAATCGGCTCCGGTGCAAGGCTCTTCGTGTACTCGTTGAGACCGCCCCCGACCCCGACGGCGATGGGATTCCCAACAACGGATGCGACAACTGCCCCAATAGCTTCAATCCCGATCAAGCGAATGCCGACGGCGACGCGCTCGGCAACGTTTGCGACCCTTGTCCTTTCGTGAACGGAAGCGGCGTCGACAGTGATGGTGACGGTTTCGGAAACGACTGCGAGGAGTGCGATTTCGATCCCAACAAGCAGACCCCTGGCATCTGTGGCTGTGGTGTGGCGGAAACCGACACAGACAACGACGGCGCTCCGGACTGCATCGACCTCTGCCCGACCGATCCACTCAAGACCGCGCCCGGCCTCTGCGGATGCGGTGTGCGTGACACCGACACCGACGGAGACGGCACTCCCGACTGCATCGATCTGTGCCCGACCGACCCGCAGAAGGTCGCACCAGGAACTTGCGGTTGCGGCGCAGCGGACACGGACAGCGATGGTGATGGCGTCCCCAATTGCGTCGACAAGTGCCCGTTTGCTTTCAATCCGGATCAGCTCGACAGCGATGGCGACGGGCTCGGAAACGCCTGTGACAACTGCGACTTCACGTCAAATCCCAACCAAGCGGACGCAGACGCCGACGGCGTCGGTGACGCGTGCGACAACTGTCAGGCCATTGCGAATCCACTGCAGATCGATACGGATGGCGATGGACTTGGGGACCCCTGCGATCCTTGTCCGACGTCACAGCCGGGGGGGCCTGATGCAGACGGAGACGGGTTCCCCGACGCCTGCGACAACTGCGACAACGTTTCGAGCGCTAATCAGTCCGACAACGACAACGATGGGCTCGGAAATGTGTGTGACAACTGTCCGAACGCGTTCAATCCGGAACAGACGGATAGCGACAACGACGGCGTCGGTGATGCGTGCGACAACTGTCCCACGCTTCCGAATGCGAACCAGCTCGATTCCGATGGCGACGGCATCGGCAACTTCTGTGACAACTGTCCGACAACGCCGAATGCGGACCAGGCGGACGGCGATGGCGACGGTGTGGGCGATGTCTGCGACAACTGCGCGCTGACCTTCAACCCCAACCAAGCCGACGTGGACGGTGACGGGATCGGCAATTTCTGTGACAACTGTCCCGCAGTGGCCAACGCCACACAGGCCAACGTGGATGGCGACAACTTCGGTGATGCCTGCGACAACTGTGCCTCCCTCGCGAACAATGCGCAGGTCGATCAGGACGGCGACGGTTTAGGCAACGGTTGTGACAACTGCCCGGGTATCGCGAACTCGTCACAGATCGACTCTGACAACGACGGTGTCGGCGATGCATGTGATGTCTGCCCGGGTTTCGAGGACCAACTCGATTGCAACACGAACGGCGTGCCCGATGGTTGCGACCTTCTCAACGGCACAAGCCTTGACGTCAACAAAAACGGGCTGCCGGATGACTGCGAGTGCCTTGGCGACCTCAACGGTGACGGTGCGACGAACGGTGCTGACCTGAGCATCGTCCTTGGTTTCTGGGGACCGGCAACGCCGCTGACTATCGGCGACATTAACTCTGACGGGCAGGTCGACGGCCAGGATCTTGGGTACATCCTCGGCGGATGGGGTCTCTGCAAGAACTGACGGCGAGCGGCTCGGACCTCGCAGAATGAGGCGCCGGCGAGTTTCGCCATAGGCTGGAGCATGCAATGGCCGCGCTCATCGGAGCGCGGCCATTGCGCTTCCACCGCTGATGCGGCCCACTCGAGCGCCGGATGCGACTGACACCTAGGCCGTCGGCTGGGTCGGACGTCCCCAAGTCCATCAGTGCGCCGCCCTCATCACTTCCCCACGCAAAACCGGCCGAAGATGCGGCCGAGGACGTCGTCGGGTGCGATCGCGCCGGTGATGCGGCCGAGTTCGTCGAGGGCGGCACGGAGGGACGACGCCACGAGCTCCGGGTCGCGCAGGCCGCGCGACGACAGCGTGCGCGTGGCGTCGTCGAGCGCCGCGCGGGCGAGGGTCAACGCGTCGATATGGCGGGCGGAGAGGACGAGCGTTTCCGTCGACACCGACGAGCGGCGGTCGCGCAGGCGATCGACGATGGCCTGGCGGAGGTCGTCGAGGCCGCGGCCGTTCGTGGCTGCAACGGCGAGACCGTGCACCGGCGCGAGGTCGGCCTTCGTGCGCACAAGAAGTTCGCCGGGCGCGATGCCTGGGTCGAGGGGGCGGTCGGCGGGGACGCAGCGGACGACGAGGTCCGCGGCCGCGATCGCGGCGCGGGCCTGCGCCTGCATCGCGGGGTTCAGGCCTTCGGCGCTCTCGTCGGCGCCTGCAACGTCGAGAAGTCGGATCTCGTACGGTCCGGACGAGGAAGGCAGGACGAGCGAGTCCTCGAGGGCGTCGCGCGTGGTGCCGGCGGTCGGCGACTCGACGGCGCGGCGGCGGCCGAGGAGCGCGTTGAAGAGCGTGCTCTTGCCGGCGTTCGGCGCGCCCACGAGCACCACGCGGGGCACCGCGCCCACGCTCTCGAACGGCACGCTCTTCGAGAGGCGTTCGTCGATCGCGGCTCGCACCTCGGCGACGTGCGCGGCGAGCGTGTCGGGGGCGATCGCGACCACGTCTTCCTCGTCGGTGAAGTCGATGCCGGCTTCGACGAGCGCGAGGTCGTTGGCGACCCGATCCGCGAGCGCGGCGACGAAGCGCCCGACGCCACCGTCGGCGAGTTGGCGGGCGGCGCGGAGTTGCGCGTCGGTCGTGGCCGCGATCGTCGCGGCGATGCCTTCCGCCTGCGTGAGATCGATGCGGCCGTGCGTGAAGGCGCGGAGCGTGAACTCGCCCGGCTCGGCGTGGCGGCAGGCGGCGCCGAGCGCGACGGCGCTGGCGAGAAGCGCGCGCTCGATCTCGCGGAGAAGCGTGTCGTTCGCGGGGAGCGAGAGTTCGACGGTGTCTTCGCCGGTGTACGAGCGAGGCCCGGGCGTCACGGTCGCGAGGCAGGGCAGCGTCGAACCTGCAACGCGGAGATGCGTGGGCCGAACGCCGCGCTCGCGCGTCACGTCGCTGATCGCCGCGACGATCGCGATGGCGTCGTCGCCGCTCAGCCGCACGAGCGCCCGCATGCCCGAGCCGGCGGCGGTCGCGCACGCGACGATCGTTGCGGCTCGGCTCATGCCTTCAATCTCCGGCGCGATCGCTCGCGATCAGTCGCGCTCCTTGAACGTGCGCTTGTTCTTCTCGGCCTGCTTCTGGCGAGCGCGGTCGAGCATCGACTCGTACATCTTGCCGAGGCGATCCTGCTTCTTCGTGCCGTCGCCCTTCGCGGGGCCGGCGATGCCGTACTGATCGATGTGCTTCTTGACCATCCGGCTCTCCCAGATGCCGATGCACGTCGAGGTCAGGATGTACAGCGTGAGCCCGCTCGGCGCCTTGTAGAGCATGATCGGGAACATCAGGACCATCATGACCTTCATGATCTTCTGCTGCTGTTCCTGCTCCGGCGTCATGTTCGGAGTGGGCGGCGACATGTACTTCTGCTGCAGGAAGAACACGAAGCCCATCAGGAGCGGCAGGAGGTTGATGCTCGTGAGCGAGAAGAGCCAGAGGTTGATCGGCTGCGAGAAGACGAAGAAGTTGTCGGAGAGGGAGAGGTCGCCGAGGAAGGTCCAGCCGTTGAAGAGCTGGAAGACGCCGAAGAAGGCCGGCGCCTGGCGGAGGTCCCACGCGTAGAAGAGCACCGCGTAGAGCGCGATCCAGATCGGCATCTGGAGGAAGGTCGGCAGGATGCCGGAGATGCAGCCGACGGGATTGATGCCCTTCTCGCGGTAGAGACGCATCTGCTCGGACTGGATCTTCTGCGAGTCGCCGGCGTAGCGCTTCTGGAGCGCGTCGAGCTCCGGCTTGAGTTCGGCCATCTGGCGGCCGAAGCGCTGCATCTGGATCTGCGAGCGCTTCATCAACGGGTGCAACGCGAGGCGCACGAGGATCACGAGCACGATGATCGCGAGGCCCCAGTCGAAGACCACGTAGTTGTGAAGAAGCGTGAGGAACCACGCCATGAAGTTCGCGAGCCAGGAGAACGTGCATGCCGTGCAGCACGACGACAGCATGTAAACGACCGCCTGATCCATGCCGAGCGCGGCGAACGGGTCGGTCGTCGCGAGCATCTGGCGATCGAGCGGGCCGGCGAAGACGCCCATGTCGAACGACGCCTTGCCCGACGGCGCGATCTCGCGCACGGCGCTGTGCATTTCGGAGAGGACGGCGAGGTTCTCGCCTTCGCGGCCGTTGCCTCGGATGCGCACGTGCTCGACCGTATTCTCCATCGTGAGAACGGGCGCTGCCTCGGTCCACGGCGCGTGCACCGCCACGCAGAAGTAGCGGTTCTTCGAGGCGAACCACGACATGCGATACCGACCGTCGCGTGCGGCGGCGTCCGGCCAGAGGTCGGGCGGATTCGCCGCCAGGAGCTTCAGGATCGCAGACCGCTCGAAGAGCTGCCCGGCCGAGAGCACGGTGTCTTGCGTCGGATCGCGATCGGGCGGCAGGAGGTAGCCGAACTGCATGCGCCGCGCGTCGACATATGCCGTCGGCTCGTGCGCGAGTTCGCCGGGTCCGTACTGCGTCCAGCGCACGCGAAGCGGCGCCGCCGAGAGATTCGTGACCGTCTGCGAGAGCTGGATGTCGTAGCCGCGGCCGAGCGAGAAGACGCGATCGACGCGCGCGACCGCGGTGCCGCTCGCGTCGACGATTTCCGTGGTGAACGAGCCCGGCGCGGTTTCGCTCCACACGCTGCCGAAGAGCGACACCAGGGTGCCGTTCACCTCGATCGAGTGCGTGCCGAGAACCGGCACGTCGAACGTGCGCGTGCCTTCGAGGACGGAGATCGTCTGGGCGAGGACGTACCGCTCGTCGTCGGGCGGCGCGGGCCGGCTCGGATCGGCGAGATGCCGAGCGGCGGCGACGCGGGCCGACGCGTTCTTCCAGAGGTTGCTGAAGACGATCTCGGCGATGCCCGCGGCGTTCGGCGCGAACGTGATGCGCATCGCGTTCGCGTTCGGATCAAGCGAACCGATCGCAGTCGCGGGCCGCGCGGCGGAGACGGTGCGATCGGCGATGGGCGCGCGGGCGACGAACGAGGTCGCGGTCGGCGGCGTCGCGGCAGAAGCGGCGGCGCCATCGGTCGCCGGAGCCGCGGCGGGAGTCGCGGCCGGAGTCGAGGGTTGCGCCGGAGGTGTCGTCTCCCCGCTTGCGCCACCATCGGCGCCGCCGTTGGGGGCCCCACTCGACGTTGCAGGCGCGTCCGAGGAGGTCGCAGGCGTGACCGGCGCTTCGGGCGCCGTCTTGGCCGGCGGCTTTCCACGAAGGACCGTGGCGAGGACGACGATCGCGACGGCGACGACCGTCATCGTGACGAGGAACTTTCTCAGTCCCGGACTCATGGGCGGCTATGTCTCTGGATGACGGAGTGAGCGAAGAGGGATGGCACGAACGCCGTGCGCGCACAGTCCTGCGTCACGGAAGCGAGGGTGCGGTTCCGAAAGGGTTCCGTCGAGCGAGCGGTCGCGTTACCGACCTTCCAGCAATCGATCGCCGAGCCAGTTTGAAAGCTCGGGCGTCGCATGAATCCGCTCGACGGTTCGCTTCACATCGTACTCCACGCGGTAAAACTCGATGCGGTTCACCGGCGTGCCGTTGTCCTGGAACGATTCGAGAACGGCGTAGCTTGCGCGCGAGTCGCCGTCGCGAGGCTGGCCCACCGACCCGGGGTTCACGATGGCCTTTTCTTCGGGCCGCAGGACGTACACGCCGTCGAAGTCTTCCGGCGGGTAGAAGTCCGGTTCGTCGGTGAAAACGCCGGGAACGTGCGTGTGTCCGACGAGGCAGTAGCGGGGGACGTGCGCGAAGATCTGCGTGACCTTCTGCGGGCTCGTCAGGGTGTCGTCGGGGAAGAGGTACTCGTTGATGCACTTGCGCGGCGTGCCGTGCACGGCCACGAACTGGTCGAAGGCCTTGCGCACCGCGAGCGTCATGATGAACTCAAGACGTCGTTGCCGGTCCGCCTCGATCTCGCGCTGCCTTCGCTCGTAGGTGTCGGGGCCGATCTCGCCCGAGGCGCGGAGGGCGTCGAGTTCGCCCAAGAGCCGGAGGTGGTGGTTCTGGATCTGGTCGCGCGTCCAGAAGGCGGCGCGGCGGGCCGCTTCGTTGAAGTTCGTCGGTTCGTAGAGCACCGCGCAGTCGTGGTTGCCCATGAGCGACCACGAGCACTTCTGGGCCACGATGTCGACGCATTCGACCGGATCCGGGCCGTAGCCCACGATGTCGCCGAGGCAGACGATCTGGTCGACCGACTTCGTCGCAATGTGCGCGAGCACCGCTTCAAGCGCGGAGAGGTTCGCGTGGATGTCACTGATGAGAGCGATGCGCACGGCGGAGAGACTCGAAGGGTCGGATACTACACGCGACGGCGGGCATTCGCAGGAGAAGCGTCGTTTCACTGCGGCGCGCCGTCGCACAGATGCACGATTCGTCTACTACGCGGAAACGCGATCCACCCCGACGACGCGCAGGACAACTCGGGGGAATAACTAGGAGGGACGGTGGTGCGTCGCGATGCCTGTAGAATCCGCCGCTTCCGCCGCGTCGGTGCGTTTCGCTCACCACCGACGCGGCGGACATCCTCTCGCCACGTTCGCTCGGCGACGCGCGACGTCGCTCCAACCGTCTTCCGACCCATCGTCCAATCCCATCGTTAAACCATGGAAACCAAGCACTACGACCTGATCGTCATCGGCAGCGGACCCGGCGGCTACGTGGGCGCGATTCGCGCGGCCCAGATGGGTATGAAGACCGCATGCGTCGAACGGTCGAAGTTGGGCGGCGTCTGCCTCAACTGGGGCTGCATCCCCACGAAGGCGCTCCTCCACAACGCCGAGCTCTACATGGAGGCGATCCGCCACGGCAAGGACTGGGGCATCGAGGTCGACCCGGCGGCGGTCAAGGTGAACTGGGAGAAGGTCATCGGCCGCAGCCGCGACGTCACGAAGCAACTCAATAACGGCGTCGGCTTCCTCCTCAAGAAGAACAAGATCGACCACTACGAGGGCCACGCCCGGATCACGAGCGGCAAGACCGCGAGCGGCCCGTGCAAGATCGAGCTCCTCGAGGCCGACCAGGACTACTACAAGGGCACCGGCTCGAAGGTCCTCGGCACGCTGACGGCGGACAAGATCCTGATCGCGACCGGCGCCGCCCCGCGGCAGCTTCCGTTCGCCCCGAACGACGGCAAGACGATCATCTCGAGCTACGAAGCCCTCGTCCTTCCGAAGCGCCCGAACAAGATGGTGATCATCGGCTCCGGCGCCATCGGCATGGAGTTCGCCTACTTCTTCAACGCGTTCGGAACCGACGTCACGGTCGTCGAGATGGTCGACCGGATCCTGCCGGTCGAAGACGACGACGTGTCGAAGATCGCGCTCCGCGCGTTCACGAAGCAGGGCATCAAGTTCCACACCGGCCACACGGTGAAGGCGATCGACAAGAAGAAGGAAGGCGGCGCGAGCGTCACGATCGTCTCGATGACCGACGAGAAGGCGACACAGAAGCTCGACGCCGACGTCGTCCTCGTCGCGGTCGGCGTGAAGGGTCGCTACGACGGCCTCTTCGGTCCGGGCGTCAATGTCCGGATCGAGAAGGACCACATCTGGACCGACTACAAGGAGAAGTCCGAGCCGACGTACCAGACGAGCGTGCCGGGCATCTACGCGATCGGCGACATCATCGGTCCGCCGTGGCTTGCCCACGTCTCGAGCGAAGAGGCGATCACGTGCGTCGAGCGCATGAAGGGCCACCACACGCTCGGCGTCGATTACGGCGCGATCCCCGGCTGCACGTACACGAACCCGCAGATCGCGTCGATCGGCCTCACCGAGCGCGACTGCAAGGCGAAGGGCCTGCAGTACTCGGTCGGCACGTACCAGCTCCGCTCGCACGGCAAGGCGATCGCCGTCGGCGCGACCGAAGGCATCGTGAAGATCATCGCGTCGAAGCCCTACGGCGAGATCTTGGGCGCGCACATCATCGGCGAGGACGCCAGCGAACTCATCGCCGAGATGGGTTTGGCGAAGCGGCTCGAAGCGACGGCCGAAGACATCATCTCGACGATGCACGCGCACCCGACGATGGCCGAATCGATCCACGAGGCCGCGCTCGGGACCGAAGGCCGCATGATCCACCAGTAACTACCTGCAACGTTGAATCGCGGAGGGAGCGGTCGTGGTGAACGGGCAGCCCGATGCACGAACCACGCCGCTCCGCCGCATTCCGGTGATCGGGATCGTCGGCGGCATCGGCAGCGGCAAGAGCGCGGTGGCGGAAGCCTTCCGCGGGCTCGGCTGCATCGTGAGCGACTCCGATCGCCTCGCGCATGAAGCGTTGCGCGATCCCTCGATCCGCGCGGCGGTCGTCGCACGGCATGGCCGCGCGATTCTCGACGACCACGGCGAGATCGATCGGAAGGCGCTCGGCCGGATCGTCTTCGCCGATCGCGAGGCGCGGACCGCGCTCGAGGCGCTAGTCCATCCCTACATCAACACCGCACGGGAACGACTCTTCGCGACCGCGACGCCCACGACACCCGCGTGCGTGATCGACGCGCCGCTACTTCTCGAGGCCGGCCTCGGGCCCTTGTGCGATGCGATCGTGTTCGTCGACGCGCCGCATGCGCTTCGGCTCGCACGGGTCGCGTCGCGCGGCTGGGACGAGGCGGAACTTGCGCGTCGCGAGGCGGCGCAGTGGTCGCTTCCAAAGAAGCGGGCTGCGTCGACCGATGTCGTCGAGAATGTCGGCGATCGTGCGGCGCTCGTCCGCGCCGCCGAGGGTATTCTCAGCCGCGTCGCGACGCGTTGAGGGTTCCGAGGCGTCACCCGCCGGGCCGAGAGCCAGCCAGAGAGCCAGCCAGAGAGCCAGTCAGAGAGATTCCATGTCGAGAGTCAGCGATCACTACTCCGGCGAGACCGGCCGCGCGTACGCCGAGTCGAAGCAGCTCAATCCGAACGCGATCGGCTATCAGCTCAACTTCGAGTACTTCAAGCCGTATCTCAAGTCGACCGACTCGCTCCTCGATTTCGGCTGCGGCAACGGCGGCATGCTCCTGCACATGAAGCAGTGCGTGCGTGAAGTCACCGGGCTCGAGGTCAACTCCGTGGCCCGCGAGATCGCGCAGAAGCAGGGGCTTCGCGTCTTCGCCGGCCTCGACGAAGTGCCGACGGTCCCGACCTACGACGTCGTCACGAGCAATCACGTGCTCGAACACGTCCGCGACGTCTGCGCGACGCTCGAGCGGCTTCGCATGGCGATGAAGCCGGGAGCGCTTCTCGTCGTGAAACTGCCCTTCGACGACATCCACGAGAAGAAGCAGCGCGAGTGGAGTGCGAATGACCTCGACTTCCACCTGCACACCTTCTCCGTCCGAAACTTCGCCAACGTCCTCATCGAAAGCGGCTTCAAAGTCGAGCGCTGCAACGTGGTGACGTCGTGCTGGCACCCGAAACTCTTCCCGCTCCGCAAAGTCGGCCTCGATCGACTCGCGTATTGGGCAATGGCGGTCCTCAAGTGCCGGCGGCAGATCTTTGCCGTCGGACGCGTGCCGTGAGCGGCGGTTCCAACCTTCGGCTTGACCCGAGCCGTCGATGACCCGATGATCCTCCGGTATCCCCTGGTGGCGATCGCCTTGCCGCGGTCGGCCGTTTGGGGCGATGCGGGGCGGCGCCGGACTTTCTGGCTCGCTGCTCCGAATCGATGCGTTTCGCCTCCGCGACGCGTGGCCCCTCGCACGGGCCATCGAGTCGCCCGCGAAATGCCGGTGCTGACGGCCGAACCGTCCAATCCCCTTTCTCGCAACGCGTCACCGTCCGGGTTCTTCGTGCTCGTCGCGCGCCACGTGCGTCGGCTCACGAACCGTCCGGCATTTCGAAAGCCCGTCGAGGTCTTGTCATCCATGAGCGCCAAGAGTGGTCGTCGTCGTCGTCGGAAGGGTGGAGGCGGAATGCCCGGTGGCCCGTCGAATGGCGGTGGCAACGGTCCGTCGACGCCGGGCGTCGCGCTGGCGCCGGGGGCGGTGCCGAGCGACGAGCAGCTTGAGGCCGAGGCCTTGGCGCTCGAGCAGGAGATCCAAGGGAAGTACGACCTCGCGAAGAAGGACGAGCTCGACCTCTCCGCGTTGCAGCAGATGTCGAGCGACGAGATCTCGCGCATCGCGCGCCGCGAAGGCATCGATGACCTGTCGATTCCGAAGCAGCGACTCGTCTTCGAGATCCTGAAGGCGCGCGCGAAGAAGCACGGCCTGATGGTCGCGGAGGGCACCCTCGAAGTGATGCCCGACGGCTTCGGCTTCCTGCGAAGCCCCGAGTACTCGTATCTGCCGTGCGCCGACGACGTCTACGTGAGCCCGTCGCAGATCCGGCGATTCGGGCTGCGCAAGGGGCAAGTCGTGAAGGGCCTCATCCGTCCGCCGAAGGAAGCGGAAACGTACTTCGCGCTCCTGCGCGTCGAGAGCGTGAACGGCCGCGAGCCGGGCGTGCTGCACGACCTTCCGACCTTCGAGAACCTCACGCCGCTTCACCCGAACAAGCGCATCCAGCTCGAGCTTCTCGGCCAACCGACGAAGCTCGAGACGCGCGTCATCGACATGGTCACGCCGCTCGGCTTCGGCCAGCGTGCGCTCATCGTGGCGCCGCCGCGCACCGGCAAGACGGTGATCCTCCAGCAGATCACGAACGCCGTCGCCACCAACCATCCCAACGCGCACATCATCGTGCTCCTCATCGACGAGCGTCCCGAAGAAGTCACCGACTTCCGGCGCAACACGCCCAAGCGCGTGGAAGTCGTCGCGAGCACGTTCGACGAAGAGGCCTCGCGCCACATCCAAGTCGCCGAAATGGTGATGGAGAAGGCGCGGCGCATGGTCGAGTTCGGCGACCACGTCGTGATCCTCCTCGACTCGATCACGCGCCTCGCCCGCGGCTACAACAACGCGATGCCGAACTCGGGCAAGATCGGCTCGGGCGGCGTCGACAACTCCGCGCTCATCAAGCCGAAGAAGTTCTTCGGCTCCGCCCGCAACATCGAGAACGGCGGCTCGCTCACGATCATCGCGACGGCGCTCGTCGACACCGGCAGCCGCGCCGACGAGGTGATCTTCGAGGAGTTCAAGGGCACCGGCAACGCGGAGTTGCACCTTGACCGCAAGCTCGTCGAGAAGCGCGTCTATCCCGCGATCGACGTTGCGGCCAGCGGCACGCGCCGCGAGGAACTGCTGCTCGACGCGAAGGAGCACGAACTCATCGTGCGCCTGCGCAAGGTCATCAGCGACATGAACGTCGTCGAGGCGATGGAACTCCTGAAGACGCGGCTCTCGAAGACGAAGAGCAACGCGGAGTTCCTGCTCACGATGAGCATGGGCTGAAACGTGAAGACGCCGGCATCGCCGCTCACGCCTGGGCCGGAGTTTCCGGCCCGAGGTTGAGCGTGCGCCGGATCCACTGCGTTTCCGCCGCGCCGAGCGCCGACCCGCGACGCTCGAGCAGTCGGCGCCGCACGCCGTCGGACGCGTCGTCGATCGTCGAGAGCCACGAGTTCGCCATCGCGATCGACCAGAGGAAGTTGTAGGTCGGGGCGGGTAGGCGGCGACCATCGCGCAGGTCGTCGGCGAGCGTGTCGACGACGGCTGCGTCGAGCCATTCGCGGAGGAGTTCCGTCCGCGGGTGTTGGCTGCGCACCGTGCCGCGAATCCGCTCGATGACGTCGGCGCTCGAGAAGAGCTCGAACTTGTCGCTGACGAACCCGGTCTTCGGGCGATGCACGATCTCGCGCGGCGCCGTCTGCAGGAGCAGGCTCTTGAGCGCGTGCTTGGGCGACTTGCTGTTCGGCCAGCGATGCGCCCGCCGCAGCGCGAAGAGCACCATCGACGGCGCCATGAATGGGTACTCGACCCGATGGCCCGACTCCGCGAAGATCGAGAAGTCCTTGTGCGCGAAGATGCCGGCGCAGGTCAGGCCGATGTCGGCCATCGGCATGCGCGCGTAGGGATCGTCGGTCGGGGCGATCGGACCGATCCACGACTCGAGCGTGGTGCATACCGAGTCGACGTTCGCCTTCGGCGCGCAGACGCCGACGCCGAGCATGCCGTGCTGCGCGATGGACGCGGCAAGCTTGGACATCGTCGCGAGTCGATGCAGGATGCGGAGCGAGTGTTCCAAGCGCGAGGTCGTGCGCCACGCGCGGCGCCGCACGTACGACGCCGACGCCGCATTCCGAATCGGGCTCGGGAGGAGCATCAGACGCTGGTACGACCGAGACTTCGCGAAGAGGCCGAACGCGCCGTCGGCGCCGGTGCCGTCGAGAATCGGCCGTGCCCGATCGAACCGCTTCGTCACCGCTTGGGCGAGCTGATGCGTCGGGACCGCCGAGTGATCGCAGAACGGCTGGTGATAGAGATCGGCGGCGCGATCAAGGATCTCGACCGCGCTCTCGTCGCGCGGCGTGACGACCTCGAACGGCAACCCGAGCTCGCGGGCGAGGGCTTGGGCGGCGATCGTGTCCGGCGAGTTCTCGCCGAAGGAGTAGTGGACGAGCGTGGTGTCGCGATAGCCAAGACGGCTCAAGCGATACGCGAGGACCCCCGAGTCGACGCCACCGGAGAAGAGGAGGATCGGGTTGTCGGTGCCGATCTCCTCGAGCTGCCGATCGATGACCTGCGAAAGGAGCCGCACCTGATCGCGCGCGGGCATCGTGAAGTCGTCGTCGACGATCTCCGGCCAGTGCATCGTGGGCCGTTCCGTGACCCGGAAGGTCTCGAGGTCGACGGTCGTCTCGAAGCCCGGACGGAAGACGCGCTTCTCGCGGAACGTCGCCATCGGCGGGATCACCGCGCCGAGAAGGAGCAGCGAAAGGAGGCCGTTGGGATCGACGTGCATCGACCGCGTGTGGATCACGCGGGTGTCGCCCGAGACGAGGAACGAGTCGCCGTCGACGGTCCAATACAACAGGTCGACCGCCGGGAACGGGATCCGCGCGGTGAGCGTCGTCCCTTCGATGGTGATCTCGCCGCCATGGCGATAGCGCACCACGCGCCGAGTCGGCTGTGTTCCTCGCTGGACGAGAAGAAGTTCCGGGTCGCTTCGGAGCATTGGACGTTCACATCACGGCACGTCCCACACGGGGGAGTAGTATCGCGCTCAACCGACAAAACTGGGATCAGGACTTTGGAACTTTGTGCTGCGAGGGCGCTTCGCTCGACGTAGAGAAGGCCTTTAGGGCAATCTCTGTAAGCGCGTGGGCGAGAACTGCTTGCCCCTCGTTCGACAGGTGAATGTGGTCGCGGAAGAAGATTCGCGGTTCCGACGATTTCGGGAGCCATTCGCGCAGGTCGTGCCGCGGTACGTGGTGTTCGTCGACGGTCACGGCGATGAGGTCATGACCGGGTCGCGCGCTCCCGGCTTCGAGCTCCGGCAATTCCCAATGCTGAAGGACCACGACCGGGATGCCGCGCGACGCGGCAGTCTCGAGCATCGCGCTGAGGGCCGTCCGACAGGAGAGGACTGCCTCAGGTTCATCGAGTCGATCGGCGCTCGCGGGGGCGGGCTCGTCGTTGCGGGACAAACGCGGCAGGAGATAGCGCGAGACGAGTTCGCCGAGCGCGCTCCACGGCGCTTCGGTCGGGAGCGGCGCGCGGGTGCGCGGCGGCGGGCTGCGGTCGTCGGCGGCGTCGGTCGAGGAGAGGACGAGGATGACGAGGTCGGCGTCGAACCACCCGAATCGCCGAAGGTAGGCCTCTTGATTCGGCGGACCCCAACTTCCGGCGGAAATGTTGCCGACGAAGACCGGCCGACCCCAGGCCTCCTGCAGCGAGCGCTCCGCGATCGTCGTGGCGAGTGCCTCGTGATCGGTGACCGCGCCGCCATTCACGACGCTGTCGCCGATCACGAGGATCCGCCGTTCGTTCGGATCGGTGCGCGTGGCCGAGATCGGCCGGCTGCGCATGCCGACGTCGTTCGTGATCGTGCGGCAACCGAAGCGGCGGACGTCCTGGTTCGGGGCGAGGAGGTACTCGATCTCGGGATCGAGGACCGCGCGCACCGGAGTGCCGAGCCCGAAGGCGAGCCGAAGCGTCAGCTCGGCGGCGACGATCGTCACCGCGAGGGTGCTGAGCGCAAGGATCCAGCGTCGGCGTGAACGGAAAGCCATTGGGGAAACGTGGGACTGGGCGGCGCTGCGACGCGGGCTGTGCCCCCACCGGCGGAACCGACGGTGCGCGGGTTGGGTGGTGGGTGGTTTGGGCTCGACTTCGACGGTCGCTTCGCGAAATCCACGAAGGCTTTCGCGCCCGGGCGTGTACGCTGGGCGTACAGAAGTGCGTTGCTGGCCGTTCACGCGGGAGAAGGGCCAGTGACTCTTATCGGCCGCGCTCGATGTTCGGGTTGCGGACGAGTGCCTTTCCAGATCTAGGGTTGGCTACCTTCGGACGCGCCGCCCCTAGAAGCAGGTCGACTCCTTTCGCGAGCCGCCTGGTCCGAGGGTTTCGTTGGAGGCGTGCATGCGTTCAGAGCCCAAGAAGACTGTCAGTCCCGTGTCCGTGCCGTGCCGCCAACCCTGGTCGGCGCCGCGCGGAATGTCGCTGGTCGAGATCATCGTGGTGGTCGGCATCATCGCGCTTCTGGTCGCGATCCTGCTCCCCGGCCTGAGCGTGGCGCGGAAGAACGCCATCCACGCGACGAGTCAGAACAATCTCCGTCAGATTCACACGTACCTCACGGCCTATGCCGGCGAGAACCGTGAGATCTTGGTGCCTGCCGCGTTCGACTATTCGGCGCAAGGCTTGACCGGCGACGCCCGCGTGCAGGTCCGGGCCCCATCTCCGGCCGGCGTGAATCCGCCCCTCGGCCAGCCCTTCAAGGGCAGTTGGTCGGACATCCTCTGGACGCTCAACAAGCTCGGCCCGGTCCGGACGAGCGATACCACCAGCGACTACGACTACCGCAACGACTCGCCGGACGCCAAGTTCTACTCGCTCGACCTCGACGACAACGGGAACGTCTTCCGCTCGGCCGCGCGCATGACAAAGGTCCTCGACGGCGACGGCGCCTTCCCCTTCGGGACGGGCTCTGAGACCGACGAGAAGGGTCAGCCCGGCTACTTCGCGGCCAACCACTTCTTCGACCTGACGACGAACGGGGGCAAGTGGTGGAGAACCACTGAGATCAAGCGGCCCCAGAACTCGATGTACCTGGTCGACTCCTTCGCCGGCGAGGTCACGTTCCAGACGGGAACGGACGCCGCCGATTACAACATCGACTACATCGACTTCCGCTATCCGGGCGACGTCTGCACGATGCTGATGCTCGACGGCCACGTCGAACCCGCTGTCTCAGCGTGGGAATCCCTCCAAGATCTCGAAGAAAGCCGACAGATTCGCGTGCTCGGACTCGATCGCCAGAAGAACTTCTGGGTGCCGTGAGACAGAGGGGTTAAAGGGTGGGAGGGGTCAGGGTTCAGGGGCAAGCCGCCGCGACGCGGTGTCTGGTCCGCTGCCTGAGCCCCGAAGCCTGAAGCCTGAACCCTTCTCTTCACTCTTGCTCTCGACCGATCGTTCGCTACACTGGTCGCTCGACCGTCCCGCAAGGGGCGGTTTTTCATCGGGCTCATAGACCTTGGTTTTTCGGTGTTTTCCGAGGATTTCCGAGGTGTATGCGGCCCTTCATCCGTCGGAGTTCACGCCACCGTAGCTCAGTGGTAGAGCACACCCTTGGTAAGGGTGAGGTCGTGGGTTCAATCCCCATTGGTGGCTCTCGCGTCGCCTCTGCGTGTGGACGCTAGGCACCGCTTACTCGACCCGTTTCGAAGACCAAAGACCCGTTTCGGCACATCGCACCGGAAGTACTGGAGCACCCCCATGGCGAAGGAAAATTTCGTCCGTACGAAGCCCCACGTGAACGTGGGCACCATCGGCCACGTCGACCACGGCAAGACGACTCTCACCGCTGCCATCACCGCTGTGCAGGCGGCGAAGGGCCTCGGCAAGGCGACCAGCTATGACCAGGTCGCGAAGGCGTCGGAGTCGGAAGGTCGTCGTGACCCGACCAAGATCGTCACCATCGCCACGTCGCACGTCGAGTACGAGTCGGCCAAGCGTCACTACGCGCACGTCGACTGCCCGGGCCACGCCGACTACGTGAAGAACATGATCACCGGCGCCGCTCAGATGGACGGCGCCATCCTCGTCGTCTCGGCCGCTGACGGCCCGATGCCGCAGACCCGCGAGCACATCCTCCTCGCCCGTCAGGTCGGCGTGCCGAAGATCGTCGTCTTCCTCAACAAGGTTGACCTCGTCGACGACGCCGAGCTCCTCGACCTCATCGAGCTCGAAGTTCGCGAGCTCCTCAACAAGTACGACTTCCCCGGCGACGACACCCCGATCATCCGTGGTGCGGCGTACCCGGCGCTCGCCAACCCGAGCGACCCGGCGAAGACCAAGTGCATCCAGGACCTCATGGACGCGCTCGACAGCTTCGTTCCGGAGCCGGTCCGCGAGACCGACAAGCCGTTCCTCATGTCGGTCGAAGACGTCTTCTCGATCAAGGGCCGTGGCACCGTCGCCACGGGTCGTATCGAGCGTGGCGTCGTCAAGGTCGGCGAGGAATGCGAGATCGTCGGCCTCCGTCCCGACACCCGCAAGACCACCGTCACCGGCGTCGAGATGTTCCAGAAGACCCTCGACTTCGGTCAGGCGGGCGACAACGTCGGCTGCCTCCTCCGTGGCGTCGAAAAGGCTGACATCGAGCGTGGCCAAGTGCTCTGCAAGCCGGGCACGATCAAGCCGCACACGCAGTTCGAAGCCCAGGTCTACGTCCTCACGAAGGAAGAAGGCGGCCGTCACACGCCGTTCTTCACCGGCTACAAGCCGCAGTTCTACTTCCGTACGACCGACGTGACCGGCAAGCTCGAGCTCCAGGGCGGCGCTGAAATGTGCATGCCCGGCGACAACGTCGCGATCAAGGTCGACCTCGAAGAGAAGCCCGTCGCGATGGAAGAAGGCGTTCGCTTCGCCGTCCGCGAAGGCGGCCGCACCGTCGGCTCGGGCGTCGTCACCAAGGTCCTCAAGTAAGTGCATTCATCACCGGCGCCGGAGCGAACCTCCGGCGCCGGTTTCTCGACTCCTCGTTGCGGACCTCTGTTGGCTCCGCGTTGCAGGAGTCGTCGCTACGCGACGGCGCGAGAGCGCGAGGTAAGAACCCATGGCTAAGAGAGCCCTCGATCGCGAATACGTGTGGCTTCAGTGCACCGAGACCGGCGACCTCAACTACCGGACGAACATCCGGGTGAAGGGTGGCATCTCGGAGAAGGTGAAGGAGGGCTTCATGAAGTACTGCCCGCGCCTTCGCAAGCACACGCTCCACAAGATCAAGCGCAAGTGACTTTTTACGGCGTCGTCGCGGGCACGCCCCGGGGGCGCCTGTGCTACGCCAGTAGCTCAATTGGCAGAGCAGCGGATTCCAAATCCGCAGGTTGAGTGTTCAAGTCACTCCTGGCGTGTTCCATGTCGTCAGCGATTTACAAGAGTGGACAGGGTTACTACACGCGCATGGGCACGGCGACCGGCGCCGGAGTCCTGTCGCTCCTCGGCCTCTTTTGGCTCTGGGGCTATGCGCAGCGCATCAAGGTCGGCACGATCAACCCGACGTACGTCGCGGCTGGCATCACGATCTTGGTCGGCGGCATCATCACGTGGTTCGTCTATGACCTCGTCTTCCGCCGCGCGAAGACGGGCGACTTCCTGATCGCGACCGAAGGCGAACTGAAGAAGGTCAACTGGTCGACGCGCCGTGAAGTCGTCGGCTCGACGATCGTCGTCATCACCGTGATGGCGCTCCTGACCCTCTTCGTCTTCGCCGTCGACAAGATCTTCTTCTGGTTCTTCGCGCTGATTCGCGTGATCGACGCGCCAGCCGGGATGTGATCGACCGCGACGCGTCGCCTCAAGGCAGCACGTCGCTCCAACACGTCAAACGAGCGTGGTGACCGATGGCAATCGACACTCCCGAGCACAATCCTCCCGCCGACGACAACGCCGCCGCGGGCGCCGCGCGCCACGCACCTCGCTCACCTTCCACCCCTGCGCATTCGAACTCCCCGATGGATACCAATCACGCCAACGGAACCGCCGACGTCGACGCCACCGAGCTCAACGACCCTTCGGCCTCCGCCGACGTGGACGCCGGCAAGGGCGGTAAGACGCTCGTCTCGGGGAAGAACGCCGCTGCGGCCGGCAGCGGCTCGCTGAAGTCTGTCGGCGTTGCGACCAGCAAGGCGATCACGCCTGGCGCCGGCAAGAAGGGCAAGGCTGCGGCGGCCGACAAGGAAGCCGCGGCGAAGGCCGAGAAGGATCGTCAGAAGGGTGCCGCCGACGTCTCGTCGTTCGACCCGGCCGCCGACCTTCCGATGTATCGCGAAGGCATGGACTGGTTCGTGCTCCGAGTTGCCAGCAACAAGGAGTCGAGCGTCCGCGAAACCCTGCTCCGTAAGGTGCAGATCGAGAACATGCAGAACCTGGTCGGCCGCATCATGGTGCCGACCGAGAAGACGAAGACCCTGAAGGGCGGCAAGCAGCGCGTCACCGAAACGAAGCTCTATCCGGGCTACGTGTTCGTCGAGATGAAGCTCGAGCCCGACGGTCGCATCCCTCAGGACGTCTTCTTCCTCATCAAGGAAACGACGGGCGTCGGCGACTTCGTCGGCACCGCCGGCCGTCCCACGCCGATGGCGGCGCACGAAGTCGAGAAGATGCTCTTCGACTCGCGTCGTCCGGAAGAGATGCCGCAGGTCAAGATGGAGTTCGCCAAGGGCGACGCCGTCACGATCAAGGAAGGCCCGTTCCAGAACTACGAAGGCTCGGTCGACGAGGTGCTTCCGGAGAAGGGTCTCGTGCGCGTCCTCGTCACGATCTTCGGTCGCCAGGCGCCGATCGAACTCGAGTACTGGCAGATCGCAAAGGCTGGCACGTAAGCGTTTTCTCCCCATGCCCCGTGCGGTTCCGGCGTGTGAAGACGCCATGCACGCGCAGGTACACTCCGCGCATGCACTCGAACCGGTTCGGACAGGGGAATACGTTGGCGGTGGCCGCAACGATCGCGGCCGGCGCGCTCCTCATGACGTCGATGGGCGGCTGCGCGACGAAGCGCACCGTTCCGCCCACCGATGGCAAGGCCATGTTCGACACGAGCCTCGAGCCCGTGCCCGAGCTCTGCGTCATCGCCATCAAGGAAGGGCACAAGCGCAGCTCGTATCCGGATGACGCCATCACCTACAACCTCCCGCGCGGCCTCCTCCAGGAGACGTGGCTCACCGTGGACCGACGGTTGCCCGAATCGGCGAATCCGATGCACCCCGGCGACACGCGCGTGGTTTCCGTCGAGGAACTGCGCATCGACGGCGGCAAGGCCGAAGTCGACGTGCTTGTCCCGCTCGAGGGTCAGTACCAGCTCTACACGCTGCACATGCGCGGCGGCGGCTTTGGCGGCTGGAAGGTCACGTTCGCGCAGCCGTGGACCCTCCGCACCGAGGTGCCCACGACGAACAACCCCTGGGCGGGCCAGACGCGCCCAGGAACGACACCAACCGAGGGCGCTGCGCCGACGCAGGCCGTCACCACTGGCAGCGAGTCCACTCCGGTCTCGCATTGATTCCCGATCGACGCGCGTCGCGCTGCCAAGCCGCAGCTGCCGGCGGCGGTGTCGACGTTGCAGCTTCTCATGACTGACTCCACCGACACCTCCGTCGCCGGCTTCGCCACGCTCGGCCTCTCGCCCGCCCTCGTCGCCGCCGTCACCGCGCTCGGCTACGAAGAGCCCACGCCGATCCAGCGCGCCGCGATCCCGCCGATCCTCGCGGGCAAGGACGTCCTCGGCCAGGCTGCAACGGGGACCGGCAAGACCGCAGCGTTCGCGTTGCCGCTCCTTCAGCGCGTCGCGGGTCTTACGCCGGAACCGCGTCGTCCGCTCGCGCTCATCCTCGTGCCGACGCGCGAGCTCGCGATGCAGGTCGCGCAAGCGATCCACAAGTACGGCAAGGCGGAGAACGCGAGCGTCGTCCCGATCTACGGCGGACAGTCCTTCGGCCAGCAGGTCCGCGTGCTCGACCGCGGCGTGAAGGTCGTGGTGGCGACGCCGGGCCGCGCGCTCGACCACCTCGATCGCGGCACGATGACCTTGGAAGACGTGCGCGTCGTCGTCCTCGACGAAGCCGACGAGATGCTCGACATGGGCTTCGCCGACGACCTCGAGGCGATCCTCGACAAGGCGCCCGAGGAGCATCAGACCGCGCTCTTCTCCGCGACGATCGCCCCGCGCATCAAGAAGATCGCGGAACGTCGGCTCCAGGAGCCGGTGCGCATCTCGATCGAGCGGGAAGCCCAGAAGGCCGACGAAAACCCGCGCGTGCGCCAAGTCGGCTACCTCGTGCAGCGGGCGCACAAGCACATCGCGCTTGGTCGCGTGCTCGACATGGAGTCGCCGACATCGGCGATCGTCTTCTGCCGCACGCGCGTCGAAGTCGACGAACTCACCGAGGAGATGAACTCGCGCGGCTATCGCGCCGAGGCGCTCCACGGCGGATTCGAGCAGGAGCATCGCGATCGAGTGATGAACCGCTTCCGCGGCGGCAAGATCGATCTCCTCATCGCGACCGACGTCGCCGCGCGCGGTCTCGACATCGACCACGTGTCGCACGTCGTGAACTTCGACGTGCCCACCGAGCCCGAGGCCTACGTGCACCGCATCGGCCGCACCGGCCGCGCCGGGCGCGATGGCGTCGCCATCACGTTCGTCGAGCCCCGCGAGCGGCATCTGATGCGGAACATCCAGTACGCGACGGGCCAGAAGATCGACGTCGGCAAGCTGCCGACCGTCGCGGATCTTCGCAATCGCCGCCTCGAACTCACGCGCGCCTCGGTGCGCGAAGCGATCCTCGAGGGCGGCCTCGACCAATTCCACGCGATCGTGACGGAGCTCGCCGAAGAGCACGACGCGATGGACGTCGCCGCCGCCGCGATGAAGCTCGCGCACGACGCGACGCACGCGGCGAGCAACGACTCCGCCGACGAACAGGACATCCAGCCGCCCGCACCGCCCACGCCGCGGCCGCGCGAGGATCGCCCGATCGTGCACTCAAGGGACGGCGACGCGCGCGACCAGCAACGTGGAGATGGCGAACGTCCGCGGGCCCGCCGCGACTCGCACGAATTCGTGCGGCTCTTCGTCGGCGCCGGGCGCGTGGACGGCGTTCGCCCGGGCGACATCGTCGGCGCGATCACGAACGAGACGGGCCTCACCAACGCGGTGCTCGGGGCGATCCAGATGGCCGATCGCTTCTCGCTCGTCGAGGTGCGCTCGGACGTCACCGAGGACGTCATTCAGGCGCTGCGGAGAACCAGTCTCCGCGGCCGCAAGGTGACGGTCCGCCGCGATCGCCACGTCTGACGGAAACTCGTCGGCGCCTGTCGTCGTCGGCTGCATGGCTACGCGTCCTCAGGACCTGAGGGCTCTCGCTGTCGCGGGATCCCGTCCGGAGGAACCACCATGTCATTTGCACAGCACTATCGGCCCGGTCACCGGGCTCGCGCGGTCGCCTTGTCGTTTGCCGCCGCACTCGCACTCACAACCGTCGGCCATGCCGACACGCTCGTTCTCAAATCGCTGAACGAGGAGACGACTGGCAAGTTCGGTTTCAGCGTTGCAGGCATCCCCGACTGCAACGGTGACGGCGTCGACGACGTCATCATCGGCGCGCCCGGCGAGAATGGCGGCGGCGTGAACGATGCTGGCCGCGTCTACATTCACTCGGGCGCCACCGGCGAACTCATCCGCGCCCACAGCTCCCCCAACGACACCGTCGACGGCTCGTACGGCTTTGCGGTCAGCGGCATTCCCGACATCACCGGCGACGGCCTCGGCGACTACATCGTGGGTGCCCCGCTCGAAGCGAACGGCGGCCGCGCGTACGTCTATTCAGGCTCGACCGGCGCGCTCATTCGCACGCACCAGTCGACCGTGCCCGCGGCGAACGGGCGCTTCGGCGCCGCGGTCGCGGGTCTCGACGACCTCACGAACGACGGCAAGGGCGAGTACGCCGTGGGCGCGCCCAACGAGACGGCGAACGGCTTCGCAAGCGCCGGCCGCGTGCACGTCTACATCGGCGCGAGCGGCGTCGTCCTGAACACGCGCATCTCGCCGACGCCTGAGGCGGGCGGCGAGTACGGCACGAGCGTCGCCGCCGTTCCCGACTTCAACAACGACGGCCGCGGCGACCTCGTCGTCGGCGCGCCGTACGAGGATCCCGGCGCGCTTCCCGTCGACGCCGGCCGCGCGTACGTCTACTCCGGCAACGCGCTCACGCTCGAGCACGAGCTCCAGTCCGGCAACCCGCAGGCGTTCGGTCGCTTCGGGTTCTCTGTTGCAGGCGTCCCTGACGTCGGCGGCAACGGCGGCGGCGACGTGATCGTCGGAGCGCCGCTCGAGGATGTCACCGTTTCAGGCGTGGGCACCTTCGAGGCTGCCGGCCGTGCGTACGTCTTCTCGGGCACCGGCGGCTTCCTGGCCCACACCTTCCGCGAGCCCGACTCGCAGATCGCCGACGGCGGCGACTTCGGACGCTCGGTCGGCGGGGTCGGCGACACCGACGGCGACGGACTTGGCGACGTGATCATCGGGGCGCCGAGTTGGCCGGGGTACCGCGCGTACCTTTTCGCGGCCGACACGGAGGTGCTCCTGAAGTCGCTGACGACGCCCGACCCGACCGGCTCGAATCAGTACTGGGGCTACGCCGTTGCAGGCGTCGGCGACGTGAACGGCGACGGCCTCGGCGACTACGCCGTGGGCGGCTGGGGCGCGGACAACGCGCCGACCGATCCGACGCAAGCCGGCCGCGTCGTCCTCTATCGCCCGCTGGCAAACGATGTCTGCGGCGCCTTCGCCGATCCCTTGCCGTACCTCCAGAATGGCGTGAACGCGTTCACCACGATCGGCGCGACCGAAGGCGATCCCGACGACGGCTGCCTGCAGTTCGCGGATCCGGGCCCGGACGTCTGGTTCCGCTACACCGCGACCTGCACCGGGCAGCTTGAGGTCTCGACCTGCAGCAACGCGGACTTCAACACGAAGCTCGCGGTGTACGAGGGCTGTGGCGTCGTGTGCGTCACCAGCACCTTGCTTGGCTGTAGCGACAACGCCCCCGGCTGCGCTGGAAACACGTCGCGGGTCACCGTCGACGTCGTTGCAGGCGAGTGCTACCGGATCCGCATCGGCGGCGGCAACGGGGAGTTCGGGCTCGGGCTCATCGAGCTCACCTGCACGTCGTGCAAGTCCGCGGACCTCGACGGCAACGGAATCGTGGACGCGGCAGACCTCGGCATCCTGCTCGGGGCCTGGAGCGCCGCGCCGTGCGCCGGAAGCGCCTGCAACGCGGACCTCAACGGCGACACGCTCGTGAACGCCGCCGACCTCGGCATCATGCTCGGCGAATGGGGCGGAAGCGGCGGCTGCTAAGAGGAAAGGGGCCAGGGTTCAGGGTTCAGGGTTCGGGGTTCAGGGTCAAGCCACAAGGCTTGTGTCGGAGTGCGAGGGCTTGCCCCCGAACCCTGACCCCTGGACCCTGAACCGTTTCTTTCTTCAATACGCCTTCGCAAACACCACGCGCTTCGTCGCCGGCTTGCCGGTGAGTACGCACGGACCGGGATCGTCAGATCCTTCGAGCGGAATGCAGCGCACGGTCACGCCGAGGTCGTCCTTCAGCTTCGCTTCCGCCGCGGCATCCATCGCGAAGCGCGCAAGCGCGAAGCCGCCGTGGATCTCCGTCGGCTCGTTGTCGCTGCCGGCCTTCTTCGGCGTGAAGTAGCGGACCAACTCGTCCTTCGTCTCGACCTTCTGCGTGTGCTGCGCGCGATGCGCCTTCGCACGCTCGAAGAGCGAGTTCTGGATCTCGTCCAGGATCGCCGTGACCGAGGCGAGGAAGTCCGCACGCTTCACCGCCGACTTCTCCTTGTGGCCCTTGTCGCGGCGACCCATGAAGACGCTGTCCGCCTCCATGTCGCGCGGGCCGACCTCGACGCGTATGGGCACGCCCTTCTTGATCCAGCCCCAGACCTTGTCGCCGCCGCGGATATCACGCGTGTCGAGCTCGACGCGCACCGGCACGCCGGCGTACGTCAGGCCACGCAACTCTTTCGCGAGCGACTGGCAGTAGTCCATGACCTGTTGCGCCGTCTCGGGCTTGTGCAACACCGGCATGATCACGACATGCGCCGGCGCGAGCTTCGGCGGCAGGACGAGGCCGTCGTCGTCGGAGTGCGTCATGATGAGCGCGCCGACGAGACGCGTGGACACGCCCCATGAGGTCGTCCACGCGTGCTGCAACGTGCCGCTCTGGTCGAGGAACTTGATGTCGCTTGCCTTGGCGAAGTTCTGGCCGAGGAAGTGGCTCGTGCCCGCCTGCAACGCCTTGCGATCCTGCATCATCGCCTCGATGCAGAACGTGTCGACGGCGCCGGGGAATCGCTCGCCCTCGGTCTTCTGGCCCTTGATGACCGGCATGGCCATGAAGTTCTCGGCGAAGTCCGCGTAGACGTCGAGCATCTTCATCGTTTCAACCCGCGCTTCGTCGGCCGTCGCATGCGCGGTGTGGCCTTCTTGCCAGAGGAACTCCGCGGTGCGCAGGAAGAGGCGCGTGCGCATCTCCCAGCGCACGACGTTGGCCCACTGGTTGATGAGGAGCGGAAGGTCGCGATAGCTCTCGACCCACTTCGCGAAGCTCGCGCCGATGATCGTCTCGCTCGTCGGACGCACCACGAGCGGCTCCTCGAGCTCGCCGGTCGGAATGAGCTTGCCGTTCTTGTCGGCGGTGAGCCGATGGTGCGTGACGACCGCGCACTCCTTCGCGAAGCCGTCGACGTGCGCGGCTTCCTTCTCGAGGAAGGAGACGGGAATGAAGATCGGGAAGTACGCGTTGACGTGGCCCGTCGCCTTGAACATGCCGTCGAGCACGCGCTGCATGTGCTCCCAGATCGCGTAGCCCCACGGCTTGATCACCATGCAGCCGCGGACGGGGCTGTTCTCGGCAAGATCTGCCGCACGAACGACCTGCTGATACCACTCGGCATAGTTATCGGCGCGCGTCGGCGTGATCGCGGTCTGGGGCTTCGACTGCTGTTTCGATTCGGCGTTCGTCATGGCGTGCTCTCGGCAGTCCGCGATCATTGCGCGGTCAGTGGAGAAAGAGGGAAATCGTAACAAGAGCGGCAACGCCGCTCGACGTGTCGAAGCCGCTCGTCGGGCGCTATAGAGTGCAGGCATGGGACGGGCGGAAGATGCACGCGACGCGAGCGGTGCGCGGCCGGCGCTGGGTGTATTGCTGCGCGCCCGGTTCGAGCGGGCCTTCTCGGGCGCGCTCTCGGCGGCGTCGATGCATGCGACCTGCGACGCCGACGATCGCAGCGAGATGCTCCGCGTCGTCCGCAAGTCGACGAAGATCGGCCGCGCGCTCCTGCGGCTCGCGAGAGGCTGCGTCGACGAGGAGTCGGTTGCCGGCGCCGAGTCGCTCCTCCGTGAGACCAGTTCGCTGCTCGCCCCGCTGCGCGACCGCGACGCGATCGTCGCGACGATCGGCAAGCTCTTCGCCGGCCGCAACGACGAGCGCGCACGGCATGTAGCCGACTCGCTCGCGCGCGTCGTTCTCGTCGCCAACGAGCCGGACGAGGATCTTCCCTTCGAACGTGCCGCGGTGCGCCGCGCCGGACAGACGATCGCGCACCTCGCCGAGGCGATCCGCTCCTGGCCGCTCGAGCGGATTCCCGACCGCGAGATCATCGAGGGCATGGTGCGCAGTTGGCGCATCGTGCGACGCCTCACCGAGGATCCGATCGTCGACGTCGACACCGAGACGTCGCACCTGATCCGCCGACGCTGTGCCCGCTTGTCGTTGCAGCTCGCCGCGTTCGAGGACGTGATGCCGAAGCGGATTCGCGAGCTGCGCCGCTCGCTTCGCGCCGTCACGCGCGGGCTCGGCGACGAGCACGACCTCGAACTCCTCGCCGAACGCATGTCGCTCGGGCGAGCCCGCATCGGCAGCGACGCGTTCGCCAATGCCGCGCTCGACCTCTGCCGCCGCGCCCGACGCCGCCTGCGGGCCGGCGCCGCCGACGCGATCGCCGAGGAACGGAGCCTGCGACCGCGCGAGTTGCGGGCCTTCCTCCGCTGATTCTGCACCTACGTTCGGCCTCGCGCCGATGGTGAACGTGCCATGGCCAAGCCCAAGTCTCTCATCGGCACACTCATCAAGATCGTCGCCGTTCTCCTCATCGTCGTCGTCGGACTCGGCGTTGCAGGCATCTTCTACATCGACAGCGTCGCCCGCGCCGCGATCGAGGTCGCGGGCACGCAGGCGCTCGGCGTCAAGACGACGGTCGACAAGGTTTCGATCGGCCTCCTCTCCGGCCAGGCCGGCCTCAACGATCTCAACGTTGCCAATCCGCCGGACTACAAGTCGCAGCACTTCTTGGCCCTCGGCGAAGGCAGCGTCACCGTGACCCCGGCGTCGCTCCTCGAGAACGTCATTCGCGTCCCGAAGATCGAGTTCTCCGACATCGACATCAGCTTCGAACAGAATGTCGGAGGCAAGAGCAACGTCGACGTCATCCTCGCGAACCTGAAGAAGTTCGCCGGCGACGGCAGCTCGTCGGGCGGCGGCGGCGGCAGCGAGAAGAAGTTCGTCGTCGACGAGTTGACGATCACGAACGTCACCGTGACCGCCCGCGCCCAAGGCATGCCGATCGCCGATCAGGGGATCACCATCAAGGTCCCGAAGATCCAGCTCAAGGACATCGGTTCGGGCGGCAAGGATCCGATGGGCCTGAATCAGCTTTCGGCGCTCGTCGTCTCCACCGTGTTGCAGGCGGTCCTCGATGCGAGCGGCGGCCAGCTTCCGGCCGTCTTCGTGCAAGGTCTGACAAACGGCCTGGGCGACATCGGCAACGTCTTCGCGAAGGGCGTGGGTTCGATCGGCGTCGACCTCGGCAACGGCCTGCAGGGAATCGGCGGCGATCTCGGGAAGGGCATCACGGAAGGGATCGGCAAGGCGGCCGAGGGCGTCGGCAAGGGCATCGAAGACGCCGCGAAGGGCGCTGGAGACGCGGTGAAGGAAGGCCTCGACGGCCTCTTCAAGAAGAAGTAGGCCGCACGGGCGCCGGGAAGTCGAGCGGCGAGCCGTCACTGCGGACGACGCGCACGGCGCCTGCAACGTCGATAAGCCCCGCGTCGATACCGAGCTTCGCGAGTTCGTCAAGAAGCGCGTCGTCCGAGAGTCGCTCGACCACACTCGGCGTTGCAGCCATCGGCATCGATGGCGTTGACGTCGGCTCCGCCGGTCGCAACGCGAAGGGCGCGATCGCCGCCGCCACGAGCGCAAGCGCCAAGCCGGCACGCACCGCGCGCCGACCACGGCGCACGCGCACTCGCTCGTCGAGCGCCTGGTTCGCGAGTTCGAGGATCGCCTGCGCGCGACGCGCGCCTTCAGGGCTGAGCGAGTCGTGGTCGGTCGTCATGGCGAATCTCCTTCCGGGGTCGAGGCCGAGAGTCCGAGGCGCGCCCGCAGTCGGGCGAGAATGCGGCGAATCCGGCTCTCGAGCGCCTTCGGCGCGAGATTGAGGTGTCGAGAGAGTTCCGCGAGCGTGAGCCCGCGGTCGAGGCGAAGTCGGAGGAGCTCGCGTTCGTCGTCGTCCAGTTCGCGAAGCGCCCGCGCGATTTCGTCGCAGCGTTCGTCCACGTCGCCCGCGTCTCCTGCAACGCGGTGTCGTGCCTCGCGTGCCGATCGGGCGCGCTCGCTTCGCAAACGGTCGAGGGCCGCGTTGAGCGCCACGCGGCGAAGCCAGGCGTCGAGGGCGACCGCGCTCTCCATGGGCTCGAGTGCCCGAGCGACACGTAGCATGGCGTCCTGCACGCAATCGAGCGCGAAGCTCTCGTCTCCGCGCGTTGAATCGCGGACGGTTCGGAAGAGAAGCGAAAAGCGTCGCTCATAGAGCGACGCCAGCGCTTCGCGCGAACCGCCCGCGACCGCGGCGCTCGTGCGCCGGGCCCAGTCGTCTTCCCCATGGGGGAGCGCGTGGTCCATGTCAGAGCGTGTCGACTCAATTCGTCTGAGGCGTCGGACGGTCGCCGACGAAGGTGTTGACCGTCTCGTTGATCAGGTTGACGTCGCGCTCGTTCCCCTTCACGAAGAGGAGGCCGGTGCCTTCGTGGAGCTTGATCTCGACGTTCTTCGGATCGCCCTGCATCTTCACGGCAACGTCGAGCGCGCCGAGGAGCGCCTTCACCGTTTCAGGCTCGTACTTCTGGTACGCGCTGAGATTGATGACCTGCGTGACGATCGCGGCCGACGGAATCGCCGTGCGCGAGCGGGCATCGAAGTCGATGACGAGCACGGGCATCGCGTCGATTCCCAAGCCGTCGGGGTCGCCCGGGATGTTCTCGACCGCAAGGCGCACGTCGTTGCCGTTCGAGTCGAAGCGCAGCGTCTGAAGGAGCAGTACGGCCGCGGTGCCGGTCACGCGCCGCACCTTCACGCGCGGCATCTTGAGCGCGAGGATGGCGTCGTCGCCCACGACGACGTTGTCGAAGCCCGAGGCCTTCCGCACGAAGTCGAGGTACTCCGAGACGCTGCCGCCTGGGAAGTCGATCGTGAGGGAGAGATTGGCGAGGCGCGCGGCGGCGTCATTGGCGTTCGCTTGGGCAATGCTGCGATCCCGCTCCTTCGCCATCGCCTCATCGTGCGCTCGCTCCGCGAGAATCATCATTGCCCGTTCGTCCAACGTCCGCGCGACACGCTCCGCCTCTTGCAGCTGGTCCACGCTGCCGAGGATGTACAGGCAGTTCGCGCTCTCGACAGCGTTCGCTTGAACACCGAGCTGACTCGAAAGGACTCCGGCAACCTCGGCGGCCTTGGCGACACGAAGGTCAATCCGTTGTTGCACCGGGGCGGCCTTCGCCGTTGCCGCATCGGCATTGCCGGGCGCTTGCGCCACCGTGGGCGACGCAAGCGTGAGCGGAAGAAGGAGCGCGGCCAGCGCGAGACGGCTCGAACGGGTCGCGACGCGAACGGGATTTCGAATGGTCATGTGAGGTACTCCGAGGTGCGGTGACCGCGTCGAGCGGCCGATTCCCGGGAAAGACGGAGACGTTGGCCTGCGTCCGTCACGAAAGTGAAAACTATCCGCAACGCGGAGAGGGGACCCTCGGGGAGTCGCGGCGGGGGTGGCGGTGTTCATCTGTTGACCCTCTCTCTCCCGAATGAGGAGGGGAAGAAACCACAGATGAACCGGATGAACACAGATAGAGCCGCAGGGCTGAGCACCGGCACCGCGGGACGAGCCCACGGCATGCGCCAGTGGCTCCTCGCCGCGCCGCTCCTGCCTTATCCTTGTTCATCTGTGTTCATCTGTGGTTCCTCTCTGCTTGAACGAAGAGGGGAAGAAACCACAGATGAACACGGATGAACACAGATGAAGCCGCAGGACTGAGTACCGGCACCGCGGGACGAGCCCACGGCATGCGCTCGTTGCTCGTCGCCGCGCCACTCCTGCCTTATCCGTGTTCATCCGTGTTCATCTGTGGTTCCTTTCTGCTCGATGAAAGGGGAAGAGAAACCACCGATGAACACGGATAAGACGGGACGACTGACGTCAGCGATCCACGTCTATCGCGCCAGCCGGCGGATCTCGAGGGACGGGCGTGCGAAGTTCATCAAGAGGCACAGCGGAAGGCCACTTGCTCGAAGCAGGTTCAAGCACTGTGCGGTGTGGACATCGTCGAGCTTGCGTACGGCCTTGAGCTCGACCAACACGCTGCCCTCGACCACGAGATCCGCGACGTACTCCCCAACGAGTTGGTACCGGAATTGAACGTCGAACCTCTGCTGCTGGACGACCGCAAGACCCCGCGATCGAAGCGAGACAAGCATCGCGTTCTCGTAGACCTTCTCTAGGAAGCCGCAACCGAGTTCGTTCGCGACGTCGAATGCAGCTCCGATGATCCCTTCGGTCAAGCCACTGTTGATGTCGTTGATAGCTTTGGACGACAGTGAGTTCCGCCAAGTCTTCATAACCGGACTCTTCTACCCCTCGTGGCATTGTCACACGGTTGGAGGAGGATCGCCTGTCTGATCGAGAGCTGTCAGACGCGACCAGCGTGAGTGGACGAGGGTCTCCGATCCTGCCCACATGTTGTTCGGGCGTAGGAGGGGCAGAAACCATGGATGAACACGGATCAACACAGATAGAGCCGCAGGACTGAGTACCTGCACTGCGGGACGAGCCCACGGCATGCGCTCGTTGCTCGTCGCCTCGCCACTCCTGCCTTATCCGTGTTCATCTGTGTTCATCTGTGGTTCCTCTCTGCTTGAGGGAGTGGGAAGAGAAACCCCCCAACCAAACGAGACTGAACCGGCACGCCGCCGATCCCTCACCGCCCCACGAAGAAGACGCGGTTGTCGGTCGTGACCATGCCGGCCTCGATGCCGGCGGCGCGGAGCTCGGTGATGAGCTCGTCGTCGTCGATGCGCTCGATGCGC
The DNA here is from genome assembly GCA_016795035.1 of Phycisphaerae bacterium. Taxonomy (GTDB): domain Bacteria; phylum Planctomycetota; class Phycisphaerae; order Phycisphaerales; family SM1A02; genus JAEUIT01. The sequence continues at coordinate 121,436 of JAEUIT010000097.1, read as the reverse complement.
ACCTCGCGGGTGGGCGTGCGCACGATCTCGAAATTCAGCGTTGCAGGCGCTGCAGCCACCGGCGCACGGCCCGGAACGGTCGGGCGCATGACAAGAACGAGGACCATCGCCATTGCGAAGACGAGGAGCGCCGCGCGCGACCGTCGTGCGGCTCGTGCCGCCACGCGGCCGCGTTGCGCACGCACGAGGTCGGCAAGGATCGCGGCCTTGCGCGCCTCGACGTTTGGCGCTCGGAGATTGTCGTCGCGGGTCGTCATGAGTCCACTCGCTTCTCCGTCGTGTCGCCGCCGGTCGCTCGCTCGCGCAGCTTGCCGAGCGCCCGCCGCAGGCGCATCTCCGCCGCCTTCATCCCGATGCCGAGCGCCTCCGCGAGTGCCACGAGCGAGAGCCCGCGCCGGAAGCGAAGGTCGAGGACATCGCGATCGTCGGGCGTAAGTGCCCGGAGATCGCGGGCGAGCGCTTCGCGCAGGTCGGCAGGTTCGTCCGCCGTCGTCGGCTGCAACGCGGAGCGCTCACGGGCCGCGCGGCGGTGATCGCGCCGGAGCCGATCGAGCGCCGCGGAGAGTGCGGCGCGGCGAAGCCAGCCGTCGAGCGCCGCACGCGTCGACAACGGCGGCAAGCCGTCGACGACCCGGAGCCACGCGTCGTGCACGCAGTCGAGCGCGAACGCGTCGTCGCGGCGCGTGCGCTCGCGGACGTAGCGCAGGAGGTCGTCGAATGTCGCCTCGTAGAGCGCTTCGAGCGCGCGACGCGAGCCCGCGGCGACTCCAGTGGAGACGTCGCGAGCCCACTCGTCGCTCGTCGGCTCAGGGGCGGGTGGCATTGCGTGCCGTTCGTGCGATCACTTCCTCGGCGTGGCATCGGACGGCGACGGGCTCCCCGTTGCAGGCGTTGGCGTGGAAACAGGATCGTCGAAGCCGGGCAGATCGAAGGTCGCACCGGGGAAGCGTGCCTTCAACACTTGCTGCACCACGCCAAGTTCGTCGCGCGTGCCGCGCACGATCAGGAGGCCGCTCGGCTCGTGGTACTTGGCCTTGAAGGTGGTCGAGCCGCCGTCGAGTTCGAGGGCGACGTGCACGGCGTCGAGCAGATTCGGCAGCGACTCGGTCGAGAAGCCCTTGAGACCGCCGAGCCCGAAGACGGCGCGGCGCGTTTCGGCGGCGTCGCCCGCGCCTCCGGCGGACTTGATGACCACGAGGCTGCGCGCGAGCCGATCGCGACGGCTGAAGCGTTCGACGTCATCCAAACGCCCGATCCGCATGTCCACGCGGCGGTCAGTGGGCGACTCGGGAATCCAGGTGACGGACACCGACGCCGAGCCGCCGGTGGGCGACGTTCGTAGCGGCAGCTTCTCAAGCATGCTCAGCGCGCTCGCGACATCGAGGCCGTCAAGCTTGATCGGCTGCACCCACAGCTTCCGCACGGCCTCCGATTCGAACTGGATACCGTCGAATCCGAGCGGCTCGGTGATCGCTCGCACATAGTCCTCGAGCACACCGCCGGGAAAGTCGACCTTGACGGAGAGGTCGTTCAGCTTTCCGCGCACCTCGGCAATGAGGGGCTCGATCTTCATGATCGCTGGGTGGATGTTCTCTCGCGTTCCAGAAAGCAAGAAGCCGACGAACTCGTTCTCGGCCGGACCCTCCGAAGGTGCCGTGCCTTGGTAGCGCACGCCGACGGACTCTGCAAGCGCTGCGGCGCGAGCATGAAACTCCCTGAGCTGGTCGGGACGCAGTACGAGTTCGGACTCGAACCGATAGCCGTAGTCTTGCGGCTCCGCCCGTACAGCTACCGAGGACGTCCCATCCTGGGCATTCTGCGGAACACCAAACGCAAGCGCGGCCGTGAGGGCAAGTACGTGAAGCATGAGTCCTCCTTGAAGGGGCGTGTGTACAGAAACGCCGCAGTAGGGGCGTGTGCGACAGGATCTTCTTGTTTCCGCGCAGAAGTGCGCCAGCTCGGGTGGCGATTAGGTTTCATCCACCAAGGAACGCAACTGCGCAAGGAGCGCCGGCACGTGCGTAGTCGCCACTCTCCAAATCAGTGCGTCCTCAATCTCTCCGTACTCGTGCGCGAGGATGTGCCGTTGCGCGATGATCGGGCGCCAGGGAATCTCGGGATGCGCCTCGCGCAGGCTGGATGAGATCCGTCGCGCGGCCTCTCCGATGATCTCGATCTGACGCTCGACCGCCGATCGAACGAGCGCATTGGTTGCATAGCTCTCGAGCGAGTGGCCGTGCAGAAACTCCGCGATGAGTTCGCTCGCGCGGATCATGTCGAGTACGTGCGCCTCGTCGCGTTCTTCAGGCGGCATAGAGAAGCTTCCGAGATGCCTCGATGGCTCGGCGTCGCGCTGCATTTCGCAGGACCCCTGTGGAAAGAAGGTCGACGTCGCGACCAAAGACCTGTCGCAACTCGTCCTGCATCGCCGGCCAATCCCACGTCGATGTCCGCGCGTTCGTCCGAAACTCGACCAGCAAGTCGACGTCGCTGGTTCCATCGGCAGTGCCGGTTGCCTGCGAGCCGAAGAGCCAAAGCCGCTGAACCGCCCAACGCTCACAAAAGCGCGCGATCGCTTCGGTGTCGAAGGTTGGTGTCGGAATCGCCACGCCAACAATGTACGGCAGCCTTGCGATCCCCGTCTCTCCCGTCCGGTGTCGCCAGAGTCGCCTTTAGGCGTTCGCCGAGCGGCTGCGGAAGTCGATCGCTCCACGTTGCATCAATGAGGCCGACGACCGCGAGATCGCGAAGGTGGGTTCGATAGTGATCGCGGTGGGCCGTGAGCTTGATTCGGACAAGCGCATCCAGCGTGACGACGCGGAAGAACTCTGTCTCCTCGGACTCGTGCACGCCGGGCGCCGAGTGCATCTCGTGGTCGCTGGAGCGTCGCGGCCGTTCGAAGCAATCGACGTCGCACGCTGTCGACCGACTCGACAAGTCGCTCCAACGAGAAAGGTCCGAGCGCTCGGGGTTCCGTCATGAACGTCACCGTCGCGTTGAGCTTCGTCCGCCGCTCACCCCTTCGTCGGCGTTGCAGCCGGCGCTTCGACTCGCATGAAGAGCGCGCACTTCTCGATGCGCGTGCCGGGCTTCAGGTGGCCCCACGTCGCCAAGTCGGCGAGGCGATCCTTCGTCGGGTTACAGGTCACGCCGTAACAGCGCCAGAACTCCTCGACCTTCGACGGCATGATCGGCCACAGGAGGCACGACGCGATTCGCAGCGCCTCCGAGCACCGATAGAGAATCGTGCCGAGCGTCTGCACGTTCGCCGGGTCCTTCGCGAGCTTGAAGGGCTGCGTCTCGTTGATGAAGGCGTCGACCTCGCGCACGAGCGCGAGCGCCGTCATAGCCGCCTGGCGCAGCTCGAAGCGCTCATAGTGGAGAATCGTCTGGCGCACGTGCTCGTGGCAGATCGCCGACCAGTTGCGGTTCGTCACCTCGCCGCCGCCGTCGGCGGGAAGCGCGCCTTCGAAGTACTTGCCGATCATCGCGCTCGTGCGGCTCGCGCAGTTCGCGAACGTGTTCACGAGCTCCGCGGTGTACATCTCATGGAAGTGCTTCGCGCTGAAGTCGGCGTCGGTCGCCTCGAGCGGACCCTGCGTGATCATGTACCAGCGCCACGCGTCGAGCGAATACGTCGCGTGGTAGCGCTCGATCGTGGGCAGGTCGATGAAGTTGCCGAGCGTCTTCGACATCTTCTGCCCCTCGGAGATCCAGAAGCTGTGCGCGTACACGCACTCGGGCAGCTTCAAGTCGAGCGCCATCAGCATCGCGGGCCAGATCACCGCGTGGAACCAGAGGATCTCCTTGCCGACGACGTGATACGTCGCCGGCCAATACTTCGCGCGCGGGCTCTTCTCGTCGGCGAGGCCAAGCGCAGTGATGTAATTGAGGAGCGCGTCGATCCACACGTAGATCACGTGGCCCGGCGCGTCGGGCATCGGAATGCCCCACGTGAAGTTCGTGCGCGTGACGGGCACATCCTGCAGGCCGTCGCGCAGGCGCCCGAGCACCTCGTTGCGGCGTCCTTCCGGGCGCACGAAGTCGGGGCGCTCGGCGAAGAGCTTCTCGAGCTGCGCCTGAAACGCGGAGAGCCGGAAGTAGTAGTTGTCTTCCTTCGCGCGGGTCAGCGGGCGGCCCGAGATCGGGCTCTTGTAGTCGAGCTCCTTCGCGCGCGTCTCGGTGTGGTACTCCTCCTGGCCTTCGTCGTACCACCCTTCGAACGTGCCGAGATAGATGTGTCCCTTTTCAAGCAGGCGCTTGATGAACGCCTGCACCTGCCGCTTGTGGTCGGGATCGGTCGTGCGGATGAAGTGGTCGTTCGAGAGGCCGAAGAGCGCGAGCACGCGGCGAAACTCCGCGGAGTTCTCGTCGGCGAGCTGCTGCGGCGAGATGCCGCGCGCCATCGCCGACTTCTCGACCTTGACGCCGTGCTCGTCGGTGCCGGTCAGGAAGAAGACGTCGCGCCCCGCGAATCGCATCGCCCGCGCCCAGACGTCGCAGAGGGTCGTCGTGTACGCGTGGCCGATGTGCGGCTTGTCGTTCACGTAGTAGATCGGCGTCGTGATGTAGGCGGAGTTCGTCATGCGTCGTTCGTGCTGCGGGTTCAGGGCGTTCGAAACTGCGAAGTCTACCGGTGTTTCGTTACACTCCCGCCCTTCATGGAATCGGCGTCGCGAGGACTTCTGCTCGTCATGAGCGGCCCGTCGGGGGTCGGAAAGACGTCAATCATCCATTCGATGCTCGATCGCCTCGGCGCCGCCTTCAGCGTTTCCGCGACCACGCGGCCGCAAAGCGACAAGGAACGCCACGGCGTCGACTACTTCTTCATCTCGAAGGACGAGTTCCAGCGCTGGGTCGATGCGGGGCGCTTCCTCGAATACGCGCAGGTCTTCGGCCGCAATTGGTACGGCACGCCCCGCGACGCGGTCGAGGAGCAGCTCGGCCAGGGGAAGGTCGTCGTTCTCGACATCGACGTGCAAGGCGCCGCGCAGGTGAAGCGCAGCATGCCCGACGCCTTCTTCATCTTCATCCTGCCGCCGTCCGACGCCGAGCTCCTGCGCCGACTGCGCGACCGCGGCCGCGACGACGCCGACTCCATCGAGCGCCGTCATGCCGAGGCGCGCAAGGAGATCGGGTTCGCGCACGAGAGCGGCGTGTACGACGCGTTCGTCGTGAACGACGACCTCGCCCGCGCGACGAACGAGGTCGAGTCGCTCGTCCGCGCCCGCATCGCCTCCGGTCCCGCCTCCATCGCCTCGCGCCGACGCTGATGCTGAAGATCACCGACCTTCACAAGTCCTTCGGCGCGATCCGCGCGGTCGACGGCGTGTCGCTCGAGGTGCGGAAGGGCGAGGTGTTCGGCCTGCTCGGCCCGAACGGCGCGGGCAAGAGCACCACCATCAACATGGCGATGGGCCTGCTCGCGCCCGATTCCGGCGCGATCGAGCTCGAAGGCCTCGGCTCGCCGCGCGACCCGAGCGTGCGCCGCCATCTCGGCTTGGCGCCGCAGGCGATCGCGCTCTACGAAGGCCTCACCGCCTCGGAGAATCTGCACTTTTTCGCGAGCCTCTACGGCCTGCGCGACGCCAAGCGCCGCGTGGCCGCGATGCTCGAGCTCGTCGGCCTCGGCCCGCGCGGCAATGACCTCGTTGCAGGCTTCTCGGGCGGTATGCAACGACGACTGAACCTCGCGGCCGCGCTTCTGCACGATCCGCCGCTTCTCCTGCTCGACGAGCCGACCGCGGGCGTCGACCCGCAGTCGCGCAACAGCATCCTCGACACCGTGCGCACGCTCGCGAAGGAAGGGCGCACCGTGATCTACACGACGCACTACATGGAAGAGGCGCAGCGCATCTGCGACCGCGTGGGCGTGATCGACCACGGCAAGCTGCTCGATGTTGGCACCGTCGATGAGCTGATTCGCCGGCACGGCGGCGACAGCGAAGTGATCGTCGAGCGCGGCAACGCGGAGAACGGACACGCCGAAGAGCGGCTCGTGACGAAGGAGCCGCTCGCGGAGATCTCGGCGGCGCTCGCGAAGGGCGACGTCACCAGCGTGCGCGTCGAGCGGCCGACGCTCGAGTCGGTCTTCCTGCATCTCACCGGACGGAGCTTGCGCGACTGATGCGTGCCGCACCATTCATGGCCTGGGTCGTCGCGTGGGCCATCGCGCTCAAGGACTTGCGCCTTCTCGTCCGCGACAAGGCCGACGCCTTCTTCACGTTCGTCTTTCCGGTGCTGCTCGCGATCTTCTTCGGCGTGCTTTTCCGGCCCGCGAGCGAACGGCGCGACTCGATCGAGCTCGCGATCGTCGACGAATGCGCCTGCGAGGCGTCGACGTCGTTCGTCGCCGCGCTTGACGCCGACACGCTCATCCACGTGACGCCGAAGCCGACCCGCGAGGAGGCCGAGGCGCTCGTCCGCCGCGGCGACGCGCTCGCGTCGATCGTCCTTCCCAAGGACTTCGCCGAGGGGGCCGACCGCATGTTCGCTGGCGGCGGCATCGCGATCGAGGCGGTCGTCGATCCCTCGCGCGAGGCCGAGTCGTCGCTCCTGGTCGGCAAGCTCAACGAGATCGCCTTCCGCCAGCTCGGCCAGGCGTTCGGCGATCCGAAGCGCATGACGCCGATGCTTGACAACGCCCGCACGGCGGTGTCGTCGTCGGAGACGCTCGGCATCGTCGACAAGACGCTCCTGAACGGCGTCTTCGAGAGTCTGAAGCGACTGACGACCGACCGCAGCACCGGCGCCGGCGACCCGCTCAAGAACGGTCCGTTCGGCGGCGCGGGTTGGTCGCCTGCAACGGTGACCGTGACGAAGCTCGCGTCGAGCGGCAACGGCCCGCCGAGCTCCTACGCCGTCACCTTTCCGCAAGGCATCGCGTGGGTGCTGATGTCGTCGATCGCGGCGTTCGCGGCGAGCATCGCCCGCGAGCGCGACCGCGGGACGATGCTCCGTCTCAGCGTTGCACCGATCTCGCGCGCGACCGTCCTCTTCGGCAAGGCGCTCGGCTGCTTCCTCACCTGCGCGATCGGCATCACGATCCTTCTCGTCGTTGCACGCGTCGGGTTCGGCGTGACGATCGACAGCTTTCCGATGCTCGTCGTCGCCATCGCAATGGCGTCGGCCGCGGGCGCCGGCGTGATGATGGTGATCAGCGGCGTCTTCCGCACGCAGGCCTCGGCCGAAGGCGCGGGGCGGGCGATCGTCCTCATCCTGGCGATGATCGGCGGTGGCACGATTCCGCTCGCGTTCATGCCGCCCTTCATGCAGATCGTGAGTTCCTTCTCGCCGTTCAAATGGGCGATCGCGGCGGTCGAAGGCGCGGTGTGGCGCGGCTTCTCGCCGACGGAGATGGCCCAGCCGCTCGGGGTACTCGCGGCGATCACCGCGGTCGGCGCGGTGGCGGGATTCCTGTCTATCAGGCGCGGCGAGGCGTGACCGAGAAGAACGCGCCGACGACGCCGAGGAGTTCGTCGAACACGGTGTCGGGGTCCTTCGACGCGTCGACCGTCCGATAGCGGTCGGCGTAGTCGCGGCACTGCCGCAGGTAGCCTTCGCGCACGCGGCGATGGAACTCCGCTCCACGTTGCTCGATGCGATCGAGGAGCGGCGACAGCCGCGACGCGGCGACCTTCTCGTCGACGTCGAAGACGACCGTGAGATCGGGCCAGCGGTTGCCGGTCGCGACCTTGCCGACCGCGAGGATGTCCTCGAAGGCGAGGCCGCCCGCGGTGCCCTGGTACGCGAGCGTCGAGCTGGTGAAGCGGTCGGCCAAGACGAGTTCGCCCTTCGCGAGCGCCGGCACGATGCGCTCCTCGAAGAGCTGCGCGCGGCTCGCCATGTAGAGGAGCATCTCGCAGCGCATCGCCATCGAGTCGTTGGCGGGATCGAGGAGGACGTTGCGGATGTGCTCGCCGATCGAGGTACCGCCGGGTTCGCGCACTTCCGTCACCGGCACGCCGCGTTCATGGCACCACGCGACGAAGCGCCGCAGTTGCGTGCTCTTGCCGCTGCCGTCGGGTCCGTCGAAGACCAGAAAGCGCCCGCGCAGCGAGTCGGGAAAGGAGGTCGTGACGGTCGTGGCCGCGCTCGCCGGAAGCATGCGTGGGGGAGTGTCGTCGCGCAGCGGCGAAGGAGCAAGGTGAACCTGGGGTGCGCGGCGTAGGTCGAGTTCGGACTCGGGGAGTCAGGATTCAGGAGTCAGGAGTCAGGGTGGAATACAAGCGCTTCGTCCACGAGCGCCTCTGTCACTGACTCCTGACTCCTGTCTCCTGTCTCCTGAATCCCCTCGCTCCGCGCGCTCTCCCGCGCCCACAGCGCCCCCTCTCCCCCCGCCCGTATGATCCGCGCCATGCGTGTCGACGCGCGCGACGACAAGGGCGAGCGCATCGGGCGTTTCGAGGTTGACCCCGCCGAGCGCCCGAACTTGGTTCGCGTGACCGACGCGACCGGCACCACGCACGAGCGCTACATCAACTGGGACGGCGCCCTCGACGACTCGGGCCATCTTCGTCGTTGCCTCCTCTGCGGCTGTCAGAGCATGTACCGCAGCAAAGCGTTGCCGCAGGTGACGCCGTTCATCGTCGTCCTCGCCTTCGTCGGCGCGTTCATCGGTCTCTTGGGCTATGCGTCGAACCCGTTCGTCCTGCCGGCGCTGATCGTCCTTCTCGTCATCGACGTGGCGACCCTGATCGGATCGCGGCTTCGCCTCATCTGCTACCGCTGCCGTTCGCTGTACACGCGGCTGCCGATCGCGCGGTATCACGGCCGCTGGAGCCGCGCCGAGGCCGAGCGGGTTCGGACGGCGCAGCAGAATGAGGTGGCGTCGCCGCCGCCGTCGTGAAACAATCCGCGGCGTGCCCGAACGGTCCCTGATCCTTCTCGGTGCGGGTGGACATGCCTCCGTCGTGGCGGAGAGCGCGGTCGCTGCTGGATGGAACATCCTCGGCTACTGCGCCGCCGAGCCGTCGCGCGAAGCGGGCTGCGGCGCGCTTGCGGTGCCGTGGCTCGGCGACGTCGATCATCCGAAGCCCGACCTCGAGCGGCATCTCGCGAACGGCGCGCGCGTGCATGCGGCCGTCGGCGACGCGAAGCTTCGCGAGCGCTGGAGCGCGCGATTCGGCGTCGAGAAGCTCGCGACGATCGTCCATCCCGGCACGTGGATCTCGCCGAGCGCGGCGATCGCGCCGGGCGTCTACGTCGGCGCGTTCGCCGTCATTAACGCGACGGCGATCATCGGCATCGGAACCATCGTGAACACCGGCGCGATCATCGAGCACGGCGTGCGCGTCGGAAGCTACGTGCACTGCGCCCCGCGCTCGACGCTCGCGGGCCTTGCCGAGGTCGGCGATCGCTCGCTGATCGGCGCTGGCGCCGTGGTGCTGCCATTCGTGAAGGTCGGCGCCGACGCGATCGTCGGCGCTGGCGCGGTGGCCAATCGCGACGTCGAGCCGCGCGCGACGGTGGTGGGGATTCCGGCGAAGCCGGTCGAAGCGCGCGTGTGAGCGGTGCGCCTGCAACGTCGAGCGCGGCCGAGAATCTCACGTCACCGCGAACGCGACGATCTGCGAGCCGAGCGAGAGGATCGTGAGCGCGACGAGTCCGCCGAAAAGGATGATGCCGGCATCGCGCGGCTTCACGCGGAAGAAGAGCATCATGAGCGCCCAGATCGCCACGAGCGGCACGAGCACGTCGTAGATCTGCTTGAGAAGGCGATGCTCGATCGGAAGGAGCGTCGCAAGGAGGGCGAGCGCCGTGATCGCGAGCATTCGTGACGCGAGCACGCGCAGGTCGCCGACCGGGCGGCGGTCGAGAAGCTGGAGGAAGTACGCACCTGCGACGAGGCAGCTGGAGCCGAGGGCGATGCGCAGGAGAAGTTTCAGCGAGTGGAAGATGCGGTCGACGATCGCGGGATCCGCGGGCGTGCCGTCGGCGTTGAAGAAGGGCATCACGCCGCGTTGACCGGCGAGCGCCGCGCCGAGGAGAACCGCCGCGCCGCAGCCGGCGACGGCCAAGACCCATTCGTAGTGCGTGCCGCGCACGATCGGACGGAGCGGCCGCACGACGTCGGCGGCGGCCGCGGTCGACGCTGCCTTCGCGCTTGCGTCGGCGGTCGCGCTGCGCTCGACCTTCGGCGTCACGCGCGGCGCTTCCTCTGGCTCAGGCGCGAGGTCGATGTCGAGCGGCGTGGGCGTCGCGGGTTCAGGGGCCGGCGCAGGCGCGGGCGCCTCGGGGTCGCGTGGCGTCTCGGGCTTCTGGTCGAACGAGTCGTCGGTCGTCACGAGAGTCTCCGGGGAAATCCACGCCGCACGCGATTCACATGAATGACGCAAACGATACCGCGAGCCGTGCGAACATGACGCGCGATGCAGTGCTTGCGTGTGAACGGTCGGTTCTTCGGATCGGTGACGGCGATCTTGCGCGCCGTGGTCTTGGTGGTCGCATTGGCGGGGCCGTCGAGCTTCGGAGACTCGCCGATCGTGCGGGCAGAGGACCTGGGATACGCCACGATCGAACTCAAGAGCGGCGACGTCCTTCGTGGCCGCGTGGTCGCCCAGACGGACTCGTCGATCACGATCGAGCATCCGGAACTCGGCACGCTCACGATCTCGATCGCGAAGATCGTCCGCGTGCGCGAGATGGATCAGCCGCCGGCCCCTCCGGCCGTCGCGGTCGCTCCCCCGGCCGAAATGCCCGAGCCGCCGCCCGCCGACGAAGGCAGCGCGCTCGCCGCGCCCACGCCGCCCCCGGCCGCGACCGACCCAAACGACCCGCGCGACGAGGTCGACGTCGATCCCGTTCGCGGCGCCTGGCGTTACTACGCGTCGATCGCGTTCGCGGGCGAATTCAGTTCGACCGACGAAGTCTCGATCCGCGCCGCCGCCGGCGCGACGTACGAGACGAAGCCGTTCCAGATGCGCTTCGACGGCGAGTACTACTTCCGCACGCTCGACGGCGCCACGACCGACAACAACCTCCTCATCAACGGCATTCAGGAGTGGACGCTCGGCGAAACGCGCTGGCTCTTCTTCGCCCAGGAGCAATACCAGTACGACGAGTTCCAGTCGTGGGAACACCGCGTGAGCCTGTACGGCGGTCCGGGCTATCGACTGATCCAGTCCGATGCGATGGACCTGACGATCCGCGGCGGTTTCGGTGCGACGTACGAGGTCGGCGTCGACGACTGGCGACCGCAGGCGCTGCTCGCCGAAGACTTCTCGTGGCAATTCACGAAGCGTCAGAAGATCACGATCAACTCAAGCATCGCGCCGAACGTGAGCGACTTGAGTGACTACCTCCTGCAAGGCGCCGTCGAGTACGCGCTTGCCGTCGGCGAAACCCGCCGCGGCCTTGCGCTCACGCTCGGCCTGCGCGACATCTACGACAGCTCGCCGCCGGAAGGCTCGACCCACAACGACCTGCGCGTGTATGGGGGGTTGAGGTATGACTTCTGAGAGAGGAGTCAGGATTCAGGAGCGAGGAGTCAGGGTAAAAGCAGAAAGCACAGGACCGGGATGCCTTTCCACGGACTCCTGACTCCTGAATCCTGACTCCAGGATTTACTCCTCTTCTTCCGGCTCCTCCGCCACCTGCGGAGGGCCGAAGAGCGCTGTTCCGACTCGGACCACGTTTGAGCCGCATTCGATCGCGGTTTCGTAGTCGTTCGACATGCCCATCGAGAGGATGTCGAAGCGGTCGCCGCCGACGCCGGAGCGGCGGATGTCCTGGAAGAGGTCGCGGGCCCGCTCGAAGACCGAGCGTTGCACGCCCTTGTCCTCGGTGAGGGGCGCCATGCACATGATGCCGCGCGGCTTCAGCGAGAGCATCGTGTCGATCATCTCGACGAGCGGCTTCGCCGCGGCCGGCGCGATGCCGTGCTTCGAGCGCTCGCCTGCAACGTTGACTTCGATGAGGACTTCGACGGGCGTCGCGCGGCGCTCGGCTGCAACTTGGAGATCTTCGGCGAGCCGCAGGTTGTCGACCGAGTGGACGAGGCGCACGAGCTCGATCGCCTTCTTGATCTTGTTCCGTTGAAGCGTGCCGATCATGTGCCAGCGGACGGCAACGGGGAGTTTCGATCCGGCGGCGCCGCCACCGAGCTCGCGACGGCGGGCGAGGAATTCGTCGACCTGCGCGGCGCGCTGCTGAAGCTGCTGCACGCGGTTCTCGCCGAGATCGACCTGCCCGAGCGAGATGATCTCGCGGATCTGGTCGAACGACGCATTCTTCGTCACGGCGACGAGCAGCACGTCCTTCGCCGAGCGGCCCGACTTCTGCGCCGCGGCGGCGATGCGCGCCTTCACCTCGTCGTAGCGCTCGCGAAGCGGACGGTTGTCGGGGGAGTTCGGGGCCATGAAGGGGACCTTCAAGGGAACCTTGTCGGACGCCGATGTCGTCGACGGGGAAGGCATGGTTGGAGCGTAGTCGAAGGGAACGCGGCCTACGGCCGCAGGAGTCAGGATTCAGGAGTCGGGAGTCAGGGTAGAGCCAACCTACGCCCCGATGAGGTTGGTTTTTCACTGACTCCTGACTCCTGGCTCCTGACTCCTTCGTTCTTCTCCCCTTGCTCCTTGATCCTCAATCCTTGATCCTCTCCCCCATGCATCCGCACGTGCTCGTGATCCGCGACGGCTGGGGGGAGAACCCGCATCCCGAGATGGCCGCCTATGACGCCACGCGACTTGCGCGCACGCCGGTGGCGGACCGCTTGGCGAAGGAATGGCCGCGCACGTTGGTGAAGACGAGCGGCGAGGACGTCGGACTTCCTATGGGCCCGGACGGTCCCGTCATGGGCAACTCGGAGGTCGGCCACCAGAATATCGGCGCGGGGCGCATCGTCGACCAGGAGGTCATGCGCATCACGCGGGCGATCCGCGACGGACGCTTCTTCGAGAACTCCACGTTGCGGCACTCGCTTGCGCACGCGAAACGCACGGGCGGCGCGGTGCACATCCTCGGCCTCGTGAGCGACGGGCAAGTCCATAGCGATCTCGCGCACGCGCTGGCGCTCGTCGACCTTCTCAAGCGCGAAGCCTTCCCCGGCGATCGCGTCTATGTCCACGCCATCACCGACGGCCGCGACACGCCGCCGAAGTCGGCGCCCGGCTACCTGCGCACCCTCGAGGCGCATCTTGCGAAGCTCGGCGTCGGCCGCGTCGCGAGCGTCATCGGCCGCTTCTACGCGATGGATCGCGACCACCGCTGGGAGCGCGTGAAGGCCGCGTACGACTGCCTGGTGCGGCCGATCGAGCGCACGGCGCCGAGCGCGCTTGCGGCGGTGACCGCGTACTACGAGCACCCGTCCGACGCCTCGCGCGCGAGCGACGAGTTCGTCCTTCCGACGCAGATCGTGCCGCCGGGTTCGCGCGACGCCGCGGCGTCGTCGCGCATCCGTTCGGGCGATTCCGTGATCTTCTTCAACTATCGCGGCGATCGACCGCGCGAGATCACGAAGGCGTTCGTCTACGACGATGCAACGTGGTCCACGATCGAGGGCGGCGGCTTCGACCGCGGCGCGCGACTCGAGGATCTCTCGTTCGCCACGATGGCCGAATACGAGGAAGGGCTCCCGGTGAAGGTCGTCTTCGGGCGCCCCGAGAAGATGCCCATGATTCTTGGCGAGACACTCAGCGTTGCAGGTCTCCGCCAATTCCGCTGCGCGGAAACGGAGAAGTACCCGCACGTCACCTTCTTCTTCAACGACTACCGCGAGGCGCCGTTCGAAGGCGAGCGACGCGAGCTCATCCCGAGTCCGCGCGACGTGGCGACGTATGACTTGAAGCCCGAGATGAGCGCCTTCGGCGTGCGCGACGCGGTGCTGCGCCGACTCGCGGCGCCCGATTGCGAGGAGCTGATCGTCGTCAACTTCGCGAACGGCGACATGGTCGGCCACACCGGCAAGCTCGACGCCGCGATCAAGGCCTGCGAGGCGGTCGATTCGTGCGTCGGCGCTATCGTCGATGCAACGTTGAAGCGGCAGGGATCGCTCATCGTGTTCGCCGACCACGGCAACTGCGAGCAGATGTGGGACCCGAAGGCGAACTGTCCGCACACCGCCCACACGAACTACGACGTGCCGCTCTTCGTCGTCGGCGAACGCTTCCGCGGCGCGTCGCTCCGCTCCGGCGGTCGCCTCGCCGACGTCGCGCCGACCGCGCTCGCGATGATGGGGCTCGCCCAGCCGAAGGACATGACGGGCAAGCCGCTTTTGGTCTGATTCCTTCGCGTATGGCGTGCGGCTGCGGCGAGTCGCGCCGTCTGCCATACTCTGCTGTCCATGCTTCCCCGGATTGCCATCATCGGCCGACCGAACGTCGGCAAGTCGAGCCTCTTCAACCGGCTCGCGGGGAGGCGCATCTCGATCGTCGACCCGACGCCCGGCGTCACCCGCGACCGCGTGACCTACACCATCGAGGTCCCGCCGCCCGAAGATGCCCCCGACGGCGAGCCGCGGTACGCCGAACTCGTCGACACCGGCGGCTACGGCGTCTACATGGCCGAGGGCAAGCGATTCGACGACGCGGGCGAGGACCTCTCGCGCCTCACCGGCGCGATCGAGGCGCAGATCCGCGCGGCGGCCGAAGAAGCGTCTCTCATCTTGTTCGTGACCGACGCGCAGACCGGCGTGACCACGCTCGATCAGGCGATCGCGTCGATGCTGCGGCGCGAAGGCAACGCGCCGAAGGTGATGCCGGTCGTCAACAAGGTCGACGACGAGAGCTGGGAGAGCCACGCGCCCGACGCCGCCAAACTCGGCTTCGGCACGCCGGTCATGGTGTCGGCGGCGAGCGGCTACCGAAAGCGGCAGTTCTTCGAGGCGGTGTGGAAGCGCGTGCCGCCTGAAACGACGAACGAGCGCGACGCCGAGATGAAGATCGCGATCGTCGGTCGCCGCAACGCCGGCAAGTCGAGCCTGATCAATTCGCTCGCGGGCCAGCCGCGCGTGATCGTCAGCGAGATCGCCGGCACCACGCGCGACGCCATCGACGTGCGCTTCGAGATCGAGGGCAAGGCGATGCTCGCGATCGACACCGCCGGCGTGCGCAAGCGGAAGTCGTGGGCCGACGAGGTCGAGTCGTTCGCGCATCAGCGCATGCTGCATGCGATCGGCCGCGCCGACGTCTGCGTGCTCCTCCTCGACGCGCAGGAGAAGTCGTCGCAGGTCGAGAAGCGGCTCGCGCAGGAGCTCACGGATCGCGAGAAGCCGACGGTCATCGCGGTCAACAAGTGGGATCTCGTCCGCTCGCGCGTGAAGCCGACGGACTACCTTGAATATCTCGAGCAGGAGTTTCCCGGCCTTGGCTATGCGCCGATCGTCTTCCTGAGCGCGAAGTCGGGCGAAGGCGTGAACGACCTCGTGCGCATGTCGTTCAATCTCTTCCGTCAGGCGAATCACCGCGAGACGACAGGTCGCCTCAACTCGGTCATCAAGGACATCCTCAACGAGCGCGGCCCGTCGTCGAAGTTGGGCACGCGCGCGAAGGTCTATTACGTCAGCCAGGTCGACGTCCGCCCGCCGACGATCGTGATGGTGGTCAACAAGCCCGATCTCTTCAAGGGCCAGTACGAGCGCTACCTCCTGAACCGCCTGCGTGAGCACCTGCCTTTCTCCGAAGTGCCGATCCGGCTCCTCTTCAGCGAGCGCAAGCGCATGAAGCTCAACGAGCTTCTCTCGCGCGAGCGGAGCCGCGGCGGCGACGACGACGATTGACGCAATTCTTGCCGAGGCCCGCGCGGTCTCGCGCCAAGTCGCGACCATCGTCTCGACGTTGCATCCGCGCGCCGGTACTCTCGCGACCGGCGTAGGGGATGCGCCGCCGAGGAGGAACTGCCGTGCGAACGAATGCGAGGCGAGTCGCCGCGATCATGATGGCGATGGCGGCAACGTGGAGTTCCGGCTGCGCGAGCGTCGACGTACAGAAGATCGGTAAGGACGGACAGCCCGTCGGCCCGAGCGGCGTGCGCTTCAACCGGTCGCGGCCCTACGTCTCGGTCTTCGAGCCGTTCGTCGTTGCAGCCACGCCGTACATCGTCGACGGCCAGGTGTCGCCCGACGGCCAGTGGGTCGTCGTCACGACGGCCGCGAACGACGCGGGCTCCGACCTCGGCGAAGTGTTGCGCACGACCGGCCAGCGCATTCCCGCGAGCCGCGTGTTGCTGACGTCGCCCGAGATCCCTGGCGCGGGCGAGGGCTCATTCGAGTCGACCGGCGACGACACGACGACGAACGGCGCGAAGGATCCCGAGAAGACCGGGCAGGGCAGCCTCAACGTCACGAACGACAACGCCGCCTTCGCGGTGCAGCCGATGCGGCGCTACTGCGACATCGTGTTCCTCCCCGACTTCGACGAAGAATTCGTCGTGCAGGTCGAGGAGCGCTTCGGCAACGCGAGCGCGTCGCTTGCGCTCGGGCAGGGCTGGAACATGCAAGGCCTCGACTACACGGTCGACAACAGCGCGATCACCGATCGCGTCTTTGCGCTCTACGACGAGTCGATCAAGATCCTGCTCGGCCTCGGCAAGACCGCGCTCGGCATTCCCGGTCCGCTCGGCGGCTCCTTCGAGAGCGCGAGCAACGTGGAGACGGCGACCGGCAATCTCCCCGCGGGCACGCCGGTCTCGCTCAAGATCACGATCGTGCGCGTCGTCGCGCCCGGGCTCTATCCGATCCTGAAGCCCGACGAAGGCCGCTACATCAACGAGAACATCGCGAGCCTCAAGGCGAACTTCCCCGGGCTCGCGAGTCGGATCCTCATTCCCGTCTATCCGATGACGAACATCGCGTTCAACACCTACACGGTGGCCGTCGTCGAAGCGGTGCGGCCGGTCGGCGATTCGCCGCTCTCCTTCCATCGCTACGAGGATGAAACGGGGACCGGCGCGACGAAGGCGTTGAAGGCGAAGCCGCAGCCATCCTCGACGAAGGACCTCACGAACGCCGAGACGCGCGGCAACGTGGAGAACGTGCTCACCGGCCTCGTGCAAGCGGCGGTCGGCGAGCCGGTCATCGTGACGCTCGAGGCGACGAGCGCGTCGTCGGCGAACGTCAACGTTGCGACGCCCGAGGGCGGTCGGCTTCCGAGTTCGAAGGTCGAGGATGCGCGCACCGCATTGACGACCTACGCCGAGCAGAACGGCCTCACGCTGGTGTTGAACGAAGGCTGAGCGAATCGACAGCTCGCGGAGGAACTCCCGTGGCTCGACCATCGAAGCGTTCGCCGATCGAGGCGTGGAGGTCGCTGCCGGCCGAGGTGCGCTTCGCCCGCGCGACGGCATACGTGCGCCGCAACGGAGAGAAGCTCCGCGCGAAGTACGACGCGGTGGGCGTCGGCGTCGGATTTCCGACGGTGCGGCCAACGGCGAAAGCGCGGGCGAAACCGCGTTCGACGCGGGCGCGACTCAAGCGCACGAAGGCCGGCGAGATCCGCACGAACGAGATCTGCATTCGCTTTCTCGTGGCGAAGAAGCTCGAAGGGATGCGCCCCGACGATCCGAAGTTCGTGCCGGAGTACATCGAGACGGTGATGTCTTTCGACGGGGTGCGCACGCGCGTCGCCATTCCGACCGACGTGCAAGGTCGGGCGCCCGGCCGCATGCAGGCGCGCCGCGATCTGCAGAAGGGGATCGGCGTGCGTTCGCCCGGCCAGGAGTCGGTGCGCGGATCGATCTGCTGCGAAGTCGTGACGAAAGGCGCGTCGCCGAAGCGGCTCGTTCTCTCGTGTCACCACGTTCTCGCGATGTCGTCGAACTCGCCGACGTTCGAGCCGGTGAAGCAGGCGACGGTCACCGATCGCCGCGCGTCGGACGTCATCGCATCGCTCTATGACACGGCCGAGATCAAGCGCAACGAGGTCGACGGACGACTGGAGCTCCGCGGGCTCGACGCCGCCGTCGCCGAGCTCTCGACGCCCGATCGCCTCGCGATGTGGGGGATGCCGATCACGCGTCTCGCGAAGCCGTTCGAATTCCCGAAGAGCCTGCGCGTGCTCACGCCGATCGACCTCGGGCCGAAGCAGCCGCGCACGTCGCCGCTTCTCGCGCAGTTCGTCGAGATCCAGCAGTACGTCGTCCTGCATATCTCGAAGAACGTCGATCTCGTCGTCGAGGACGCGATCGTCTACGTCGCCGACACCGAAGGCGGCGACAGCGGCTCGGCCGTCGTGAATGCGGCGAACGAGCTCGTCGGCATGCACTTCTACAAGACGACCGACGGCTTCTGCTACGCGATGTCGGCGTGGCGCTTGTTCGCGCCAGGAGTCTTCGCGAAGCCGATTGCGTTGGTGGGATGAAAGGGTTGAGGGTTCGGGGTTCAGGGTTCGGGGTATAGAGCAACCGAGGCGCGCTGCCTTTGCTTTCCACTCACTCCTGACTCCTGACTCCTGAATCCTGCCTTCGCCTCCCCACCCTTCATCCTTACTCCTTGATCCTTGATCCTCTAGACTCCGCTCATGTCCATCTTCCCGCTGCCGATCTTCGAAGCGGATGCCGATCCGGCGCGCCGCTCCGAGATGAGCGACGCCGAGGTCTACGCGCGGCTCAAGCCGCCGACGTCGATCGTGGTGCGCGTCGGCGCGCTGAAGCATGTCGCCGAGCTTCGCTACAGCGGCGACGCGAAGCCGGGCTGCGGCTCGAAGCTCGTCGCCCGCACCTGGCGCGGGACCGAGATCGTCGAGATGCTCACGACGACCTGCTCGAACTCCGGCTGCGGCAAGTCGGTGTCGCGGCAGGAAATGCTCGAGTACATCGAGAATAGCGGCGGCCGCGACTATCCCTTCCACACCGAAGGGCAGATTCTCCGCGTTGCAACCGTCGAAGATCTCAACAGGTGGTCGGAGATCCAGTCGTCGGCGCGCACGCGCGTCGCCGACGTGAAGCGCATCGTCGCCGAGAGCGCGCTGCCGATGAAGGTCGTCGACATCGAGCCGATCTTCGGCGGCGAACTGCTGACCGTGTACTTCCTGAGCGAGACGCGCGTCGACTTCCGCGATCTCGTCCGCGCGCTCGCCGCCGAATTCCACACGCGCATCGAGATGCGCCAGGTCGGCGCCCGCGACGAGGCGCGGCTCGTCGCCGACTATGAGCGCTGCGGCCAGCACTGCTGCTGCAAGAACTTCCTCAAGGTGCTGAAGCCCGTCTCGATGCGTTCCGCGAAGACGCAGAAGGCGACGCTCGATCCGCTCAAGATCTCGGGGCGTTGCGGCCGCCTGATGTGCTGCCTCCGCTACGAGGACGAGACCTACGAAGACCTGAAGAAGCGCCTGCCGAAGCCGAAGACGCGCGTCGGCACGGTCGAAGGTCCGGGGATCGTGATCGACTCGAAGATCCTCGTGCAGTTGGTGCTCGTTCAGCTCGAGGCCGACGGACGCGAGATCGCGGTGCCGGTCGAGGAACTGTGCGATCCCGACTCGTGCCCGCAGCCGACCGCCGAGGCGCCGGCCGCCGATCCGCTGCGCGGCCTCTCGCCCGACGCGGTCGAGCGGCGCACGAACGACGGCGCCCGCCGCGAGCGCGGCGAGCGGCCGCGCGAGAAGGCGCAGGACACGCATCGACGTCGCTCCGAGAGGCTCGAACAGACGGGCGAGCGGCCGGAGCCCACCGACGCACGTACCGAGCGCCCCGCCGAACGAATCGGCGATGACGTGACCGACGACGTGACCCCCGCGCCGGGCGACGCGACCACCGGTGAACCCACGCGACGCCGACGCCGTAGGCGCCGCGGCCGCGCGGGCGAAGACGCGCGAGGGGCTGAGCCGCGTCCGTCGACGGGCGACGGAGGCGAGCAACCGCCGTCGCACGCTCCTCTGGCCGGCAACGCCGACGACCTCGTCCGCGGCGATGCGGACGGCGAGTCTGATGCGCCGGACGGTCCCGAGTCGGGTGAGTCGGGTGCATCGGGCGACGACGGCAACGCCGGTCGTCGTCGACGGCGCCGCCGACGTCGTCGTCGCGGCGGAGGCGGACCGAGCGCCGAACCTTCGGGCGATTCCGCCGGCTGATCGGCGCCTCATTGGCGCCACATCGGCGCTCCTCGCCGATACACGAGCCACGGGCCGCACCGCAATCTGGCACACTTCGCAGCCCGCTTCACGTCGCTCGCACCCACCGCCCCCGCATGACCCAAACGGCCGAGACGAACATCGTCGACACGCTTCAGTCGCTCACGATCGCGTTTGCGCTCGCCATGGCGGTGCGGTCGTTCGTGACCGAAGGCTTCGTCATCCCCACCGGCTCGATGGCGCCGACTCTACTGGGTGCCCACGTGCAATTCGCGTCGCCGCAGACGGGCTACGCGTATCCGTTCGACGCCGGCCCGCTCGCCGAAACGAATCTCAACGACGTCCCGCGCATCTACGACCCGATGCTGAGCACCACGCAGGCGCTCTTCACGGCGTCGCCGAAGGATCTCGCGCGGCAGGTGCGGCACGGCGATCGCGTCCTCGTCCTCAAGTACCTCTACGCGTTCTTCGAGCCGAAGCGCTGGGATGTGGTCGTCTTCAAGAACCCGCCCGATCCGGTCGGCGACTACCAGAACTACATCAAGCGCCTCGTCGGCCTTCCGAACGAGCAGTTGCTCCTCCTCGACGGCGACGTCTGGACCGCGCCGCTCGGCGCGCCCCTAAGCGACTTCAAGGTGCAACGGAAGCCCGAATACGTGCAGCGCGCCGTGTGGCAGCCGGTGCACGACTCCGACTTCATTCCGATCGATCCGAAGACGCTTGCGACGTCGTCGCTCGGGCGATTCCTCTTCCAGGGACCGCCGTGGGTCGGCGAAGGCTGGGATCTCTCGGGCCGCGCGTATCGCCGCGATTCCGCGGCGCCGACGACGCTCGCGTGGGATTGGCGGCGCATGCCGATCGACGACTTCTGCGCGTACAACATTCTCCGCCCCGGCATCGAGTATCCGGTCAGCGATATCCGCGTTGCAGCCGCGATCGAAGCTGACGATCCGGCGACGCTTCAGTGCGAACTCGAACTCGCGGCCCGCTCACATCTCTTCGTGTGGATGATCAAGGACGGCAGCGTGACGCTCTCCGCGCGGCAGGCCGAAACCGGTGATCTCCTCGGCAGCGTGACGCAACCGATCGAGCTTCCGCCCGCGGGCCGCGCGTGCGACCTCGAGTTCTGGCACGTCGACCAGACCATGAGCCTCTGGCTCAACGGCCGCGAGATCGCGCACTTCGAGTACGACAACTGGACGCCCGAGGAGCGGGCTCGCTTCAGCCGTCGCGGGCTCACCGTCAAGCAGATCCGCGATCGTCCGGTCGATCACACGAGCGTGACGCCGCCGGCCCTCGAATGGCGATTCCGCGGCTCGCCGCTCACGCTGCACCGCGTGCGCGTCGATCGCGACCTCTACTACCGCCCGGACATCCTGGGGCCGACGAACCAGTTGGCGTCGAACGGACCGATCCTGCAGGGCCTCGCGTTCGCGACTGACATCGACCACCCGGCCCAGCTCAAGGACGACCAGTTCCTCATGCTCGGCGACAACTCGGCCGCGAGCCGCGACGGTCGTTTGTGGGGGCGCCCTCACCCGATTGTCACGAAGCAGCTAGGCGAGTCCGACCCATTCATCGTGCCGCGCGATCTCCTCTTGGGTAAGGCGTGGTGTGTGTACTTCCCGTCGCCGCTCCCCGGTTACGTGCCCGACTTCGGGAGCCTTCGCTTCATTCGTTAGCGGTCGCTGGCAAAACCGGAAGTTCGTTTCTCATCCGGCGAAGACTGGCGGTATGTTCAAGACTCGCGGGGGCGACTCGAAAGCGGTTGTCCTGCGCCCATGCTTTGCCGCGGGCAAGCCTTCGCTTTATCAGACCAGCGTCCTCGGGTGGTCGGGTCGATCCTCGCTGCCCCTCTCTCGTTTCCCGTTCACAGCCTTCCGGAGTCACCTGTGCGTTCGATGCGTGTCCCCTTCGTGGTTGCTGCGGTCCTCTTTGCCGGTTCGCAAGCGGCCTTCGCGCAGCAGTTCCAGAACCAGACCTCGACCAAGTTCCCGCCGGCTGCCACCAGCCCGAACGAGTACACCAACCAGTTGACCTTCGTCGATCTCGACGCCGATGGCGATCTCGACATCGTGTGGGGCAACGGTCAGGGCTACTCGTCGCAAGGCGCCGCGCTCAAGCCGCGCATGTTCATCAATGACGGCAACGCGGTCTTCACCGATCAGACCGACGCCCGCGCCCCCGGCATCACCGGTTGGTTCCGTGGCGTCGAGGCCGGCGACATGGACGGCGACGGCGACGTCGACCTGATCCTGCCGCAAGACTTCAACAAGAAGCCGATCCTCCTCGAGAACACCGGCGGCGGCAACTTCATCAACTCGTCGGCGAAGCTCCCGAACATCAACATGAGCTCGGCTCGTGCCCAGTTCGGCGACGTCGACAACGACGGCGACCTCGACCTCATCTTCAACAACTCGGGCACCACGAGCCGCTTCGGCACGAACGGCCGTCCGCGTCTTTTCCTGAATGACGGCCTCGGCAACTACACCGACGCGCCGACGACGCAGACCCCGCAGACGAACATCGCGGAGCAGATGGACATCCTGTTCCTCGACGTCGACAACGACCTCGACCTCGACATCTACGTCGGCACCCGCGCGGGCCAGAGCAAGCTCTGGCTGAACGACGGCACCGGCGTCTACACGAACCTCGGCGCGGCGATGCCGGGCGGCGGTTCGTCGTACTCCTACGACGCGGGCGACATCGACGGCGACGGCGACCTCGACCTCATCGGCATCAACAGCAACACGAGCTCGCAGGAGCTCCTCCTCCGCAACAACAACGGCATCGGCACGAGCTGGACGAACGTGTCGGCCCAGATCTCGCCGAACCCGAGCGTCGACGACAACGACAGCCGCTTCTTCGACAACGACTTCGACGGCGACCTCGACCTCATCGTCGGTTCGCTCGGTTCGTCGGAGCGCTACTACCAGAACAACGGCGCCGGCACGTTCACGCAGACTTCGGGCGTGATTCCGGCCGTCTCCGACTCGTCGCTCGACATCAAGGTCGCTGACCTGAACGACGACGGTCGCCCCGACATCGTCACCGCGCAGGGTGAGTCGGGCAGCTTCCAGAACAAGATCTTCATCAACGTCAGCGGCAACGTGGATAACCGCGCTCCGGTGATCAAGCTCACCGAGCAGGTCGTTCCGGGTTCAAGCGTCGGACCGTTCGCGGTTCGCGCCCAGATCTTCGACGACTCGGCGAACGATCGCGGCTACGAGTTCGAGGCGAACGCGGTGAAGCTCGCCTACTCGGTCGACGGCGGCGCTGCGACCGAGATCTCGATGACGTGGACCGGCGGGTGGAACTACCGCGCGATCCTTCCGGCGGTCCCGGCGTGCTCGAACGTGCAGTACTGGGTCGTCGCGACCGACCGTAAGGGCAACGTCGGCACCGGCCCGACGAAGAGCTACGACGTCCGTGGCGAGTGCGGCGGCAACCCGGCCGACTACAACAACGACGGCGTCGTCGATGGTCAGGACCTTGGCATCCTCCTCGGCGGCTGGGGCTCGGCTGATACCGACCTCACCGGCGACGGCATCACCGACGGTGCGGACCTCGGCCTCCTCCTCGGCGCGTGGGGCACGGTCTAAAGCCTCGCCTCAGGACTGCGTTTCAGATTCCAACCCGCGCCCCCGGCACCGTTGCCGGGGGCGTTTTTCATTCGCCGCGGAAACGTGGTCCGCAGGGATTATTCGCGAATTCGATTGGCCTTCCCGGACCGTCGGGCTAGGTTGCATTCGGGCCCTAACGACGTGGTGGGGCCGAGTTTCGATTGCTCAAACATCTCGCGGCGACACGCAGGGGACCGCGAGACGAGGAGTTCTGCATGCCGTTCGCTTTCGTGCGCGTCGGGTCTATCGCCCGCGCGTGCTCCGTCGTTTCTGTGCTGGCGCTTTCCGGGGGCGCCAACGCGGAGTTCTCCATCACGAGCGCCACCTGTTCGATCTCGATCAGCGACGGCTGCTCGGAAAGCGGCTCGCCGGTCGTCGGCGCGCCGTGCGACTTCGTCTGCGAAGGCAACACCCGCGCGTACGCCGAGTTCGCGAACGTCTCGGTGACGCTCACGCCGATCTCGATCGAAGCCACGGGCGGCACTGACGTGATCACCTTCAGCGGCAAGACGCCGGCGACGGCCTCGATGCACTACCGCATCGACTTCACCGTCGACGTGCCGACGGCCTTCTACGCGAACTGGAACATCTTCTTCCCGCCGTCGACGACGAACTTCATCCCGACGCAGCCGCCGAGCGTCGACGAGTACGTCGGCACGCTCGAGCCGGGCGCGTACTTCATCGAAGGCACGTGCGACGTGAGCGGAAGTGACTTCTGCGCGAACGGTCTCCTCTTCCGCGTGATCCCCGACTTCTTCGCCGACTGCGACAACGACGGCACCTTCGATTGGCGCGAGATCGCCGACGGCACGCAGCAGGACAACGACTTCGACGGCGTCCCTGACGACTGCGTGGTCACCAATCCGGCGGATCTCGACGGAAACGGAAGCGTCGGCCCGACCGATCTCGGCATCCTGCTCGGCGGCTGGGGCCCGAACGGCGGCGCGGGCGACCTCGACGGCGACGGCGACGTCGACCCGACGGATCTCGGCATTCTTCTCGGGGCGTGGGGCTGATCCCAGCCACGGGATCTCCGAACACGCTTGCTACTCTTCACGCCCCGCTTGGGCTCGACCCAGGCGGGGCGTGATGTCTTTCGAGGGTTCAGCATGACTGCGACGTCCCCCTATTCGCTCGTCGGCCGCCGCGCACTCGTCGGCGGAAGCACGCAAGGCATCGGCCGTGCGATCGCGATCGCCTTCGCCGAGGCGGGCGCCACCGTCGACCTCATCGCCCGCAACGACCAGGGGCTCGAGAAGGTCCTCCGCGAACTGCCGACGCCGAACGGCCAGGCGCACGGCATGCTCCTCGCCGACTTCTCCGACTGGCGGACCGTCGACCGCGTCGCGCAAGCGCACGTCGCGAAGGTCGGTGCGGTCCACATCCTCGTCAACAACACCGGCGGCCCGCCCGCGGGGCTCGCGATTGAGGCCCGGCCCGAGGACTACATCAACGCGATGTCGATGCACATCGCGTGCTTCCAGGCGCTCACGCAGGCGTGCTTCCCCGGCATGCGGGCGGCGAGTTACGGCCGCATCATCAACGTGACGTCGACCTCGGTCTTCACGCCGATCAAGGGGCTCGGCGTGTCGAACACGGTCCGCGCCGCCGTCGGCAACTGGACGAAGACGCTCGCCGCCGAGCTCGGCCGCTTCGGCATCACCGTGAACAACATCATGCCGGGCTTCACGAAGACCGCGCGCCTCGACGCCCTCTTCAAGGGCAAGGCGAGCCGCGCCGGGACGACCATCGACGAAGTCGAAGCCGACGCGATCGCGACGATTCCCGCCGCGCGGCTCGGCGCGCCCGAGGAGATCGCCGCGGTCGCCGCCTTCCTCGCAAGCCCGGCGGCGAGCTACGTGAACGGCGTGAACTTGCCGGTCGACGGCGGACGGTTGGCGGCGCAATGACGCGGCTCACGCACTTCATCGCAAACCAAGATGTGGTGCCCGCGAGCGGCGCGTGGCTACCGGTCTACGAACCGGCGACGGGCACGCGCTACGCCGAAGCGCCCGACGGCGACGCGCGCGACGTCGCGATGGCGGTCGACGCCGCCCGCGCCGCATTCCCGGCATGGTCCACGACGCCGGCTGCAACGCGGAGTCGGATCCTCCTCGACATCGCCGATCGCCTCGAGCGCCGCGTCGCGGAGTTCGCCCAGGCCGAGTCGCGCGACCAGGGCAAGCCCGTCGCGCTCGCACGCGACCTCGAGATCCCTCGCGCCGCCGCGAACTTCCGCTACTTCGCGACGAAGATCCTCCACGAGTCGACCGAGTGCTTCCGCACCGACTCGCTCACCTCCGGCGACCGTGCGCTCAACTACGTCCTGCGCCAACCGCGCGGCGTCGTCGGCGCGATCTCGCCGTGGAACCTGCCGCTCTATCTCTTCACGTGGAAGATCGCGCCGGCGCTTGCGACCGGCAACACGGTCGTCGCGAAGCCGAGCGAGATCACCCCGTACACCGCGTGGATGTTCGGCGAACTCTGCCGCGAGGCGAAGCTGCCGGCGGGCGTCCTCAACATCGTGCACGGCCTCGGCCCGAAGGTGGGCCAGGCGATCGTGGCGCATCCGGCCGTCACGACGATCACCTTCACCGGCGGCACCTCGACCGGCGCCGCAATCGCCGCCGCGGCGGCCCCGCACTTCAAGAAGCTCTCGCTCGAACTCGGCGGCAAGAACGCGACGATCGTCTGCGAGGACGTCGACCTCGAGTCCGCGTTGTCGACGATCGTCCGTAGCGCCTTCCAGAATCAGGGCGAGATCTGCCTCTGCGGCTCGCGCATCCTGGTGCACCGCGCGCGGCTCAAGGAGTTCTGCGACCGGTTCATCGACGAGAGCCGCACGCTCAAGGTCGGCGATCCGACCGCGCCCGACACCGACGTCGGCGCGATCGTCAGTCGACAGCACCTCGAGAAGATCCAGAGCTACGTGGCGCTGGCGAAACTCGAAGGCGGCAAGGTCGCATGCGGCGGCGGCGTTCCGCGGCTCCTGCCCGAGCGTTGCCGCAACGGCTGGTTCCACGAGCCGACGGTGATCGTCGGGCTCGCGCCGAACTGCCGCACGGCGACGGAGGAGATCTTCGGACCGGTCGTCTCGATCCACGGCTACGACACGCACGGCGAAGCGGTCGCGATCGCCAACGGCACGCGCTACGGCCTCGCGGCGTCGATCTGGACGCGCGACATCGACCGCGCGCATCGCATGGCCGCGAAGATCGACAGCGGCGTCGTGTGGATCAACACGTGGATGCTGCGCGACCTTCGCACGCCCTTCGGCGGGATGAAGGACTCAGGCGTCGGCCGCGAGGGCGGCGACGACGCCATGCGATTCTTCACCGAGACGAAGAACGTCTGCGTGGGCTTTCGCGAGAGCTGAAACGCGGAGCGCGGGCTCGGCAGGGGGTCAGCGCGACGGCGGAGCGGCGGGCGGCGACGCCGGCGCGCCGGGCGGGCTCTTGCGCGGACGGCCGTCGTTGCCGCCTTCGAACGCGCGGAACATCGACTCGAGCCGGGCACGACGATCGGCCGGGGCCGCGTCGATCGTCTCCTTCTTCACGGCCGCGGCCAGATCGGCCTGATCGGTCGCGAGATAGGTGCGGAAAAGCATGAGCCGCGCCATCGACGGGTCGCCCGCGCCGGATGTGAGTTCGGCGTAGGCCTGCGAGATGCGGAGAAGGAGCGGGCCGTCGACCTTCGCGGGCTTCGTGCCGCGCGGGAGGAGACGCTGGAAGACGTTGTTCAGCGTGCCGTCGTTCCGGCTCGCGATGGCGGAGTCGGTGATCGCGTTCGCAAGCGCGAACGCGCGGTCGAACTGGCCGGCCTTCAGCATCGCATCGAGGCGATCGACCTGCTTCGCGCGGGCGAGCGCCGGATACATCGCGGCGACCTTGTCCCACGCGGCGTCACCCTTCTCGACGCTCGCCGAATACTGCGTGAGCGCGTCAGAGACGTCGCGCTTCGCGGTCGCGAGCTTCACCGGGCCTTCGATGGGCGACCACGAGCCGGCGATGACTTCATCGAGCACGAAGTCGAGATCCATCGGATGGCCGAACCACGCGATGTTGCCGTTGCGGTCGACGACGAACGACGCGGGAATGCCCTTGAGCCCGCTTGCCGTGAGCCAGGTCTTCGCGATCGTCTTCGCCGCGCCGTCGTAGGCGACCGTGTAGTCCATCGTGTGTCCGCGGTCGACGAGGAATTGCTCGACCACCGGGAGACGGTCGCCGGCGTTCGGATCGCCGCGGTCCTCGTTCACGCTCACGCCGATGATCGTCACGCCCTTGTCCTTCAGTTCGCGTTGCAGCTCGCTGAGGTGGGGCATCGCGGCGATGCACGGGCCACACCACGTTGCCCAGCATTCGATGACGTAAATCTTGCCCTTCTCAAGCGCCGTGATCGGCTCGCCCTTGAGGAACTTCTCGACCGAAAACGCCGGAGCCGCCAAGCCCGGCCGTAGCGCACCCCGCGCGGTCAGTTCGGATGCCGGCACGCCGATCTGGGGAGCCTGACCCGGAGGCGCCTGACGCGGCGCCTGGGCTTGTGCAACGCTGAGCGGCGTGAGGAACGCGGCCGCAAGGACGGCGGCACCGACGAGAGGAGTCGCGGAGTGAGGCATGAGGCCGATCGTATCGGCTCGCCGGCGTAGTTCGTTTTGGCAAAGGCCGACGAGAGCGGGATTCCTCGGGCGGCGGACGCGTCAGTCGACGGCCGTCACCGGCTTCGCCGAGGTCGACCGCGACGAGACCAGGTAAAACCGGGAGATGTCCGCAGTGAAGCTCGAGCCGTCCTCGCGCTCGAACTCGTAGGTCCCTTCCATCGTTCCCCACGCCGTCGGGAGCGGGCAGAACGAGGCGTATTCAAATCGCTGGCCGCTCGCGAGCACCGGCTGCTGGCCGACCACGCCCTGTCCGCGAACGTCGTGCCGCTCGCCGTCGGCGTCCACGATGACCCAATGGCGACGGCGCAGCGTCAGCGTCTCGTCACGCTCATTGGTGATGACGATGTTGTAGGCAAACAGGTACTTGCCCGCGGAAGGATCCGACTGCGCCGTGAGGAACGTCGGCGACACCTGTACGCGGATGCCGTTGGTGAACGTCTCGGAACCGTGCGTTCGTGGGGCGGTCTTCGTCTGCATGACGCTCCGATCGTACCGAAGAGGGCCGACCAAAATCATCGGCCAGTCTTCGCTCACCGTCACTCGTTTTCGCCGAGCAGCATCCGCAACGCCTTCTCTGGGTCAGGCTGGCGCATAAGACTCTCGCCGATGAGCGCGATGTTCACGCCATGCGCACGCAACTTGCGCAGATCGTCGCGCGTGCCGATCCCCGATTCGCTCACGAGAACGTCGCGATCCTCGACCAGCTCCGCCAGGCGAAGCGTGTGTCCGAGATCGGTCGTCATCGTCTTCAGGTTGCGGTTATTGATTCCGAGGAGCGAGTAGCCGTGGTGCGGGAAGCCGATGTGGTCGCGCACCTTCAGGAGGTTCTCGACCGTGTGGACTTCGACGAGCGTCGTGAGTCCGAGTTCGGTGGCGAGAATCTGGAAGTCGATGATCTCGCCTTCCGAGAGCGCTTCGGCGATCAGAAGGATCGCATCCGCGCCAGCGGCGCGCGACTCCCAGACTTGGTAGGAGTCGACGATGAAGTCCTTGCGCAACACCGGAATCGGCACGGCATCGCGGATCGCGTGGATGTACTCGAGGCGGCCGCCGAAGTCCGCTTCGTCGGTCAAGCACGAAATCGCGGCGGCCCCAGCCCGGTGATACCCTCGGGCGATGGCCACCGGATCGAAGTCGGCGCGGATGATCCCGGCCGACGGGCTCTTGCGCTTGACCTCGGCGATCACGCGCGTGTTGTCGCGATCGTTCGCGTCGACGACGGCGCGGAAGAAGTTTCGCGGACGGCCTAACTCCGCGATGCGTTCCTTGAGCGCGCCGAGCGGCGTCGCCTCCTTGGCGCGATCGACCTCGTTGCGCTTGCGTTCCACGATGGCGTCGAGCGTCGATCCCATGGCCGTGACGGCATCTCTTGCGGGGTTCCTCGCGGCCGGCGCTGCGTGCGCCCTGTGCGTGCACGCCGGTTCTCCGCTTCTCGTCGCAACGGATGCTATCGACCAAGCGAGTGTCGCGTCTTCGCCGCGGTCGGGACCGAGCGTCGCGATCATCGTTCCGGCGATCTACGCGGCTCTCACCATCGTCCTCATCGCAGTCGCACGGCGCCGCCACTGGTTCCGCATCGACCCGGGCGTGATTCCGCCGGAGAAGAACGCC
This sequence comes from Phycisphaerae bacterium, assembly GCA_016795035.1. GTDB lineage: Bacteria > Planctomycetota > Phycisphaerae > Phycisphaerales > SM1A02 > JAEUIT01. Next base: position 91,545 of record JAEUIT010000097.1, on the reverse strand, counting down.
GGGATCTACGGCTTCGGCTTCTTCGCGCTTCTCTTGGCCCAGGCGTTCGGCGCGTACGTCGCGGCGCGACTTCTCGGGCTTTCGGGTGGTCCGTCCGATCGGCGCGAGAAAGCCCTCCTGATGCTCGGCGGGTACGCGATTCAGTTACCGCTCGCCCTCGCGCTCGGCCTCACGTTCGGGATCCTGCGGAAGAACCGCTCGACGCTCGCACTCGCGGGCCTCGCGACGCTTGCGCTCGCGTGGCCGGTGATCCAGACGGCCTACGTCGTTGCGGCATCGACGCAGAAGGCGCTCACGCAAGGCGCGCCGCCGAGCGTGGGACACGAAACGCTCGCGGAGATCGCGACCGGCTCGAGCGATCCGTGGGCGGCGGTCATCGTCGTGTGCGTGGTCGTCTGCGCGCCGCTCATCGAGGAGATCGGCTACCGCGGCGCGCTGCAAGGGTGCCTTCGCGCGCTTCGGCTGAAGGCATGGCCCGCGATTCTCGTGACGAGCTCGGTCTTCGTCGTGATGCATCTGCCGGCGCTCTCGATGGACGGACTCGCGGGCTCGTTGGCGCAGCTCTTCGTCCTGTCGGTCGCACTCGGCCTCATTCGCGAGCGCACGCAGTCGCTCCTGCCGTGCGTCGTGGCGCACGCGGCCTTCAACGCGCTGAACATCGTTTTGGCGAAGTTTCTCGCTACATTGGCCGCCCCATGACCTCCCCCACGAACGCGCATGCGGCGAAGGGCTCGTCGAAGCCCCGCATCCTCACGGGCGACACCCCGACCGGCATGCTGCATCTCGGTCACTGGGTCGGCAGCGTGAAGCGCCGCGTGCAGTTGCAGTCGACGCACGACTGCTACTTCATCCTCGCGAACATGCACGCGTTCACGACGCGCGTGGAGAAGTCGACCGACATTCGCCGCGACTGCATCGAGATCGTGCGCGACTACCTCGCGATGGGCATCGATCCCGAGGTCTCGACGATCTTCCTCCAGAGCGAGATCCCGGCGATCGCGGAGCTCACGTTCCTCTTCGCAATGCTCTTGCCGTTCAATCGCGTGATGCGCAACCCGACGCTCAAGACCGAGATCGAGCTGAAAGGTCTCGGCGAGAACTACTCTTTCGGGTTCCCGCTCTACGCCGTCGGCCAGACCGCCGACATTCTCGCGTTCCGCCCCGTCGGCGTGCCGGTCGGTGAGGACCAAGTGCCGCACCTCGAACTCACGCGCGAAGTGGCGCGACGCTTCGACCAGATCTTCTGCGGCGTCGATCCGCAGACCGAAGACGACGACTACGTGAAGCATGGTGGCGCGTTGCCGATTCCCCGCGCCGACGTCGGCAAGGTCGGGCGGCTCGTCGGCACCGACGGCAAGAACAAGATGTCGAAGTCGCTCAACAACGCGATCTTCATCAGCGACTCGCCGAAGGACGTCGAGAAGAAGGTGAAGGCGATCTTCACCGGGCGCCAAAGCCCGACCGAACCGGGCGACGTGACGAACGCGCTCTTTCAGTACGTCGAGGCGTTCATCGATGACGAGGCGCGCGTGGCCGAGTTGAAGAGCCGCTACGCCGCCGGCGACAACTTGGGCGATGGCCACGTCAAGCTTGAAGTCGCGGCCTCGCTGAACAAGCTGCTCGACCCGATGCGCGAGCGCCGCAAGGCGTATGAAGGCAAAGACGATGTGATTCTCGACATCCTCAAGAAGGGCAGCCAGCGCGCGAACGACCTCGCGGAGGAGACGTTGGCGCTCGTGAAGGAGAAGGCGAACCTCATCACGTATCCGCGCGTGGTGCGATACGTGTAGGGATCTGTCTCGGCGGTCTCGTCCGCCCCCTCCGTCATCGCTGCGCGATGCCACCTCCCCCAACTCTGCGAGTTGGGGGAGGAAATGTGTGCGCGCGTGCGCGTTCTGACTCCTCCCCCACGCTCGGCGTGGGGGAGGTGCCGGCGCAGCCGGCGGAGGGGGTGCTCTGCATCGGCCTCGGCTTTCTGGTCCGCCCCCCCTCCGTCATCGCGCTCTGACTCCTCCCCCACGCTTGCGTGGGGGAGGTGCCGGCGCAGCCGGCGGAGGGGGGCTCGTCCCTCCTTCTCTCCAAATCTCCAAGTTTCCGCGTTGCAGCCGCCAGGCCTCGGCGTATCTAATGGCAGCACTCGGTTCGGGGGGCGCGACGTCGCCAATCATCTCTTTGACGTCGCGCAGCGGACTTCACACAGCGAGGTAGTCATGCGTTTTTCCGCGAATCACCTTCGGGCGGTCGTGTGCGTATGCGCGTTCGTGGCGTCTGCCGCCTGCGGCGACGCGACGACGTGGATCAATCCGAAGGGCGGCGCGTGGAGCGATCCGGCAAACTGGTCGAATGGCGTGCCGGACGTAGACGACCACGCGATCTTCATCGCCGTCGGCCCCGCACCCTACGCGGTCTCCCTTCCGCCGAGCGCGGTGGCGGGATCGCTCATCGTTGCAGGCGGAGATGTACCGACTGCACTCACGTTCTCGGGTGGTGCGCTTTCCGTCGCGGGAACCGTCTCGGTTGCCACGGGCGCCGGATCCGCTGGGCTTGTGTTCGAGAACGCCAACATTGCGGCGAGCGCGTTCGTCGTCGGTTCTGGAGGAGGCGTCGGAGCGATTACCGTCGACGAAGGGTCGACCGCGAACGTCGGAGCCGTGCTGTCTGGCTTCAACGGAAACGCCCTTCTCACGGTCGAAGGACAACTCACCGCGAACATCATGGATCTTGGCTCGGGCACCACGCTGCGCGTGTGGTGTCGCGGCGCGATACCCGCGCCGATCGTGACGGGCTCTATGGATCGTGACGGCACTCTCGAACTCGTCGTTGCGACCGACGTCGACGTTCCAACGCCGCAGCTCTTCGCGATCGAGTCAGGAGACATGCTCACGGGAGCGTTTGACCGGATCGTTACTCCGACAATCGCCGAATACACGCCGCTTCTTGAGCTTGACGACGACTCGGTCAGCGTCATGCCTCTTGATCCGCTGGTTCGACTCGATGTGTCGGTCGGCATCGCACCTGCCTTCGTGGGGTTCGCGCATCCGATCTCATTCGTCGCCACCTACTCCAGTGGCACCATCGACGAGGGATTCGCCAGCGACGCTCCCTTGGCGATGCAGTTCGCGACATCGGACGCATCCGTTGCAATCATCGGCGGCGCCGAACTCGTCATTCTTGATGAGTCGCCCTTCACGCTCATCGCCTCGCATCCGAACTTCGGCGTTCCTATCGAAGGGACGGCAACCGTTGCCGCGATCCAAGCGGAGTCCATTCCGTTCTGGCGAGTCGCCACAACTGCTGACAGCGCTCCGCCAAACGGGCCGACGTGGATCTTGGGCGGGGGTCGCGCGATGACGAGCGACGGTCGCTACGCGCTCTTCGTTGCAGGAGCAACCAACATTGTCGAGGTGCCTGACGGCGAGCGTTTCCCCTCGCTCTTTCGCACGGATCTCGAAACCGGCGATGTAGTTCCCATCGACATCAACACTCCCACCGTGGTGTTCGCCGGGGCGAGCATCGACGGAAGCATCAGCGACGACGGTTCTCGTGTCGCATTCCTGGCACGACCTGCGAACGAGGGTGAATGGGGGCAACCGCACGCGTGGGTGCGAGATCTGTCGACCGGCCAGACGTCGCTCGTGTCGCACGACGCCGGCGGAGCTCTCGCGGATGGCGCGGTACAGCTGCCGAGCATCTCCGGCGACGGAAGCGTGATCTACTTCGCATCGAATGCGGAGAATCTGCTGCCTGCACCTCTCGATGACTCTGCATTGCACCCTCCAACGCAGATCTATCGGTATCTCGTTTCGACTGGGGCCGTCAGTCTCGTCACCGTTGGAATGGACGGCAAACCGGCGAACGGAGGCTGTGACAGTCAATCTGTCTCACACGACGGCAACATCGTGGCGTTCGAGAGCCACGCAACAAATCTGATCGAGGACAACTCCGGTGGGCAGCGCATCATCATCTGGAACGCAGAGCAAGGTACCTTTGTACGCGCAGACGTCTCAACCGCGGGTGTCGGCGCTTCCTCGGTAAGCAGCGCTCCATTCCTGACGTCGAACGGCCGTCTCCTGGCTTTTGAAAGCTACGGCGAAGGTCTGGGCGCTCCCCCTGACGGCAACCGATCCGACGTCTTCCTTCGCGATCTTCTCGTCGGCACCACCGAATGGATGAGTCCGCCGGTGGATGGTGCGTCATCCTACGATCACTGGCGCTCACCCCGAGTGAGCGACGACGGGCGCTTCGTGGCATTCGTCGGGGGAGAGTATGTGGGGAGCGGAATCGGGGAGCGACTTCGCCGTGTGGATCGCGTTTCAGGCGCCATTGACGAGATCAGCCTTTCGCCATGGGGGCTGCCTCGTCCCGTAGCATATTTTACACCCGCGTTCACTGCGGACGGCTCGCGGATCGTGTTCACCGCGGACGACAAGAACCTTGTGGTGGCGGGACCTGATTTCAAACTCACGGCGCTTGCTCGCAACCTTCAAGTTCCGCAGATTGCAGATCTCAATTCTGACGGCGCGGTCGATGCGATGGATCTCGCAATCCTCATTGCCGCATGGGGAGGTGCCACGCCCGGTGATCTCAATCTCGATGGCACTGTGAATGCTGCCGATCTGGCGATTCTGCTCGGAGCTTGGACGCCGAAACCTTGACCCCGGCTGCAACGCGGAGTGGTGCCTCCCCCTCCGTCATCGCTGCGCGATGCCACCTCCCCCAAATCTGCGAGTTGGGGGAGGAGATGTGCAGGTGCGCTCGCGCTCTGACTCCTCCCCCACGCTTCGCGTGGGGGAGGTGCCGGCGCAGCCGGCGGAGGGGGTGCTCTGCATCTGTCTCTGCTTTCGGTCTCTGCTTTCTCCTATAGGCCCCCACCGTCATCGCTGCGCGATGCCACCTCCCCCAACTCGCAGCGTTGGGGCGAGTTGGGGGAGGAGATGTGCGTGTGCGCTCGCGCTCGGAATCCTCCCCCACGCTTCGCGTGGGGAAGGTGCCGGCGCAGCCGGCGGAGGGGGCTCTGCCTCTGTCTCTGCTTTCGGTCTCGGCTTTCTCCTAGGCCCCCACCGTCATCGCTGCGCGATGCCACCTCCCCCAACTCGCAGCGGTGGGGCGAGTTGGGGGAGGAGATGTGCGTGCGCTCGCGCTCTGACTCCTCCCCCACGCTTCGCGTGGGGGAGGTGCCGGCGCAGCCGGCGGAGGGGGGGCTTTGCCTCTCCGCCCGCGTTTCACTTCGGCGCGATTACCGCGAATCGCCCACGATCGTCTTGAAGCCGCCGTACGAAAGGCGCTTCATGTCGAACGGCATCGCGCCAGGCTTCATCAGCTTCGCGAGACGCGGGTCCTGCATGACCTTCGCGTTCACTTGGTCACGGTGCTTGCGCGACTTGTAGACGATGTACGCAAAGACGACGGTCTCGCCCTTCTTCGCAGCAGAGATCTTCGTGAACGGCACGCCGAACGAGGGCTTCAGGTCGTCGCCCACGCACTCCTTGTAGTCGACCGCGCCGTGGTCCATCCATACTTTGCACGCGATACGCGCCACGCGGCGATACGCGGCGAGGTTCTTCGTGGCGATAGGAATGATGAATCCGTCAACATACGACATGGGATCTCCCTTCGAAGAGTCTGTCTATCGAACGATTCAGCGAGTGCCGAGCGCCGCCGCGTCGACGTACCACTTCAGCGCTCCGGCCAACGGCTTGATGCCCTTGATCGGATACGCGTGGAAGTCGTCGTTGCCGGTGGCGACCGATTTCAACGTTGCAGCCTTCTCGGCTCCGCAGACGAGCACATTCACGAGCCGCGCCGCGTTGAGGAGGGGATAGGTCATCGTCACGCGATTCGGCGGCGTCACGCGCGGTCCGACGCACAGGCGCACGAGGCGCTCGCGCTCGTCGAGCACCTCGTGGTGCGGAAACATGCTCGCGGTGTGGCCGTCCGGACCCATGCCGAGAAGGACGTAATCAAGGCGATCCTGGCCCTTCTCGCGCCACCCGAGATGCTCGCGCAGCTCACGTTCGTAGAGGACGTCGGCATCGGGGCGCGTGGCGAGCATCGGATGGACTTGCTCGGGCGGAATGCCCGAGTGGTCCGCGATGATCTCCTTGATGTGCTTGAAGTTCGACTTGTCGTTGTCGAACGGCACGCAGCGCTCGTCGACGATCCACAGGTGCGTGCGACCCCACGGGAGCGCGCGGAGGTTCGGGTCGTACATCAGGCGCTCGTAGAGCGGCATCGGCGTCGAGCCGCCCGAAAGCGCGATGTGGAAGTCGCCGAACGTGCGCACGCAATTCTGGGCATGCACGACGAGATCGGCGGTCGCGGTGTCGATGAGTTCGTCGGCGGTGCGCCTCGCGACGACTTCGCCAGGCAGCGCTATCTTGGGAAGCGGCGCGTCGTCGAGGTCGTAGGTGTCGGCGTTCATGCGACGGCCATCGTACGGCCTCAGCCGTTATGCCACGCGCGCCCGTCGCGCGCCAGGAGCGCGTCGGCCGACGCCGGACCCCACGAGCCCGGTGCGTAGTTGCCGGCGATCCCCTTGCGAATCCCGGCCGAGCGCTCGTCGAGGAACGGCATCACCGCGTTCCACGCGCCTTCGACTTCGACGCGATGCTTGAAGAGCGTCTGGTCGCCGCGCATCGCGTCCACGATGAGCGGGCCGTACGCCTCGACGGCCTCGACCTTGAACTGCTCTTCGTAGTCGACGTCCATCTCGATCGAGTCGATGCGCAGGCCGCTGCCCGGCACCTTGCATTCGAAACGCAGGCTGAAGATCCCGCGCGGCGCGATGCCGATCACCATGCGGTTCGGCGGGCGTCGTCCCTCGCGTTTCACGCTGTCGATCGAGCGGAAGAGATCGGCAGCCGGCGGCTTGAATTGGATGACGACCTCGGTCAGCTTCGACTTCAGCTTCTTGCCGCTCCGAATGTAGAACGGCGTGCCGGCCCAGCGCCAGTTGTCGAACGTGACCTTCATCGCCGCATAGGTTTCGGTCGTCGTCCCCGGTGTCGCGCCCGGCGTTTCGTGATACGCGGGTTCCTTGCCGTCGCCTGCATATTGGCCAAGCGCGCCCACGAGCGCGAGATCCTCGGCCTTCGGGATCGAGATCGCTTCGACGATCTTGATCTTCTCGGCGCGCACGGCATCCGGCGCCATCACGTTCGGCGGCTCCATCGCGACGAACGCGAGGATCTGGAAGAGGTGCGACTGGATCATGTCGCGGATCGCGCCGGTCTGGTCGTAGAAGGCGACGCGCTGGCCGACGCCCACGGTCTCCGCCGCCGTGATCTGCACGTGATCGACGTACTGCCAATTCCAGAGCGGCTCGAAGATCGTGTTGGCGAAGCGAAAGACGAGGAGGCTCTGGACGACTTCCTTGCCGAGGTAGTGGTCGATGCGATAGATCGACTCTTCCTCGAATACGCGACCGAGCGCGCGGTTCAGGCTCGCGGCGCTCACCGCGTCGTGGCCGAACGGCTTCTCCACGATGATGCGCTGCCACGAGCGCGACGACTGATCGACGCTGCACCAGCGCTTGCCTTCGGTGACGAGCCCCGCTTCGTCGATCTGCTCGACGATCGGCTCATAGAGCGCTTCGGCAACGCTGAGAAAGAAGAGCAGGTTTCCGCGCGTGCCGTACTGCACCGCCATCGAATCGAGACGATCGCGAAGTGCGGGATAGCAATCGGGCTTCACCGCGTCGCCGGCGAAGTAATGGATGCGCTGCGCGAACGACGCCCAGATGCTCGGATCGAATCCCTTCGCGTGTTGCTTCACCCACGGCTCGAGTTCGGTGCGCCACTGCTCGTCGGTCTTGGGCGAGCGGCTCACTCCGACGATGCGTGTTTCCTTGGCGAGCGTGCCGGCCTTCGCCATTTCGTACATGGCGGGAATGAGCTTGCGCGACGTGAGATCGCCCGACGCGCCAAAGATGACGAGAAGGCACGGGTCCGGCGTGGGATTCGAAGTGGCCATGCGGGTGCTCGCTCAGGGGCGCGGGTGATGCTTGCGGACGACGTCGCGCAGCTTCGTGCGATCGACGTGGGTGTAGATCTGCGTCGTATTGATGTTGGAGTGTCCCAGCAACTCCTGCACGACGCGCAGGTCCGCGCCGCCGACGACGAGATGCGTGGCGAACGAGTGTCGCAGGGTGTGCGGGTGGACGTCGCGCAGGCCGGCGATCGCGGCGTACTTCTTCACGATCTGCCACACCGCGACGCGCTCAAGCGGTCGGCCGGTGAACGAGAGAAGCAGCCGATGCTCGTCTCGGCCGTCTTGGAATCGGGCGAGATGCGGGCGGCACTCGGCGAGGTACTGCCGCACGAGCGCCTGCGCGGGCGTACCGATCGGCACGACGCGTTGCTTCGACCCCTTGCCCCAGACCACCAGGATGAGCAGCGTGTCGTTGTAGTCGTTGATCTTGAGGCGACCGACTTCGCTCGCGCGAAGGCCCGCGGCCCACATCAGTTCGAGCATCGTTCGGTCGCGGAGCCAGAGGTCGCCGTGCTCGGGCGTCGGCGCCGAGACGAGCGCCTTCAACTGATTCGGCGACAGGTAGCCGGGCAATCGGCGCCAGCGCGTCGGTCGCTCGATCAGTCGCGCGGGATCGGTCGGGACCTTGCGATTCGCGTAGAGGTAGCGGAAGTAGACGCGCAGCGTGGCGAGATGCCGCGCGACCGTCGTCGCTTCGTACCCGCACTCGCGATGCAGCGATTGGAGGTGTTCGGCGACCGTCTGCATCGAGACGTCCTGCGGCGTCGCGACGCCGCGCTCGGCGACGTACTCCTCGAACTGCCGCAGATCGCGCCCGTACGCCTCAAGCGTGGCCGGCGCGAGTCCCGCTTCGACGCGGAGGTACCCAAGAAACTCACGGAAGGAGGGGCTGAACCCGGTCCGGTTGGCTGAGCGTTCGTCCATCGGCAGTCATGGCCACGACCGTGGAAGGCGAGGGAACCGAGTGGTGCGGATCGGTTCGGGACAACTCGCGGAACGTCGCGCAGAGTCGATACCGGCCGCAACAGACGGCGAAGAAGTCCTCGAGCCTGCTGACGGCGAAACGCGCCTCGCATCGGGCGTCACCGCGGTCGAGGTGAGGGCACTCCGTCGTCGTTGTGCTGGGCATCGCGCGCCTAGGGGATCGTGGCACACGTCAATCGGCCCGGTCGCGCCGCGGCCGTCACAAATCGGACGCGACGCGCACCGGCTGCGTCGCTGCGCAACCGATGCGCGGCGCGCGAGCGAGCGCCCGTGAGCGAACCGCGTTTCTGACCGCGCGACCCGCGATCGGCGTCAGGCACGCCCGTTGCCAATGTCTGTCGCTCGCCCGGATGAGCCATGGACGGCTCGGCGGAGAGACGCGCGGCGGAGTCCGCGTGGTGGAAGGCAACGGAGTGCCGCCCAATGCAGGACGCAACCAACAACACGCTGCGGAGGCAGCCGCATACGCCAGGCGAGAGCCGGACTCTCTCTGCGACACGGACCGTCGCGGGAGCGATCGCGGCCTCCGCGCTCGGACGAGGCGATGACCTCGTCGTCACGCCGGACCTCGGCGCGGCGATCGCTCGGGCTGCGCGCCTCGCGGCCAACCGTCACCTCGCGCTCGTGGTCGAACGCCTGCGAGGCACGCCGTGTGCTGTGCGGGAGGCGACTCGCTCATGAACTACGGATTTCACTTGGCGACCGGTGGCGTGCTTGCGGCGATGCGTCGCATGGATGTCGTCGCCAACAACCTTGCCCAGGTCAACACCGCCGGCTTCAAGCCGGATTTCGTCGTTGCACGCGAACGGCCGGCCGAACGCATCGAAGGCCAGTCGCCGCTCGCCGACCCGATGGCCCCGCCGCAGGAGCTCCTTGAGAAGCTCGGCGGCGGCATTCGCTTCGACCGCGACCGCATCGACCTCACGCAAGGATCGATCGAACTCACCGGCAATCAGACCGATCTTGCGCTTCGCGGACAGGGCTTCTTTGCGCTGACGCCCGCAGGCAACCAGCGGCAGGCGCAAGGCGGCCGCGGCGGGCGCAACCAGCCGCCGCTCGAAGTGACCCGCGCGGGTGCGATCGTCGTCGACCGCGACGGCACGCTCCGAAGCGCCGACTCGGGCCGCTCGTACATGGGCGAGAACGGCCGCGCGATTCGCATCGATCCGACGATGGACTTCCGCGTCGACAACGACGGCCGCATCTTCCAGGACGGCGACGAAGTCGCGCGCTTCCGCATCGTGCGCCCGAAGGACGTCCTCACGCTCGAGAAGCAGCCCGAGAACATCCTGCGCATCAACGGTGCGTGGGAGCGCGTTCCCGACAGCTCGGTGGAGGTCCAGCAGTCGGCGCTTGAGCGCAGCGCCGCCGATCCCATCACGTCGATGGTCGAGCTCACGCGCCAGTCGCGCATGCTCGAATCGGCGCTTCGCATGATGCAGTACCAGGACCAACTCAACGGTCAAGCGATCGCGGGCCTTGCGCGCATCGCCTAACGAACTTCACGTCCCGACTTCGACGGCCCTGCCGCGAGAGCACTCCCTAACGACGCCATGAGCTACCTCGCCCTCAACACCGCCGCCACCGGGCTCAACGCCCTGAGCTTCAACCTCGACGTCGTCGCGAATAACCTCGCGAACGTCAACACGGTCGGCTTCAAGAAGAGCCGGGCGAACTTCGAGGACATCTACTACGTGCAGCTTGCGCAGCCGAATCTGCCGCGCGACAACACGACCAGCTACCCGACCGGCCTGGCCGTCGGCCTCGGCGTGAAGGTGTCGGGCACGCAGCTCGACATGCGCCAAGGCCCGGCCGAACAGACCGGCGCGCCGCTCGACATGATGATCGAGGGCGACGGCTTCTTCATCCTCGACACGCCCGACTCGATCGGCGGCGGCGTGGGTTACACGCGCGCCGGCAACTTCACGACGAACGCCGACGGCGAACTTGTCCTCGCGAACTCCGCCGGCTATCGACTCGCCGAGCCGAACATCACGATCCCCGAAGACGCGACGCAGGTCACGATCGGCCAGGACGGCACGGTGTCGGTGCTTCTCACCGGCGCGACGGAACCGGAAGAGATCGGGCAGATCCAGCTCGCGAAGTTCATCAATCCAGCCGGCCTGATGCAGGTCGGCAACAACGTGTTCGTGCAGAGCGCCGCGAGCGGTGACCCGCTGATCGGCAACCCGACCGAAGACGGACGCGGCTCCATCATGCAGGGCTTCCTCGAGCAGTCGAACACGGAGCCCGTGACCGAACTGGTCTCCCTCATCCGCACGCAGCGCGCGTTCGAGATGAATAGCCAAGTGATCCAGGCCACGAACGAAACGCTGCAGCAGGTCAACAACCTTCGTCGCTTCTGACGTCCGCTGACGCACCGCGTCATTCGCCAACTCATGCGGAGGATCCGCACCATCATGCTCGTCTGCCACCGAACCATCTTCACCGTTGCAGCCAGTCTCGCCGTTGCAGCCGCCGCGATGGCCGACTCGATCGTCCTGAAGAGCGTCACGCGGCTCGACCGCCCGGTCGAGCGTGTCACGCTCGCGGACATCGCATATCTCGACGGTCCCGACGCCGAAGCGCTCGCATCGACGGTCGTCGCCGACGCCCGCGGCATGTCGGGCGAGATGGTCGTGCCGATCGACCAGGTCCGCGATGCCCTGAGCGCCGCGGGCGCCAAGCTCGGGCTCATCGACCTCAGCGGACACGAGACGCGCGTGCAGTTCGCGTCGAGCGACCAGCCGCGCGCGATGAAGGGCATGTCGGTCGACGACAGCCTCGCCCCGCGTCCGCCCGCAGGTCCGAGCAACGTGGAGCGCGGATTCCTCGCGGCCTCGGCGCTCGGCACCACGACGCCGCGCGGGCTTCTCGCGCAGATGCTCGTCGACGTGCACGCAGGCAAGCGCGCCGAGATGCGGATCATCGTGGAAGGCGCGGACAACGCGCTTCTCGACGCCCGCGGCCCGCACCGCTACGAACTCGTTCCGCTCGCGTCGCTCTCGAGCGACCGCATCGCGATGCGGATCATCGAGCGCGACGCCGACTCGGTCGTCGCGCGGCATGAGGTCGTCGTCCTCCCGCTTCTTCGCCGCGACGTCGCCGTCGCGACCCGTGCGATCCGCCGCAACGAGCCGCTCGAATCCGCGATCGAGATCCGCGAGGAGTGGCTGAGCCCGTCCGACTTCGCGCGCTTCGCGACGGTGGAGTCGGCGCTCGTCGCGAACGCGATGGACTCGCTCGCCGCCGGCGAGCGCGTGCCCGCGAGCAAGGTGCGCAAGCCGATCGAGATCAAGAAGAACGACCGCGTCGTCGTACGGCGCGAAGTGGGATTGGTCGCGATCGAGATCCCCGCCGTGGCCGTGAGCGACGGCGCGGTCGGCGACGTGATCGAGCTGCGCGTGATCGACCGCAAGGATCGGAAGGCGCAACGCACGTTCTCGGCGGTGGTCGTCGGTCCGGGACGCGCCGAAGTGCGTGAAGGAGTCTGACTATGCGAAGAGCGCCTCGAGTCGTCGCGTCCCTTCTCGTCGTTGCAGCCACAGCGCACGCGATCGCGGCCGAGCCCAGCAACACGGAGCCCACCAGGCCGGAGCCGACCAAACCTGCGCCGGCGCCGCGCACCCGCCAGGCGCCGCCCGCCGACGCGCGACCCACGTTGACCGTGCCGCTCTCCGTCAGCGCGCTCGAGTCACAGCAGGCCGAGCCGCCGTCCGCGAACGGCGGACCTGCCGGTCCGAGCGGATCGCTTACGGCCGTCCAAGACCCCGAGCCGCGCAGCTTCAAGATCCATGACCTGATCACCATTCAGGTCACCGAGTCGAGTCAAGCGACCAGCTCGGGCAAGGTGAAGACCGACAAGAAGTACGACCTCGCCGCCGAGGTCGGGCAATTCTGGAACTTCAGCATCGACGCGCTCGGCGACGACGCGAACTTCAGCGGCAATCAGCTGCCAGGCGTCGAACTCGGCGCGCAGAAGAAGTTCGACACGAAGGGCGACGTGAACCGCAAGGACAACTTCACGGCCCGCATCACGGCGGAAGTCATCGAGGTCCGCCCGAACGGCGTACTCGTGATCGAGGCGTACAAGCACATCAAGAATGACGACGAGGAGCAGACGATCAAGCTCTCCGGCGAGTGCCGCCCCGAGGACGTCGACGCGACGAACATCGTGCAGAGCCAGCGCCTGGCCAACGCATCGATCCAGAAGTTGACGAAGGGCCAGGTCCGCGACTCAAGCGCGAAGGGCATCATCGCGCAGGTGCTGGACACGATCTTCGCGTTTTAGCCTTAGCGCTGCGCCGGGCCATCCGGCCCGTGCTCGCTCTGCGCGCTCCGCGGCCGAGTGAATCGGCCGCTGCGCCTGAGGGCTTGTTGTTTGAGCGCTGCGCCGGGCCCTCCGGCCCTTGCTCGCTTTGCGCGCTTCGCGGCCGAGTGAATCGGCCGCTGCGGGGTTCGTTTGAGCGCTGCGCCGGGCCATCCGGCCCGTGCTCGCTCTGCGCGCTCCGCGGCCGAGTGAATCGGCCGCTGCGCCTGAGGGCTTGTAGTTTGAGCGCTGCGCCGGGCCGTTCGGCCCTTGCTCGCTCTGCGCGCTTCGCGGCCGAGTGAATCGGCCGCTACGCCTGAGGGCTTGTTGTTTGAGCGCTGCGCCGGGCCGTTCGGCCCGTGCTCGCTTTGCGCGCTTCGCGGCCGAGTGAATCGGCCGCTACGCCTGAGGGCTTGTTGTTTGAGCGCTGCGCCGGGCCGTCCGGCCCGTGCTCGCTCTGCGCAGATTGGGCCGCGGGGCACGCTCTAGGCCACGCCACGCCCTCTCCATGTTCCCCTCTCCAGTCTCTTCTTCACCCTCTCCCCGCAAACACCGCGCGTAGCCTCTGCTGCGCTTCGTCACCCGCAATGACGTCCGCGCTGATCTCCGCGGCGCGGTCGAGGACGGTGTCGTCGTTGCTGCCGTCGAGTTCGTTGAGCCAGCGCTTCGTCGCCGCGAGGGCGATGGGGCCGCCTTGCGTCAGCCGCTTCGCGAGGGCGCTCGTCGTTGCAGCCAGGTCGTCGAGAGGGACGCAGTGAGTCGCAAGGCCGAGACGATGCCCTTCGTCGCCCGAGAGCGTGCCGCCGGCGAGGAGCATCGCGCGGGCGCGGCCGGCGCCGATGCGGCGAATGAGCCACGGCGCCACGACGGCGGGGCAGACGCCGAGATCGACCTCGGGATAGCCGACCTTCGCTTCGGGATGCGTGATGGCGAAGTCGCAGACCACCATGAGGCCGCAGCCGCCGCCGACCGCGGCGCCCTGCACGCGGGCGATCGTCGGAATCGGGAGGCGTCGGATGCTCCGCGTCACGCGGCTCAGCTCGCGCAGCATGTCGCCCATCGCGACGGGGTCGTCCATCACCGCCTTGAGATCCATGCCGGCGCAGAACGCCTTGCCTTCGCCTGCAACGACGAGCACGCGCACGCTCGAGTCGGCCGCGACTGTGCGGACGGCGTCGCCCATCGCGCGAATGAGCGGCAAGGAAAGCGCGTTGCGCGCCTCAGGGCGATTCATCGTGATCGTCGCCACGCCGTCGAGAATCTCATGTCGGACCAGGCTTTCACTCATCGCCACTCACCGCCTCCGAGAGGACCAGAACGATTCGAGCATCGAGACCGACTCCGCGCCGGAGCAGAGCTCGGCCGACGCCTGCGCGGTCAGGTCGAACGGCGCGTCGTCGTCGCTGCCGTCGAGTTCGTTGAGCCACGCCTTCGTGCGTGCAAGCGCCGCGTGGCCCTTGAGCGCGAGATCCGCGCAGAGCCCGTCGACCAATTCCGGAAGTTCGCCCGCGGTGTTCGCGCACCGCGCCGCGAAGCCGATCTCGTACGCGCGGCGGCCGTCGATGATGTCGGACGAGAGCATGAGCGGCCGGGCCGCGCCGCCGATCGCGTTTCGCAGGGTCGGCAGGCTCACCGCCGGCGACACGCCGATGCGATGGACGGGGTAGCCGAGCTGCGCGTCGGGGGCGACACAGACGAAGTCGCACGCCGACAGCATTGCCGAGCCGCCGGCCAAGGCCGCGCCGTGCACTTCGGCAACGACGACTTGCCGCAGGCGGCGCAGCGAACGGTTGAGCGAGCTGAGTCGACGGATGAAGCGCTCGAGCGTCGCGGGATTGCCGACGCACGCCGAGAGATCGAAGCCTGCGCAGAACGCGGGACCCGCGCCGCGGAGCCGCACGACGGCGCTTCGAGGATGCGCCGCGATACCGGCTACGGCCGTCTCGAGCGCGTCGAACATCGCGTCCGAGAGCGCGTTGCGGCGCTCGGGGTCCGTTAGCGTGACGGTGATGACGGGATCGCGAAAGACGACGGAGACGCAGGGCACGCGCGGAGTGTAGAGGAACCCGCGCTCGACCACGGTCCGCTTCCGAACGACGTCACATGCGCCACTTCGCGAAGAGCGCCGCGTTGTCGGCGTGCTGTTGCGGGCGCTCAACGCCGGCGCGTTCGTCGACCAGTTCGTCGTGCTCGACGAGCGCGCCCGGACATGGCCGAACCTCCAAGCGGGCCTCGTGCCAGACCTTCAGCGAGAAGTCGGGATCGGCACCGTACATGCGGAAGCGCTCGTCGTAATACCCAAGCCGCTCGGCCAACGATCGACGCACAAGGCCGAAGTTCGCGAAGCAGAGTCCGCGCACGTGGTGCACGCGGAAGGCGCGACCGTCGAGCGTGATCTCTTGGTAAACGTTGCGGAGGGTCGGCGTGTCGTGGAAGAACGCGGCCTGCCCCACGTTCACGTGCGCCGGCGCCTCGAGAAAGCGAATCGCGTTCGCGACGGAGTGCGGCAGGAGTCGGCAGTCGTCATTGAGTTGCAGCAGCCACTCGCCGGCTGCAACGCGGAAGCCGGCGTTCGCGGCGCGCACGAAGCCGGTGCGCCCTCGTTCGAGGACGACGCGCACGTTCCGCCCCGCGAGCGCGTCGCGTGTGTCACTGTCGTCGTCGCTCGTTACGCAGATCGTTTCGTGCGAAAGCCCGACGGTGGACTCGATCGAGTCGAGGCAACGGCGAAGCGACGCGACGCGCGCGAGGGTCGGGATCACGATCGAGACAAGCGGTGCGGCCGACATCGGCGATGTTCGTCGGCCGAAGCGGCGTCTAGGGCCGAATAATTGCAGCGATCGTCTGGCTCCCGTCGATTTCGGATTGCTTGAGCGCGCTCCCCGCCGAGACTTCACGCTGCGCGACCGTCGCGATGCCCGCGGCGGACTGTGCGCGCGGCGATGCGAAGGCGATCGACACCGCGCTTCGCGCGGCGGCTCGCGGCATCTCGCCGGCGACGTTGCTCGAGATCGTCAAAGGCCTCGTGGCACGCGGCACCCCGGTCCTTGGTGCCGCGATGCTCCAGAGTCTCGGCGCTCCGCTCCTCGCGGATCCCGCCATCCGACAACTGGCGGCGCAGCTCGCCGCGATGCGGAACCGAACCTTACCTCGAGACGCGCAGCGGTCGCATGAGGCCGCGAACCGCCGCGCGCTCGAGGCGGTCGGCATCGCGCTCCCCGACACGGCACTCGCTCTCGTCGACGACGACTCGGTGGATGTCGTCGTCGACGTGGCGGGGCTGGCACATCCGATCGTGCGGCCCGGCATTCATGCGGGTGGCGCACCGGCGCCCACGACGGCGCTTCGTTTCGCGTTGACGGACGACGAGTGCGCCGCCGTCGCGCAGGCGTGGCCGCCGTTCGTCGGCCTCGTCGGGTTGCCGGGTTCGCACATCCTCGAACAACTGCTCGCCGTCGAGAACGGTCGGCACGTGCGACCGGCGTTCGTCGCCTTCGAGTCTGACGCCCGCGCGATTCTCGGCTGGCTGCGCTCCGGCAACTACGCCACGGCCATCCGTTCCGGACGACTCCGCGTTTCGCTCGGCGTTGCAGCCGTCGAGCGTCACGTCGCGGCGATGCGCGAGACGATCGCCATCCCGCCGATTCGGTCGCTCGTCGTCCTTCGTCCCGACTCCGGCCTTGCCGGCGCGTGCCGATTCCTGCCGGAGCGCACGGCGGAAGCGTGGAGCGCCGCGAACGCCGCGCTCGCGGAGCGGGCGCAGGCCCGCGTCGCGGCGCGCATCCCCGACGACCTCGTTCGCGTCTATCGCGCGGTGCATCGTGGCGAGGGCAAACTCCGCGTTGCAGGCATCGTTCAACGACACACGAAGGTCGTTCGCGGGATGATGATCGAACTCCTTGCGGCGTTCGAGGCGCTCGGACATGAGACGACGGCCATCACCGAGCCGGAAGCGATGCCGCTCGTCGACAAGTCGCGACCGTTCGTCGATCGCGACTTCGATCTCGTCGTCGCGATCAATTACCTGCGAGCGCATCCCGATCGCTTCGTCCCGGTGGATCTTCCGTTCGTCTCGTGGATGCAAGACGGCGTGACGTTCGCGATGGACCGCGCCGCGGGCCGCGCGCAGTCGCCGACCGATCTCCTCGTTGCAGCAAGCCCGGGATTCTGGGAGACGAACTTCGGGTATCCGCGCGGACAGTCGGTGCAGGCGGCGAATCTGACGTCGTGGCGCACGTACGGCCGAATCGGCGAAACCGCGCGGGAAGCTGGCGCGCCCGACGTCGTCTACGTCGGCCACGGCTGGGAATCGGCCGAAGACGTCGGACGCGCGCGCTGCGCATCGCCGCTTGCGGCCGAGATCGTCGCAGGGTTTGTCGCGGCGTGTCGTCGCCGGCTCGCGAGCGGCGACTATCCGACCGGCTTCGAGCGGATGCGCATCCTTGCCGCCGAGATCGCGCGGTGCGGCGTGAACGTCGGCGACAACGGACAAGGCCTCTACTGGGCGTGCCAAACCGCGTTCGACCGGCTCGTGCGCCACGAGGCGCTCGGCTGGGCCGCGGAGTGGGCGAGCTCGCGCGGCAAACGCTTCGCGATCTACGGTCAAGGCTGGGAGAAGCACGCGACGCTCGCGCCGTTTGCCGCAGGCGAGATCGAGAACGGCGAGCCGCTTGCGCGACTCTGCCGCGACGCGGCCGTCACCCTGCACGCGAACGGCAACGCGTCGTTGCATCAGCGGCTCCTCGACGGCTTCGCGGCGGGCGGGCTCGTCCTCACGCGATGGAATCCCGCCGACGAGATGCCGCGCCACGCGCGAGCGTTGGCCGACCGCGCCCAACGCGACGGGTGGCGCACGTTCGAGGAACTCCGCGTTGCAGCCGAGCGGGAGGCATTGACGCGCGACCATCGCGACGCGCTCGAGCGCATGCTCGGCTGTTGGCTCCGGCCGACGGGCGACGCGCGCCGTACCAGCGACGTCGAGGTCATCCGACGCACGGGATTCTGGCCCGCGGAAACACAGAATGACGACGGTCTCCTGCGCCAACTCTGCGGCCACGGCGGCCTCATGACGACGGAAGGCGCAGCCGACATCGGCGGCTTTGACCGCACCGTCTATCGCACGCGTGAAGAGCTCTTCGCGCTTCTTGACCGCGTGACATCGAATGACGATGCGCGCGACGAACTGCGACTTGCCCCGCGCGAGTGCATTCGTCGACAGTTCACGATGGAATCGCTCGCGTCGCGCATCGTCGACGCGATGACGGGGCTTGTCCTGCGAGGAGAGACATGACCGCGCCCCGGCTGCTCAATCTCGGCTGCGGGCGCCGTCGGCATCCGGCGTGGACGAACGCGGACCTTCGGCCGGACACGCCGGAAGTGCTGAAGGTCGACCTTCGTCAGCCGTTGCCGTTTCTCGACGGCGACTTCGACGGCGTGTACGCGTCGCACGTGCTTGAACATCTCACGCCCGCCGCGGGGCGCGCACTTGTGTATGAGATGCAGCGCGTCCTTCGGCCTGGCGGGATCTGCCGGCTCGTCGTGCCCGATCTCGAGGGCATCTGCCGCGCGTACCTCGCGCAACTCGATCGGGCCGCCGCAGGCGACGCGGCCGCGCGCGATCGCCACGCGTGGATGACGCTCGAACTTGTCGATCAGATGACGCGCACGCGATCGGGCGGGCTGATGCTTCGCGACTGGCAGCGCGAGCCGATCCCCGCCGAGGACTTTGTGCTGGAGCGGTTCGGCGCGGAAGCCCGCGACGCCATCGCTCGCATCCGCGCGAAGCCCGGGCGGACGCCGCTGACCGAGGCCGATTGGGACGAACTGCCGGAACCGACGGCGGCGGAGCGAGCGGCGTTCTACGAGACTGGCGAGTCGCATCGCTGGATGTACGACCGGGTATCGCTCGGGGCGCTTCTGACCCAGGCGGGCTTCGCCGACGTGGCAGTCATGTCCGCGTCGACCTCGCGGATCCCTGGTTGGGGCGACTACGGGCTCGACGCCGACGCGGCGGGCCGTCCGCATAAGCCGGACAGCCTCTTCGTCGAAGGCCGAAAAACGTAGCGAAACGCAGCGTGCGGTCGATAGTCGGAACGCGGTCGGCGTGCGCGCCGACCGCCCTCATGTCCGCGACTCGCCTCACGAACGACGTCCAAGATCTGCTCGACCGCGCGACCGCACTCAGCGCCGCTGGCGATCACGCCGGCGCGCTCAAGGTGCTCGCCGACGCAAAGTCCGCGCGCCGGCCGATGCGCGGGATCGACGCCCTTCGCGCCCGGTGCTTCGAAGCGTTGGGCGATCGACACAGCGCGGAACAGGCGCGGCGCGAAGAGGCGCGCTGGTTCGACGCGACCAACGTCGACGACATCGAGCCGAGACCGCTCGACGCGATCGAGAGCGACGACGACTGGTTCGCCGCCGCGCTTGAGTGCGTGCGCCCGTTCACGATGCTCTCCGAGAAGCGCCTTCGCTCGCTGCACGACCTCGCACGCACCGTGTTGCAGGCGCGGGTCGGCGGAGACTTCGTCGAATGCGGCGTGGCGGCGGGGGGTTCGAGCGCGCTCTTGGCGGCGTGCATTCGCCGCTACGGCCACGGCCGGCACCTCTGGTGCTTCGACACGTTCACCGGCATGCCCGAGCCGACAGCGGAAGACGTCGACCGCAACGGACAACACGCCGACGCCTCCGGCTGGGGCACCGGAACCTGCTCGGCGCCCGAGGCGTCGCTCCGGGCGGCGGCGCGGCTCGTGGGCGCCGAGGATCGCCTTGTCCTGCAACGCGGACTCTTCCAAGACACGCTTCCGACGGCCGCGCCGCGCATCGGGCGCATCGCGCTCCTCCACCTCGACGGCGACTGGTACGAGTCGACGCGCGTCTGCTTCGAGTGGCTTTGGGACCGCGTTGCAGCCGGCGGCGCGCTTCAGATCGACGACTACGGTCACTGGCAGGGCTGCCAGCGCGCGACGGATGAATTCCTCGCGGCGCGGGGCGTGCGGCCCACCTTCACGAAGATCGACTACACCGGCGTGTCGTTCCGCAAGCCGGAGGGGCGCGAGCGATGAAGATCGTCGAGATCGCGACCAACGACCTGCGCGGCGGCGCAGCCCGATCGGCGTATCGCCTGCACCAGGGCCTGCGCCGCGCGGGCATCGACGCCACGATGCTCGTCCGCTGGAAGCAGTCGAGCGACGATGCCGTTCGCAGGCTCGAGGACCATTGGTGCGACCCGACGCTCCTTGAGCGCGAACGGGCGCTTCGGCAACGCTGGGTGCGCGAGAACCGGACCGACTTCAGCGACACGCTCTTCTCGCTCGGAAGCCCGTCGATCTCGATCGCGCACCATCCGCTCGTCGTTGCAGCCGACGTGATCCATCTTCACTGGGTCGCGAACTTCCTCGGGCCGAGCTCGTTTGAGCAGCTCGCGCACCTGCGGAAGCCGATCGTCTGGACGCTGCACGACGAGTGGGGCTACACCGGCGGCTGCCATTACCGCGCGGGATGCGACCAGTGCTTCACGCGATGTGGCGAATGCCCGCAGCTGCGTGAGGATCCGCTCGGCCTCGTGCCCACGCTCTTCGATGAACGCGTGCTTGCGTCGCGCAACGCGAATCTCACCGTCATCGGCCCGAGCCGCTGGATCGCGGACTGCGCGCGACGCAGTGCGATCCTCGGACGCCACCCGCAGCGCGTGATTCCCTACGGCCTCGACACCGAGGTGTTCCGACCCGCCAGCAACGACGAGCGTCGCCGATTCCGCGACTTCCACGACATTCCGCACGACGCCGTCGTGTTCGCGTTCGGCGTCGACCGTGTGGGCGAGCGCCGCAAGGGATACGAGCATCTCTCGGCCGCGCTCGAACTCGCGGCGCGGCGCCTCGGCAACGTGGTGATCCTCCGCTTCGGCGACGCGAGCGGCACGCGCACGCCGTCGTTGCCGACCGTCGACCTCGGCATGCTGCACGACGACCGCTCGCTCGCGCTCGCGTACGGCGCGTCGGACTGCTTCGTTCTCCCCACGCTCGAGGACAACCTTCCGAACGGCGTGCTCGAATCGATGGCCTGCGCGACGCCGGTGATCGCGTACGCGACCGGCGGCGTGCCCGATCTCGTCGACTCGACGCGTCATGGCCTGCTCGTGCCGACGGGCGACATGGCGGCGCTCGCCGAGGCGCTCGTCGATGCGGCCTCGGACGCGAAGCGCCTCCGCACGTGGGGCCGCGACGCCCGCGCGCTCGTCGAATCGGAACACACGCTCGAACGGCAGGCCGCGCGCTACGTCGGGCTCTACGCGAGCGTCCTCCGACGAACCGCGGAGGCCGCGTGACGACGGCGGCGCCGAGCGTTTCCCGCGAGCGATTGCTCGAACAGGAAGTCCGAAACCTTCGGGCCGAAGTCGAGCGGCTTCGCCTTGCGCTCGCCGAGAAGAAGGGCATCGACGTCTCGACGTTGCAGGCGCCGAGGCACGGCCCCGATCCGTCCGCGAAGCACCCGGCGGGCGGAAGTCCGCGCGTCGTCTTTCTGGCGAACGTGGTGACGCGCCCGAACATCGAGGTCGGCGCGTACACGTACTTCAGCGGCGAAGGCTGCGAGCACTTCGAACGCGAGAACGTGCTCTATCAGACCGACGATCCCGCGGATCGCCTCACGATCGGGCGCTACGCGTCGATCGCGCCGGGCGTCCGCTTCCTGATGAATGGCGCGAACCATCCGGCCTCGGGAACGACGTATCCCTTCTGGATGTTCGGGCGCGGATGGCACGAACGTCGCGAGCCGCGCTTCCGCGGACCGACCACGGTCGGCAACGACGTCTGGATCGGCCTCGAGGCGCTGATTCTCCCGGGCGTCACGATCGGCGACGGCGCGGTCATCGGCGCCCGAGCCGTGGTCGCGCATGACGTGCCGCCGTACGCGATCGTCGCGGGGAATCCCGCGCGCGTGGTGCGCCGGCGCTACGACGACGCGACGATCTCGAAGCTTCTCGAACTCCGCTGGTGGGACTGGCCGCCCGAGCGCGTCACCCGCAATCTCCCTGAACTCCTCGACGGTCGCTTCGACCAGGTCACGTGATCCATGGCGCACGCTGCGAGCAAGATTCTCTCGATCGACCAAGTCGCCGACGTCGTGCGCCGCGCCCGCGAGGCGGGCGAGACCGTGGTGCAGTGCCACGGGTGCTTCGACATCGTGCACCCCGGCCACATCCGTCACTTGCGGCACGCGCGCACGTTCGGCACGCGCCTTCTCGTCACGGTGACGGCCGACGTCGTGATGGCGAAGGGCGAAGGTCGCCCGCTCATTCCGCAGGAACTCCGCGCGGAGAACCTTGCCGCGCTCGACTTCGTCGATTGGGTCGCCGTGAACGAGGCGCCGACGGCCGCGGAGCTTCTCGAGCACACGCGGCCCGACGTCTACGTGAAGGGCAAGGAGTACGAACGCAACAACGACCCGCGCTTCCTGCTCGAGCGTTCGATCGTCGAGCGGCACGGCGGGCGCGTCGTGTTCTCGTCGGGCGACGTCGTCTTCTCGTCGACCGCGCTCATCGCGGCGATGGAGGCTCGGAGCGATCCGTTCCAGGCCCGCATTCGTGAGTTGTTAGCGCGGCACGGGCTCGAGTCGTCGGGCGTCGACGCGCTGATCGCAGGCTTCCGTGGCCGCCGCGTCGTCGTCATCGGCGAAACGATCGTCGACACGTATGTCCTGTGCGACCGTGCGGAAGTTGCCGGCGAAGGCCCGATCCTCTCGCTCCGCCCGACCGATCGCCGCAGCTTCGACGGCGGCGCCGCGATCATCGCGCAGCACGTCGCTGCGATGGGCGGACGACCGACGCTCGTGACGGCGCTCAATCGCTCGCTCGAATCGGAGCGCCTGCGACGGCGGCTCGCGGCTCGCGGAATCGACGTCGTGGCGATCGAGGCCGAGCAGCCGCTCTTCGAGAAACAGCGGTTCCTCGTGGGCGCGCAGAAGGTCATGAAGCTCGACCTCGGGCAACGACTGGAACTCGACGCGGCGCAGCGCGAGCGGCTCCTGGCGATCGCGACCGAGGCGGCGCAGGGCGCTGACGCCGCGATCATCGCGGACTTCGGCCTTGGCCTTCTGCCGGCGGCGTCGCTCGGTCCGCTCTGCTCCGCGTTGCGGCCGCATGTGCGAGTGATGACCGGCGACGTGAGCGGCCGACGCGCCAGCCTTCTTGCGATGAACGAGATGGATCTCGTTTGCCCGAGCGAGTCGGAGATCCGCGAAGCGTTGCAGCTCCCCGACGACGGCCTCGCGAGCGCGACCTACACGCTCCTTGACCTCATCCGCTCCCGCGCGGCGATCGTGACGCTCGGCTCCGAAGGCCTCATCGCGTTCGACCGCCCCGAAGGCATGCACGACGGCAGTCGATACGTCGAGCGCATCAGCGGCGAGCACGTGCCGAGCTTCGCGCCCTTCGCGGTCGATCAGCTCGGCTGCGGCGACGCGCTTCTCTCGGCGGCCACGCTCACGCTGGCGGCGGGCGGCTCGGTCACGGCCGCCGCGATTGTCGGTAACGTGGCGGCGGCGGCCGAAGCCCAACGACTCGGCAACCTGCCGATCGACGGCGCCGAGATCCGGCGCGGCTTCGCGCGGCTGACCGGTTCGCAGCTCGCGTACGGACTCGCGCCTGCAACGACGGTCGCGGGCGCCGCGGCGGTCTGAGGCCTATCAGGGGCCGCATCAGGCTTTCGTGCGGAAAGGAATCGTGCGACGTGATCAGTTTCGTTCTTCCCACGCGAAATCGCCCGGACGAGTTGGCGCGCACGATCGAGCGGCTCGGCGCGCTTGAGCCATGCGTCGCGGCCGAAGTGATCGTCGTCGACAACCACTCGAAGGAACCGGCCACGGTGCCGGCGCGGCTCGCGAACGGCTGGCGCGCCTGCACGCTGCGACGTCCGCGGAACGAAGGCGCGGCCGCCCGCAACGACGGCGTGCGCATCGCGAGCGGCTCGTGGATCGTCATGCTCGACGACGACTCGTATCCGCTCGACATGCGCTTCGTGGAGGCGCTTCGCGACGCGCCGGCCGACGTCGCGGCCATCGGTGCCGAGGTGCTGCTTGCGAGCGGTGCGCACGAACAGGGCGGCATGCCCGAAGTGATCGTGGGCTGCGGCGCGGCGATCCGTCGCGACGCATACGTCACGGCCGGCGGCTACGACCACGCGTTCCATTTCTACGTCGAGGAGTACGACCTCTGCGCGAAGCTCCTCGCCCGCGGGCATCGCGTGATCCACGATCCGCGCTTCCGCGTCCTCCACGCGAAGACCGCGACGAACCGCGACATGGGGCTCGTCCTCGGACGGCTCGTTCGCAACAACGGCTGGGTGCTTCGTCGCTATTGCCCGGAGGCGCTCTACGACGCCGCGATGCGGGAGATCCTCGAACGCTACGAGGCGATCGCGACGAAGGAAGGCGTGCTCGACGGCTATCGCGCGGGCCTCGCGGAGCTCGAGGCGACGATCGCGAACGAGCGCCGCTCGCCGATGTCCGACGCGCTCTGGCAGCGCTTCACCGGCGAAACGGCGGCGCGGCCCATGCTCGAACGGCATCGCGCGTTGATCGCCGGACGGCGCGTCGCGCTCGTCTCGGAAGGCAAGGCGGGACCGCTCCTCGCCCGGCTCGTCGTCGAACTCGGCGGGATCCCGTCGCCCGAATGCGACGCGGAGACGCTCGTCGTCGGCACGCTCTCGCCCGGGCCGGTCCTCGATGCGATCGCCGCCCGCAACGGCGAGACGCGGCCCGTGATCGTGGCCTGGTCTATGCGGGACGCGACGAACGGCCTCGTCCACGAGCTTCGCCGGGCTGGCTAACGCCGCGGGTGTGGGTAGTCCGAAGTGCCTCGAGCACCGCGTGAATCGCGCGGGTCGTGGTCTCGCATGCCATCGTCGGGCGGCCGCGCGGAGCCTCGATCGCTTGCTCGGGGAGCTGTGGGACGTGAATGAACCCGATGGGAATATGCAGCCCTTCGCGGGCGGCGTGATCGAGCGCGGCGTACATCACCTCGTTACAGAGGTAGGTGCCGGCCGAAAGCGAGAGCTCGGCCGGGATTCCGGCGGTGCGGCAGGCCTCGACGAGCGCCCGCACGGGCAACGTGGCGAAATAGGCCGCCGGACCGCCCTCGCGCACGGGTCTGTCCACGACCGTCGAGCCCGCGTTGTCGGCGATTCGGTAGTCGCGGAGGTTCAGGGCGACTCGCTCAATCGTGATCGATGCAGCAGTTCCTGATTCCCCTAGCATCAGAACTGCGTCGGGCTGCGTACGGAGTAGGGTCGAGACGAGCATCTCTGGTGCCCGTTCACCGACGACTGGAAGGACACACGGTTCAATCGAGACTTCTGGGGGTGGAGTAGTGACGAGTCGCATCAACACCTGATGCGAGGGGTTCACTGCGCTACCACCGAAGGGTCCAAACGCCGAGACGAGGACGCGCATGCGCCGAGCGTACGGTGGAACGTCTGTTCCATCACTCGCGCCGCGAGGCCTCGTTGGGATGTTTGCGCGGACCAGGTCTGCGACAGTTTGACTCGATCAAACTAATCGCGTCACAATGACTCGACATGTCGAACGCTCTCGTCACGGTCATCGTCGTCCCGATTCGGCTCGTCGGAGACGAGCTCTCGGTGTGGGTTGAACGCGGCTCGGAAGGCACCGCCGCGCTTCCCCGCGCGCCACTTGGTGCCCAAGAAGACGAGGGCCGCGCGGTTGCGCGGCTCGTCCGCGACCTTCCGTTCGCAGGCGAGGTCAAGCGCTTCGCCTCGTGCGGTACCGCGTCGGCCCCAGATCGGGTCAAGGCAACTCGTGAGGTTGCGCTCGTCTCGTGGGCGGCCGTTCGACCGAGTCCCGCGCGCACTGGTGAGGTCAGCGACCACGGCGGCGACTGGCACTCCTTGCGGTCACTTCCACCCTTTGTCGATGACCACGGCTCCATCCTCGTGATGGCCTTGGAGCATCTCCAGCGCGAGATCCTTCACGATCCGGTGACGCGCCGACTCCTCCCGCGTCACCTCCTGCGCTCAGCCGCCGACTCGTTTGGCCCGAACTCGCGCGTGGCCGAGCAAGCCCCGATTCTCTTCACGCTGCTCCCCGATCCCTTCCCGTTGTCGGCGATTCGACGGTTCTACGAGTCGCTCACGCGGGCACCGATCGACCGAGGCAACTTCCGTCGGAAGCTCGTCGAGTTGCGGCCCACCGGCGTCGTCAAGGAGCTGCCGCTCTTCCAGCGCGGCGTTCGCCACCGAGCGGCGCAGCTCTTCACGTTCGACCCGCACGCCTGGGAACGGTGGACGAGAGGCGAACTCAACGGGAACGGCGTGCACGAGTCGTAGCGCCCGGTCACGTTCGCGGGACCGCTCGCGGGCGAACTCCGGGGAATCGGCGAAAGCCGGAGTTTCTCGACGGCATGCTGTAGCAGACGGCCGTCAACGTCCGACGTAAGGGATTCATGGCCCGCGACGAGCACTACACCGTGCCGCATACGAAGGCACGCGGGATCTTCTGTCTCGAGACCGATTGGACCGGCGTGGCGAAGGCCCCGTCGGTGTTCTCGCTCCTCGGGCTCCTTCGCTCGTCGCCGCTCCGCATTCCGTCGATCCATCGCCACGTCGCGACCCAGGACAGCTTCCACCACTACCTCGAGAAGTGGGTCCAGGTGCAGCACGGCGACTATCCGATCCTCTACCTCGCGCTGCATGGCGTCGAAGGCGAGGTCCAGTTCGGCGACCTTCGCCGAAGCGACAACCACGTCACGCTCGACGAACTCGAGAAGGCGCTCAAGGGTCGCTGCCGCGGCCGCGTGCTTCACTTCTCGTCGTGCCGCACGCTGGTCGTCACCGAGAAGCGCGTGCAGCAATTCCTGAAGGCCACCGGCGCCGTCGCCGTCAGCGGCTATCGCCGCGACATCGACTGGATCCGCTCCGCAGTCTTCGACCTCGGCCTCCTCGCGTGCAT
This sequence comes from Phycisphaerae bacterium, assembly GCA_016795035.1. Taxonomy (GTDB): domain Bacteria; phylum Planctomycetota; class Phycisphaerae; order Phycisphaerales; family SM1A02; genus JAEUIT01. Next base: position 64,304 of record JAEUIT010000097.1, on the reverse strand, counting down.
GCAGCAGAACGCGTTCACGGCGCCCGGGCTTCGCGCGGTCAAGTCGCGCGTCCTCCGTCGCTACGGCGGCGAGGCGAAGGCGCTCCAATTCCGCATGTTCGTGCGGGCGAGCCGCTGACCGCACGGCGGCGCGGAGCGAGCGCGAACGTACGATCGCGGCATGGCCGTATCCCTTCGGACTCGCGTCGCCGCCTGCGCGACGCTTTCGGCGTGCGTCTTCCTCTCGCTCGCAAGCGCCCCCGAGCCGCCGAAAGACGCGGCGCCGCCCGCCGCCACCACGCCCTCAACCGCGCCGCCGCGCGTGCTTGTCTTCTCGAAGACCGCCGGCTTCCGCCACGACTCGATTCCCGACGGTATCGCCGCCATCCGTGAGCTCGGCGTCGTGTCGCTCGCCGGTGCGACGCCCGCCTTCGAGGTCGATGCGACCGAAGACGCCGCCGCCTTCACCGACGCGAACCTCGCGAAGTACGCGGCCGTCGTCTTCCTTTCGACGACCGGCAACGTCCTCGACGACACGCAGCAAGCGGCGTTCGAGCGGTTCATCCGCTCCGGCCGCGGGTACGTCGGCGTGCACGCGGCGTCGGACACCGAGTACGAGTGGCCCTGGTACGCGAAGCTCGTCGGGGCGTACTTCAAGGGACACCCGGACATCCAGAAGGCGACGGTGATCGTCGAAGACCGCACGCACCCGTCGACGTCGATGCTCCCCGAGCGCTGGGAGCGCACCGACGAGTGGTACTTCTTCCGCGACAACCCGCGAGCCCGCGTGAAGGTGCTCGCGCGGCTCGACGAGACGACCTACAACCCCGGCCCCGGCGCGATGGGCGACCATCCGATCGCCTGGTACCACGAGTACGACGGCGGCCGCGCCTGGTACACGGCCGGCGGCCACACGAAGGAGTCGTTCAAGGACGAGCTTTTCCGCGGTCACCTCCGCGGCGGCATCCTCTGGGCGATGGGCGTCGTGCCGACCGCGCCTGCAACGACGAGCGGTCAACCAGCGACGAACGGCACGCCGGCAACGCCCACCCCGCAAGAGCCCTCGGCCCAAAAGCCCCACGCCCAAGACGCACCGGCCCAAAAACCATGACGGACCGTCCCTCCGGCGGTCCGTCGTGGCATTCACTTTCTTCCGGCGGCAATGAGATCGGCCGCACGTGGCGGTCACTCAAGTTCGTCACGCGCTTCTCGTGACTTCGTGTCGCGCGTCTGCTTGCACAGACGGAGTTCCTTGCCTCACCCGTACCACGCGCCCGTCGCTCGATCGAGCGTGATGCGTGATTCGATGCGACCACGCGGCGCGCGCACGGCGATGTCGAGCATGCCGGTGACCTCGCGCAGATCACGTGTGCGGATCGTGCGGTCTGCGGCGAGCGCGCGGCGCACGATCGTGTCGTTCGGAGCCGCAACGTGGAGACCGCCGAGCGAGCGTGAAAGCCAGCGTGCGAAGCACTCGCCGAGGAGGCGTCGAGCGCTCTCGTCGGCGCGGAATTGCCCCCACGCGACGGCGGACGCGTGACGGCTCGGCGAGATCTGCACGATCGACGTCGCGCGGAGTTCCGCTTCGAGCGGCGCGCGACCCGAGCGCAACGCGCCTTCGAGGGCGCGAGCGTCCGAGATGTCGACCGGGCCGTCGACCCGCGCGATCGTGAGTCGCTTCTCGGCCCTGTGCGCCAAGACCCGCAACGTCGAGCTGTCGACGACGAGACTGCGCGAGAGACCCTGTCGCTCGAAGAGGGACGACAGCGCCCGGCTCATGTGCTCGGCGCGGCCGCCGAAGGTGCGGCGTGCGTCGACCAGCACGATCGTCTCGAGCGGGCGCGTCGCCGCCTGTAGTGCGGCGAGGAAGTCGTCGGTGGTGATGGGACCGAGTTCGAGCGTCGCGAAGCCGTCGTAGGCGTCGGCGGGCTCTCGGTGCCAGCGGATCCGGAAGGGCGGCGCGAGCCCAAGGGCGGCCGCGATGGCGCTTCGTTGTCGCAGCGAGTCGCTCGGGGTGGCGCAGGTGTCTCGACGCGCGCCCTCGTTGGGGCAACGCTCCATCGCGAATCCTCCGGTGGCCGCGCGAAACGGGCCGAACCGCAGGATGTTGTCGCGTGCGGCCGAGTCGCGGGCCGCGTGGTACATCGGACGCGAGTCGCGCCGCCTTCAGCGTTCGTGCAACATCCGTACGATGGCCGCATGCCATTCGACGGTCTCGGTCTTCATCCGACGCTCCTGCGCGGACTCGCGGCGCTCGGATTCACCGAACCGACGCCCATTCAATCCGTGCTCCTTCCGCCCGCGATCGAAGGGCGTGACCTCGTCGGACTCGCTCCGACCGGCACCGGAAAAACCCTCGCGTACGTGCTGCCGATCGCGCATCGGTTGCTCGCCTCGCCGCCGCCACTCTTGAAGGGGCCGAAGAAGCGCGGCGGCGGCAAGCGGTCGGCGCGCGTCGATCCGCGCAGCCGCTTGCGCGCGCTCGTCCTGGTGCCGACCCGAGAACTCGCGCAGCAGGTCGCGAAGGACGCGTTCGCGATCACCAAGGGCTCTCTGTTGCAAGTCGGCGCGGTGTGGGGAAAGTCGCCGATCGGCCCGCAGAAGGAGTTGATCGACCGGGGCGTCGATCTTCTCGTCGGCACGCCCGGGCGCGTCCGCGAACTGCTCGACCTCGACGCGCTGTCGCTCGCGCACGTCCGGTACGTCGTCGTCGACGAGTCCGACCGCATGCTCGACCTCGGGTTCCTGCCGCAGGTCGAAGGCATCCTCGAACGCATGCCGCCCGATCGGCAGATGCTCTTCCTGAGCGCGACGTTCCCGCCGGCGGTCGAGGAGCTCATGGCCCGGTTCCTGCGCGAGCCGACGCGCATCGAGGCGGGCGTGCATACGAAGCCCGCCGCGCATGTGGGCCAGACGCTCCACATCGTCGACGACGCCTTCAAGACGGCGCTCACGCTGGAATTGATTGCCGGCGCGAAGCGCCGCGGCGTCCTCGTCTTCGTGCGCACCCGCCGCCGCGCGGGCTGGGTCGCGGGGGCGCTCCGCAAGCACGACGTGTCGACCGCGCTTCTGCACGGCGACCGTTCGCAGGTGCAGCGCGAGAAGGCGCTCGAGGACTTCACCAACGGCGATGCGCGCGTGCTGGTCGCGACGGACATCGCCGCGCGCGGCCTGCACATTCCCGCCGCGAAGACCGTCATCAACTACGACATTCCGATGATGCCCGAGGAGTACGTGCATCGCGTCGGCCGCGCGGGGCACGGACCTTCGCCGCGATCCGGGTTCGCCGAGAGCTTCACGTTCGTGACGCCGGAGCCGGACGAGCGCGAGCGCTGGAAGCGGGTGTGTCGGTTGTCGGAAGTCGAACTCGTGCCCGTGCCGGTACCGGACTTCTCGCGATGGCTGCGGCCAGAAGATCGCGAGCGTCTCGCGGCGGTGGAGCGGCAGGCGGAAGCGAAGAAGCGCGCGCGGCGCGACGCGGCGGCGGTTCGAGCGCTCGACGATGCGGAGAAAGAGAAGCGCGAGCGCGAGAAGCTCTCAGGCGCGAATCGCAAGAAGACGACGAAGCGCGCGGGCAAGTCGAAGGTCCAACTCCGCGGCGGCGCTCGCATGAAGCCGGTCGATCCGAAGCAGCGCCCCGGGAAGGGCGTGAAGAAGATCGGGTGAGAAGCGGGAGGCGGCCCCCACCGTCATCGCTAGCGCGATGCCACCTCCCCCAAACGCTTCGCGTTCGGGGGAGGAGAGTGTTTTGCATCCTCCCCCGAATCGAAGATTCGGGGGAGGGGGACCATCGCGACGCGATGGTGGTGGGGGTGTGATGGAAGCCCGCCCCCACCGTCATAGCTGGCGCGATGCCACCACCCCCAAAACCGAGGCGGTTGGGGGAGGAGAGTGTTTTGCATCCTCCCCCGAATCTTCGATTCGGGGGAGGGGGACCATCGCAAAGCGATGGTGGTGGGGGTGTGATGGAAGCCCGCCCCTACCGTCATCGCTGGCGCGATGACACCACGCCCCAAACGCTTCGCGTTCGGGGGAGGAGAGCGTTCGCTGCAACGCTGAGTCCGCGCGCTACGCCTCCATCCCTCCGATCACGTAATAGTCCTTGAGAAGCCCGTACAGCTCCGGCCGCAGCGTGCGCAGCGCAAACGGGCGCTCGAAGTACGCCTCGGTCGACACCGCGAAGAACTCCGCGGGATTCGTGGCGGCGTAGGGGGTCAGGGGCGTCGGCGCGCCTTGGTCGAGCGACGCGTGCAACGCGCCGTACTCGTGCGTCATCGTGTGCTTCCAACGGCCGATGTCGATCCACGCGGGCATCGGCGGCGCGCCGTCGACATAGCCATTCAGCATGTCGAGCCGGTGCGCGAACTCGTGTAGGACGAGATTCCGTCCGGTGTACTGCGTCGCATCGCGCAGCGCATCGGACCATGACAGAATGACCGGCCCGTTGACGTGCGCCTCGCCGAGCCGCGCCATGCCTTCACTCACGATGCCGAGCGGTCCGGTCGAACTCCGCGCGACGTAGCCTTGCGGATAGAGGATCACGCTCGAGACGTCCTCGTAGAGGGTCTGTCGCGTGTCGCAGACGAGGAGGCATGCCATGGCGGAAACCACCGCCTTCATGCCGTCCGTGAGGGTGAGTCCGCCGCAGCCTTCCCAGTGGGTTTGGCCCGCGAAGACCTTCGCATCCTGCTCGACGCGCTCGCGTCGTTCGGGGTCGAGGTCGCGAAGGTGCCTGACGGCGCTCATGCCGAGTCGCCAGGCGGGAGTGGTGTCACGTCGAAGGATTCGAGCCCGGCGAAGTCGCTTGAGAATGCCCATAGGTGGGTGCGGGCTTGGCAATTGGTGTGCCGGGTAGAAGGAGCAAGGATGGAGGAGCAAGGATCAAGGGTTTGGAGGCGGTTTTGAGGCTCGGACGCGCGTCTCAGGGGATTTGGCGTCGTGCCCCTTGATCCTTCATCCTCGATCCTTGATCCTTCGGCTCCTCTCCATGCCAATCTGGCTCACGCGCCTCCTCATTCATCTCGTCGTATCGCTCGCGCTTGGCGCGGCGATCGCGGCGGGCGTCGCGTGGTACGCGCTCTTCCGCGTCGAGCAGGGGGTGGCGCCCTACAACGGCGTCCTGCACGTCCGAGAAGGGCGATTCTGGATGGTCGCCTTCGACCGCGCGTTTGGGCTGCGCTGGGTGAACCTCGATCGGTTGCATCGGGCGTCGATCAATCCGTCGCTCGAGGTCCCGGCCGTTCCCGTGTGGGCGGAGCCCCCGACCGCAGCCGATGGCGTCGAACTCCCGAGCGCCGAGGGCGCGTGGCGCGTCGGCTCGCTCGCGATCGGATGGCCGGCCCCGATGCGGGTTCGTCAGTGGAGCGAATGGGAAGCGGATCGGCTCTTCGTGCCGCACTCGGAAGTCGATGACGACGGCTTCACCATCTCGAAGATGGCGAAGCACGCGTTCGAGCCGATGGCGATCGCCCGCGACGTCACGCTCTGGGACGGTGTCGCGATCAATGTCCTCTTCTTCGCGTTTCCGATCTTTCTCGTGCTCGTGCCGCGCCTCGTGCGGGGTCCCGCTCGGCCGGTCACTCCGCAGGCAGCCGCGGCAGGACCACGATGATCAGGACGTAGAGGCCGACGGCGATGCCTGCAACGCCGAGAACCACCTGCACCGACATCGAGACGACGTGGCGCCAGTATTCCTCGAGCGTCTTCAGGCGCACGGCCTTCCACGCCATCGAGACGCCGATCGCGACGGGGACGATCAGGAGCCACCAATAGCGGTGCGCGAGCGGGAACGGCTCGATGAACGGCATGTGCGCGAGGAGCGCGGACATCGTCGTTGCCGCCGTCATGCGGCCCCCTTCTTGCCGAGATCGTCGGCGCGTCGGCCGAACCCGGGTCCGAACTGAGGTTCCGGCGGCACGCGGACGAGGGCATCGAGGATGACGACGAGATTCATCAGGCCGCCCAAGAAGACGAGCAGCGAACCGAACTCGTTCGGGTGCGCGAGGCCCTTGAGGGTCGAGACCTTCGCGGGCTTCGTCTCGACGCGCGGACCGGGCGTGCGGCTCGGTGCATCGAGAAGTTCGCCGGCGCGGCCGGACTTCACGATGGCATCGTTCGCGAAGGAGACGCCGATCACGAGCGGACCGGCGACCGCTTGCCCAATGAACCAAAGTCGGTCTTCGTCGCGGTCGACCGCGTCGAGGCCGCCGACGAAGACGCCGGTGACGACGAGGATCAAGACGCCGATCATGGCAAAGACGCCGCGCCGGCGATCGCCGAGCACGATCTGTCCAAGGCCCGGAAACACCCACGCGGCTACGGCAGCGCCAAGGTTGATCCGTTGTTCGTCCGTAGAGTCGTGGTGAGCCACAGAGTTACCAGCGTTGCCTACGTGAGCGGAACAGTCAGCGTGACCGCGCCAGAGACGCATCGGCACGCGGGCCCGCGCGATTCCGCCGCGCGAGCGCCAAAGGAGGATGACCGATTCGCCGATCGATGCGGCAATCGACTCGTCGGCGGAGGTCGCGAAGTGTATCGACCGGACCACGACGGGTTGGATTGCCGAACGAGGGGGAGATCCATGGCGACCAACGAAGGCCGACAAGACGACCATTGCGAAGACCAGTGCGAGGACGACGGCGACAGCGCGCCGAGCCCGCAGCTCCACGCGATCGACCCGCGCAGCGGTTCGGTGGTCGATCGTCGCAGTGGCCTTGATCGCCGGCAGTCGGCCCCGAACGACACCAACCTCGAACGCCGTCGCGGCCCCGGTCGCCGACGCACCGATTACCTGAAGGCCGCCGAGGAAGGCGAGATGACGCAGGAGCAATTCCTCTTCGTCACCGCAATCGACGCCTTCAAGCGCGTGAACGGGAAGACCTTCCCGACGTGGACCGACGTCCTCGAAGTCCTCCGCAAGCTCGGCTACCGGAAGACCATGGCCTCCGAACTCAAGCTCGGGTCGCGCGTCCAAGACTGGACGGAGAAGCCCGACGCCCCGAGCGGCGTGTGGAAGGAAGCGGACGAGGACGAGCAGCCGCGCCGCAAGGCTGGCTGACCCCGCCCCGAACGACAACGATCATTGGAGAGGACAGCAGCCCCGGGCCTTGAGCTCGGGGCTGCTGGTTTCTATCGGTGGCGCCGCGTGAGGGCCCCGGGATGCCGGCGCACGATGGGAACGGAGACCTGGCGCGGTCCGTGGGTAGCGGGACTAACAGCGTCGAACGCGGTCCGAGCGGCGGGCGCTCAGGCCTTCTTCTTGAAGTAGTCCAGGTTGATCTGGATGTACTTGTGCCACTCGGCAGGAAGGTCTTCCTGCGGGTAGATCGCCTGAACCGGGCACTCGTCGACGCAAAGGCCGCAGTCAATGCACGTGTCGGGATCGATGTAGAGCTGCGTCGCGGCGCCGTGATCCGCTTCGCCCTTGGTCGGATGGATGCAGTCGACCGGGCAGACCTCGACGCACGCGGTGTCCTTGGTACCGATGCATGGTTCCGCGATGATGTGAGCCATATGGCGGAGAGGATAGTGGCAGAGGCGGGATCGCGGTGGCACCGACGACGGTGGCCAAGGTCGCCTCGGGAGCAGACCCCGGACCATTGCGGCGGAGCGTGCCCGGAATGACCGCGACGAGCGACGAACCCGCCTTCAACGACTGGGCGATCCGCTGCGAATGCGGCTACGACCGCCGACGACTTGGCCTCGAGGCGCCCTGCCCCGAGTGCGGCGCCACTCCGCGGCAGGCACCGAGTGACGCCGACATCGTGATCCACGGTCGTCGAGTGATCGACCGTTCGGCGCAAGGCCGTATGCGGAAGACCGTCGTCCTCATCACGATCCCGGTCACCTTCGGCCTCGCAGGTTGCTGCATGAGCGGGTTGGCGGGACCGGTGACGACGGTGGCGACCATCATCCTTCTTGCCTTCGCGAGCGCCGTCTTTCTCTCGCTCGTCGCCTTCGACCCGACCGTCGCGTGGGTCGTCGAAGACGACGGCATCGCCACGTACGTGTCCGCGCGGCGCGAGGCGCATGTGCCAGTCGCATCGATCGCGCGTGTCACCTTCTGCGCCGATGTGCCGGCGCCGGGCCGCCTCACGCTCGAACTCGAGACCCGCGAGGGTGCAACGTGGAGACTTGCGATCGGCGAGGTCGCGGACGCGTCGCGGGCGCTCACGGTCGATCGCTTGCGAGTCTTTCTCCTGCAACGCGGAGTGGACGTGCGAGTCGCGTGAGGGCGCGCGGGGCGAACGGTGTCGCGACGAGGGTGCCGCGAAAACGCTGCAAAACAGGCCAAAAAAACACCGGAGACCGCCTCGCAGCGATCTCCGGTCGTGTTCCTATGAACGCTTCGGTGAGTCGTACGCCAGTCGGAGCTGCGTAGGACTTCGAAGGTCCTCGGGCTTTCAGTGTTAGCTGATTAGCCCTTCTTGGTGCGGCGCATGCCGGCCTTCTTCGAGGCCTTCTTCTTCGCCGTCTTCTTCGCTGCCTTCTTAGCAGCCTTCTTCTTCGCAGCCATGGTTGGCTCCCTTGTAGTTACGCTCTTGGTGTCGGAGTCGGACCTTGCGCCGGCGTAACAAAGCGCTTGGCCAGTGAAGTTGTACACCTATCGGCCGTGGAAGAAAAGCCTCTTGACAGAAAAGATTCAAGCTCCCCGATTTCGGGCGGGCTGCGCATGCGCCGCCGACATGCGATTCGCGCGCATGCATCGACGTGCTTGGAGCGCGTCGCGCATGCGGCAACGACGACTGCGTGACGCGCTTCGCATGCGTCACGTTGAAGCCATCACGAAGCCACCACGAAGAAGAACCTCGCATGTCGAACACGCCCATGACGACGTCCAACACCCGCTCGAGCGCCACCGTCGCGATCATCCTGAATGGCGCGCTTGGGCGCATGGGATCACGCATCGCGGCCTGCGCCGAAGGCGATGCATCGGTCCGTATCGCGGCTCGCCTCGACCGCGGCGACATCGCCGAGGCGTTGCAGCAACCTTCGGTGCCATCGACGCTTGCGAGCGGCAACGTCATCATCGACTTCACCTCCGATGCGGGCGCCGCGGACGCCGCGCTCCTTGCCGCGAAGCTGCGCGTGCCGCTGCTCGTTGGCACGACCGCGCTCGCGCCGAACACCGAACGCGCGCTCGAAGACCTCGCGCGCCAGGTGCCCGTGATGGTGTGTTCGAACACCTCGTTGGGCGTCGCGGTCGCGCGCCGCTTGGCGCGGGAGGCGGCTCGTCTTCTCGGTGCGGCCTATGACGTCGACATCATCGAAACGCACCACACCAAGAAGCTCGATGCCCCCTCCGGAACCGCGTTGGCGCTTGCCGCGTCGGTCGTCGAAGGGGGTCGCGAAATTTCTCGAGACCGCGTGCACGCCATCCGGGCGGGCGATGTCATCGGTGATCACATCGTGCAGTTCGCCGGGGCCGGCGAGATCCTTCAGATCCGCCATACCGCAACGACCCGCGACCTCTTCGCCCGTGGAGCGATTCGAGCAGGTGCCTGGCTCGTGGGCAAGCCCGCGGGTCGCTATCGCATCGAGGACACGTTCCCCGCATGAGGAATGACCGGGGACGGAGTGCCGCTCACTCCGGCTTCGCCTGGGCGGCGACCTTCGTCGTTTCGGTCATGGGACCCTCGTAGGCGGTCTCATTGACCTCGTTGTAGATGCGGATGGCCTCGGCGTCGGTCAGCGTGCGCGGGACGCGTGCACGGACGACGCCGCGCGCGGGGTTGTACCAGAACATGGCGCCGTCCCCGCCGCCGACGGTGACGTCGGTCGGGTGCGTGCGTGCGAGTTCGTCGATCGACGCGAGCTCGACCCACGGGCGATCGACGCCGAGCAGCGTGTTCAGCGGGCGAACGCCGTCGAACCAGTCCGCCGAGATCGCGTTCGGGAAGCGCTGGTCGTTGATCGAAACGCTCTCGCCGGCAACGTAGAGATCGAGTTGTGCCTGGATCGCCCGCACGTTCGCCCGGGTCGACGCGATGGCGGTCGCCCGCTCCTCGTCATGCCGCATCGAGTCGTAGATGGCGAACCCGATGGCGCTCAGGCCGACGACGATCAGCACGTCGGCGACGATGCGCCGAAGGCTGTCCCGACGAAGAGCGATCCATGAGCGCCAGATTCCCATAGGGGCGTTGCCCTCGCTGTCGCGCGGCGTCGTTGCCGCGCCACGATCCATCCATGGACAGAATCGCATTCGCCCCACGCGATTTCGCATCGTTTGTCCGTCTTCCGCAGAGTCCGCGGGTTGTCCGGGGTGTGCGATCCGCGCCACCGCTACAGACCGTTTACATTCACGCCATGCCGACCTCCGTCGCCGTCGAACAGGACCTCCGCACGTTCACGCTGTCGTGCGGAATGCCGCTCCTCGTCGAGCGCGCGGAGAACGTGCGGTCGGTCGCGATCTGCTGGCTCGTGCCGGTCGGCAACGCCAGCGATCCCGAGGGCGAGGCTGGCGACGGGCAGTCCGTCCTTCTCTCGGAACTCGTCCTGCGCGGAGCGGGCGACCTGTCGAGTCGGCAACTGAGTGACGCCCTCGACCGCCTGGGCGTGCAGCGGTCGGTGACGTGCGGACCGGCCCACATCCAACTGTCGGCGACCCTTCTCGGCGACCGGCTGCTCGAGGCGTTGCCCTTATTGGCGTCGATCATCCGTGCCCCGGCCCTTCCGGCGGAACACCTTGATCCCGTTCGGAGCTTGGCGATCCAAGCGATCGAAGGTCTCCAAGAGGATCCGCAGCAGCGGGTCATGCTCCAACTGCGCGAGCGGCACCTGCCGCCACCCTTCAATCGGTCCGGCCTCGGCAACCGCGAGGCGCTCGAGGCCGTCACGATCGAGACGCTCCGGACGGCGTGGACGTCGCGGTGCCTTCCCCGCGGGTCGATCCTCGGCATTGCGGGCGACGTCCAGGCCGATGCGATCCGCGCCACCTGCGAGCAGCTCCTCCAAGGATGGAACGGCGCGTCGACGGATGCCGTCGAGTTGCGCCCGCCCCTCGGCGGCACCACGCACGAGACGAGCGAGTCGTCACAGACGCACATCGGCATCGCCTTCAAGGCGCCGCCCGAGCGCGATCCCGACGCGACGCTCTTCCGTCTCGCCACGCGCATCTTGGGCGGCGACACGTCGAGCCGTCTCTTCATGGAGGTCCGCGAGAAGCGGGGCCTCTGCTACTCGGTGAGCGCGGGGTACTCGGGGGGCCGCGACCGAGGCATGCTTGCGCTCTACGCCGGGTCGACCCCTGAAAGGGCGCAGGAGACCGTCGATTGCATCAGCGAGGTCGTCGCGAACTTCGAACGCGGCGTGACCGAGCCCGAATTTGCCCGCGCGGTCGTGGGCTACAAGAGCCGGCTCGTCATGAGCGGCGAGAGCACCGGCGCTCGAGCCGCGGCCGCCGCCGGCGACTGGTATCGCCTCGGCCGGGTCCGTTCGCTCGCCGAACTTGCCGCGGAAGTCGACGCGGTCACCCTCGACCGACTCAACGCGTACATCGCGAAGGCCTTCGGAAGCGCGTGGCGCACGAGCCGTACGACGGCGACGATCGGCCCGAAGCCGCTCACGTGGTGAGACCCGTGCAGGCGTTGGGCACCAGGCATTGCGGATGAGGGGGGTACACTCTGCCCCGCGTCCGCGGCACTCGTCTCGCGGGCGCTGACTCTTCGCGAACCTCGATCTCCTGAATCTCCGCCATGTCGCTCGAATCCGTCGCGCTCTCTCCCGGAACCCGCGTTCGCGTCACCCAACAGGTGCCGCAGGTCGAGGGCGTTTGGACTACGACCATCGAAGGAACGATCGTTCGCTATCGCCAGTCGAAGACCGGCTCGTGGTTCGCCCACAGTCACGGCGACAGGCTCTGGCTTGACCGGCTTGAGGTGAAGAAGGATGACGGCGAACTCGTGATCCTGAACCTCGATCGCTACAGCGTCATCGAACCGGTCTGATCGTTCTGCCTTTGGAGTATCGACGTATGCGGCTCGTCTCACTCGGCGGTCGGCTCGCGTTCCTCGGTCTGGTCGGATCTCTGCTCGGCGCGCTGACGCTCGGCTGCGCGACGACGCGCACGTCGTCGTCCGCGATCGCCAACGAGGAGTCGATCGACCGCGGCTCCGCATCGAACGCCGGCGCGTGGCTCTTCTGGCCCACCACCGTGCGCGTGCACCCCCTCAGCCGCGCGAATCCGAATGCGGTGCCGCCCTCCCTCGACGTGCGGCTCGAATTCTCCGACGCTGACGGCAGCCGCACTCGCGCGGTCGGCACCGTCGTGATCGCAATTCAATGCTCGTCGGCGGTGCCGCAGGAAACGCGGTTCACCGTGCCGCTGCGAACCCGCGCCGAGAACGCCGCGCTCTTCGACGACGTCACCGACACCTACCGCATCACGCTCACGCCGGAGTGGACGAAGCCGCCGGCCTCGGGCAGCGCGGTGCGCATCGACGTCTTCTACTTCGGCTTGGACGGCGCGGCGCCGACGGCGACCGGCAGCGTCACCTGGTGACCTTCACTTGACGTCGGGACTGGGCACGGCCGGCGGCGCGATCGCCAGGTCGATGCCGAGTTGTCGGTACTTCTCGGCGTACTTTCGTAAGAGCCGCGTCTGCCGCGACGAGAGGTCGATGGTGCGGCCGTCGATGTAGCCGAGGAGGACGTCGCTCGTGATCTCGAGCGGGTCACCGGTCGTGACGATCAGCGTGGCGCTCTTGCCGGCGGCGAGCGAGCCGTAGCGATCGCCGATGCCGCTCAGTTCCGCCGCCTGCCGCGTGATCGCGGCGAGGGCTTCGTCGGGCGTGAGGCCGAACGCAGCGGCGGTGCCGGCGTGATGCGGAAGATTGCGGTCGTGCGCGGGCTCGCCGCCGGTTGCGATGGCGAACGGGATCTTGGCGTCGCGCAACTTGGCGGGCAGCCGATACGCGGCGTCGTAGGACTCGTAGTCGTTGCCCGGAAGCCGATGCGTGCCCGAGACGATGACGCCGAGCGCGATCGGCTTGAGAAGCGGAATCGACTCCTCGACGCCGCGGCTGCCGACGATGATCGGCTTGAGCGAGTGGCGCGACGCCCACGCGATCGCCGACTCGATCTGACCGCGGCTGCCGCAGGTGACGTAGACCGGATCGCCTTCGACGATCACGCCGCGCATCGCCTCGAAGCGCTGATCGGTCGGCAGTTCCGGGAAGCGCGCCTTCTGCACGATGTAGCCGCGGGCGTCATTGATGAAGTCATCGAGCATCGCGAGGTTCGCGCGGATCGACTTTCGTTGTTCGTCAACGCCCTTCGTCGTCCACCATGCCTGGACGGGTTCGACCAGCGGCCAGTTCACGACGACGCCGACGTCGCGCACGACCGCGATCGTCTCGGGATTCCAGCCGTCGAGGCGCAGCGCGCTCGCGCGGCCCGACACGAGGCCGCCGGTCGGCGCGGTCAACGAGAGCAGGACGCCCGCCGCCCGCGCGACCGGGAAGAGATCGGTGTCGGGGTTGATGGCCGTGGCCGCGACGACTTCGGGGTGGAGTTGCCCGGTCTCGCTGCGATCGTCGGTCGCGACGACCTGCAACGTCTCGACGAGGCCGATCGTCGACATCGTCGAGATGAATCCCGGCGCCACGTGGAGGCCGGTGGCGTCGTGGCGCAGGACATTCTCGGGCAACGTCGCGGGGACGCCTTCGCCCACCGAGACGATCACGCCCTTGTCGAAGAGGACGTGGCCGTTCGCGATCACGCGCGGGCCGTCGGCCGCTGCGGTGTGGATCGTCGCGTGCTCGAGGAGGATCGGTCGCTCTTGCGGCGGCGCCGGGATCTGCGCCGATTGGCCGAACGCGGACGAGGCGAGGGCGAGGGCCGAGAGAAGCAGGCTTCGGACGTTTGTCACTGGTTGCCTCCCATGCGTTGCGTTTCGCAGCCGCAGTCGCCCGGTCGCATGTCGTCGGGGTCGTAGCCGCGACGCACCAACTCCATGAAGGCCGCCTCGCGCGCGGCGAGGAGGCCGAGAAGGAACGGGCGCGGCTTCGCGGAGGCGTCGGGCTTCGCGTCGCTTCCGTCGATCGTCGTGCCGTCCGATTTCTCGCGCTCGCGCCGCGCCTTCTGCCGTGCCTCGTCCGCGATCGCCGCGGCATCGACGAGGAGCCGCTCCCGCTCGACGAGATCGCGGGCCGTCCGCTCCGCGTCCTCGGTGCGCTCGAAGCGCCGCGCGCCGTCGACCCAGGTCTCGTCGACGCGTGCGTACACCGACAGCGGATTCGCGCTCCAGATCACGAAGTCGGCGTCCTTGCCGGGCTCGAGCGAGCCGACGCGCGCGTCGATACGGAGCTGCTTCGCAGGATTGATCGTGACGAACGCGAGCGCCTCGTGCGGCTCGAGTCCGCCGTAGCGCACCGCCTTCGCCGCCTCCATGTTCATGCGCCGCGCGAGCTCGCCCGAATCGGAGTTGAAGCTCGTGACGACGCCGATCTTGTCGAGGATCGCGCCGTTCCAGGGGATCGCGTCCATGACTTCCATCTTGTACGCCCACCAGTCGCTGAAGGAGCTCGCGCCGGCGCCGTGCTTCGCGATCTCGTCGGCGACCTTGAAGCCCTCGAGGACGTGCTGGAAGGTGCCGATGCGGAATCCGAGCGAGTCCGCGAGGCGGATCAGCATGAGGATCTCGTCTTGGCGATACGAGTGGCAGTGGATGATGCGCTCGCCGCGAAGGATCTCGGCGAGCGTCTCGAGCTCGAGGTCGGGGCGGCGCGTGTCGTCGGTCTTGAGCGAGTCGTAGCGCCGCGCGGCCTCGAAGGCGTCGCGGATGAAGGTCTCGACCCCCATGCGCGTGTCGGGGTAGCGGCCGCGGGTGCGCACCACGTTCTCGCCGAGCGCGAACTTGATGCCGGGGATCGCGCCCTTGATCGGGAATGCGCGCTCGTCCTCGCCCCAGCGCAGCTTCACGACGCTGTTCTGGCCGCCGATCGGATTCGACGATCCGTGCAGCTGGTTCGCCACGGTGAGACCGCCCGCAAGCTCGCGGTACCAGCCGACGTCCTCGGGATTGACGACATCGCCGATGCGGCACTCGGCGCTATTCGCGTGCGTGCCTTCGTTCACGCCGCCGTCGATCCCCGTGTGGCTGTGGCAGTCGATGAGGCCGGGGGTGACGTGTCGGCCCGCGGCGTCGATCACCCGCGCGCCCTCCGGCGCGGCGAGCCCTGTGCCGACCGCCTCGATCTTGCCGCCTGCAACGAGGAGATCGGCTCCCTCGAGAATGCCGCGGTCGGACGAGGTCCAGATCGTCGCGTTGCGCACGAGGACCGTCTCGGGCTTGGGCGCCTCGGCAAGCCCGTGGTCGCCGAAGGGGAAGGGCAGCGGGTCGTCGGCGAGCGTGCGTTTCGCGGCGAGAAGCTCGGCGTTCGGCGCCTCGACCGGCGCGGCAGGGAGACTCGAGTTTCCCCGCTCGATGCGGAAGGTGAGGGTCGTGCCGTCGTCGCCGATGGCGGTGCCTTCGACGGCGCCTCCGACCCCGACGCCGCTCGCGCGCCACGAGCCGTCGCGCCCGAGGATCGCGCCGTCGAACGTCGCGGTGAATCGGTCGCGATCGATGGCCACGCGGCGCACGGTGACGACGCGCTCGGCGTCGATCTTCACCTGCAACGTCGAGTCGGCGAGATCGAGGCGGGCCTCTCGCGACGGTCCGCCTGCAACGGTGAGTACGCACGGGCCGTCGATCGGGAAGAGCGGCGCCGGCTCGACCTCGTGACGCCGGCCCGCGACCCACACGGCGCGCACCGCGCCCGGCTCGGAGCGGTCGTCGCCGAAGAGCGTTCCGTTGACGAGGACGAGATTCGCGATCTTGCCCGGCGCGATCGTGCCGAGCGTGGCGTCGCATCCGAGGAGCCGCGCGGGGCGCGTCGTGAGCGCGGCAAGCGCCGCCGACGGCGACCAGCCGTGCTGGATGGCGGTGCGCACATGCTTGCGGAAGTCGCCGCGATCCTCGAGCTTCGCGCTCGTGAGGACGACGTCGGCGCCGGCCCGTTCGAGCCGAGCCGCGTTCGTCGGCGCGTAACGCCACGTGCGCAGGTCGTACAGCGTCAGCGAATCGGTCTTCGCCGGGCTCGAGACGTCGGGCGTGCGCGGGAAGCGCGGCGGCACGATCACGGTCTGGCCGTCGAACTGCTTCGCGCGGCGGAACTCGGTACCGGTGCCGAGGAACGCCGCCTTCAGGTCAAACTCGTCGGCCACGCGGAGTTGCCTCACCAAGTCGCGCTCGTTCGGCGCGTCGAAGACGACCATGCCAGGGCCGGCGCGGCCGACGTAGGGGAGAAGCGCGTCGAGCGCGCGGGCGTCGATCGGCGGGGCGGCGCGGTCAGGACGCTCGGCCCAGGCGCGGGTCTGCGCGGCGTGCCAGCGGGCGTCGAGGAACGTCTGCCGCTCGAGCGCGATCGCGCCCATGAGCGACGACGGATACGCCGTGCCGAGCGGTTCGCCCTCCACTCCGCGTTGCAGGTCGAATCCCACGAAGAGCGCCGACTCCGGCACGAGCGCCTTCGCGTAGCCGGGATCGGTGTCGAGAAGGAGCACCGACCCGCGCCCGCGGAAGAGGCCGTCTTCGGGAAGGACCTGTGCGGTCGTGAACCCGAGCTTGTGCAACGCGGAGATCGCATCGGGCTTGAGCGGCTCGAGATCTTCGGGCCCGACCTGCGGAATCACGCGGCGATTCCAATGCGCACCGGCGCCCGAGGCGGCGCGCTGGGCCGCGGCGTTCGAGTCGACGACGTACGCCGTCTCGATCAGGCCGGGATAGAGCGTGAGCCCTTCGGCGTTCCACACGCGATAGCCGGCGGGCGCGCGCTGGCCGAGATCGGCGGCCGACGCGACGCGTTCGATGCGACCGTCGCGGATCAGGACGATCGCGTTCGGGATCGGTTGCGCGTCGGGCGCGGGGATCACGGTCGCGCCGAGAATCGCCTGCGGCCCGCTTTCCGCCGGACGCATCGCCGCAGGGGGCGCGACCTGCGCGTCGGCGAGCGGAACGAATGCTCCGAGCGCCCCAACCACGAGTGCGAGTCCGGCCACACGTCCGAGGGTCATTCGTCGAACCACGAACGGAGTGTGATCGGTTGGAGTCCAAAAAGCACGCGGCTGCCGAAGGGAAGCCTTCGACAGCCGCGAGTGACTCCGACGAGTGAGCGATGCGTCGGTTACGAGCCTTCGTTCGGACCAGCCGATCCGCCGTCCGTCTCGTCGCCGATCTCTTCGAGCAGGCGATCGAGGGCGACGTTCAGCTTGTCTTCCGTCTCATAGGTGCCGGCTTCGATCGCCGCCTTGATCGTCGCGACCTTCTCGGCCCGAACGGGCGGGAGGTTGCGGAGGACATCGAGCCACTTGGCGTGATCCGAGAGTTCGACGCGATCGGTCCGATCGACCCGCGCCGAGGTGGACGTTGTGGCCGTCTGCCGCGTTCGCGCCGTCGTGTCGAGCGACGAGCGTGCAATGGGGCCAGCGCCACCAGAACCAGACGAGTAACCGATATTGCCGATGTCAGGCATGGAGCGATACTCCCCGCGCGGCCCAATCGTAGAATGGCCGCGCGGTCTGAAAGGGAACTTCTTTACCGTCCTGGCGCCGAGTCTGGCGTGAGTGCCGACAGCGGTTGGTGGCTCAGCCGATCGCGACTGAGTCAGGGTGTCCTACCCGGGCACAACCATCGGCGCTTGCCCGGTGAACGCTTGAAGATTGCGTTCGCCGCGCGCTAGCCCGCAACTCTCGCGGCTGTCGTGAGTTGTGAACGGCCCGTGGATTGATGCTCGAACCCAGCGACCCGATGAATCGGAGGCAGCTTTCGATGTCTCGTAAAAACGCCCGGCAACGCCTCTCGCCGACTTTCTTATGGGTAATCGCAAGCGCGGCGAGTCTCGCGGCGACTTCGCTTCTTCACGCGCAATTTCCGGAGCTCCCCAGTCGACCGGAGAAGCAGCCGTCGAAGGCGCCTGCAACGACGAAGCCCCCAACAACGAAACCTCCCACGACGAAACCGTCCAACAAGCCCGGCTCGCAACCGGAGCTGTGGGACCCGAACGACGACAACATCGACCCGAAAGATCCGTCGAACGGCGCGGCCGGCAAGGGCAACGGCGCGAAGAAGCCCGCCGACTCCTCGACCCCGAATCCGAACGGTGACGATGCCCCGACCTGGTCGGTCCTAGTCGCGAGCTTCGCCAAGGAAGACCATGCCGAGGTCGCCCGCGCGATGCGCGAGCGGCTCGCGGCGCGCTATCCGCAGCTTCGCGACGCGTTCGTCGAGCGCGTCGGCGGCGGCTCGGTGGTGCTCGTCGGGCGCTTCAAGGGTCCCGACGATCCTGCCGCTCAAGCCAAGCTCAAGGAAGTGAAGGCGATCGTCTCGGAAGGCCGGCGCCCGTTCGCGATGGCGATGCTCACGCGCACGAGCACCGACAGCGAAGGCGCGGGCACCCTCGACATCCGCCATCTCCGCGAGCGTTTCCCCGACGTCGTGCCGCTCTACAGCCTGCAAGTCGCGGCCTGGAGCACGTTCGGCGACAAGGGCCTTTCGCCGTCGGCGATCCGCACGGCGGCGGAGAAGTACGGCAAGGAACTCCGCGCGAAGGGCTACGAGGCGTGGGTGCACCACGACGGCACGACGAACACGAGCATCGTGACCGTCGGCCACTTCGACGGAAATGCCTACGACTCGAAGAGCACGCTCTTCGCGCCCGAGGTCGAGGCGCTGATGAAGCGCTTCCCGCGGCACCTTCTCAACGGCGAGGAAGTCCTGGTGCCGGTGGACCCGCGCGATCCGAAGGGCAAGACGAAGCCGCAAGGGTGCCGTCTGGTCGAAGTCCCGCGGTAAGGTCTCTTCATGCGGATCCTCGGCCAATCACGAGCCATCGCGACGATCACGAAGTCGCTGCGCACCGGACACGTGCATCACGCGTGGATCTTCCACGGACCGTTCGGCGTCGGGAAGTTCACCACCGCGCGCGAGTTCGCGGCGCTCCTTCTCGACCCCGCGGTGCGCGACGAACACGTCGACCGGTTCGAGCCGCCCGCGGGCTCGCGCGTGCACGAACTCCTCGATGCCGGCTCGCATCCCGACTTCCACGTGATCCGCAAGGAGCGTGCGGAGACCTCGGAGATCGCGTCGCTCCGCGACAAGAAGCAGACGAACATCCCCATCGACCTTCTGCGCGAGCTCATGCTCGGCGGCGAGATCGACGGCCGCAGCTTCGACGGCGCGATTGCCCGCACGCCGTACCTCGGTCACGGCAAGGTCTTCGTCATCGATGAAGCCGAACTCATGGACGGCGTCGGCCAGAACGCGATCCTGAAGACGCTCGAGGAGCCTCCGCCCAACACGTTCATCATCCTGGTGACGACCCGCGAGGATCGACTTCTGCCGACCATCCGAAGCCGTTGCCAGCGCGTGGGCTTCGTGCCGCTCGATCCCGGATCGATGCGCCAGTGGGTCGAAACGAGTCCGCTCAAGGATCTCGGCGACTCGGAGCGCGAGTGGATCCTTCGCGCCGCCGAAGGTTCGCCCGGCTGGGCCTCGATGGTCGCCGCGTACGGCGTGCACGGATGGGCCCGTGAACTCGCGAAGCCGCTCGCCGAACTCTCGCGCGGAAAGCTCACGGCCGGGCTCTCCGAGCGGATGGCCGAGCTCGTCGGCGAATGCGCAGAGGCGATGGTGAAGGGGAACGCGAAGGCGAGCAAGGAAGCGGCGAACCGCGTCGCCCTCCGGATGCTCTTTGGCGTGCTCGGTCAGAACGTGCGCGACGGCATGACCGCGGCGGCGACTGCGGGCGATGGGGCGCTCGTCGAGCGCTTCGCGCGACTCGCCGATGTCCTCTCCGACGCCGACGAAGCCATCCGCCGTCACCTCAACCTGAAGCACGTCCTCGCGAACCTCGTGGCGCAATGGGTCGATTCGTCGATCGCCTCGCCGGCGGGCCGTTCGGGTGCGGTCGGAGCGGGCGCGTGAGTAGCGGCGCCCCCGACGGGCTTGAGATTGAACGCGTGTGGGTGCTGCGCGAGATGCCGTCGGCGACGGCGGCGCCGCTCGCGACCTGCGAGCGGTGGGAGATCGAGCAGGGCTACCTGCCCGAGACCGACGCGGCCTCGCAGCACGACTTTCCCGAAGGGCGCATCCGTCGCATCACGACCGGCACGGGCGACGTCCTCTGCCGGCACACCGTGAAGCGCGGCACGGGGCTCGTGCGCGAAGAGACCGAGCGCGAGATCACGAGCGCCGAGTTCGAGCGACTGTGGCCGCTCACGAAAGGTCGGCGCATCACGAAGACGCGCTTTCGCATACGCGACGGTGGGTTCGTCTGGGAGCTCGATCGCTTCCACGACCTTCCGCTCGTCATGCTCGAGGTCGAGCTGCCCAATGAGCGCGTCGTGCCTGAGATGCCCACGTGGACGCACGGTCTCGTCGCGCGTGACGTCACGTTCGACGCGCGCTACCGCAACGCGGCGCTCGCGATCGTCGGACTTCCGAACGACGCCTGAGGCGCTCAGCCGCGCGACGGCGCCAGTTCGTCGGCGATGTCGTGCACCGCGCGGAAGGTCGCCCGAGCGGCCGCGACGATGCGGCCGGCCTCGGCCTCAGGAACGCTGAGGGTGTCGAGCAAGGAGCGGAACGCCATCCAGCGCGGCCGCTGGTCGTCGCCGTGCGGGTCGAGCGACGACGTCGCGACGCGACGCTCGAGGCCGAGCGATTGCTCCAAGGCGCGGGCGAGGAAGACGTTGCCGTTGGTCGCACCTTCGAGGACGTAGAGGACGCCGACCAGGCTCACCGGATCGGCGCTCGCGAGATCATCGATCGCACTGACGAACGACTTGGCCGAGCGGGTGCGAGGAAGCTCGGCGAAGAGGCCGTCGAGCGCGGCGACGTCGTGCTTCGCCAGGCCCGACCGGTAGTGGTGGTCGCGGAAGAGCGATCGCGGGATCGGGTGCGCGGTCGACTCGAACGCCCGCTCGAGGGCCGCATGGACGTGGGCAAGTTCGTGGAGGTACGCCGCAAGCTCGTCCCGACTGACTTGGCCGCGGAGGAGACGCTGCTGGAAGGGGTGCTTCTCCGCCATGACGTGCAGGTCGTGGGTCTTTGACCTGAGCGCCCCGGCCAGCGACGCCGTCGGATCGGTTGCCGCGGGCGTCGCGGTATGGCCGTGACCGTTCGAGTGCGGCGTCGGGATGGCGGGGGGCGAGGCGAGGTTGGGCGTCATGAGCGTTCCGAAAAGGGTGATCGAAGGGGCGGAGCGTATTGCAACTGAGTCTCAACTGCAAGGCATCTGAGGGCGACCGCATCGCACACTCTCGCCCGGCGTCTCCTCTACGCTCGTGCCATGACACAAGATCGAGCAGACGCGAAACGTCCTCGCATCGTCGTCGTGGGAGCAGGGTTCGGAGGATTGGAAGCCGCGATCCGGTTGTCGAAAGCGCCGGTCGAGGTCGTCATCCTCGATCGATCGAATCACCACCTCTTCCAGCCGCTCCTCTACCAGGTCGCGACGGCGGTCCTCAGTCCGGCCGACATCGCGTTCCCGATTCGCCGGGTCTTCCGGAATCGCCCGAACGTGGTGGTCTTCCGCGCGAACGTCGCGGGCGTCGACCTCGACTCCAACGAGGTGGTCCATGACGACGGCACGCGCACGTCGTTCGACTACCTCATCCTCGCCGCGGGCGCGGGGCAGTCGTACTTCGGTCGGCCCGAATGGGAAGCGTTCGCACCGGGCATGAAGACGCTCGAAGACGCCGCTCGCATTCGCGCCCGCGTGCTGCAGGCGTTCGAGGACGCCGAAGCGGAGGTCGATCCCGAGGCGCTCAAGTCGCACCTCACGTTCGTGGTCGTGGGCGCGGGACCGACGGGCGTCGAGCTCGCCGGCGCGATCAAGGAGCTCGCGGTCGATGCCATCGCGCGCGACTTCCATCGCGTCAACGCGGGCGACGCGCGAGTGCTCCTCGTCGAAGCGCAGGACCGGCTCTTGCCGGCGATGTCACGCGAGAGTTCGCACGCGGCGCGGGAGGCGCTGGCGAAGATCGGCGTCGACGTGCGCCTCGACACGCGCGTGATCAGCGTGACCCGCGAGGGCGTCACGCTCGAGCATGGTGGGCATCACGAAGCGATCCGAGCCGACACGATCCTCTGGGCCGCGGGAGTCATGGCGAGTCCGCTTGGTTCGAGTCTCGGGGTGACCTGCGACCGGGCCGGCCGCGTGGTGGTCGAGCCCGACTTGAGCGTGCCCGGACATCCGCATGTCTTTGTGATCGGGGACATGGCGGCGGTCACCTGCGCGAAGTCGCGGCAACCGGTGCCGGGCGTGTGCCCGGCGGCGGTTCAGATGGGGACGCACGTCGCGAAGATCATCGCGAGCGACGTGCACGCGAGGCATCGAGCGTCCGGGTCACCGCCGCGCCCCGCGTTCGCCTACTTCGACAAGGGGTCGCTTGCGACCATCGGCCGCGCGAAGGCCGTCGCCGACCTTTGGGGCCGCCACTTCAAGGGGTTCGTCGCGTGGTGCCTGTGGAGCTTCGTCCACGTCTTCTTCCTGATCGGCTTCCGCAACCGCGTCTTCGTGAGCCTCTCTTGGGCGATCACGTATCTCCTCTACACGAAAGGCGCGCGAATCATCCTCGGCGATCCCGAGAGTCGGGTCGCTCGGCGCGTGGAGTGACGCGAGGCCTGCGCCCCGGCCTCTGGCTGCAACGACGAGACTGGCCCGCCGTCAGGCGCCCTTGAGTTCCTTGCCGTTCGGAAGATCGCAGATGTTGGCGATGCCGAAGATGCGCAGGAACTCCTTCGTCGTGCCGTAGAGCATCGGACGACCGACCTCTTCCGCGCGACCGACGATGCGCACGAGGCGCCGATCCATGAGGCTCTTCAGCACTTCGCCGCACGCGACGCCGCGGATCGACTCGAGGTCGGCGCGAAGGATCGGCTGCCGGTAGGCGATGATCGCGAGCGTCTCGAGCGCGGGTTGGCTCAAACGAGTCTGCTGCCTCTCGCCGCGCAATCGGGCGATGAGCGGACCGACAGCGGCCACCGTGAGGATCTGCCAGCCGGCCGCGATCGGCTCGATGCGGAAGGTGCGGCCGGTCGCGGCGTACGCCTCATTCAGCGTTGCGATCGCCTGATGAATCGCTTCGACGGCGTGCTTCCGGGCCCGAGCGGTCGCGGGATCGTCGTGGGGTTCGGGCTCCTCGACGACCTCGCCAGGGGTGGCGTTGTCGGTCTTCGTCGACTTTCGCTTCTTCGGCTTCGCGCTCGGCGGCGGAAGGAGGCCGAGCAGGTCGACCAATCGCACGTCACTCAACGGGCGGTCTGCCGCGAGGAGGAGCGCTTCGATCCGCTGTTCGAGCGGAAGGTCGGCGCACACGGCCATCTCGCCTGGCTGCGTGCCGGCGAACGCGTCCGCGTGAACGATTTCCTCGTGACCGACCTCGGTCGACATGGGTTCGCAGGCTACCACAGGGGCGATGGAAAGCGCCAGTGCGCGGGTCGCGCCGTGCCGCACGCCGAACCGCGCGGATGGCATCACCGGACTTACCCGCGGGCGACGCGAACCTTCGTGGCGGCGAGACGCTGTGCGCGCTCGAGGCGCGCGCGCGCTTCCGGAGCGACGTTGCCGGGCTCGACCACCCTCGCGCGGGCGTCGGCATACTCGCGTTCCGCGGCGGCCGCGTTGATCTCGGCCGAGTCGACGGCGACGTCAGTCAGGATCGTGAGCGCGTTGCCGCGCATCTGAGCGAAGCCGCTGTCGATGACGTAGGTCTTGGTGCCGCCCGCCGCGAGATCGACGCGAACCGTACCGACCGCGAGCTGGGTGAGGCTCGCGCTCGAACCGTCGAGGACGCCGCGTTGCCCGTCCCACGCTTCGTACGAGACGTAGCTCGCGTCGGTGTTGAGAACCGACTGGGACGGCGTCACGATCGAGCAGCGGAAACTAGCGGGCACGTGATTCCTCGAGGGCAGGGGGGCGGACGAAAGGTCGTAGAGGGCCGAGCATGCTACTGGACGATCGACGAAGAGGCCACGGCGTGGCCCAGCATCCCCAGCGCGAGCGCTGAGACGTCGAACACACCGACCTGCGAGCCCGGAACACCACAGGTCGGTTGAAGAAAGCAGCCACGACCGAGTGAACGGTCGTGGCTGGTGGATTGAGAGGTTACGTGTCGTTCGTTTCCGAACACCACGTTTGTGCGGCCTGCCGGAGGACTTGGTCGCACGGGCTAGCCCTGCGAGGGCAGCACGAGCAAGCCCTTAGGAGACCTCACGAGCGCCGACGGCGGCCGAGCGACGCAAGGCCACTGAGGCCGAGCAGGGCGAAGGCACCCGGAGCCGGGACGCGAGCGACAAAGACGCTCGTGAACGACGCGGACGAATTCGCACCAAGCAAGAACTTCAGGGTGACCGAGATGTTCTCACCGATATCCGGGCCGGGGAGGCTCGGGATCGGATTGCCGAACGACTCGAAGCCGAGCGAAGAGCTGCCCGGATCGGGACGCACGACGTTGAGCGTGTCGAAGAGCGTCTCGACGGTGACATTGCCGGTCGCAGCGGTCCAAACCGGACCACCGAGATCAGTGATGAAGCCCGGGCCGCTGGTCGTGAGACCACCGGAGACCGAACCACCGTAGAGCGTCGGGCCGACAAGCGCGACGGGCAGAGTCACGGTCAGCTCGAATTCGAGAGCCTCAGCACTGAGGTTCTGAATCACGTAGTTGCCGGCCGTGAAAGCCTGAACTCCAGCGTTCGCCGAGTTCGACGCGTTGAAGTCCCAGTTAAGAAGCCAGTTGCCGCCACCATCGAGGAGGCTGCCCTGGTAGTTGTAAACAGACGGGAAGCTCGTCGCAGTGCCAGAGAGATTCTGGCTCTGAGCCGAACCGTTGACGGTGACGTCGAGCGTCACGGCCGGGCCGTCAGCAGCAGCAAGAGTTGTAGCGAATGCCGCGAGCGCACACGCAGCAGACGCAAGTGACCCGCGAACACCAAGACGGAACATGATGAATCCCTCCCTCAATCCTTCTCTGCCGGAGCGCGGGAGACCGCAAATCCGGCGTGTGGACTGACCCTTTTCCCGAAGGTCAAGTCCTCTCTCAATTCCGTGATCCGCCGACGACGGTCGTCGGCGAATCACACGTTGAATCCGATTCCCGAACCTGAGTCGCAGTAAGACTCAGGCGCGGCGGCGACGAGAACCGATGCCGAGGAGGCCAAACATGGCCACCGCAGCGCCCGGCGCCGGGATGACGACGAACAAGCTCGTGAACGAAGCCGAGTCACCAGCCGTCAGCGTGAACGCGAGACGGATAGCGATGTTGGTGTTCACAGCGCCGTAAGGCAGCGACGGAATCGGCGATCCGAACGAGTCGGGGCCGATGGTCGCAGACTGGAAGGCGCCCGTGCTCGCGGAGGCACCCGCGAGGAGCGTTCCGGCAACACTGCCGTTAAAGCCGCCGTCGACGTCCGTAAGAGCGGTATAGATCGGACCGCCCGTTGGAAGTGACGACACCGTCGCACCGTCGCCATTGAGGTCGGTCACCGTACCGGTGATCGAACCACCAATCAGCGTCGCTGCGAGCGGGCTGTTAATCGGCAACGCAACGTCTAAGAAGAACGTTTGCGTCGTGTTGCTCGTGTTCGTGACAACGAGGTTTCCGACGATGAACGGATCGGGGTTCGCAAGGAGACCCCAACTCAGGCCGAAGCCCGAGCCATCGAACGGATTGGTAACGGTTCCCTGGTAGCCGAACGTGCTATTGCCGTTCGACCACGCATTCCCCTGGTCCTTCGCGTTGAACGTGTACGAAGACACGCCGTTACCGATGCGAATCGCCAGATCCGGGATTGTGGTCGTGTCGGCGTTGACCGACGACGCGAGCGCGATGAACGCGCAGCCACACCCAGTTACAACAGACCATGTCTTGACGGCAGCCATTGAGACCCCTTCCTCCGATGAGGTCCATCACCGCTCCCTCCCAAGGAGCGATGATGACGTTTCCGGCGGTGCCGTAGCGCCGCCCTTTTCCCACTTGCAAACTAACACACCCCTCAGGGGGTCGCAAGTCAAAAGGGTGCGTTTGGACAGTTTCTACCGTCTTTTGGAGCCAGCACTTACGTGCGATTCGGAGCATCCGAGACCGGTAACGGCCGCGTTCGACACCGGGGAAACCGTTCCCGGACGAGATATCGTGATCGCCGGGGTTGCGGTGGTTCGCTCCCGTGAACTACCCACGCGTTCGCCAAAATGTGGTTTTTCACGCATCGCTGACGGCATCGGGGGCGTGTCGCCCGGCGAGTTCCATCACCGCGGGTGGGAATCGGTACCCAGGCGGGACCATGGTGAGCTCGTCGAATGCGGGATCGACGCTCGCCTCTACTGCGGTCGCGGCATCTCGAAGTGAGTGCGCGAGTCGAATCGCCTCCTTGAGAGGCTTCGCGTGTCCGAGCGACTTCCCGTACCACGCGATGCGCTGGCGAATAACTCGTAGCGCGACCTCTGCCGGGTGGTAGCGGGCAAGCAACTCTATATGACGACGAATCGTCCGAAGCTTCGCGTTGACGCTCGGCTCCGGCAGCGCGACCCCAGTCTCAAGAAGCGCCGCCGTCCGACGGAAGATCCACGGGGTCCGTAACGCACCCCGACCGATCATCACGCCGGCGCAGCCGGAGCGACGACGAAGCTCGACTGCATGCTGCGGCTCCTCGACGTCACCGTTGCCGATAACCGGGATCGACGAGACCGCTTCGACCACCTCGCCGATCGCGTCCCAATCGGCCGTCCCCGAGAAGAACTGGACGGTGTACCGGCCGTGCACGGTGACCGCCGCGATCCCGACCGCCTCCAGGGCACGGGCGAGGGCGGGCGCGACCTTGTGTTCCGGATCCCAGCCGAGCCTCATCTTCGCGGTGACCGGGACGCGTCCCGAACTATGCCGTTCGACCGCTCGCACGATTCGCGCGGCGAGTTCGACGGTGCTCGGCACGTCGCAGAGAAGCAGCGAGCCCCCGTTTTTCTTCGCGACCTTGTCGACCGGACAGCCCATGTTGATGTCGATGAGCCGCGCCCCGTGGTCGACGGCCCACACCGCCGCTTCGGGCAGCGGGTCGCTCGCGTTTCCGTAGAGCTGCATGCCGCACGGTTGGTCGAGCCCGTTCGTGGCGGCGAGATCGAGCGTGCGCGGCGTCTCCTTCAGGATCGCCCGAGAGTTCAGGAGATCGGTGCTGGCGAGACCGACACCGCCCTCCTCCCGACAGAGGATGCGGAAGGGGAGATCGCAATGCCCCGCGATGGGCGCAAGGAGTAGCGGCGTCTCGAGGGTGAGTTGCCCGATCCGGAGCGTCACGCCGCGAGTGTAAGACGAGCGCGCTTACGGAAGCGTCGGCGCCGAGGCCCACTCGCCGCGCTCGACCGACCAGTCGTTGCCGAAGAAGCCGGCGAGTCGGACCGAGCCCGCGCCCTTCATCAGGGTGTCCTCGTCGAACACGACGAGGTCCGGGAAGCCGGCGCCGGACACGAAGTAGGGGAGCCGCCAGGTCACGCGATCGCCGACCGCGCCGGTTCCCGCGACGACCGCGACCATCGCACCGTCGGCGTCGGCGCGCGGATACGCGAAGACGCAGGCGAGATCGTCGCCGGCGAGCTCGCGATCGCCGACCTTCAGCGAGCCGTTTCGGATGAGGACGGGCGACGAGCCCAGCAGCCTGTTCCACGCGGCGTTCGTGTCCGCGTTGCCGAAGAGGACCACGTTGCGGCCTTCGTGCTCGGTCGAGTCGAACTCGGCATCGGCCACGATCTCGACGGCGCCGTTCCCGCGGTATCTCCACGTTTCCGCGTCGTAGCGAGCCTTGGCGAGAAGCCGCGCGTCGCTCTCGTCGTCTCCCGCGGTGCCATAGACGAACAGCATGTTGTTGCGGAATGCGTCCTTGAACGGGCCGCCGCGGTCCGCGCGCTTGCCCTCGGCCGCCGACGCGACGGTCCAGCCGTCGGCGGTGCGTTCGAGCCAGAGCGTGCCGTCCCTCGGTGCCTCGGCGCTCAACGTTGCACCGTCGATCGCGAGCGTCAGCGGTTTCCCCGTTTCAGGCCAGTCCCGCAGGCCGAGGCGTGCGACGTTCGTCGTCGTGCCCTCGTATCCAGTTGCGGTGCGGGTGATGCGCACGGAGCTCGGCCGCATGGCTTCGCGTTGCTGGTCGATCGTCACCCATCGATTGCTCGCGGAGACGAACGGCGCCGCCGTCACCCACTCGATCGTCGGCACTTCGCTCGGCACCGGCAGGGATCGGGCCTCGAGGAAGTCGATCAGCGGCGGCCAATCGACGCACTCGTTGCCCCACCAGTGTCCGGCGCCCACGCGCTCGTGGTACGCGAAGTCGCGATGATCCGCCCCCGGCTTCTCCAGCGGCTTGCCGGCGTCGTCGGTCGCGGGCGTCGCGAGGAATTGCCGCATCGCTCGCGCCTGCGTGACCGGCACGTTGTCGTCGGCGTCGCCGTGCAGGACGTAGACGCCGAGCCCCGCGTAGTTCCGGCCTAACACCAGCGTTTCGCTCGGGCTCGCCGCGCGGCCGAACATGCCTTCGACGCCCTGCGTCCCGAACGTCGGCGCGTTGCCGTACGTGCGGAACGAGATCCATCCGGCGCTCGGCGCGATGGCCGCGAACTGATCGGGGAAGTGGGCGCCGAGCTGCCACGTGCCGTGCCCGCCCATCGAGTGGCCGGTCAGCCACTGGCGCTGCGGATCGGTGGCGAAGCGCGATTGCGCGTCGGCGAGAACCTCGAGCGCGTCGAGACGTCCCCAGTCTTCCCAGTCGAATCCGAACGGGCGGCGGTTCGTCGGACAGACCACGTATGCGAACGTCTTCGGCGTGTACGCGGCGGCTTGCGATTCCGCTTCGACGCTCGCGCCGTGCAGCGAGAGGATCAGGCCTGGCGTGGCGGCGGCGCCCGCGGCGGGCGGCACGACCGAGTAGTACTGCACGCTGCCGTCGATGTCGCTCACAAACGTGACGCGCCGGCGATCGGCGGCCGACACCACGGCAACGTCGAGATCGCGCGTGGCGACGGCGTCGGTGAGCGGCGTGCCGTTCGAGAGCAGTCGCGCCCGCACGATCGCCTTGCCCGGCTCGCGGATCGCGCGGCCCTCGAGGCTCGCGCGCGCCTTGTGCATCGAGAGCGGAGGCAACGCGGGCACCGGAGTGAGCGTCGCGGTGCCGTCCGGCAGGATCAGCTCGATGGCGAGGCCGCGCGCGACCTCCTGCGTCGGATTCACGACCGTGATGCCGAACTCCGTGTCGACGGCGTCGCCTGCAACGAGGACCGGTGCGGTGTCGTCGCGGCCGGAAAAGAAGGGCTTTTGCGACGGAAGTTCGAGCAGCCGGGCCGACAGGCCCCCGCGCCCGCACGCGAAGAGAAGCTCGTTCACGCCCTTCTTGAGAGCGATCGGCAACACGGAGTATCCGTTGCCGTACGGATCGCCGACGCGCGGCACTCCGTTCACGTACACCATCCCGTGTTCCCGGGCGTCGAGCAGCACGACCTGATCGTCCGGCGAGTCGTAGGTGACGAAGGCGTAGCCGCCCACGAGTCCCTGATGCCGGAATCGGTCGGCGTCTTCCGGCTTCTCGACGCGCTCCCACGTGCGCACCATGCCGTCCGGCGCGGTCACCGTGTCGCCCGCCTTCGGCGTCGCGAACGCCCCCCGCACGAGCGCGTGCTCGATCGCGTCGAGCCGCAACGCGGAGCGCTGCGTGGAGCTCACGCCGCCGATGACGAGCGCCTCGTCAAACGTGTACGGCAACGACGAGTCGGCGAACGATGCGGCGGTGAAGATGAATACGACAGGAAGCACGCAGCGCATCGCTGCAGCGTAGCCGTCCGCGCCCCGCGCGCGTCGCGTGCGTCACTCGGCGCGCGTGGTGATCTTGCCGTGCTCCATGCGATAGACGCCGAGGATCGTGCCGGCCATGATCATCGGATCGATGCGCAGCTGCCCTCGCAGAACCGCGAAGCGAAGTCCGTGCTTCTCGGTGAACGAGAACGAGCGATCGAGCTTCACCTCGATCGAGTCGAACGGCGTCGGCGGAATCCCGATGCAGCAACCGTCCCATCGGTTCTTCGTGAAGAGGACGTCGCGCGTCTCGGCAACGACGAGTGGGGTCGACACGTAGCCGGACAGTTCGACCCATGAACTGTCGAGCGACGCGATCCAGGGCGGCGGCGCGAACGTCGACCCATCGGCGGAGAGCCCGTCGCGCACCGAGTCGAGCAACTCCCAGCGGATGCGATAGGGATCGGCCTCGGTCCCGTTGCCGGTGACCTCGAAGCGGTCGGCGAGGACAACGGTCCGCTCGCCGGTGCGTCGCACGGAGTCGGGCTTCGGACTCGAATCGCGCGCCGGCTCCGTCGCAGGCGGCGCGGGCGTCGGCGCTGCGGGGGCAACCATCGCCGGTGCAGGCGTAGGCGGGGGCGCGCTCGCGGGCACGGGCTCGCGCTCGGCGACGACCGGCGTGGCCGCGGGCGCGCCGCCCGGCGCGAGGAACGCGAGACCGACGCCGATGCCTATCAGGAGCGCGAGCAATAGCCACAGAATCCGCACGCGAAGAGCCTACCGAAAGAGCGCGGTCAAGATGGCGTCGCGCACGCAGGTGATCGGAAGATGCGGATCGTTCGTCGGCGGATCGAACGCATCGAGGCCGTCGCCGAAAAGGACCGGATCGAGGCCGCGCGCGACGTCGATGCGCCCGTGCGACCCACGTACGAGCGATTCGTCGAGCGGGATGACGTCAAGAAGCGTGCGGAACCCCAGCGAGCGCTTGAAGAGCCGCCACGCGACGGCGAGCCGCGGCATACGGATCGCCGGGTCGATGAAGAGTTCGCACGGGTCGTAACCGGGCTTCTTGTGAATGTCGACGGTGCGCGCGAAGTCGGGCTCGCGACCGTCCGCCCAGTAGCGATAGCCGAACCAGGTGTCGGCGGTGCTCTCAAGGACAAGGTCGCCCGCGCGCGGATGATCGATGCGCGCCTCGCGCTGCGCCGCGCGATCGAGCACGCGGGCCACGCCGTCGAGCCGGTCGAGCGCGGCGCGCGCGGCTGCAACGTCGACATGGTCCCGAACGTACACGTGCGCGATCTGGTGGTCCGCGACCGCGACGGCGCGGCTCGCGTAGACGTCGAGATGCTCGCCGCCCATCTCGTCGCGCGTCACCAGAAGGCCGGCGTCGCGCAACGCGAGATTCGGGAGGACCGCGCGCTTCACCGGCGCGATGCCGTACTCGCTGACGACCAGCACGCGCGAGCCGCGGGCGCGGAAGAAGTCGATGAGGCTGCCACAGACGCGATCGATCTCGCGCACGTGTCGAGCGATCTCGGGATGCTCCGGTCCAAGCTTCTGAAGCGGATAGTCGAGATGCGGCAGATAGACGAGCGAGAGCGCGGGATCGAAGCGCTCTGCGGTGCGTTTCGCGGCGGCGGCGATCCAGTCGGTCGAGCGGATGTCGGCGCCGGGCCCCCAGAAATGGAAGAGCGGAAACGGACCGAGTTCGCGTTGCAGCTCGTCGCGCCACGACGGCGGCATCGTCCAGCAGTCGGGGATCTTGCGGCCGTCGGCGCGATAGAGCGGGCGCGGCGTCACGGCGACGTCCGCGGTCGAGCCCATGTTGAACCACCAGAAGAGGTTTGCAACGCGGAGATTCGGCTCGTGGCGCTTCGCCTCGTCCCACACCTTGTCGCCGGCGACGAGGCCGTTCGACTGCTTCCAGAAGTGCACTTCGTTGAGCGTGCGGTCGAACCAGCCGTTGCCGACGATGCCGTGCTCTGCCGGGGTGCGGCCAGTGAGCATGCATGCTTGCGAGGTGCACGTGACGGCCGGGAGAAACGGTCGAAGCGTGCGCACGCCGCCGCCTTCGCGCGCGTGGTCGCTGAGACGCGGCGCGAACGAGCCCATGAGCGAGGGCGAGAGTCCGACGACATTGAGGACGGCGACTGGGACCAAAGGTCAGGTTCCGGCGATGCGCCGTTGCAGGGCGCGGGTGAGGGCGAACGCGGCGAGCGCGATGCCCGCAAGGACGAACGACTTCGTGAGAAGGAGAAGATAGGTGTCGTAGAGCGCGATGGCCGCGATCCACATCAGGACGGCGGGGCCGATCTTCGGCGGGCGAAGCTCGACGAGGCGGGTGGCCGAGGCGAGCCACGCGGCGAGGAAGCCCGCGGTCAGTCCCGCCGTCACCATCATCGCGATGTCGGAGTTGCTGCGGTACTTCGCGCCGATCAGTTCCGGCGGCGAGAAGAGGATCGCGGCCAAGAGGACCGCGGGCAGGAGCAGCGAGAAGTGGAAGCGAATGCGCAGCCGTCCGCCGCCCTCCCGATGGCCGCACTCCGGGCAGGTGTCGTCGGGCCGCGCGAGCGGGTACGCACAGCGCACGCACGCGACGCCGCGCGCCGCCGCGAAGGCGACCGCCTCATGGCGGGCCGTGAGGCTGAAGCCTGCAACGTAGAGCACAAGGATCGCGGCCGGGCCCAGCACCGAGGCGTCGAGCGCGATACCAGCGCTCGCGGCGGCAACGACGTACACGAGCCCCCGGCACAGGCCCATGAGAAGCACGGTCCATGCGGTGCGGCTGTGGAGGACGTCATAGAGGATGATGCAGCCGACAAGCGCGAGCCCGAGCTGAAACGGCAACGCCCCGACGGTGAGCAGGAGCGCGAGGCCCACGGTCATCAGCGTGCTGGCGTACGCGAGCGCGCCGGCCGCCGAGACGCGGCCGGCCGGAATGGGGCGCTGCGGACGTTCGGCTGCGTCGATGTCGCGGTCGATGAAGTCGTTGAGGGCCATGCCTGCGGTGTAGAAGCAGGTGCAGGCGATTGCGGGGGCCGCGATGCTCCACGCCGTCGGCTCGGTCGTAAACGCGCGTGCCCCGAGCGCCGCGCCGGCGAGCGCGTTGCTCACGACGGTCGGCGCGTTCGAGATGCGCGAGAGTTCGAGATACGCGCGAAGCGTGGAATTCACGGCACGCGCTCCGCGAGCCAACGGACTTCCTGCGCGATGCCCGAGGCGAGCGACACCGGCTGCAACGCGGAGGGAAGCACGTTCCACGCGTAGGTCTCGACTTCGAGCGTTGGCGTGTCGCCGCCGAGGGCCGCCAGACACTCGAGGATTTCCGCCTGCGTTGCCCGGAGCGGACCGATCGACGTCTGGAAGATCGGCACGTGGAAGTGCGTGCGCCACGTCCCGCGAGGTCGCGCGGCGAGCGCGAGCGGCAGGTCCTCGAAGAGCTGCACCGCTCCGCGGGACGCCACGCACGTCTGATGCAGGTAGCGCGGCTCGACGAAGCTCGCCAGCGCCTCGAGCGACGCCTCCGAGCCGTCGGCTTCGACGGCGGCGGACACCTGGACCTTGTGCACGCCGATGCCCGCCTTGCGATACGCCGCGAGCACCTCCGCCTGCCGCTCGAACATGACGGCGGCGTGGCACACGTCATGGCACACGCCGAGATGTCGGCGCGAGACCTCGTCGCGGAAGCACTGCTCGAAAAGGTCGACGACGTGCTCGCTGCGGTCGAGCAAGCAACCCGGCTCGGGCTCGAGATCGACGGTCACGCGCACTCCACGCGCCGCCTCGACGCGCGCCAAGTCGCCGGCGAGCGTCGTCAGCTGCGCCGCCGCAAGTCCGACGCTCGCGCCGCAGCCTTCGTTCGAGAACGCCTGCCGCCAGCCGAGCGGCAACGTGGAGATCGAGACGTGCGCCGTGCCCTGTGGCACGAGATCCGGTGCGAGCTCGGCGAGCCGCCGCGTGTAGCGATAGCGCTCCGGGCGCGCCCAGTGCGGCTCGTACACGTCGTGCTTCACCCGCTCGTGGTGGAAGTTGCCGTACGGGAATCCGTTGAACGTGCGCACCGCAAGTCCGAGCGCGGCCAGTCGGTCACGCAGGCGCCGTGCGTCGTCGTTCGTCGCGAGTTCCTCCAGCGCCGCCGCCGAAAGCCATAGCCCGATGCCTAACGGTTCCGTCAAGCCGAGCGCGGCGCGAACCGCCGTCGCGTGACGTTCGAGCTGCGCGATCGTCGTCGCGAGCGTCTCGCCCGCGTGAACGTTCGTGCAATAGGCGATGCGAGGGTTCACGGGTTCAAGGGCGGCGAGCGAGAAGCAGGAGTCGCCGCGCGTGACGGTCGTACGGCTCGCCGTTGCCGCTCCGCAACTCGATGTCGACGAAGCCGACCGACCGCGCCATCGCGATCAGTTCGTGCGGGAAGAGCATGGCGGTCTCGAACGATCGCACCTCGCGTCGGCCGTCGGGAAAGAAGATCGTCCACGTCGACGTGATCACGCCGCGATGCCAGTCGGCCACCGGCTCGTCGAGGATGATCGCGTCGCCGCCGCACTCCGGCAGCGGAACGCGTGAGCCGTAGGGGGTCAGTCCGAACGCGACGATCCTGCACGGATTGAACCGCTCGAGCAGGAAGCGGCCGCCCGGCTTCAGCGATTCGAACGCGCGGCGCAGCATCTCCTCGTTGCGGGCGGCGTCGGCCGCGTAGCCGAAACTCGTGAAGACGTTGATCGCCGCGTCGCAGGGAAGAGATGCGACGTAGCGAAATGCGTCGCCCTCGACGAAGGTCGCCGACACCCCGAGCTTCGCCGCGTCGGCCCGCGCACGCTCGACGTAGCTCGCCGCGAGCTCGACGCCTTCCACGATCATGCCGCGCTGGGCGAGCGGAATCGCGATGCGCCCGATGCCGCAGCATTGGTCGAAGACCCGCATGCCCGGCTCGAGCTTCAGCTCGCGGATGGCGACCTCGACGATGTGCGTCGCGTCAGCCCCTTGCCGCGCGATGAGGCCGAGGTTCGCATAGGTGTCGTCGAAGAACGTCGTCCACCAATCTCCCCGTTGCGAGCTGCATTGCGAGGCGTCGGTCGTCATCGGCTCGCGGCCTCCACGAGCGAACGCAAGACGCCGAGGCCAAGCGTGCGGTCCTTCGTGCGCTCCGGGTGCCACTGCACGCCGACGTAGTAGGGGCGCGAGGCGTCGCGAATGCCCTCGATCACGCCGTCGTCGCTGCGCGCGATGACTTCGAAGCGCCCCGCATCGGCCAGCGCCTGATGGTGCCAGCTTGCGGCCGCGCCGTCGCCGAAGAGCGTGCTCGTGACGGCGTGCGTGTTGTCGTTGCCGTGGCGGTCGGCGTCCTTCACGACGTCGTGCATGTGCTGGATCAGGGGGCACCCGGCGCTCACGCCCATCTCCTGCATGCCGAGGCAGATGCCGAGCGTGGCCTTCGCCGGTTCTCGCTCGAGCGCGCGCAGCAACGCGAAGTCGAACGCCTGGCGCCGCGGGTCCATGATCTCGGCCTTCTCGTGCAGCGGAACGCCGAACGGGCGCGTGTCGATGTCGGGGCCGCCGGTCAGGACGAAGCCGTCGAGCCTCGCGACGTAGTCGCCGATCAGTGCGGCGTCGGGCGTGAGGATGACCGGGGCGCCCCCCGCTTCCACGAGCATCTCGAGGTACGTCGCGTTCACGCGGACGATCGTTCGGCCGTCGCGTACGTCGATCGAGGGCGTGAGACCGATGAGCGGGCGTCGCATGGGCGAAGAGGATACTCGTCGCATGAGCGGGCCTTCTGGGCGATGATGCGCCCATGCCCTTGGCCGCCGCACTTCTTTCGCTCCTCGTCGCCTCGCAGCAGGCACCGTCGTCTCCGCCGCCACCCGCGCCGCCCGCACCAGTCGCCGCGGCATCGAAGGCGATGGCGGAGCGGGCAAAGGCGTTTCTCGCGTCGCTGTCGGACGAGCAGCGCGCGAGCGCGCGCCGGCCGTTCGACGCTCCCGAGCGCACCAACTGGTCGTACGTCCGCGGCAATCGCGCGGGGCTCTTCCTGCGCGACATGACGGCCGCGCAGAAGGCGCTCGCGCTCGACCTCATGAAGTCCGGCCTCTCCGAAGAGGGCATCGAGCGCGTGCGGATCATCCGCGCGATCGAAGAGGCGAACGGCAACGAGGAGAAGGCGCGCAACGCGCCGATCACGTACGGCGAGGATCTCTACGCGATCTTCATCTTCGGCGAGCCGTCGGAGGATCCGGCCGCGGCGCCGTGGGGCTGGCGCGCCGAGGGCCACCACATCGGACTGCACTTCAGCTCGGTCGCCGGCGATGTCACGTCGACGCCGCTCTTCTTCGGCGCGTTCCCCGCGTCGCTCGCGCTCGGCGCCGACAAGGGCGCGCGCCCGCTCTCCTCGTTGCAGGAGGCGGCGTTCGCGCTGCGGCGTTCGCTGAGCGACGAGCAGATGAAGCGCGCGACGGTCGGAGCGACGTGTCCGGCCGATGTCCTCACCGGCCCGGGCCGCGAGGCGGCGCTGAAAGACCCGGCGACGTTCGGTGGCATCGCGATGGCCGACCTCACGCAAGCGCAGCGCGACCTCCTCTGGGCGCTCGTCGTGCGCCACGCGTCAGACCTGCGCGGTGACCTCGCGAGCGAGGAGTTGCGGCGCATCAAGGCGGCCGGGCTCGAAGCGATCCGCTTCGGCTTCATCGGCGAGCCGGCGCTCGACAAGCCGCACTACTACCGCGTCGGCGGACCAACCTTTGTCATCGAGTTCGACTGCACGCAAGGCAATCCCGACCACGTGCATTGCCTATGGAACGACCCCGCCCGCAACTTCGGCGGCGACGTGCTGCGCGAGCACGTGGAGCGGGAACATCGTTAGAGAACAAAGGAGTCAGGATTGAGGAGTCAGGAGTGAGGGGGATACCGCACGACGTCCGTCGTCGAGGTTGCTCTCGCACTGACTCCTGAATCCTGGCTCCTGACTCCCCGCTGCCGAAGGCAGCGCTACACCCGAAACCGCCCCGACTGGCCGAGGAACTTCACCGGGTTATCGAAGCTGATCTTGCGGATCAGGTCCTCGGTGTGCCCGCGGCCGCGGAGCTCGATCTGGCACTTCGGCACCGCGAGCGGGTCGCTGTGGCCCCAGTCGCCGGCGCTATTGATCCAGAGTCGCTCGCCGTGGAACTCCTCGATGATGTCCGCGGCGCGCTGCGGCGTGCACTTCGTGTCGGGATAGAGCGTCATGCCCGCCCAGTAGCCGCGATCGAGGACGTGTCGCACCGTGTGCTCCTCGACGTGATCGATCAGGACGCGACCGGGATCGAGCGAGCCCTGATTCTTGATCGCGTCGAGGATGAGCCGCGTGCCCTTCAACTTATCTTCGAGGTGCGGCGTGTGGACGAGGACGAGCAAGTTGTGCGTCGCCGCCAACTGCAAGTGCTCTTCGAGGATCGTGAGCTCGTTGCGGCTGTTCTTGTTGAGCCCGATCTCGCCGATGCCGAGGACGTTCTCGCGATCGAGGAAGGACGGAATGAGCGCCAGCACTTCGCGCGCGAAGACCGGATCCTCGGCCTCCTTCGGATTGATGCAGAGCCACGTGTGATGGCGGATGCCGTACTGCGCGGCGCGGCGCGGCTCGAACTCGGTGAGCAGCTTGAAGTAGTCGTAGAAGCCCTGCGCGCTCGAGCGGTCGTAGCCGGCCCAGAACGCGGGCTCGGTGATGGCGACGCAGCCGGCGAGCCGCATGCGCTCGTAGTCGTCGGTGGTGCGGCTCACCATATGGATGTGCGGGTCGATGTAGGTCATCGCGCGCCCCCCTTCGCGGCATCCTTCGGTGGGCCCGGATAGGCGCCGGTCGCCCCCTTCATCGGGGCCTTCGCGATCGGCTCCGACGTCGGATCGCTGAAGTGTTCGAGCACGCGGCGCGCCCGCTGGGGCTTGCCATCGAGCAAGATCGCGATCGCCTGGACGAGCGCGTCGTGGCGGAAATCGTGCGATGCCGATCCTCTCGGCGTTGCACGCTCGACGCGATCGAGATACGCGGCGAGGTCGATCAGCTTCGCCCGATGCTCCATGAAGTAGCGATCGACGACGGCGGTGCGATCAATCGGAGGCGTGGCCATAAGGCCGCAATCGTACGGGCTCATCCCGCCGCGACGCGCCGCAACTCCGCGACCGCCGCACGAAGCGTCGACGCGTCCATCGTGTGCACGTCGTCCGACTGGCCGATGCCGCGGAGAAGCGTGATCGTGAGTCTTCCTCCGAGATGTTCCCGGAACTCCTCGAGGCCGCGCACGAGCGCATCGACGTCGTCGAGCGCGGGGTGCCACATCGTGATGCCGAGGCGCCGTTGCACGTCGATCGTGCGATCGGCGTCGACGCGCGAAAGCCGGCCTTCGAGCGCCGCATACAGCGTGTCGAGCGCGACGCCGATCCCCACCGCCGCGCCGTGCGAGAGCGCGAACCTGGTCATGCTCTCGAGCTTGTGCGCCGACCAGTGGCCGTAGTCGAGCGGCCGCGCCTCGCGCGTCTCGAACGGATCGCCGCCGCGCGTGATGTGCCTGAGATGCAGTTCCGCCGAGCGGCGCACGATCGGCATCGCGGCCGCGAGATCGCGGGCGCAGACGCGCTCGGCGTCGCGCTCAAGGCGAGCGAAGAGCGCCGGATCGCGAAGGAGCGCGATCTTCACCGCTTCGCTGAAGCCGTTGCGGAAGTCGGCGTCGCTCAACGTTTCAAGGAATCGCTCGTCGTTGACGACTGCCCACGGCGGCGCGAACGCGCCGACGAAGTTCTTCTTGCCGAAGCGATTGACGCCGTTCTTCACGCCCATCGCCGCGTCGTCCTGCGCGAGCGTGGTGGTCGGAATGCGCACGAGGCGCACGCCCCGATGCGCGATCGTCGACGCGAATCCGACCGCGTCGAGCATCGCGCCGCCGCCGATCGCGAGGATGTAGCTGCGGCGGCAAATGCGATGGCGATCCACGGCTTCGACCACGCGATCGACCGTGGCCATGTCGTTCTTGCACGCTTCGCCGCCGGGCACGACCATCGTCGTTGCAGGCACCGGCATGCGGTCGGCGTGCGCCGCCGCGTAGGCGTTGACGGCGGCCTCGAGGTGTGGCCACGCGGCGCACAGGCCGTCGTCGATGGCAACGAGGAGCCGCGACGTTCCCGGCCCGCGTCCCGTCGGATCGAGGACGTCGGCGAGCGTCGAGTTCGAGGGGTCGAACACGTCGCGCGTGAAGCGCACCCGATGCAGGAAGTCCACGCGCACGTCCGCGTCGGTCGCGCCGCGCGAGACGAGATCGCCACCCAACGGCGAGTCGTTCGCGATGTCGTTGGGGGCGTCGGGCGCCGAGTTGTGCGGGACAGTCACTGGAGAGCTACCGGAAGTGGGGAATCGGTCAGGATAGCGGTGCCCGCGAGAGGCGATGAAGCAGGACGGCGGCAGCCGTCGCGACGTTGAGGCTGTCGACGCCCGGAGCCATCGCAATACGGACGCGGACGTCCGCGAGATGCAGCGCGGCGTCGGAAAGACCCGAGAACTCGTTCCCGACGAGTAGCGCGACGCGCTCGAGCGCCGGATCCGACGCGAGGTCGCCGAGATCGACGGACCCCGGGCCGATCGCCGCGGCGACGATCGTGAGGCCCCACTCGTCGCGCAGCCGCCGTAGGTCTTCCACCCAATGCTCGGAGCGCGCCGTCGGCACCGCGAGGGCGTGACCGAGCGAGACGCGGATCGCCTTTCGGTAGAGATGGTCGTGGCACGTCGGGCTGAGGACGACGGCGTCGACGCCGAATGCCGCGGCGTTGCGGTAGAGACCGCCCATGTTGTCCGCGTTGTTCACGCCATCGACGAGAAGGACCGTCAGACGGTCGCGACGCGGAACCGCCCGGTCGATGGTGAGCGCGTCGCGGGTCGGCCGCTCCCCGATCGCGAGCACGCCGCGATGCACGTCGAATCCGACGACGGAGCGAAGGACCGACTCGTCGGCAACGAAGAGCGGCGTGTCGGACGGCCGCGCCGTTCCGAGCAGGTCGCGCATCCACTCCGCGTGGCGACGTTCGACGAGCACGGAGCGCATCGGGATCCCGAGCGCGACCATGCGCTCGACGACCAACCGGCTCTCGCCGATGAAGACTCCGGGGCGCGCCCCATCTCCACGGAGGTCGCGATCGCGCATGGCGCGGTAGTCCTCGAGTCGAGGGTCTAACGCCGATTCGATCGTGAACGTGGGCACAGTCATGCAGTGCGTGGTTTACACTCGATTCGGATGCCCGAGCCGACTGCCGATCCACCAGAGACTCCGGCGTCGTCTGCCGTCGAACAGGCGATGGAGTCGACGGCGGAGGACTTGCGCGTCGAGCAGTTGCTTCAGCATTCGATCGACGTGCCGATTCTCGCAGAAGCGGTCGAGGCGCAGGAAGCCGCCGACGCCGCCGACACGCTTGAGACGCTCGAGGCCGCGGAAGAGGGCCAAGCCGCCGAAGTGCTCGGCGAGATGGATGTCGAGAGCGCCGCCGAGGCGCTCGCGCACATGTTGACGCCGCTCGGCGTGGGCGTGCTCGAAGATCTCATCGACGAGGATCCGCAGTACGCGGGCCAACTCATCGCGGAGATGGCGCCCGACGACGCGACCGACTTGTTGCAGGCGCTGCCCGACGAGCAGCGCGATCGCCTGCTGGGCATGCTCGGCAAGGTCGAGGCCGTCGCGCTGCGTCGGCTGATGAACTACGACGAGCGTTCGGCCGGCGGCATGATGACGACGGACTACCTCGCGGTCCGCGACACCATGACGGTGGCGGAGGCGATCGAGGCGATCCGTCGAAGCGAAACGGCGAGCGAGTGGATCTACGTGTTCGTCGTCGACTGGAAGGGCACGCTCCGCGGTCGCGTGACCATGAAGCGCATGCTGCTGGCGCGGCCCGAGCAGAAGGTGATCGAGATCGCGGACTCGCCGGTCGACGCCGTGCAGCCGGAAGTCTCGCGCGAGGACGTGGCCCGCGAGTTCGAGCGCTACGACCACCTTGTCCTGCCGGTCATCGACGCGCAGCATCGCCTGATCGGCGTCGTCACCGTCGACGACGTGCTCGACTCGATTCGCGAGGAGAGCACCGAAGACGCGCAGACGATGGTCGGTGCAGGCAAGGAAGAGGCCGTCTTCTCGACCACGCGCCAGAAGTTCCAGGGCCGGTTCCCGTGGCTCGTCGTCAATCTCTTCACGAGTTCCGTCGCCGCGATCGTGGTGAAGCAGTTCGAGGGGCTGATCGCCGAGATCGCGATTCTGGCGGTGGTGATGCCGGTCATCGCGAATCAGGCCGGCAACGCGGGGCAGCAGTCGCTCGCGGTCACCCTCCGCGGCATCGTGCTTGACCAGGTGCGCCCGCAGACGGCACGGTCGCTCGTCCTCCGCGAAGGGTTCGTCGGCTTCCTCAACGGCGCGATCAACGGCATCGCGGTCGGCATCGTGGTCGCCCTCCTCGAGAGCTTCGACCACCCGGCCGGGCCGTCGTGGCAGCTCGGCGCGATCATCGCGATCTCGATGACGATCGCCCTCACGATTGGATGCATTGTCGGCACGGCGATGCCGTTGCTCCTGCGGCGCGTCGGGGCGGACCCCGCGACGGCGTCGACCATCTTCCTGACGATGGTCACCGACAGCATGTCGTTCCTCACGTTCCTCGGGCTCGCGCAACTCCTCGTCCACTGGCTTCTCGTGGCCCCCGCAGGACATTGACGGCCCCCGCCGCGTTCGTATCTTTCCGGTCCGGATCTTGGCAAGGGCTCGTTCGCATTGACGTAGTCCCTCGCACGGAGGTGTTAGCTATTCATGGGCGATGACCCAATCCTCATCTCGGCCCGCGGACTGGAGCGGCGCTTCGGCGAGATTCACGCCGTCCGCGGGATCGACCTCGACGTGCCGGCGGGGCAGGTGCTCGGCTTCCTCGGCCCGAACGGCGCCGGCAAGAGCACCACGATGCGCATGCTGACCGGGTTCCTCGAGCCGTCGGCCGGGACGGTGCGCATCGCCGGGATCGACATGGCCGACTCGCCCCTCGCGGCGAAGGCGTGCATCGGCTACCTGCCCGAGGGCGCGCCGGCGTATCCCGACATGACCGTCGAGGAGTTTCTCCGTTTCATCGCGAAAGCCCGCGGCTACGTCGGTGCCGAAGCCACGCGTCGCGTCGACGCGGCGCTCGACCTCGTGCATCTTGGCCGTGTGCGCCGCCAGTCGATCGAGACGCTCTCGAAGGGCTTCAAGCGGCGCACCGGTCTCGCGCAGGCGCTCCTGCACGATCCGAGCGTCCTGATCCTCGACGAGCCGACCGACGGCCTCGATCCGAACCAGAAGCACGAAGTGCGCGAGCTCATTCGCAAGCTGGGCGGCGAGCGCGCGATCGTCCTCTCGACGCACATCCTCGAAGAGGTCGAGGCGGTCTGCACCCGCGCGGTGATCATCGCGAGCGGCCGCATCGTCTTTGACGGAACGCCGCAGGCGATGGAAGCGAAGGCGCCTGCAACGGTGACACGCAATCGCCTTGACTGGGTGTTCCGATCGCTCACGAGCGCGTCGGCTGTCGCGGAGGTGACGACATGAGCGCGATCGAGCACGCGATCCCGAGCGGATTCCGCCGCACGCTCTGCATCTTCGGCCGCGAGTTCCGCGGCTACTTCACGACGCCGCTCGCGGGCGTCTTCCTCGTGATCTTCCTGTTTCTCACGGCGTTCTTCACGTTCAACGTGGGCGGCCTCTACGAGCGCGACCAGGCCGACCTGCGCCCGTTCTTCCAGTTCCATCCGTGGCTGTATCTCTTCCTCGTGCCCGCCGTGTCGATGCGGCTCTGGGCCGAGGAGCGGCGCACGGGCACGATCGAATTGCTCACCACGTTGCCGTTCACGACGGCGAACCTGGTGGTCGGGAAGTTCCTCGCCGCGTGGGCGTTCACGACGCTCGCGCTCCTCCTCACCGTGCCGACCTGGGTCACGGTGTCGTGGCTCGGCGATCCCGATCACGGCGCG
The DNA here is from genome assembly GCA_016795035.1 of Phycisphaerae bacterium. Lineage (GTDB taxonomy): Bacteria > Planctomycetota > Phycisphaerae > Phycisphaerales > SM1A02 > JAEUIT01. The sequence continues at coordinate 21,517 of JAEUIT010000097.1, read as the reverse complement.
ATCGTCGTGGGCTACCTCGCAAGCGCGCTCCTCGCGGGCAGCTTCCTCGCGATCGGGTCGGTGCTGTCGGCGCTCACGAAGAACCAGGTCATCGCGTTCGTCATCTGCGCGGTGGTGGCGTTCCTCGTTCTGCTCTGCGGATTCCCGGCGGTGCTCGACATCGTGCGCGGCTGGATGCCGGGAAGCGCCGGCGACCGGCTCGCGGTCGCGCTGTCGTCAATGAGCGCGCTCACGCACTTCGACTCGCTGATGCGCGGCGTGATCGACCTGCGCGACGTCATCTACTTTGGCTCAGTCATCATCGGCTGCCTGTACATCAACGTGCTCGTCGTCGACTGGAAGAAGGCGGACTGACATGCAGCGATCCGGAAAGCGATTCATCGCCGTCGTCGCGATCGTGGCCGTTGCCGCGGGTCTCGTCGCACTCAACACCGTCCTCGCGTTCACGCTCCGTTCCGCGCGCCTCGATCTCACGCAGGAGCGGCTCTACACGCTCTCGCCCGGCGTGAAGGAGTTGGTGCGCAACCTCGACGAGAACGTGCGCGTGCATCTCTACTGGTCGGAGAGCGTCGCCACCGATCTGCCGCAGTACCGGACGCTCGCGGAACGCGTGTACGAATTCCTCGACGAGCTCGCGGCGGCTTCGGGCGGAAAGGTCGTTCTGCGGCGCGTCGATCCCAAGCCGTTCTCCGAGGAGGAGGACGCCGCCCGCGCCGCCGGTCTTGCCGTGCAGCCGGTGGACGGAACCGGCAAGTCGCTCACGCTCGGCGTGGTGATCGAGGGTCCGACCGACAAGGTCGAAGTCATTCCGACGATCGGCCCCGAGGACGAATCGCTCCTCGAGTACGAGATCGCGCGGCGCATCGTGTCGGTCGCGCGCGGATCGAAGCCGGTCGTCGCGGTCCTCAGCTCGATCCCGGAAACGCCGCCGTTCGATCCTCGCAATCCCGCCGCGCGTGGGGGACCGCCGCTCATCATCGAGCAGCTGCGCGCGCTCTTTGACGTGCGCTATGTCGACCTTCCAGCCGATGTCCCGCCGATCCTGCCGGAAGGCACGTCGGCGCTGATCCTCGTCCAACCGCGCGATTGGTCGGAAGCGACGCTCCGCACGATCGACGCCTGGGCAGTGGCGGGCAAGCCGATCCTCGCGCTCGTCGATCCCTGGTGCGAGACCGATCCTTCGGTGCGGGCGAACGCAGGCGGCGCGCCTGCGGGCACGACCTTCAATCTCGGCGCGCTGCTCGCCTCATGGGGCATCGAGCTCGCGGGTGACGCGGGCGTGAACGGCGGCGCCCCGGTGCCGCTCGTCGTCGGCGACGAGACCTTCGCGACGCGCGTGCAGGCTCGAAGCCAGGCCGGTACCGCGATGCAGCTCGCGTATCTGCCGTGGCTCTCGCTCACGAAGGGCTCGCTCGTGAAGGACGATCCGATCGCCGGCTCGCTCAATGCCATCAACATCATGAGCGCGGGCTCGATTCGAAAGACGCCGTCGGCAACGACGACCGTGTCGCCGATCCTCGTCTCGACGGAGCGGAGCGAGCTCATCCCCACGATGAAGCTCGGTCTCTTCGGCCAGCCGGACCAGTTGCTCAAGGACTTCAAGCCGAGCGGCCAGAAGCAGTGGCTTGCGGTGCGCGTGAGCGGGCCGATCACGAGCGCGTTTCCCGCGGCGGACGGCGCGCCCGCGAGCGGCAACGCGAACATCGTCGTCATCGCCGACGCCGACTTCCTCCAGAACGACACATGGGTGCAGGAGCAGCGCATCGGCGGGCAGACCGTCGGCTACTCCGCGTTCGCCGACAACGCGGGGCTCGTCGTCAACGCCGTCGAGACGCTCGCCGGCAACCGCACGCTCGCCGACTTGCGCAGCCGCGGCGAGTACCGGCGGCCCTTCGACAAGGTCGAGGAGATCCGCCGCACCGCCGAGGCGAACTATCTGCTGGAAGAAGAGCGTCTCCAGCGCGAGATTGAGGAGACGCAACGGCGCATCAGCCAGCTGCAACGCGATCGCGGAGGCGGAACGAACGCGCTCGTCCTATCGCCGGAGCAGCAGGCCGAGCTGCGCAAGCTCGAGGCGTCGGTCGCCGACGCCCGCAAGAAGCTCCGCGCCGTGCAGCACACGCTTCGCGAGGATGTCGACCGCCTCGGCCGACGGGTGATGCTCGCGAACGTCGTCCTCTGGCCGCTCATCGTTGCAGGCATCGCGCTCGTCTGGGTCGTCGGCCGCTACCAGCGGCAACGCCCCGCGGCTCCGCGCGCCGGAGGTGCAACGTGATCGGGCGAGCGACGACGGAAGGGAAGCGCCGCGTGCGCATGACGCTCGCACTCGTCGTTGCAGCCGTGGGTCTTGTCGCCGGCGCCGCCTATCTCCTCCGCGAGCCGAGCGACGAAGGGGTAGCCGCGTCCGCAGGGACGCTCGTCCCGGCGCTGGCCGGCGCTGCCGATCGCGTGTCGCTCATCGAGATCTCGTCGGGAACGGGCGTCGTCGCGCTCGCGAAGGACGGCGACCGTTGGGTCGTGCGAAGTGCGGACGGCTATCCCGCCGACTTCGCGAGGATCGCGCCGCTCGTGCAGGCGATCGCGTCACTCGAGAAGGACGAGCCGCTCACGGCGAAGCCCGAACGCCACGCGGAGCTCGGCCTCGCCTGGCCCGACAGTTCGGGTCGCGCGAAGCTCGTGCGGCTGCGCGCCGGCGATGAGCCGCCGATCGAGGTCGTCCTCGGCGACGCGCGGGGCACCCCGCCGACAACCTACGCGCGGCTTCTCGCCGAGAACCAGACCTGGCGTTGCAAGGGCACGGCCGCGCCCGAGGCCAATCCGGTTCGCTACATGAATCCGGAGATCGTCGCGTTGCCCGCCGACGAGGTCCGCGCGGTTCGTCATCTCGGCCTCGTGGTCACGCGCCAAGCGGATCCCGCGAACCCGACCCAGCCCGCCACGTGGGTGTCGGCCGTCGCCGCGGGGCCGATCGAGTCGGACTTCTGGCCCGATGCGGCGCAGACGCTCGCACGCAACACGCTGCCCTCATGGCTCGCGCGGCTTGAGTTCGACGGCGTGCGCCGACGAGGCGCGACGTGGACTCCCGAGCCCGGTCTCACGATCGAGTACGACGTGGACGGCTCGACGGTCGTCGTCGAAGGCATGCGCGAGGGCGAGGCCGTCTGGGTCCGCCTGCGCGCCGTGCCGCGCGGCGACGCGGCCGCGGGGATCGAGCGCTGGACGACGTGGAACGCGTCCGTCGAGCCGTGGGAGTACAAGTTGCCGGCGTGGAAAGCCTCGGCGCTGACGCGCCTCCGTGAACAGCCGAAGCCGCCTGCCGCGCCGCGTCCGTGACGCACGCACTCGTGCCGCGGCCTCACGCACCCCCGATCTCGATCTCAAGGAGCGACTCCATGACCATCACCATGTCCTCGTTGCGGGCCTTCGCGCTCGTCGTTGCAGCCACAGCCACCGTCACGTTCGTCGCTCCCGCCCGAGCGGCCGAAGACGACGTCTTCGTGAAGGAGCGCCTGGTCGGCTTCCTCAACGCCGACAACGGCGCGCTCGTCGTCGCCACGTTCAAGCGCTATCCGGGCCGCACGCTGCCTTTCATCGACAGCTTCCTCGAAGGCGGCTTGGCGATGATCGAGAAGGACCCTGCGAAGGAAGCCGACGCGATGCAGTCCTTCCGCACGGGCGTGAAGTTCGCGAAGCTCGCCGACGAGGCGTTCGGCGGCACGGCATTCACCGACTATGCGACGTCGTTCGCAAGCTGGAGCCCGAGCGAGCGCGTGTCGTTCCGCGAAGGGCAGAGGCTCTTCCGTGAAGGCATGAAGACGATGAAGGACGACCCGAAGGCCGCGATCGCGTCGTTCGAGCAGTCGCTCCGTCTTGCCGACTCGTTAGGCGACACGTGGGGCCGCGCGATGGCGTGGGGCGGATTGGCCCAGGCGCACGCGAAGATCGGCGGCGACAACCGTGCGCTCGCTGCCGACGCCGCCACGACCGCCGCCGAGCTCTACGGACAGGTGCGCCTCACCGACGACGCGGCGCAGGCCCTCATCACCCTCGCGGACGTCGTGCCCACGCCGCAGGGGAAGATCACCGCACTCCGGAAGGCCTGGTATCTCGCCTCGCAGGACCAGACGATCGAACTCGCGACGCGGATCGTGATCGCCGATCGCCTCGCGACCGAGCTCGAGGCCCTGAAGGATGCGAGTTTCCGGCCCATTCGCGACGCCCATCGCCGTCTCACCGAAGAAGCCGCTGCGAAGCCCAAGTGAGCGCGGTAGCGTTTTGTGCGGCCGCTCCCGCATGGGCGGCACCACACCTCTGGCCAGACCTCTGGCCACACCTTTGGGAGAGATCTCGCATGCGCACCAGTCTCCTGTCGCTTCTCGTCGTTGCATCGTTCGGGCTCGTGCCCGCGTGCGCGACCACCGGTCCGAAGGTCGTCGTTCCCGTGAGCGCGACCACGAACGCCGAGTTCGACACGCTCAAGTCGCTCGCCGGCGAATGGAACATGAAGGACGAGAAGGGGAACGACGTCTTGGCGTCGGTCTTCACCGTCTCGTCGAACGGCTCGGTCGTGCGCGAGGTGATGTTCCCGGGATCTCCCAGCGAGATGACGAACATGTATCACCTCGACGGCGACTCGATCGTGATGACGCACTACTGCGCGATGGGCAACCAGCCGCGAATGCGCTGCACGAATCCGAAGGGCAACACGTTCGAGTTCGTCGGCTACGACTGCACGAACCTCACGTCGTCGGACATCGAGTACATGGCGTCGATGACGCTCACGATCGATGATCCCAGCCACCTGCGCCAGAATTGGTCGAGCATGAAGAAGGGTGCGACCACGTCGCACGCGAGCTTCGAGCTGACGCGGCGGAAGTGATCTCCGCGTTGCAGGAACAGAATGACGACGCCCTCGCGCGAGCCGCGAGGGCGTCGTCGTTTCAGCGCTGCGTGCTGCGTCAGCGCGGTCCCTTCCAGACCGCCGCCTCGATGCAGGACACGATGTTCACGATCCAGCCGAACATGCCGAAGGTGACGACCCACACGGCGGCGCCGAGCAGGAGAAAGATGAGCGCGGCCATCACGCGGCCTTGCACGAGCTGCCCGAGGCCGGGGATGAAGAAGCTGCACACGGCCGCGATGACGTTGCCGGCCGACCCTTGACCACCGCTTCCAGCCATCGTTGAGACCTCCCGGGACGAGTGTGCGAGCGAGGCACGTCCTTCGACATCGTCATTCGGAAAGTCGGAGCATTCCATTCTCGCTCTGGACGCGCCCGTCTCCGACGAGACGCCGGATCGCGTCGGTGATGCGGGTTCGGAGGCTCTCGCCGGTCGACTTGAAGCCGAGGGCTCGCGCCACGGCGGTGACCACGTCCGCCTCGGTCGCCGCGTGGCTCGCCTCGAGCGCCGTCACGATGGCCATCGCGATCTCCGCCGGCGGCAACATCTCGGCGTCGCGAAGGCTCGACGACCCGACCGCCGAACGGTTCCGCACGCGAACCGCGGCGCCCGGGATCGAGAGAAAGTCGCCGTCGCGGGCGACGCGCCTCTCCGCGAGCGCGGCGTCGATGCCGCGCACGACCGACTCGTAGATCAGCCGGCCCGAGCGCGCGAGGTTCCAGAACGTACGGATGCGCACCACGACCTCGTCGACGTGAATCGGCCCTTCGATCGCGACGACCTTGCGCACGATCTCGGCGACATGGCTCGCGGGAACCTCCTGGAGCGGCGTGCGCAGGCCGACGTCGAGATCCGCCTCTTTGTACGGCTCGCTCGTCACGGCGGCGCCGACGTCGTTGACGTCGACGTCGCGGGCGATCGCGGTTTCGCGTGCGGTCTCGCGCGCGGCGGCTGCGGCCTTCGCCGCCTCCATCGCGTCGCGGTCTCCTTCCGCAAGCTCGACGCGGGCACGCTCGATCGCGGCGAGCGCCTTCTTCAATTCCTCGTCGCGCCGCTGGAACCAGTCGGTGCTCCAGATGCGATGGATCCGCCAGCCGTGATTCTCGAGGACCGCCTGACGAAGGCGATCGCGGTCCCGCGCCGAGCGCGACGAGTGATAGCTCGCGCCGTCGCACTCGATGCCGAGGATGAAGCGCCCGGGCGTTTCCCGATCATGGATGCCGAGATCGATGAAGAAGCCGGACTGCCCGACTTGCGGCTCCACCGTGAAGCCCGACGCCTCCAGCGATTGCCGCACCGCTTCCTCGAACGGCGAACCCTCTTCGCGCGCGGAGCGCGTCGCGAGGTCCATGCGGCCCGTCTCGGCGAACTGGAGGAAGCGCTTGAAGGCGGGCACGCCGCGGCCGCTGACCCGCGCAAGGTCGATCGCGTCGGCGCGAATCGACGAGAAGACGACGCACTGCCGCTTCGCCCGCGAGATCAGGACGTTGAGCCGGCGTTCGCCGCCGTCGCCCGAGAGCGGCCCGAAGTTCATCGCCATGTAGCCGCTGGCGTCGCGGCCGTAGCCGACCGAGATGAAGATCACGTCGCGCTCGTCGCCCTGCACGCTTTCGAGGTTCTTCACGAAGAAGGGCTCGAACGGATGCTCGGCGTCGAACGCGGCGCGGTCGAACTCGCCCTTCTTCTCGAGGAGGTCGAGCTCGTCGAGGATCGCCTGCTGCTGGCGAATCGAGAAGGCTGCAACGCCGAGAGACCGCTCCGGATGTGCGCGGGCATGCTCGACGATCGCTCGGCACACGGCCCGAGCCTCGACCCGGTTCGTGCCCGTGTTGCCGCGGTCGTAGATGCCGTCGGGGACGTACTCGAAGCGGAGGCCGAGGCCGTCGGCATGTCGCACCGGGCTCGGAATGATGAAGAGCCGGTTGTCGTAGAACTCCGCGTTCGAGACAGCGATGAGCGACTGGTGCCGGCTGCGGTAGTGCCAGCGGAGCATCCACTCGCGCAGGCCGCGTGCAACGCAGAGTCCGAGGATGCTCTCCATCTCCGAGGCCTGCGCCAGGGCGGGCGCCTCGTCGTCGGGCTCCACCGTCTCGTCGTTGCTGGTGAGGCGCTCGAAGAACTTCGTCGGCGGCAACTGCTTGCTGTCGCCGACCACGACATACTGCTTCGCGCGCACGAACGCGCCGAACGCGTCGACGGGCTGGATCTGGCTGGCTTCGTCGATGACGAGGAGGTCGAACTCGATCGCGCCGGGCTCGAGGAACTGCGCGACCGACAGCGGGCTCATCATGAAGACGGGCTTGATCGACTGCGCGACCGAGCCCGCGTCCTTCAGGAGCTTGCGAATGGGCCGATGTCCGCGCTTCTTCTCGATCTCGCCGAGCAATACGCCGGTCATGCCGAGATTCGTGCGCGGCGGCAACGACTCGTAGTGCGCGAGAAGCGCGCGGTACTTCGCGAGGCGCAGCCGTTCGCGATCGGTCGCACGGAACTCCTCGACGATGCGCGAATGCTCGACGCCGTCGAAGCGGCTCAGCTCGGGATGCCGGCGCACCGCCTCGCGGAGAAGCTCGCGGTGGTACGACCATTGGAAGGCGCGGACCGCGTCCTGCGTCGGGACGGCGCCGGTCTCGAGCGCCGTCACGAGATCGCCGAGCCCGCGACTGCGCGCGTCGGTCGCGCCTTGGTGCCAGCTCGTCCAGCGCGAGAGCGCCTCCACGTTGCCGCGCCACTCCGCGATCCGCTCGCGAAGCGTGGCGATGGGGATGCGATCGAGCGACGGTGCCCCGAACGCCACCGCAGGGTCCAGCGCCAGTTCCTTCGACAGGGCGTCGAGCGCGTCGGCGAACGGCTGCACTGCGGCCTGCAACGCGGAGACAAGCGACGCATAGTCGATCGCCTTGTCGAGCGCGGCGAAGCGCTGGCGGAAGTCGGCGCAGACCTTTGCGACCGACGCGTTGGACGCCCATGCCACGATCGCCGCAAGCTGCGCCCAATTCGAGTCGAGGCCGCTCCATGCGGCGCCGAACGCCTGCTTCGCCAGGGCATCGCCTGCCCGCACGGCGGCCGCGTGCTGCTGCCCGGCGACGATCTCCTTGAGAAGCGCGACCCGCTCGTCGAAGTCGCGCGGGGGCTCGCCAACGACGAGCGCGCGGAACTCCTTCATCGCACGGCGGAACGGGAAGCTGAAGAATCGGAAGAGCGATCGGCCGCTGTCTTCGACCGCCGCGAGCGTCTGCCGTGAGTCGCCGTCGAACGCGGTCGCGCGCACGCGATCGCCGAGCGTCGTGCGGATCGCGGCAAACGCGCAGCCGCGCTCGACGAGCGTGCGGAGACCGTCGATGCCCGCCGACCACACCACGTTGCCGAGCGCCTCGCGATCGACGGGCGGCGCGGCGGCGACGTGCGCGAGCATCGTCTGGAGCGCCCGCATCGAGGCGAGATCGGTCGGTGCGGACTGGCGAAGCGCCGCGGCGCCACGTTCCGCCTCGGGCGTGAGGCGCGCGCACGCGCTCTCGAGCGCCTCGATCGCGGCACGGATCTCGGGATAGTCGACGGCGAGCGTGGAGGTGCGCTGGCATCCGCGCCACGGGTGCCGTGCCGGCACGCCCATCAGTTCCACCTTCTGCGCCAGATCGGCGATGCGATCCCGGCACTCGGCGTAGGTCGACTCGTCCCAGCGCGGCGCCTCGCGAATCGCGAGCGTCGATGGCGGCACGCCCTGCGCCGTGAGGAGCGCAAGCTCGCCGAGGATGCGATACGGCGTGACGCCGCGCGGCTCGAGCGTCGCGTGCATCAGCGTGGCATGCGCATTCAGCTTCGCGCGGAGCTGTTCCAAACGGGCCGCGACGGAGGCCAGATCGTCGCCGCGCGGGCGACCGAGGCGCCACGTCCGGTCGAACTCCGCGACCACCGCGCGCTTGTTCGCCTTGTTGCTGTGAAGCTCGAGGCACATGGCGCCGAGGTCCGCGGCCTCGAGGCGCCGCTTCACGACTTCGAGCGCCGCGAGCTTCTCGGCCACGAAGAGCACGCGCTTGCCGTCGAGCGCCGCCGTCGCGATGACGTTCGTGATGGTCTGGCTCTTGCCGGTGCCCGGCGGGCCTTGGATGACGATGCTCTTGCCGCGGCGAATGGCTTCGATCGCGAGCGTCTGCGATCCGTCGGCGTCGACGACGTGATCGAGCTTCTCCGCGGGAATGAGCTGGTCGAGGTCGACGTCCTCGGCGAACGGCGCCTCGTCGGGCGCAAAGCCGTCGCCGAGGAGATTGCCGAGCGCCGAGGACTGCAGGAAACGCTGCGGATCTGGCCATGTCCGCGCGTCGAGGTCGCGATACATCAGGAACTTCGCGAACGAGAAGAAGCCGAGCGCGACGCCGTTCGTCTCGACCGTCCAGCGCGTCTCGCCCTTCACCGATTGGCGCACGGACTCGATGTAGGTCGAGGGCCGGAAGCTCTCGTCGTTGCCGAGCTCCGGAAGCGTGAGGCCGAAGTCGGCCTTCAGCTTCGCGGCGAGCGAGAGATTGTGTTGCAGGTCCTCTTCGCTCCAGCGAAGCGCGAAGCGCCGCGCGGTGCGCGTGAGCGTGACGGGCAGGAGAAGGAGCGGCGCGTGGCGTGCGACCGAGGAGTCGTTCGATTCGAACCACGTGAGCCGGCCGAGCGCGAGATAGAGGATGTTGACGCCTTGCTCCTCCATGATCGACTGGGCATCGCGGAAGAGCGACAGCAAGCGCTTCTCGAGCGCCTCCGGCGTGAGGCGCGCGCTTAGTTGGTTGTCGCTTCGTGACGCCTCCGGCAACACGGGCGCGTCGAGCTCGGCGTCATCAATGTCGTCCGACTCGTCGTTGCTGCCGTCGTCGGTCTTCGCTCGGCCGGGCGCCGACGGCAGCGTCGCCACGAACCCCATCGCCTTGCCATCGTCGACGAGCACGCGATAGAGGGTGTCGACCTCCTCGCCGACGATCTGCACGAGCCGCGCCGTGCGCGACTCGAGCGGCATGTTGAGGAGACGATTGCGATTCGAGAGGTCCAGCAGTTCGCGACGGCTCGTCTCGAGCAACTGGGCGATGGTCGGCGGAGGCAACGGCGATCTCCCTCGGCGGAGGTGCAGGAATCGCATCAACGTACTCCACCGAGACGGCCGCCGAGCGCGAAGCCCGGCGGCCGTCGTGCGAGCGGAACCGGCGTCACTTACTGGCCGCGCATGCCGCGCCGCGGCGGGGAGCCGTAGGCGCGGCCTGCTTTCTGCGGCTTCATGCGAAGCGAGTTGCGTGCGTCGCGCAGCGGGGGCTTCGCCGCGGGGACGAACCCGGGCAGGGCCAACGGCGGAGTCGCCGGAGGCTGCAACGACGAGGGAAACGGACGTGACGACGGAGTTCCATCAAGCGGTCGGGACATAGGACAGCCTTTCCGCCGACTCGCACAGGATGGCGAGGTCGGCGCGTGTGATCGCGCACGACGCGTGCGCGACGGTGGGATGCGGCAACGGCCGCGGTTCGTGACACAGCGAGCGAAGGCTGACGACGCGATGAAACGGCGAGCGAACGTGCGTGGATCGCAGCGGACGCGATCAACGCCACTCATGCGACAACGCGCAGGAGCGATCCGTCAGGCGGATTGGGATTGGTGACCATCGCCCCGCTCGCGGAAGGCGAGCGCGCTCGACGTCGAACCGGTCGGCAGCGAGTTGCTTAGCCGATGTCGGTCTTCGGACGGAGCTGAACGGCGAAGAGGTCCATGGTGCGACGAATCTATGGATGCATCGCACGCAGTCAAGCCGCAAGTCGTCGAAACGTGAGAATTTCCCGGGGCAGCGTGCTCGACGTTGCAGGCGGCGACTCGTCGTACGATCTCGCTCGAATGAACGCGTCGCCCTCCGATGCCTTGCGCCGTTGTCCGCGCTGCGGCTACGACCAAGCGGGAGTCATCGAGCACTGGGTGCACGAGTGTCCGGTGGATGGAACCTGCGCCGAGTGCGGCCTCTCGTTCCGGTGGCGCGACATCTTCTTTCCGCCGCCTCATCCCCTCCGTCAATGGCCCGAATGCACGCGCCGCACGTGGCTCGTGCCGCTCGCGGGAATCGCGGCGCCGTTTCTCGCAATGGCGCCGTGGTGGCTCTTCCGCGGAGTGACGATGAGCGATCCGCTTCGTTGGAAGCGGTTGGTCTTTGTGGCGATCGAGTGGATCGTCATACACCAGTGCATCGCGATCGTCTGGTTCTGGTGTTACATCGGCATGCATCCGATGTACGGATGGCCGTCTGTCGTGCGCGACGCGGGTACCTACTTGCTCCTGCCGCTGGAACGCTTCTACTTTGACTCGGTGGATTGGCACCAAGGACCGCACGCCACGTATGCACGGGCGATGTCCGAGTGGATCTGGGCCACCTTGATGGTGTGGCCGGGCTGGCGCATCGGCGGCATCGTGCTCGTCACGGCGGTGGCATCGACGTTGGCCTTCGCGATCCTTCCGATCGCACGACGTCGCGCCAAGGTGCGGGCGGCGCATCTCGTTCGCGCCGTCGCGGTCATCCTGGCGTCGGGCCTGATCATGCTGAGCGTTCTCTCGTTCGTCGTGGGATGGGCGATGAACGCGCGAATCTACTGGGGCAGCGTGACACATCTCGTCGACTCCATCTGGACGCTCCCGTACACGGGGGCCGTGTTCGTGTGGCTGGTCGTCTGGTGGCACGCGATTGCCTCCCGGTATCTTCGGATGCGACGCCCGTGGGCCGTCGCGCTTTCGGTGTCGTCGGTCGGCACGCTCGCCACGTGGCTCGGAGTTGCGATCTTGGCGACCGCTCTCCATTGAGCGCTTCGGCCCGAGCGGTTGCAATGCGTCGCATGACCAACGCCTCGCGCCGTTCCGTCCTCGCGTCCGGAGTCCTTGGAGGCGTCGGCCTCGCGACCGGATCGCTCTCCGTTGCAGCGACGTCCGCACCCGCGCCGTTTCGCATGCGCTACGGCCCGCATCCCGGCATGTTCCGCGAGCACGCGGGCGACTCGGTGGTCGACCAAATTGCGTTCTTCGCCGACCAGGGGTTCACGGGCTTCGAAGACAACGGCATGAAGGGCCGAAGCGTCGAGGAGCAGACGGCGATCGCGAAGGAGTTAGAGCGCCGCGGCGTGATGATGGGGATCTTCGTCGGCGCCGATATCGACTGGTCGGAGCCCACGCTGACGACCGGCGACGCCGGCGCGCGCGACCGCTTCGTCTCGAACATCCGCGACTCCGTCGAGGTCGCGAAGCGCATGAACACGAAGACGACGACGATCGTGCCCGGAGTCGAAGCACGCAATCTTCCGCAAGGCATTCAGACGGCGAACGTGGTTGAAACGTTGAAGCGCGCCTGCGACGTCTGCGCGCCGTCAGGCTTGGTGATGGTGCTCGAGCCCTTGAATTGGCGCGATCATCCCGGCCTCTTCGTGCGCTACAGCGATCACGCCTACGAGATCATGAAGGCGGTCAATCACCCGTCTTGCAAGATCCTCTTCGACATCTACCACCAGCAGGCGAGCGAGGGGAATCTCATCGACAACATCGGGCGCTGCTGGGATGAGATCGGCTACCTCCAGATCGGCGACAACCCCGGTCGCTGCGAGCCCGGCACCGGTGAAATCAACTATCGCAACGTCTTCAAGTTCATCAACGAGCGCGGCTACAAGGGCGTGCTCGGCATGGAGCACGGCAAGAAGCACGGCGGCAAGGACGGCGAGCTGAAGCTCATCGAGGCATACAGGGCGGCGGATCAGTGGTGATGACGACGTCGAGGGCGCGGCGTGCCGTGATCGGGTGTCAGGAGTGAGGAGTCAGGAGTCAGGAGTCAGGGGGGGAAAGCACTCGCGCTATGACGACCGTGCGCCATGTGACGGATCGGTCACTCTTCTCCTTGATCCTTGATCCTTGATCATTCTTCCTCGGGCCTCAATGACTCACGCGTCCCGCGAGCCAGTCGGGCAGGCCCGATGCACCACGAAGCCTCGGACCACGCGCACGGTGCGGACAAGCTCGCGCTGCGCCCGCATGACGGCCTGGATGTCGCGATAGGCCGGCGCCGACTCCTCGGCCAGCCGACCTCGGATCGATCGCGCCACCGTCACCGACGCGAGCGATGCGTCGAGCGCCCGCGGGGCAATCGCGTGACGGGCTCGGCCGCGGCTCATGACCCGGCCCGCGCCGTGCGAGCTTGAGTGAAGCGACGCGTCGACGCCTCGCCCGGTCACGTGCATCGACTCGCGCCCCATCGCGCCGGGAATGAGCGCAGGCTCGCCGAGCGCTGCCGAGCTCGCCCCCTTGCGGTGGACGAGGAGCGCGCGCCCGTCGACCGTGACGCTTGCGACGTGGTTGTGGTCGCAGTCGAAATGGGTCGCGTCGTCAGCTGCAACGCCGAGCGAGGCACGCACGAGCGACGAGACGCGCAAGAGCATCCGGCGCCGGCTCTCGCGCGCGAACGCGCGGGCCCACGCCACATCGCTTGCGTAGGCGGCACCGGCGTCGGTGGTGGCGTCGAGCGCCACCAGTCCCCCGCGTCGAGGTTCGGCGCGTGCAACGTGGAGGCGCGTGATCGCCTCGCCCATCACGCGCGACCCGGAGTGCACGAGCAGCCAGAGGCGATCCTCGGCGTCGCGCTCGAACTCGACGAAATGGTTGCCGCGCCCGAGCGTGCCGAACTCGCGGGCGCCGTCGCGCCGGGACAGCGTGGCGAGGGAGCGATCCGACAGTGCCGTCGGATCGACGTGCTCGAGCGTGGCCTCGCCGCTGCGGTGCTGGATGATCGGCACGGCGTCGAGAAGCGCACGAAGAAGCGTCTCGCGATGGCCGTCGAGCGACGTCGCCTCGGCGTCGAACGCGATGGTCGCGAGGCCGCAGCCGATGTCCTGGCCGACGAGCGCCGGATACAGCAATCTCGTCGTTGCAGCGGCGACCCCGACGCAGGTCTCTCCCGCGACGTGCACATCCGGAAGGACGGCCACGCGCTCGACGTCGTCGGAGCGTCGGATGCGCTCGAGGGCGCGCTTGGCGTCGGCGGGGATCCCGTCGACCGTCCACGCGCACATCGGAGCGAGCGGAACATCAGGCATCGGCGCCTCCGCCGGCGTACGGCAGCACGAGAAACACGAGCCCCGGCGTGCGCTTGCGGCTGATGGCCGCGGCGACGGAGGCGCGCAGGAACGGACGCGCCCGGTCGAGCGCGTCGCGCACCAGCGACTCGGCGTCGGCCGGCGCCAGCGCCGTGAGCCGAATGCGCGAGAGGCGAGGCCATGGAACGGCCTCGACGATCTCCACGTTGCCGAGGATCGGATCGGCGCGCCATTCGGCGAGCGAGGTTTGCACCGCGACGAGCACTTGCTTGCAGAGTTGGGCGTCCTTGCGCGAGAGCGTGGATCGCTCGGACGCTTCGCGAGAACGGTCGGACTTGTTGAAACGGACGAAAACACAGTCGTCGACGTCGTCGTCGACGGTGGGCGCAGCGATAGCTCGCGGCCCTCGAACGCGTGAGCGCGTCATGATCGAGAGACTCCGGCGGCGAGCGCGCATGCGATCGCCGCGTCGTGAAAGACTGCCTGCGAGGATGCGCCGAGGCCGCGAGACAGCGGCCGGCCATCCGCGAGGCGGATTCAGCCGTATGGAAGGGGGGTGTGCGTTGTGGCGGCCCGGTGTCGCCCCGCACGACGGTCGCGCGGAAACCGCGCAACGTCAGCGAGCAGGCCGAGCCGTCTTACGCACGAAGAGATGGAGTCGTGATCGCACGCATGGTGGACTCCCAGCGGCCGAAGCCGCAATTGAGTGGGCGAAACATACATCGAGAGCGAGCGGTGTCAACCCTGCACCAAAAGTTTGGTGCAACGTTGAGCCGAGATCGCATCACTCCCCGTTTCAGCCCCACGTATCTCCGGACTCCGTCACCCTTGATCCTTGATCCTTGATCCTTTATCCCCTCGTTACGCGTACTCCGACATCGGCGGGCACGCGCAGACGAGGTTGCGGTCCCCGTACGGGTTGTCGACGCGGCCGACGTGCGGCCAGAACTTGAAGTCGCGAAGCCAGGGCGCGGGATACGCGGCGGCTTCGCGGCTGTAGGCGTGCGTCCACGTGTCGCTACTCACCGTTGCAGCCGTGTGCGGCGCGCCCTTGAGGACGTTGTCGGTCTTGCTCGCCTTGCCCTCTTCGATCGCGCGGATCTCGTTGCGGATCGAGATGAGCGCGTCGCAGAAGCGGTCGAGTTCGACTTTCGATTCGCTCTCGGTCGGCTCGATCATCAGCGTGCCGGGCACCGGCCAGCTCATCGTCGGCGCGTGGAACCCGTAGTCGATGAGGCGCTTCGCGACGTCGTCGATCTTGATGCCGGCGCTCGCGTCGAACGGGCGGCAGTCGATGATGAACTCGTGCGCCTGGCGGCCGTTGTCGTTCGCGTAGACGACCTTGTAGTGGTCCTTCAGGCGATGCGCCATGTAGTTCGCGTTGAGGATCGCGACTTCGGTCGCGCGGCGGAGACCGTCGGCGCCCATCATCGCGATGTACATCCACGAGATCGGCAGGATCGACGCGCTGCCGTACGGCGCCGCCGAGATCGGGCCGATCGCGTGACGGCCGGCCGACGCCGGGCGCGAGACCGGGTGCCCGGGCAGGAAGTCCGCGAGGTGCGCTGCAACGCCGATCGGTCCCATGCCGGGGCCGCCGCCGCCGTGCGGGATGCAGAAGGTCTTGTGCAGGTTGAGGTGGCACACGTCGGCGCCGATCTCGCCGGGCCGCGTGAGGCCGACCTGCGCGTTCATGTTCGCGCCGTCCATGTAGACCTGGCCGCCGTGCTTGTGCACGATCTCGCAGATCTCCTTGATGCCTTCCTCGAAGACGCCCGCGGTCGACGGATAGGTGACCATCACGGCCGCGAGGTTCTTCGCGTGCTCCGCGGCCTTCGCGCGGAGGTCGGCGATGTCGATGTAGCCGCGGTCGTCGCAGGCGATCGCGACGACCTTGAGGCCGGCGACGACGGCGCTCGCGGGATTCGTGCCGTGCGCGGTGTCGGGGATGAGGCAGATGTCGCGGTGCGATTCGCCGCGGTGCTCGTGATAGGCGCGGATGACGAGAAGGCCCGCGTACTCGCCTGCGGAACCCGCGTTCGGCTGGAGCGACACCGCCGCGAAGCCGGTGATCTCCGAGAGCCACGCTTCGAGCTGCTGGCACATCTCGGCATAGCCCTTCGCCTGGTCGGCGGGCACGAACGGATGGATGCGGCCGAACTCGCTCCACGTGACCGGGATCATCTCGCTCGTCGCGTTGAGCTTCATCGTGCACGAGCCGAGCGAGATCATCGACTGTGCGAGCGAGAGGTCGCGCGACATCAGCTTGAAGATGTAGCGGAGCATCTCGGTCTCGGAGTGATGCGTGTTGAAGACCGGATGCGTCATGAAGGGCGACTGCCGCGCGAAGGGCGCGGTGATCGCCGAGGACGCCGTCGGCGCGGCGACCGGAGCCGTCTTACCGCCGGCGA
Organism: Phycisphaerae bacterium; assembly: GCA_016795035.1. Lineage (GTDB taxonomy): Bacteria > Planctomycetota > Phycisphaerae > Phycisphaerales > SM1A02 > JAEUIT01. Next base: position 5,128 of record JAEUIT010000097.1, on the reverse strand, counting down.
AGAGCGACACGAGCGTCGCGAGATCGGACTCGCTCGTGCACTCGTCGAGCGCGATGCCGACCGAGCCGTCGCCGTAGGGGCGAAGGTTGATGCGCTTCGACGTTGCAGCCGCGTGGACGTCGGCGGCCTTCATGCCGTTGCCGAGGCGCACGCGGAGCGTATCGAAGTAGGGGGTCGTGCCCACGTCGTGGCCGAGCTTCTTGAGCGCCTCGGCGAGGGCGACGGTCATGCGATGCACGCGCGTCGCGATCTCCTTGAGGCCGTCGGCGCCGTGGTAGGAGCCATACATCCCTGCGATGATCGCGAGGAGCACCTGCGCGGTGCAGATGTTGCTCGTGGCCTTGTCGCGGCGAATGTGCTGCTCGCGCGTCTGGATCGCCATGCGGAGCGCCGGCTTGCCGTGCGCGTCGCGGCTCACGCCGATGATGCGCCCCGGCATCTTTCGGACGTACTCCGACTTCGTCGAGATGAACGCCGCGTGCGGACCGCCGAAGCCGAGCGGAACGCCGAAACGCTGCGAACTTCCGACGCACACGTCGGCGCCCCATTCGCCGGGCGGCGTGAGGAGGCAAAGCGAGAGGATGTCGGCGGCTGCAACGACGAGCGCACCGGCGGCGTGCGCCTTCTCGGCGAACGCGCGGTAGTTCTCGATGCGGCCGTCGGTGGTCGGATACTGCACGAGCACGCCGCAGCAGTTCGCCGGGATCGCCGCGGTGAGCGGATTGCCGATCGCGATCGTGATGCCGAGGTGCTTCGCGCGCGTCTCGATGACCGCGATCGTCTGCGGATGGCAATCTTCGGCGACGAAGAAGACGTTCTTGTCGCTGCCGTCGGCCCCGCCGCCCGGGCTGACGACCGAGTGGCACATCGACATCGCTTCGGCGGCCGCGGTGGCTTCGTCAAGGAGCGACGCGCCGGCGAGCGGGAGGCCCGTCAGGTCGGCGATCATCGTCTGGAAGTTGAGAAGCGCCTCGAGGCGGCCCTGCGAGATCTCGGCCTGGTACGGCGTGTACTGCGTGTACCAACCCGGGTTTTCGAGGATGTTGCGCAGGATCACGGGCGGCGTGATCGTGTCGTGGTAGCCCATCCCGAGATAGCTGCGGAAGACCTGGTTCTTCGACGCGATGCGCTTGAGCGCCTCGAGCGTCTCGAACTCGCCGCGGGTCGCGAAGCCGCCGGTGTTCGACGGGTCGCGGAGTTCAAGCGGCTGCCGCAGGCGAATCGCGTTCGGCACCGTGGCGCGGATGAAGTCGTCCATCGACGCGAAGCCGAGCGTCTTGAGCATCTCCGCCTGTTCGCCGTCGGTCGGGCCGACGTGGCGCCGCGCGAACGTGTCGAGCGGCGGGAACGGGTGGTTCGAGGGGACGGTGGTGGCTGCGTCGCGGGAGATCTGCGTCGGTGTCATGGTCGTTTTCGCCGGGAAAAACTCCCAGTATAAAGGCGGGCCGACTCCAGTTTCTGCCTCTGAACGCATGTCTCGCCCGCCGATCTCGTCCGCGTCCGCAACGGCGTTGGGCGATCACGGTTCGTCGAACCACGCATCTGCTTCAATGCCCCACGCCATGCACACTCGCTCGCTCGCCGTCCTCCTCGCCGTTTTTGCGATTCCCGCGTCGACGCTCCTCGCGCAGGCTCCTCAACAGGCTCCCCAACAGGCTGCCCAACAGGCCCCCCAGCCAGAGGGCCGCGTGGTGCACGAGAAGGTGAATCCCTACACGTTCCAGCCGAAGGACGTGTCGGTCGCGGCCGGCCCGAACGTGAACCTGCGCGAGACCTTCGAAGCGCTCGGACCCGAGGCGATCGAGTGGTACCAACATGTGCAGACGCTCTCGAACCCGTGGTTCGAAGGTCGCTGCCCCGGCTCTGAAGGACACGAGCGCGCGGTCGAGTACATCGCGTGGTGGATGGAGAAGCTCGGACTCGCGCCGGCGTTCGGCGACTCGGCGGCGGGCTCGAGCTCGTATCGCCAGCCGTTCACGCTGACCGGCGCCGAGCCGATCGTGAAGGCCGGCGCGCTCGACGTGCAAGGCAAGGCGCTCGCGCGCGACAAGGATTTCATCGTTGCAGCCGCCTCCGCGGGAGGTTCGGTCACGGCGCCGATCGCGTTCGCGGGCTACGCGATCAAGGAAGGCAAGGACGGATACACGAGCTTCGACGGCGACGACGACCTGCGCGGCAAGATCGCGGTGCTCTTCCGCTTCGCACCGCTCGGCCCTGACGGCAACGAGCGTTGGGCAGGGCAGGAGGGCGCGCCGCGCATCCGCATGGCCGACAAGCTGCGCGAAGTCGCGGAGCGCGGCGCGGCGGGCATCCTCGTCGTGAACGCGCCCGACGCGAAGAGCGCGGATCGACCGCTCGAAGACCTCCGCACGTCGCGCTGGGGCGGCTCGCGCGGCATTCCGGTGATGCAGATCACGGTCGAGGCGGCCGACGCGCTCATGCGCGCCGCTGATCCCCAAGGCCGCGACCTTCGCACGCTGCGCTCGCTCGCCGACGAAGGCACGCTGAAGGATTTCGCGGGCAAGCCCGACGTGAAGGTCACGATGACCGCCGAGATCGGCGAGTCGACGGTGCCTGCGGCGAACGTCGGCGGCATCCTGCAGGGCAAGGGCTCGCTGAAGGACGAGTGGATCATCATCGGCGGGCACCTCGACCACGTCGGCTACGGCCGCTTCGGCACCGATCCCGCCAATCGCGGCCAACTGCATCCCGGCGCCGACGACAACGCGAGCGGCACCGCGGGAGTGTTAGTCTCGGCGCGCCGTCTCGGCGAGCTCTACGCCGCGGCGCCGAGCGACGCCAATCTCCGCAGCGTCCTCTTCCTCTGCTTCAGCGGCGAGGAGAGCGGCCTCGACGGCTCGGCATACTGGACGAAGAACCCGTCGATTCCGCCGAAGAGCGTGACGGCGATGCTCAACATGGACATGATCGGCCGACTCCGCAACGACGAGTTGTCGATCGGCGGCACGGGCACGGCGAAGGGCTTCGACGCGAAGCTCGAGCCGCACATCAAGTCGAGCGGGCTTTTCGTGCACGCCGACCCGAGCGGCAGCGGCCCGAGCGATCACGCGAGCTTCTATCGCGTCGGCGTTCCGGTGCTCTTCTTCTTCACGGGCACGCACGACAACTACCACCGCCCGAGCGACAAGGGCTACACCGTGAACCCCGCCGGCGCGACGAAGATCGTGAGGCTCGTCGGCGACATCGCGGCGGATCTCGCCGACGACCCGCAACGCCTCGAGTTCCAGTCGAGCGAGGGGACGCCTGGCCAAGATCGCGGCTACGCGTCGGTGCGCCTCGGCGTGATGCCCTCGATGAACGACGCCGACGCCGGCGGCGTGCTCGTCGAGTCGGTGAGCGCCGGAACCTCGGCCGCCGACGCCGGCATCCAGAAGGGCGACATCCTCTTCTCGTGGAACGGCAAGGAGCTCGGCGGCCCCGGCGACCTGATGTCGCGGCTGCGCGACCATCGCCCCGGCGACAAGGTGCGCATCGCGCTCCGCCGCGACGGCAAGGACCTCGACGTCACGGTGACGTTGAAGGCGAGTCAGCCGCGCGAGTGAGGGTAAGGGTTCAGGGTTCAGGGGCCAGGGGTCAGGGTGCAGATCCTCGACGCCCCACGTCGTTGCCCCGATCCCCAAACCCTGCCCCCAAGGCTGGACCCCTGACCCCTGACCCCTGACCCCTTTCTTCTCCATGTCCAACGCCCACTACGTCACGCTCGGTCGTTCCGGTCTCCGCGTTTCACCGCTCTGCCTCGGCGCCATGACGTTCGGCACCGAATGGGGCTTCGGCTCCGACGTCGAGACCAGCAACGCGGTGATCTCGCGCTATCTCGACGGCGGCGGCAACTTCATCGACACCGCCAACATGTACACGAAGGGTCACTCGGAGGCGATCCTCGGCGACTACTTCACCACCGGTGCGGGCAAGGGAAAGCGCGACCGCGTCGTCATCGCGACGAAGTTCATGGGCAACGCGTTCCCTGGCGACCCGAACGGCGGCGGCGCCGGGCGCAAGGCGATCCTCGACCAGTTGCATCACTCGCTGCGTCGCCTGAAGTCCGACTACATCGATCTCTACTGGGCGCACTTCTGGGATCGCCACACGCCGCTCGACGAGATGATGCAGACCCTCGACCAGTGCGTGAAGGCCGGCAAGGTGCGCTACATCGGCTTCAGCGATCACCCCGCGTGGGTGTGCGCCCAGGCGCAGTGCGAGGCGAGCTTCAAGCATTGGACGCCGCTCGTCGCGCTCCAGATCGAATACAGCCTGCTGCAGCGCACGGTGGAGCCGGAGCTCTTCTCGATGGCCAAGGCGATGGGCATGGGCATCACGCCGTGGAGCCCGCTTGCGGGCGGACTGCTGTCGGGCAAGTTCTCGCGCACGAATCCGCCGAAGGCCGACGGTGACGATCGCATGAAGCCCGACAACAAGCGCATCACCGAACACGCGTGGCGCGTAGTCGACGTGTTAGGCGACGTCGCCGCCGCGCGCGGGATCACGATCGCGCAAGCCGCGCTCCGCTGGTGCATGCAGAAGGACGGCGTGACGAGCACGATCATCGGCGCCCGCACGCTGAAGCAGCTCGACGACAACCTGAAGGCGGCCTCGATCACGCTGACACACGAGGACATGAAGCGCCTCGACGAGGTGAGCGCGGTGCCGCGCGCGTTCCCGTGGGACTTCCTCGACATGGTGCGCACCGCGATCCACAACGGCACGACGATCAACGGCATCACGACGGACGCGTGGCATCTGAGCCCGAAGAGCGATCAAGAGCGGTGGTGAGAAGAAGAGAATGGAGAGGGAAAATGGAGAGGGCAGTTCGCGCTTGAGAAACACCGACGCGTGCGGAGCGGTGGTGAGGCGGGGTCGGGCGATCCCCGTCGGGGGTGCGGCCCCCTCCACCATCGCTTCGCGATGGTCCCCCTCCCCCAACTCTTCGAGTTGGGCGAGGATGCAGAACAACTCCTCCCCCACGCTTCGCTGACCATTACCCACATCTCCATCTCCCCACGCTCACGCAGCCGATGAAACCGGCCGCGAGCTGACCTGGGCAGGATGCCCGCGCGGCGGCTTCGCTGGGAGAAGTTGCCATGGCACGCCGTCGCAGTCGGGCGATGCA
>JAEUIT010000067.1 GCA_016795035.1 Phycisphaerae bacterium | reverse complement strand
CCCCCCCCCCCCCCCCCTTCCCCCCCCGCCCCCCCCGTGGCCCACCCGCCGCCCGTCCCCGCGGGGGGGGGGGCCACCGGCGAGCCGCGGGGGTGGGGGGGGGGGGTGCGCCGCGGCGTCCCCCTCCGTCATCGCTGCGCGATGCCACCTCCCCCAACGCGACGTGGGGGAGGGTCCGGAGGGCGCCACTCGGCGTTGCAGGCGCGACCTTTCTGCCTCCGCCTCCGTCTCGGCTTCCTTCTTGCCTCCGACTGCTCCTCTCATCTCAGACTCTGCTTTCTCAACGCTCTCCTCTCGAACGAGAAGAGCTGCGAGTAGGTAGAGACCGAGACGGGCGCAGACCTAGCGCCCCATCACGCCCGCCCCTCTCCATTTTCTCTCTCTATTTTCTCCTCCCCCTCACTCCTTCGACTTCACCGTCTTCTTCTTCGCCTTGGCCTTTGCCTTCGGCGTTTCGCCGGGCTTCGCCAGGAGGAACTCGAGGTCTTCGCGCGTCAGCGAGGCCAGCGGACCGGCGCTCGATTCGGCGGCGCCGTCTTGCGCGAGGATCGCGTCGGCCAATGAGCGCTTGCGTTCCTGCAACGCGAGGACGCGCTCCTCGATCGTGCCCGCGCTGACCATTCGGATCGCATGTACCGAGCGCGTCTGGCCGATGCGGTGCGCACGGTCGATCGCCTGGGCTTCGACGGCCGGATTCCACCACGGGTCGAGGAGCAGCACGCGCTCCGCCGACTGAAGGTTGAGGCCCACGCCGCCGGCCTTCAAACTTAGGAGGAAGACCGAGCACTTCTCGTCGCGGTTGAAGCGAGCCACGCGCTCGGCGCGGTCCTTCGTCTTGCCGTCGAGGTATTCGTAGACGATGCCGCGCTCGTCGAGTTCCTTGCGCACCAGCGCGAGGAAGCTCGTGAACTGCGAGAAGACGAGCGTCTTGCGCCCTTCCTCCATCGACTCCTCGAGCATCGGCAGGAGCGCCTCGATCTTGCCGCTGCCCGCGAGGGCGCGGCGCTTGTCGACGAGCACCGGATGGCACGCGATCTGCCGAAGCCGCAACAGTCCTTCGAGGACCTGCATCTTCGACTTCGCGAGACCGTCCTCCTCGATCGCGCTCAGGAGGTCGGCGCGCATGCGGTCGAGAAGCGCGTCGTAGTGCTTCTGCTGCTCCTCCGTCATGTCACAGTAGAGCGTCTGCTCGATGCGATCCGGAAGCTCCTTCGCGACGTCCTTCTTCGTGCGGCGCAGGATGAACGGATGGACGGCGCGGCGCACGAGCGTGAGATCCGACGGATCGCCCGCCGTGAGTTTCGTGAGTCGCTCGCCGAAGCCGGGATTGAGGAACTCCATCAGGCTGCCGAGTTCGCCGAGGTGATTCTCGATCGGCGTGCCGGTCATCGCGAGCTTGTGGTTCGCCTTCAGGCACTTCACGGCCTTCGACGTGCGCGCGGTCGCGGTCTTGACCGCCTGCGCCTCGTCGAGGATGACGTAGTCGAACTGCCGCTCGGCGAGCTCCTCGACGTCGCGCAGCACCGTGCCGTAGGTCATGATCGCGACATCGCACTTCGCGAACGTGCGGTCGTCGAGCGTGCGCTTCGCGTGCGAAAGGTCGAGCACCTTGAGCTTCGGCGCGAAGCGGTGCGCCTCGTCGATCCAGTTGCGCACGATCGAGCGCGGCACGACGATCAGCGAGGAGAGGCCCTTCTCGGCCTTCGTCGCGACCTTCTTCTTCGAGACCTTCTTCTTCGACTTCTTCTTCGCGGCCTTCGCGGCGGCGGCCTTGAGCTCACGCTCCTGCTCGGCGCGGCGGGCGCTCAGCATCGCGAGCACCTGCACGGTCTTGCCCAAGCCCATCTCGTCGGCGAGGCAGCCGCCGAAGTTGAGCTGGCGCAGTCCGTCGAACCAGCCAAGCGCGTTGAGCTGATACTCGCGAAGCGTGCCTTGGAATTCCTTCGGCGGCGGCTTCGGCGTGGGCGATTCGAACGACGCCAACTTGTCGCGCAGTTCGCGGAACGGCTCGTCGTCGGTGTGTCGCTCGGCGTCGGCGAGCAGTGCATCGAGGAAGAGCGCGTCGGATCGATCGAAACGAAGCGCGCCGCCGTCGCGCGTCGACCAGAGCTTCGCGAGGCGGCGCAGGAGCGCCTGCAGCTTCGCGGGCATCACGACCGACGAGCCGTCGTCGAGCGGAAGGAGTTCAACGGCGTCGGGATGCTTGCGCGCGGCGCTGACGAGCGCGCTCAGGGGAATCGGGCCGTTGGGGGTCTGGAGGAAGCCGTCGAGCTGGAACCAGTCGACGCCGCTCGTGACCGTGAGCGACCATTCGCCGCTCGAGCGCGTCGGCATGCGCGAGGTCTCGACCGCGAAGCCGGAGCGGCCCGCCGTCGCCAGGAAGTTCGGCAACTGCGTGCGCGGCATGCGCCAGATCTTCTCGCCGCTACCTGAGGCGCGGCGCAGGATCGTTTCGCCGCGGGACGCGATCTGCAGTTCGACGTCGCGGTCGTAGCGCGGGATGAACTCGGTGAGTTCCGACGGATGCTCGACGATCTGATGCGTGCGCGGATCGCGGTGGACGACGATGTCCTCGTCGTCGGGATGTCGGTAGCGCACGAGCGGCTGCACGTCGACGGTCGCGCGCTGCGGACCGCCGTCGATGCGGAGGACGGGCTCAGGCTTCGCGTCGTAGTAGACGATCCCGAGGTCGGGATCGACGACGCGCTCGGAGCGCACCGCCCGCTTCTCGATCGCGGCCCAGTCGCCGTTGCGAAGGTCTTCGAGCAGCGTCTCGATCTCTTCGCCGCGATAGTTGACGGCACCGCCTTCGACGAGGACGTCGGCCACCGGGCCGAAACCTTCGACGCTGCCGGGTCCGGACTCGACAAGCAAATCGCCGAGGCCGTAGAGCGAGCCGTAGCGTCGGCCGCCGGGCGAGGTCCAGTCGATCGTGGGGCCGTCGGGCACTTCGACCTTGACGTAGATGCGGCCGCCGTCCTTCGTCTTCTCGGCGCGGATCGTCGCGTCGGCAACGTTGTCGCCGGCCCATCGGAAGGCCGTGCCGACGTAGCCGGGCGCGGGCGAGCGATGCAGGCGACCCGCCTTCGCGGCGATGCGCGCGAAGCCCGCGGTCCAAGACGGATCGAGCCAGCCGCCTTGCTGCTGCAGCGCCTTCGCGCGGTCGTCGAGCTCCTTAAGAAGCGCGCGGTCGGTGTCGTCGATCTTGAGCGTCATCGCGTCATGCAGCTGCATGCGGATGAGCTGCAACGGACGCGAGCGGTCGGTCGTGCGCCGCCAGATGGTCACGTCGTCGGGGCGCGTCGTCGCGCGGTCGGTGCGATACGTGTAGACGAGCGGAAGACGCTGACCCTGCGTCTCCTGAAGGATCGTCGAGCGCCAGTCGTCGCCTTGCGCGAACTCGTGACCGCGGTCATGGTCGCGTCGTCGGCGCGAATGGCCGTTTCGCTGATGCGGAGCGCCGGGATGTTGGGGGCCTTGGTGGTTGGGCTGCCCGTTCGGGGCGCCGGGGCGCGGGCCGCGCGCTTGTGGATTCTGCTGGTGGTTGGGGTGCTGCTGAGGCTGGCCGTTCGGCGTCGGGCCGGTCGGGCTGCCGTCGGCGGGCGGGGCGCCGGTCGTGCCAGCATCGTCGCGCCCTTCGCGGCCTTCACGGCGATTGCGACGTTTGCGTCGCCGATCTTGCGGGAGGCCGACGTCGCGGGCGTTCTCGGCGGTGAGCGAGCGGACGTGGCCGGGCCAGATCCACTGCTTCAGCCGAATGCTCTCCATGATGAAGGCGACGACGTGCTTGCAGGGCACGCGACGATCGGTGAAGTACGGGCAGGTGCAGTGGCACGTCATCGTGCCGTCGCCGCGGGCGTCGACTTCGACCGAATAGGTGTCCGTGCCTTGCACGGTCCCGGTCACGCGGGTGCGTTGGCGTCCGGTGCGGCGATCGGGCCAGCTCTGCGCGCTTTCGACCCGGACGATCGACTCGCCCGACTCGTTGCCGCGACCCGCTTCGCCCAAGACCAGCCACACTCCACGTTGCAGCACCTCGGGCCGCACGAGCGTGCCGAGCACCTGGACGAGATCCACCGAATTGGGGGTTCCCGCCTCCAACATCGTCATTGCCTGCATGTGTAAGAGTCGACCATCACTTCGGCCCGGAACTCGAACCCGTGTTCGAACTGGTGCTCTGGCCCAAGCCAGAACCCTGTGCTGCACCCGCCCTCTCCGTGGGCGGGGCGTCGCTCGGCGCTCCGTTCGCGGCTTCCGCCGAGGAGTGCGACGCCGAGTCGACAGGCTTCGTCGCGTTCGAGTCGAGAACGACTCGCACGAAGCCAGCGTCGATGAACTGTCCGCCGGAGGTGTTCACACAACGAATGGCGATGACGTGTTCGCCAGGTGTGAGCAGCGCTCGTGCTTGGGGTGACAGCTCTACGCGTCCGTAGCCAGTCGTGTAGCCGGCGAGGGACGCGATCTTGACCCCGTCAATATAAACGTCCGCGTCCTCGTCGTGATGGATGACGAGGTGAGTAGGCGCATCATTTTGTGAAAGTGTGAAGCGCCGACGGATCGCGATCTCGGACCCAGTCCAGGGGGTGCCGAGCACCGCGCCGGGCGTTTCGGGGGTTCCGAAGCCGCTCGGACCCTTCTTCCACGCCGAGTCGTCAAAGTCCTTTCCGAACCAGCTTTCGGGCAGGGGACCCTCGAGCCAATGCCAGGTCGGCCGGCGCCCCTCATCCTGCTCGTCGTAGCCGCTCGTGACGACGACCTCGATCGTCGCGCCCCGCGCCCACGTGTTGGCCTTCGCGATGGCACCTCGGTTGATCGAGGAGACCTCCGCCGAGTTCATCTTCAGGACGTCGCGGTCGTAGGTCATCATTCCGTTGATCTCGCCCTCGACGTCGGTCGTCTGGGTGTAGATCGCGCCGGAGATGCCGTCGATCGCGAGCTCCGGAAGTTGCTCGATGAGCGCGCGGTACGCCCTCGTGAGTTCGGGCGCGTCCTTGAAGCTGCGATAGCCCCAGCCGTCGCCCTTCCAAAGGTGACCGGGGATGGCGAGGCCGAGGCCGCCGAACTCGCCGATCACGTGCGCCCGCGTTCCGTCGCCGGGCGGCGCCTTGCCCGAGAGCGCGGCGGAGTAGTCGTGGATGTCGTAGACGTCGCCCGCGCCGCGATCGGTCCAACCGCTCGCGCTATTCACGAGACGCGTGGGATCCTTCGCCTTGACGAGCTTCGCGATGCGCTCGGTGTCGAACTGCCCCCAGCCTTCGTTGAACGGCACCCACATCACGATCGACGGGAAGAACGACAGCCGATCGATCATCGACGTGAGTTCCGACTCATAGACCTCCTTCGAGCGCTCGCCGCGCGCGGCGTCGGGATCGCCGGGCCCGATGTACGGTCCGCTCGACGGCATGTCCTGCCAGACGAGGAGACCGAGTCGATCGCATGCGGCGTACCACGTTGCAGGCTCGACCTTCACGTGCTTGCGGATCGTGTTGAAGCCGAGCGCCTTCGTGACTTCGAGGTCGTAGACCATCGCGTCGTGGGTCGGCGCGGTGTAGAGGCCGTCGGGCCACCAGCCTTGGTCAAGGAGGCCGAGCATGAAATACGGCTTGCCGTTCAGGAGAATCCGCGAGCGGCCGCCGGGCTCGCGCTCGAGCGCGATCGTGCGGAACGCGAAGTAGCTCTGCGCGATGTCGGCGCCGTAGCGGAGGTCGACGGTGTAGAGCGTCGGCGACTCGGGGCTCCACGCCTGCGCGTTCGGAATGGTGAGGGTCGTCGTCGTATTGACGGGCACGAACGCCTGGACCGCGGGCGGACCGCTCGGGTTGTCGGGCCAACGGATGGAGACGTCGACGGCGGCTTGCGGCGAGGTCTCGCCGCGCACGGTCGGCGTGACGTCGACCGTGCCCTTCGCGAGATTCGGCGCGAACGTCACGCGCTCGATCGAGCGCTCGGGGACCCACTCGAGCCACACGGTCTGCCAGATGCCGGTGACCGACGTGTACCAGATGCCCGACGGCGAACGCACCTGCTTGCCGCGCGGCGGCTCGTACTCGCTCGCCTCGTCGCACGGGTCCCATGCGGTGACTAACAACTCGTTGTCGCCGGGCCGAAGGTGCTGCGTGACGTCGAACGTGAACGGCTCGAATCCGCCTGTGTGGTCGCCGAGCGGCACGCCGTTCAGGAGGGCCTTCGCGCCCCAGTCGACCGCTTCGAAGTGGAGCAGCACGCGCTTGCCCGGCGCGGTCGGCGGCGCCGCGAACGTGCGGCGATAGAGAAGCCGCGAGTCCTTCGTCAGGGTGCGCGCGACGCCCGACAGCTGGCTCTCGAGCGGAAAGGGCACGAGGATCTCGCCGTCCGGCTTCTCCGGGAACGCGAGCCCCGCCTCCATCGGACGGATCGCGTACTGCCACACGCCGTTGAGCGACATCCAGCGGTCGCGCGCGAGTTGCGGACGCGGATGCTCGGCGTGCGGCGCCGCGCGGTCGACCAGCGGCGCCCAGCGCGTCAGAAGCGGCGGGCGAGTGTTCGATTCCTGGTGCGTTTCGGCAGGAGCCGATTGGCCGGCGGCGGACATCAGGGCGACGATCGCAAGCGAGAGAGTCGCAGTCATGCGCGACACGGTAGCGGAGCGTCCGCGCCGCGTGCATGCCGTACGCTCCGCCGGTCGGAAGACCTCGGGAGCCTTCGCGCATGGGCCGATTCGGATTTCGTCGAGGACGGAAGCGTCGCCTGCTCGCATGGTGTTGCGCGGTCCTTGCCGTCGCGACCGCGGCGCTCACGGTGTACAGCTCCCGCTGGTACTGGCGCTGGGCCCGCGAGTTCGGACCGTTGAGCGTCTCGCTCTCGGGCGCCGACGCGCAGTGCTCGATCTGGATCGCCACGAAGACCGGCGTGATGGGGTCCTACGACGTCGGCTGGCACGCGTCGCGGGCTCCGGCCGAGGCCGACACGCCGCTCGTCGGGAAGCTCCTCGGCGGCTCGTGGCGGTGGCTGATGGCGCCGGGCGGCAACGAGGTGCTTCCGCCGCGGCACTACGCCGTCTGGTACGTCCCCGGCGTTATCCAATACGACCATAACGACGGCATGTGGGCCGACGGCGGCGTGGCCCGCGACCTGTCGTTCATCCTCTGGCCGCTGCCCGTGCTCCTTGCGGCCGGTGCGTGGCTTCTCTTTCCCTGGGCCAGGCGGGCGAAGCGCGCGGCGGAAGGCCAATGTCGACGTTGCAGCCACTCGCTGGTCGGGCTCGACGCCCCCGACGGGCGCGTGCGATGCCCCGAATGCGGCGCGAAGAACGCCGCGCCGGCGCTTACACGTCGAGATTCTTGACTTCGATCGCGTGCTTCTCGATGTAGGCGCGTCGCTGCTCGACGTTCTCGCCCATGAGGATCGTGAAGAGCGCGTCGGCCTCGCTCGCGGAATCCCACGACACGCGGAGAAGCGTGCGCTTCTTCGGGTCCATCGTGGTCTCCCAGAGCTCTTCCTTGTTCATTTCGCCGAGACCCTTGAAGCGCTTGACCTCGATGCCGCGACGACCGACGTCGTGCAGCGCCTTCAGGATCGACGGGATGTTCGCGACTTCGACGAACTCGGCCTTCGGCGAGGCGCCGGCGGCGTCGGGGCGCTCCGCGTCGCTCTCCGCGCCGTCGTCGGTCTCATCGGTCTGCTTCGGCTTGCCCCTCGCGCCGCCTTCGACGATCCACCCGTAATGCGTGGGGAGTTTCTCGCCGGTCACCGACTCGAGCTGGACGGTCGCCCAGTCGGCAACGTCGAGATCGAACTGCGCGAGTTCGGAGAAGAGGCGCTCGAGTTCGCGGTTCTCGTGAAGCTCGCGAAGCGTCGCGGTGCGGTTGCGCGGAGTGGTGCTGCCGTTCGTCGTTGCAGCCGCGGCGGGCGCGGCGTCGTCGGCTTCGGCGCCGAGATCGTCGAGGACGAGCTTGTGCTCGCGCACCGCGTTGCGGGCGGTCGCCTCGTCCCAGAAGAGGGCGTCGCCGTCTTGCCACGCGAGGTGCCAGATCGGGAGGCGGCAGGCGCCGGTCGGGTCGCTCGGCCGCGAGTCAAGGAGCCGGGTGAACGGAATGCCGCGACGCTGCGAAACGGTGACGAGCTCCTCGACGCGCGCGAGCGACTGGATGATGCGGCGGAGCTCCTGGCCTTCGATGATGCGCGTCGGCTTGCCCGACGAGTCGCGCACCGCGAGCTTCGCATGCTTGAGCGCGAGATCGACGAGCGAGTCGTTGAAGACGCGGTCGTTCAGGACGTACGACTTCGAGCGGCCCTTCGCGATCTGATAGAGCGGCGGCTGCGCGATGTAGATCTTGCCGCGGCGCACGAGCTCGGGCATCTGGCGGAAGAAGAACGTCAACAGCAGGGTGCGGATGTGGCTGCCGTCGACGTCGGCGTCGGTCATGATCACGATGCGGCCGTAGCGCAGCTTCGAGATGTCGAAGTCGTCGCCGATGCCGCATTGCAGGGCTTGGATCAGCGTGCGGATCTCTTCGAAGCCGAGCACCTTGTCGAGGCGCGCCTTCTCGACGTTCAAGAGCTTGCCGCGGAGCGGCAGAATCGCCTGGAAGACGTGATCGCGCCCGCCCTTGGCGCTTCCGCCTGCGGAGTCACCCTCGACGATGAAGATCTCGGTCTTCTCGACGTCGTCGGAGGAGCAGTCGGCAAGCTTGTGCGGCATGCCGCCGGAGTCGAGGGCGCCCTTGCGCTTGATGAGTTCACGCGCCTTGCGTGCGGCCTCGCGGGCTTCGGCCGCCAGCACCGCGCGCTCGCAGATGCGCTTCGCTTCCTTCGGATGCTGCTCGAGCCACTGGTTGAGCTTCTCGCCGACGACGCCCGAGACGAAGCCTTCGACCTCGGCGTTGAGGAGCTTCTCCTTCGTCTGGTTGTTGAACTGCGGGTTCGGGAGCTTCACCGAGATGATCGCGGTGAGTCCTTCGCGCAAGTCGTCGCCCGACGGCGTGAGATCCTTCAGGAGGTTGTTCTGCTTCGCGTAGCCGTTGATGGTCCGCGTGAGCGCGACCTTGAAGCCCTGGAGGTGCGTGCCGCCGTCCGGGTTGAAGATGTTGTTGCCGAACGCGAAGACGTTCTCGTTCGTCGCGTCGGTGTACTGCATCGCGATCTCGCAGCGGAGATTCGTCGCCGCGTCGTCGGCGGAGAACGCGATGACGGGACCTTCGGTCGTCTTCGTCGAGTTGAGATGCGCGACGTACGCGGCGAGACCGTCCTTGTCGTGGAAGGTCGCGGTGCGGCGATTGCCGCTCGCGTCGACGCGCTCGTCGATCAGGCGGATCGTGACGCCCGAGTTCAGGTACGCGAGTTCGCGCAGGCGATGCTCGAGCGTTTCCCAGCGGAAGACCGTGTCGGGGAAGATCTCGCGGTCGGGAAGGAAGGAGATGCGCGTGCCGCTCTTTCCTTCGTTCGCCTGGAGCTCGCCGACGGTGTGGAGCGGTGCCGTCACCTTGCCGCGGGCGAAGGTGATCAGGTAGTCCTTGAAGTCGCGCCAGACCTCGACCTCGGTCCACTCGCTCAGGGCGTTGACGCACTTGACGCCGACGCCGTGGAGACCGCCCGAGACCTTGTACGCGTTGTCGCCGCCGAACTTCCCGCCGGCGTGGACCTCGGTGAGGATGACCTCGACCGCGGGCCGACCGTTGATCTGCGGGTTCGGATGCTTCATCGGATCGACCGGCATGCCGCGGCCGTCGTCGATCACGGTGCAGGAGCCGTCGACGCCGATACGCACGGTCACAGTCGTCGCGTGACCGGCCATGACCTCGTCGATCGAGTTGTCGACGCACTCGTACACCAGGTGGTGCAGGGCGTTCAGCCCCGTGCCGCCGACGTACATGCCGGGCCGCTTCCGGATCGCCTCAAGCCCCTCGAGAACCTGGATCGAATCGGACGTGTACTGATCGCCCGGGAGACCGTCGTTCGCATTGGACGGCGGGCTCGGCTGGGGCGAATTCGACGCCGATTGGTCGCTCGTCTCGGGCGAGTTTGCGGGGTTTGTCATGGAGGGCGCGTGCGGCATTTCGACTGCTCTGACGCGAGTCACAAATCGTAGCAAAAACGCCGTTTTTCTGCTCGATTCCGAGTGGTCGAATCCCGACGAATTCAGGAAGACCCGCCGTACACTCCGCGGCTCGCGTCGGCTCGGTCGATATCGCTGGTCACGACGCCTCCGGACAAGGCTTCTCCCTCAGGGGCTTCCTTCAGGGGCTTCCCTTCAGGGGCTTCCCTTCAGGGCTCATCTTTCAGGCATGCACCCGAACCCACGCCCTACTCACGCATCGCTTCCGTCGATGCCGCCCGCGCGCGAGCCGCTCGATCCGCGGTGGTCGCGCCGCCGGGTGCTCGAGACGCTGGGACTGATGGCGGGGGCCTCGTTCCTGTCGGCGTGCGCCGCGGAGTCCTCGCACATCGCCGCGAGCTTGCCCAAGGCGGACTCGCCGACCGGCGGACTCAACGCCCCGCCGCGTCCGACCCCGTCCGCGCCGCCGCCGGCCAAAGCCACGGCGTTGCAAGGGGCGACCTTCCCAGGCGTGCGTCCGCGGACGGACTGGTCGCATGGCGAGCCTGACACGAGCATCATGAACCCGATGCTGCCGGTCCGCTACGTGACCGTGCACCACGACGGACTCGACCGGCTCGAGATGGCCTCCGATTCCGCGGCCATGGCGGAACGCATCGAGCTCTACCGCGTGGGCCATCGAGCCCGCGGCTGGGGCGACATCGGCTACCACTTCGTGATCGACCGCGCGGGCGTGGTGTGGGAGGCGCGCAGCCTGCAGTGGCAGGGGGCGCACGTGAAGGACCGGAACGAGGGGAACGTGGGCATCCTCGTCATGGGCAACTTCGAGGTGCAGCGCCCGACGCCCGCGCAACTCGCGGCGCTTCGGACGCATCTCTACGCGGTCTGCGCCTACTTCTCGGTGCCGTGGACGCGCGTCTTCAGCCATCGCGAATGGCCCGGCGCGCAGACCCTCTGCCCGGGACAAAATCTCCAAGTCGAGTTTGTTGCGCTTCGCAATCGCGAGCTTCGCGCGAGCTGACGTTCTCGCCGTCACGAGACGCTCACAAACCGCAAGCGAAATCTACGGCAGCGGTCGAGCATCGACCGATCTACTCATTTCCCGCCGGTCGCGGACGATCGTCCACGCGCCGCCTGATCGACGGGCCGTCGAGGATGGCAGATGTCAGAGTCCGCACACGATCCGATCGAGATCACGACGAGGAGCACGTGGCTGTCCGTCAGCCGACGCTCGTTCCTTGCGGCGTCGTCGATCCTGCTTGTCGGTTGTGCGACCTCGACCGAGACCGCCGAACTTCCCGACGCCGACTTTCCGAGCGGCCGCTACGACGACGTGCCCGCGCCTCGGCGCATCACGCGCAACGTGCCGCCGCCGCCGAAGTCCGGCCCGACCGTCGCTCCCGAGCCCGCGTTCCTTCCGGGCGGCGTGATTCCGCGCTCGAAGTGGGCGAAGTCCGGTCCGGACATGAAGGACATCAACCCGATGCTCCCGGTCAAGAGCATCACGATCCACCACGAGGGCTGGGAGCCCTTCATGGCCGTCGACGTGGGCGAGACGGCGTCGCGCATCGAGCAAGTCCGCGTTGCACACCGCAACGCCAAGGGCGGCGGGTACGCGGACATCGGCTACCACTTCATCATCGACCGCGAAGGGCGCATCTGGGAAGGTCGCAACCTCAAGTACCAGGGCGCGCACGTCAAGAATCACAACGAAGGGAACGTGGGCATCATGTGCCTCGGGAACTTCGAAGAGCAGACACCGACGCCGAAGCAGCTCGCAGGCCTGAATAAGCAGGTGCGGGCGATGATGGCGAAGTACAACGTGCCGAAGAGCCGCGTCTACACCCACCAGGAGTGGCGCGGCGCTAGTACCTTGTGTCCAGGACGGACCTTGCAGGCCTATGTCGAACGAGCTCGGCCAAAGTCGTTCGCATAAATCTCTTTCAAGCCGGATGGAGTTACCGGCGACCGACGGGGTGAAGTTCCCCGCCTTGGCCATCACCAGACGCTAGCACAGCTTGAGAGGAGATCACTCGCCACGGTTGCGGCGCGCTCTCGCGTCGTCATCGTCGAGCTTCTTCTGGAACTCCGGATCACCGGCTTCTTGCCGCTGTAGGAGTTTCCAGACGATGGTTCCTGCTACGCCCATGGCAATGCAGGTGGCGACCCATGTGAGAACGTTGAAGGCTGTTACGGCAAAAGTAAGCATCACGTCGAGACGTACGAGCGTACAGAACTACCAACGAAGATTCGCGCCGTGGCGACACACGAGCGGATCTTGAGAGGAACCCTGAGCGGATTGGAGAAAGAGCCCGTCTCGTGGGCACGTCATCGGCATGGCACTGGAGGGGAGTGCCTCGACCGACGTGTTCTTCGCAGATGCGCGCGGCAGTCCTCCATCTGCCGCCCGCCGACGCAACGAGCGGGTCCATGTAGTGCCGCCGGGGAGTGAGACCACCGCCCGCCTTCACGAAGGCGGGCGGTGGTGTTTTTGTCGCGGCAACTCAACGTTGCAGCGCGAAGTACGGCGCGAGCGCGCGATAGGCGTGGCGGAATCGCTCGTAGGCGCCGTCGTAGCGCGCGGGGCCCACCGGCGCGAGCACGCGCGGCGACGTGTTCGCGAGCGCCGCCGCGCAGGCGGCATGCGCGTCGGGCCAGACCCCAACGCCCACGCCCGCGAGGAGCGCGACGCCGAGCGCGCCGCCCTCCGCGCCGTGGCCGAGTTCGACGGGCACGCCGAAGACGTCGGCGCAGAGCTGCGCCCAGAAGGGGCTCCTCGCGCCGCCGCCGGCGAGGCGCACGCCTGCAACGTGGACTCCGAGCGCGCGGATGAGATCGAGGTTGTCGCGCAGGCCGAAGGTGATGCCCTCGAAGACGCTGCGGGCGATGTGGCTGTCGCGATGCGACGGATCGAGGCCGAGGAGCGCGCCGCGCGCGTGCGGATCGACATGCGGACAGCGCTCGCCGGTGAGATACGGCAGGAACGTGAGGCCGCTCGCGCCGGGCGCCGCGCTTGCCGCTTCGTGCGCGAGCCGTTCGTACCCGCTGTCGCCGGAGAGACCGCGCTGCGCGCGATACCAGTGCAGGCTGCCCCCGCAACTCAGCATCACGCCCATGAGATGCCAGCGCTCGGGCACCGCGTGGCAGAAGGCGTGCGCCTCGCCGTCCGGCGCGCTGCGCCACGATCGCGACGCCGCGAAGGCGACGCCCGAGGTTCCGATCGTGACGGAAACGGGGCCCTCGTCGGTGATGCCGGTGCCGAGCGCCGACGCCGCCTGATCGCCGGCGCCGCCGACGATCGGGATGCCGCTCGGAAGTCCCAGCTCGCGGGCGGCGGCGTCGGAGAGCGTCGCGCTCGGCACGTGCGACTCGTGGCATGCGGGAAGCGTGTCGCGCCGGATGCCTAACGCCTCGCACATGCCGTCCGACCAGCGGCGGTGCGCGCAGTCGAAGAGCGCGGTGCCGCTGGCGTCCGAGACTTCCGTCGCCCGCACGCCCGAAAGGCGAAAGCGAAGCCAGTCCTTCGGCAGGAGATGCGTGGCCGCCTCGCGCTCGAGCGCCGGCTCATGCTCGCGGCACCAGAGGATCTTGGGGGCGGTGAAGCCCGGCAGCATGCGATTGCCGGTGAGGCGCACGAGAGTCTCGATGCCGAGCTCGCGTTCGACCTTCGCACACTGCGGCGCGGACCGTTGGTCGTTCCAGAGGATGCACGGCCGGAGGACTCGCCCGTCGCGGGCGACCATCACGAGCCCGTGCATCTGTCCGCTCAGGCCGATGCCGACCACGTCGCCCTGCACACTCGACGTTGCCGCGCGGACTGCCGCGACGGTCGAGCGCCACCACCACTCGGGGTCCTGCTCCGACCAGCCGGGGTGCGGCGACGACACGTCGTGCTCCGCCGTCGCGCTCGCCACCACCGCACCGCGGTCGTCGACGAGCGCCGCCTTCGTGCCCGACGTTCCGAGATCGATGCCGAGGAGAAGCGGGTTCTCACGAGCCATGCGCGGAGCGTACGCGGAGGAAAGTGTGGCGCGGAACTCGGCGACGGGCCGCGAGTATCCTGCCGTCCGTCATCGGACACCGGCGAGGCAACGACGCATGGCGACTTCCAAAACCTCACGCACGTGGATGATCGCGATCATCGTCACGCTCTTGGCAGCAGGCGCGCTGATCGCACTCGAACTCGTCTTCGAAGCTCGTCAACGAAACGACTTCGTGGAGAGTGCAGCGCAGCCGACGTACAACCTGCGCAAGCCTTCGAACCCGTGATGATGACATGCGATGTTTGGCGCTGCACGCGTGCCCCGCGCTCGGTCCTTCAGAAGACGGCATCGCCGGCGGCCACCCGTCGAACGGCTTCAACGATCGCGCGAAGCTCGCCATTCTTTGAGACGAAGCCCCATGCCCCGGCGTCCATAGCCTGATCGCGGGTGAGGAGATCGTCATAGCCGCTATACGCGATGACGCGAGTCTGGGGCGCTTCCTCCGCGGCCCGGCGAATGCCCTCCAATGGAGTCAGATCGCCCGGCATGCTCAGGTCGACCACCGCGACGCGAGGCTTGAGCCTGGCAGCGGCCTGCACAAAGGAGGCCGCATCAAAGACGCTTCCAATCACAGCCAGACCACGTTCCTTATCGATCAATGCGGTCAGCATCATGATGAGCTCGGGGCTGTCATCAACGCACAGCACGGTAATGTCGTCGGCGGACCGCGGTCGCGGAATGATTCGGGCTCTGTGCTCGTTCATGATTAGATCACCGGCCGTAGACGGCGCGAACCTCCAAACTCATTGCCAATTCATCGCGGCAAACGTCACGCACGGCCTGCATCAACGCGGCCTCGCCGTCATTCTTTGACACGTATCCCCACGCCCCGGCCACGAACGCGCGTTCTATCAGTTCGTAGCGGACATGGCCGCTGAACATCACTGCGCGACACCAGGGGCACTTGTCCGACAACTCCTCGATGACGTCGAACGGATTTCGGCCCGGCATGTCGATATCGAGGATCACGATCGAAGTGCGATCGCGCAGCACGGTTTCAATCACCGTATCTGCGCCGGGCAGCCACCCGGTCCACGCAAATCCCCCCGCGCGCTCAAAGGTGATCTTCATCGCATCGGCGACATGTTGATTGTCGTCGGCGCAGAGGACGCTGATCGTCGGGGATACAAGCGGCGCAGCCTCATCACTCGATGGTTTCATCGCCCTTGACCTTCTTCTCCGCGTGTCGATCCCAGCGAATTCCGCGCAGAGCTTCGCGGATAGTCTGGGGCGAAGGCTTTGCGCCGATCGCGATGATGCTGCCGTTGTGATCGTTCGACGCCGGCGGGGGGCCCAGCAGCACGATCGCCGTTGGACGCTGTCCCTGAAGCGTGCTGATGTCGTCCGCGACATACGCGTCCACCGGCCGCTCCGCTTCATCGACCACATCAAATCCCAGTGAGCGCAACTCGGAAATCATGATGGCGCGCATTCGCGCATCACGAACGCTCAGCGCGGCGGAGCGCCCCTTTGCTGGACGGGGACTCGTCGTCGGGCCAGGACTGGGCAGCAGCGAGAGCGTGAAGGTCGATCCTCGACCGGGGCTCGATTCGATGGCGATGCTGCCGCCTGCGTCCTGCACCAAGCCATAGACGAGCGCGAGTCCCAGGCCAGTGGAGATCCCGCGAGTCTTCGTGCTGAAGAACGGCTCCATGCATCGCGCCTTCACGTCGGGCGACATGCCTGGTCCGTCGTCGGTCACTTGCACTTGCACACGCGACGCCGTGGAACGGGCGCTGATCGTCACGTTTCCATAGCCTCGTGCCTTCATGGCGTCGCCGGCGTTCTGCACCAAGTTGAACACCGACTGCGCGAGCGCGGCGCGTGAGATCTGAACCCAACATGGCTCACTCGGAATCCGAGAGCCGAGCGTCACTCCGCGCGGCAGCGAGTTGCGCAGCATCGGTTCTGCCTCATCCCACCACGATCGGAGTTCGGTGGGGTCGGAAGCGACCCCGTTGGCGCCGGGCTCAAGCGCGAGCATTCGAAGCCCGTTGGAGAGCTTTCGTAGATACTCGGTCGACGTACGAATCGCCTCCACGTCTCGCTTCAAGGCGGACGGCAACTCGGCCTGGGCGAGCGACTCGAGTCGAACGCGAATCGGCACGAGGAGGTTTCCCATGTCATGCCCGAGGCCGGCTGAGAGAGTGCCGAGCGCCGCCATGCGCTCAGAGAGTCGAAGTTGTCGATGCGTCGCCTCGAGTTCGGCGGTCCTTTCCCTCACCGCGAGCTCAAGCTGGTCGCGATGATGGGCAAGCTCGTTCTCGGCGAGCGCGCGTTCGTGCACGTCGATGACGGCTCCGATGAATCCCAAGAACGTCCCGTCCTCGTCGAATCGCGGCCGACCGGAGTCCATCACCCATCGGAACTCGCCATCGGCCCGGCGCACGCGATGGCGAAGATCAAACGCCTCGTGCTTCCTGTTCGCCGTGAGGAAGATGCGTGACGACTCTTCGCGGTCATCGGGATGCACCGCGTTGAGCCAGCCGAATCCGAGCGATTCCTCGTCACTCTGTCCGGTGTACACGTGCCAGCCGCGGGAGAGGAAGGTCGCCGACCCATCGGGATCGGTAACCCACAGGACGGCCGGCGCCGTGTTGGCCAGATTGCTGAAGCGCGCCTCGCTTTCTCTCAGCGCTTGCTCGGCGCGTTTGCGATCCGTGATGTCCGTGGCGGCCGCGGCCATGTGCTGAATCGTGCCAGACGAATCTCGCATCGCACTGACGCTCTTGTGCACCCATGCCTCAGAGCCGTCCGGCCGCACGTAGCGCTTCTCGATGTCGAACGGACGACCGGTCTCCACGCACGTCTTGAAGTGCTCAACGTTGCCGGCCACGTCGACGGGATGGGTAATGTCCTGAACGCGCAGCGTGAGAAGTTCTTCGCGGGGTCGCCCGACGATCTCGCAGTAGCGGTCGTTCACGAGCGTGAAGCGTCCTGTGAGATCGATCTGGGCGACGCCGATCGTCGTCTGCTCGAAGATGGCGCGAAACTGCTCCTCGCTCTTTCGTACGGCAAGCTCCGATTCGTTGCGAAGACGAGCAAGCTTGATTTGAGACTCGATTCGAGCCACCAGCTCGCGCGCCGTGAACGGTTTGACAATGTAGTCGTCGGCGCCGGCGTCGAGGCCTTCCACCGTCGCCTCTTCGCCCGCACGCGCGGAGACCATCAAGATAGGTATTGGCCGAGTGGCCGGATCCGCCCGCAGCGCAGCGAGAAGCTCGAAGCCGTTGAGATGCGGCATCATTACGTCGGTGACGATGAGGTCGGGGAGACTTTCCTTCGCGGCGTCGAGGGCGGCCTTTCCGTCTGACACCTGGCGAACCTTGGCGCCTCGCGAAGCGAGCAGCCTCTCGATGTAGCGCCGCATATCGGCGTTGTCGTCGGCCAGCAGAATCGAGGCGCCCAGGAATTGTCGAGTGTTGGCGGGCTCCTCGGTCGACGAGGCTTCTCCCGCGGGCTCATCCTCAAACAGCCAGGCGGTCGCCTCTTCTACGACGCCATGCAGATTGACCGGTCGAGGGGTCGCGGCGCGTCCAAGTTCCACCTGATCCTTCGGTAGATGTGAATAGCCAAATGGGATGGTGATCGTGAAGGTGCTCCCGACGCCGACCTCGCTCTCCGCGCGAATCGTCCCGCCATGGAGCTTCACGAGGTCAGAGACCATGGCGAGTCCGATGCCCGTCCCTTCATGCGTGCGACCAGCGCTACCTTCGACGCGGAAGAATCGCTCGAACAACCGCGGCATCGCATACTCGGGAATGCCTGACCCCGTGTCACGAACGCTGAGTTCGACCGTCTCCTTGACTCGACGGAGCTGGACAACGATCTCTCCTTGAAGCGTGTACTTGAACGCGTTCGAGAGCAGGTTGAGCACGATCCGTTCCCACATGTCGTGGTCGACGTAGACCGGTTCGCTCAGCGGAGGACACTCAACGACGAGCCGCACCCCCGACCGCTCGATGGCTGACCGGAACGAACTGGCAAGCTCCGCAGTCATCGCCGCAAGTTCCGTCGCCTGATAGGTCGCCTGCATCCGACCCGCCTCGATGCGGGAGAAGTCAAGCAGCGCGTTCACGAGCTTCTGAAGGCGTAGCGCGCTCCGATTTGCGATGGCGAGGTCTGCCGTCGCTGCGGGCGGCAATGCGCCGTATGCATCGTTGAGCGCGTCCTGAAGCGGACTTAGCATCAGCGTCAACGGCGTTCGGAACTCGTGGCTGATGTTCGAAAAGAAGGCGGTCTTCGCGCGGTCGAGTTCGGCGAGCGCTTCCGCGCGCTGCCTCTCTTCCTCGTACGCGCGAGCATTTGCCACCGCCGTGGCTACCTGTCTGGCCGCGAGATCGAAGAAGCCGGCATATGCGTCGTCGAACGGTCGTCGCGGGCTGATGCCTGCAACGAGGAATCCCGATAGCTGCCCCTGTCCCGACTTTGTCATCGGCACCACAACCGCTCGACGGATCGGCTCCGGCCACTCGGGCGACACAATGGCGTCCGGGCGCGACGAGAGATCGACGATCTCGGGCTGCCGAGTCGCGATCACATGCCGAAACGGCCACATGGTTGTGGCGCCGTCAATCTCTATTGCGTCCGGACACTGGACGGGGCCGCGCCCGAGTCCGCTTTGTCCCGCGAGCGTGGCTCGGGTGCCGCCGTGTTCAAGGAGGTACAGCGCGGCAAACGGTACATCCCGCGAATTGCCGGAAAGAATGGTCGACGCCGTGCGACACGCTTCCTCCGGGGTCCTCGCTTCGTCCAATGTGCGAGCGGCGAGCTCGCGGAGCGTTTTCAGGCGACGTTCGCCGATCACCCGCTCCGTTTCTTCCGTCACCACGCAAAGCATGCCTCCGATGCCGCCGTGATCGTCGGGGACGGGCGAGTACGAGAACGTGTGATAGGTCTCCTCCGGATATCCGAGCCGCTCCAAGTAGAGAAGCAATCCTTCGTCCCATGTGGCGATGCCACTTGTGACGACCGACTCGGCGCGCGGACCAACGTCATGCCAGATCTCGGCCCAGACTTCGCGCGCGGATCGGCCCAGCGCCCACGGGTGCTTGGGGCCGAGCGTCATCTTGCCGTACGCGTCGTTATAGAAGAACGTGAGCTCGGGTCCCCAGCCCATCCACATCGCGTAGCGCGAACTCAACAGGATTCGCGTCGTGATTCTGAGGCTCTGCGGCCAGCGCGCAGGCGGGCCCAGCGGTGTCTGCGTCCAGTCGAACGCTCGCATGAGCGCGCCCATCTCGCCGCCGCCGTCGAGGAACGCAAGCTCGTTCGTGCTGGGAACCGAGGCGCTCACGGCGTACCGGCCTCGCGCACAGCTCGCCGCGCCCTGGCAACGTTGAGTGTTCGACGACGTGACATGCGTTCCTCGTCGATAATTCTGACCGACGACGGAGGCGCACAACTGAGGCGTAAGCCCGAAACTCCCGAGTCAGAGGTTCCGACGAAGGCGCGCTGCTCGCGCCGAGCACTGGCAGGTCACTCGACGAAGATGCCCGTCGCGTCGATGACGAGCGCGCCGTCCTTCGACACCTCGCGGACCTTGCCCACGACCGTCAGGCGCGAGAGCGGCTTCATGCCGCCTGCGCCTTCCGCGGTGACCTTGAGCGGCTTGCCGTCGGCGCCGACGATCTGAATCGTCGCCATGCACGCCTTCATCGTTTCAGGCGTCTCGCAGCAGAAGTCCCACGGAAACTTGCAGGTGTCGCCCGGGTTCTCGCTGCACGCCTTGAGCGACGGATCGACGAGGAAGAACATCGCGCGATTCTTGACGAACGGCTCCTTCCGCCCGCCGATGCGGCCGGTGATCGTCACGGTGTCGCCGACCTTCGCGGCGGCCTTCGCCTCCTTCACCGGCTTCGCGTCCTTCGGCTTCTCCTTCAGAAACGTGGAGTCGGGGATCGCCGGCGCGGGAGCGGTGGGAGCCGGCGGCTTCGGCGCGGGCGGCGTGGCCTGGGGGGCGCCGGCGACGAGTGCAACGACGAGTGCGAACGCGAGCATGGAGAGTCCTTTCGAAACGAGGTTGGGATCAGGTGGCGGCGCGGAGCGATTCCGGAATGCCGCGACGAAGACAACGAGAGGCGGGAATGAGCGCGCCGGCGACGCCGAGCGCGAAGGCGACGCCGAAGCCGACGAGGAGCGCGACCGCATCGACCGTGACGGCAAACGTGCCCATCGACGACCGAACCGCGAAGCCGTCGACGACGGCGAGCGCCGCGAGCGATCCGACGAGCGCGCCGGTCGCCGCGAAGAGGAGCGACTCCTGGAGAAAGCTGAGGACGATGGACATGCGGCCGTATCCGATCGAGCGAAGCGTGCCGATCTCGCGGATGCGCGAGGCGAAGGCGACGTCGAGCGTGCCGAGCGCGCCGAGGAAGGCGCCGAAGGCGACGATCAGGCTGGTGGCGAGGACGAGCGCGCGAATCGGCGCCAGGAATCGGCCGAGCGCCGCGTAGTAGTCGGTCTCGGGCATCGCGACGAGCTCGAGATCGATGCGGGTCGCGGCGAACGCGTCGACGTCGCTCGGGTCGGCGTCGGGCCCGAGCGAGAGCACCACGCACGAGTCGGTGGTTCGCTGCGTGATCGTCTTGAGCGCCGCGAGAGGAACCCACGCTTCCCCGTCGAACGCCGTGCCGGGGGCCGCGAAGTGACCCACGACCTGCAACGTCGAGCGGCCGAGCGCGATCGACGACCCGACGGATGCGTCGATGCCCGCGGCCTGCAACGTGGTGCGCGCGTGCGCACCGAGGATCGTCTCGTCGGCGCCGGGCTCGGGCGCGCGGCCCTCGACGATTCGGACCTGCGGGTGCACGAGATGGGCGGCGGGGGTGACGCCGCGGAGGATCAGGATCGGGCCGTCGCCCGCGGTCGCGGCGTCCGGGCCGTTCACCGGCAGCGCGGCATGCACCTCGGGCGACACGAACGCGACGCCGTCGTCGCCCGGAGGAAGCGAGCGCACGCCGTCGATCGAGCCTGCGGCGAGCGTGGCGACTTGCGGGGAGATCTCGCTGCGCTCGATGCTCTCCTCGCTCCCCGCGCCGAGCAGGATCACGTTCTGCGCAAGGCCGGTCGCGCCGAGCGATCGCTCCAGGCCGCGCACGAAGCCGACGCCTGCAACGACGAGAAGTGTCGCGAGCGCGCACGACCCGACCGCGAGCGCGAGCCGCAACGGCGAGCGCCCGAGATTCCGCACCGCGTAGTCGAAGGGCAGGCGCGTCATGCGCTCCTCAGGGAGTGGACGATGGGACGGACGCCGGCCCGCATTGCCGGAAGCACGCTCGCGAGCGCACCGATCGCGACCGCCCAGGCGACGCCGACGAGCGCCACGGTCGCGCTCGCGTCGAACTCGACGCTCACGCCTTCCGTGGCGAGCGCGAACGATCCGTACGAGAGGACGAGCCACCCGACGCCGGCGCCGACCGCGCCGCCGACGAGGCCGAGGAGCGCGCCTTCGCCGACGACGAGGAGCGTCACGAGCGCCGGGCCGAATCCGAGCGTCTGGAGGATCGCGATCTCCCGGCTCCGTTCCGCGAGCGCGAGCGCGACGGCATTGGCGACGAGCGCGAAGACGCCGACGAGCGCGCCGACCGCGAGCCACCGCGCGAATCCCGCGACTTGGACGAGATCCGCGGCGGCGCGGGCCGCGAACGCGCGTTCGGCGCGGGTCGCGGTGGGCGACGGATCGCGGGAGAACTCGGTGTCGATGGCGGCGGCGATCGTGTCGAGGGTGGCGGGATCACGGACGTCGACCGCAAACTGCGTGACGACGCCGCCCGTGCCGCCGCGCGCCGCCGTCTCCTGCAGGAACGGCAAGTGCACGTACGCGACGTTCCGATCCTGCGGCTCGTCGCTCTCGGCGATGGCTGCAACGTAGACGCTCACGCCCGCCGCCGTGAACCGGTCGCCGACCTTGACGTTGCGCCGCGCCGCGAGCGCCGCGCCGATCGCCGCGGCGTCGCCTCGGCGGCGCCATTCGTCGAGCGAGCCGTCGACGACGCGGAAGGACCGTGCGGTGGCGGCCTCGAGCTTGTCGTCGGGCACGCCACGGAACGTGACGACGTCGAGCGACGCGCGACAGTTGTTGACGACGATCTTCATCGGCACCACGCGCTCGACGCCCGAGATCGCCGCGATCCTGCTTTCGTAGTGCTGCGGGATCTGGCTGGTGGCCGGGCAGAATCGATTCGCGCGGTAGACGATCAGGCGCGTGTCGAGCGCGTCGCGCTGCGTGGCCTCGTGCACGCCGCGCGTGACCGACTCGACACCGACGACGAGGAAGCTGGCGACGGCCACGCCGAGCGCGGTGAAGAGAAGTCGCGCGGGACGGCGCGAGAGTTGCCGCCACACGAACGGGAGCATGCGGAGGATCGCGCTCACGCGGCCACCTCCTCGACGAGCCGGCCCTTCTCGAGATGCAGCGTGCGCTGCGCCCGCTCGGCGACGCGCGGATCGTGCGTGACCATCACGATCGTCTTCCCGAGCTCGCGATTCAGCGTTCCGAGCAGCGCCATCACCGCGGCGGCGCTCTCGCGGTCGAGGTCGCCGGTGGGCTCGTCGGCGAGCAGGATCGGAGGATCCGCGACGATCGCCCGTGCGATCGCGACCCGCTGCTCCTGGCCGCCCGAGAGCTGCCGGGGATAGTGGTCGGCGCGATCGGCGATGCCGACGCGCTCGAGCGCTTCACTCACGCGGCGATGGCGCTCGCCGCGCGAGAGCGGACGCAGGAGGAGCGGAAGCTCGACGTTCTCATAGGCGCTGAGGACGGGCACGAGGTGATACAGCTGAAACACGAAGCCGACGTTGGACGCTCGCCAGCGCGTGAGGGCGCTGCGGCTCATCGCGCTGACCTGCGCTCCGCCGATGGTGAGCGTCCCTTCCGACGGCGAATCGATGCCGCCGAGGAGGTTGAGCAACGTGGTCTTGCCCGAGCCCGACGGTCCCATGAGCGCGACGAAGTCGCCGCGCCCGATGTCGAGATCGAGATCGGCGAGCGGCGTGATCGTGGTGCCGCCGCGGGCATAGCGCTTCGAGAGCCGGCGGCAGGAGATGAACCCGGGTTCAGGCGGCATCGGTCCCCTCGCTTTCGACACGCACCGCCGCGCCATCGGCGATCGACGGATCGACGAGGAGATCGCCGGGGGCGAGTCCGTGGACGACCTCGACCCACTCGCCGCTGTCGGCGCCGACCTCGACTTTCCGCGTTGCAGCTCGCGCGAGACCGCGATCGACCGGTCCGATCGTGACGACGGCGCCGTCGCGCACAAGCGACTTCGGCACGAAGAGGCGCATGCGGGAGGCTTGCGTCGGCCCGCCCTGCGCCGGTCCGCCGATTCGCACGCGGCACAGCATGTCGGGCCGGAGCGTGGCCGGCGGCTCGTCGATGGCGATCTTCACCTGCACCGTGTTCTTCTGGAGATCGGCCTGGCCGACGATCCGCGTGACGCGGCCCGTGAGCGTCTGGTTCGGCAACGCCTCCACGGTGATCGTCGCGGGCATGCCCACGCCCACGAGGCCGATGTCGACGTTGGCGACGTCGGCACGCACCTGCAACGACGAGGGGTCGTAGAGCTGGGCCACCGGTGCGTCGCCGTCGCCGCCGACGCGCATTCCGGGCGCCGCGAGGCGGGCGAGGACCACGCCGTCCGCCGGCGCCCGCACGTCCATCCGCCGGCGACGAAGCGAGGCTTCGTCTCGGCGGGCGTTGGCCATCTCCTGCTCGGCGATCGCGCCCGCGAGGGCCGCGTCGGCCGCCGCGAGCGACGCCGTGCGTGCAACGAGGAGTTCGCGCTCGGTGCGCGCCGCCCGGGCGTCGGCCTGCGCTTCGGCGAGCGCGGCGTCGAGCATGCGGCGGCGCGCCGGAAGCGCCGCGACCGCGGCCCTTGCCGCTTCCGCGCGGCTCGCGGCGCGGACGACGTCGGCCTCCGACACTCCGCCGCCGGCGCGTGCGCCTTCGAGCCGACGCAGCGCGTCGGACGCCTCAACCTCGGTGGCAAGCGCCGTGCGCGCGTCGGCGTCCAGGAGCGCGATCGCGGCTTCGGCCGCGGCCACCTTCGACTCCGCCACGGCAAGCGCGCGGGTCTCCTCGACGAGCGTGTCGCGCTCGACGCGGGCGCGCTCGCGCGCGGCGCGGGCCGCGGCGACGGCGGCATCCTTCACGGCCACTTCGGCCGCCGCGTTGGCGACGGCGATGTCCGCGTCGTCGGTGACGAGCCGGGCGATGACGGCGCCGCGCTCGACGCGCTCGCCCTCAAGCACGGTCATCGATTCGATCACGCCTTCCGCGAGCGCCGGCACGGCGATCGGGAACGGCGCGGGCTCGATCCAGCCGGCCGCCTGCACGGCGGCGGCGCTCGACGTTGCAGCCTGCGCGCCATCCGCCCCGTCCGGGAGGCTCGCGAGGCGCACGACGACGGGCGTCGTGCGGACCAACGGGGCGGGCACCAGCGTGTGCCACGCGGACCACGCGATCGTTGCGGCGGCGCCGCCGAACACGAGGACTGGAACCCCGATGCGCGTGAGACGACGCCGGCGCGGCATGGGAATCGTCATGACGCACCTCCGGCGAGCTGCGGGCGTTCGGCGGGACCGCGCGAGCGCATCCATCGCACCATCGCGATCGACGCCTCGCGACGGTCGTCGATGGCGTCGCGCTCCGCCTCCACGAGTTGCATCTCGAGCGCGGCGACGTCGCGGGCGCTCGCGAGTCCGGCGGCGTGCTCGGCCACGATCGCGGCGTGCGCGGCCCGCACCTGGGCCACGCGCCGCTCCGAGCCGTCGCGCCATGCGCGCGTGAGTGCGGCATAGATCTCGGCCGCTTCGCGCGCCTCGACTGCCGCGCGCGTCCGTGCCTCGCGGCAGGCCCAGATCGCCTGCGTCCGCCGCGCCACCGCTTCGGCCATGCGGGCATCGCCGCGGTCGAAGATCGGGACTTCCACGGTGAGCGTGGGTCCGAGCGTCGCCTCGTCGGCGGTGTCCATGCTTTGGCGGTCGTAGGCGAGCCCCAAGGCGATGTCGCCGAGCCGCGAGGCGCCGACGCGGGCGCAGTCGGCGTCGGCTGCAACGACGAGCGACTCGCTCGCGAGTACGTCGAGACGAAGCTCGGGCGCGGCGTTGCCCTCGTCGAGCGACGCGGGAAGGTCGGGCCAGCGGCCGTCGGTGCGCCAGGCGCGGGCGAGATCGGCGCGACCGACCGCGGCCGCGAAGGCCGCGCGGGCCGTCGCCAGGTCGCGCTCCGCGCGGGCCGCGTCACGTCGCGCATCGGAGACGAGCGCGTCGTCGGCGGCGCGATCCGCGTCCGACGCCGCGCCGCTCTCCGCGAGGGAGCGGGTGGCGAGCGCCGCACGTTCGGCGGCGGCGTGGCCGCGTGCCGCGGCTTCGCACTGCGCTTCAGCCGCACGCACGTCGATCCATGCGAGTCGGACGTCGGCGACGAGCGCGACCGCCGAGTCGGCTGCGGTCAGCGTTGCAGCTCGCAGCCGGGCCTCGTCGCCGTCGAGCGCGGCGGGCCGCCGGAGCAGCCAGCCGATCTGCTGGGTCACCGCCGCGAAGACCGCCGTCCCGCCGGCCCCGCCGACCGGCGGCGCGAGCATGAGCTCCACCATCGGGTTGGGGGGCGTCGACGTCTGTGCGAGCGTCGCGCGGGCGGCGTCTATCTCGGCGAGCCGCTGCCGCAGCGACGGGTTCGAGGCGAGCGCCATGCGAATCGCATCGTCCGAGGAAAGCGGTGCGGCGCCCGATTCGGTGGAGTCGGGGCCGTCCGCGAGGGACACGGGGAAACCGAGGCGCGCGGTGGCCGCAGCCGAGGCGGCGGCGCGATCGTCGGCGGGGTCGGTCGAGACGCATCCGGCAGCGGCAACGAGAAGCGCCCCGGCGGCGCAGCGCGCCGCGCGAGAGAGGTCGGTCATCGGTCGATGTCCTGAGGAAACGGGGACAGACGGGCGCGGCGACACCGCCGCGTCCACGCGTCACGCGCGCTCGCTCAGGTGCGAAGGACCGAACTCTGCAGAAGCACCGCACGTCCGACGCTGCCGGGCGGCCAGGTCCAGGTGCGGGTGTCGTTCCACGTTGCAGCCAACGGTCGCTCGCGCCACTCGAAGGTGAACGCGAACGTCAGGCCGACCGTGTCGAAGGGGAGCGTCGTCGGCGGGACGAGCGCGGGCGTGCGCGGATGGCAGCACGCGGCGCCGCAGTGATCGCCGGGGGCGCAGGGGGTTTCGGGAGTCGAATCGTCGGCGGGCGTGCCGTCGTCCTCGCTCGCGCAGCAGTGCGAGCAGCAGGACGTCGTTGCAGCCGGACGCTCCTCGCGCGGCGCTTCGGCCATCGCCCGCAGGCCGCAGAAGCACCACGGCGTCCAGAGGATCAGGACGGCGGTGACGAGGATGCGGAGGAGCGAGGGGCGACGCACGGCGGGGGAGTCCTTCGGACCTTGTCGGTCCGTCGACGGGTCGACTGTACGTGCGATCGGCCCAAAAACGAAGAGCGCCCCACGAATTCGTGGGGCGCCGTTCGTTCGGTCCTAGGCGATGGTCGGTTACGCGCCCTTGCCGGGAGCGCCCGACGCCGCGTTCAGCTTCTCCTCGAGGCGGCGGATCGTCTCCGTGAGCGACTGGATGCGGGCCTCAAGCTCGCGCACCCGCGCTTCGGCACTTTCCGCCGCACCCGACGGGGCGGAAGGCGGCACCGGCGGCGTGGGTTGGGCGGGAATCTGGAACCGGTAGAAGCCGCGCGGCGCGGCGCCTGGCTGGCCCGGATCGGCGGGCGCGAAGAGCTCGTCGATGTTGATGGTGACGTCGCGGCCCATCCGCTGCTGCATCTGTTCGACCATCTTGCGCAGCTTCTCCGGGTCGATGTTGCTGCCTTGGACAAACGTGAGCGGATCGTTCTCGTCGAAGGAGAACACCATCGTCTGGCCCGCGTCGGCGGAGAGGCCGAGCTTCGTCGGGTCGTAGGCTTCGAGCGTGACGGTCACGTCCTTCTGCGAGCCGCCGGAGAAGACGCCGAGCCCGAGCGATTGCCCCGGCTCCTTCGCGCGGAGCACTTCACGGAGGCGCGTCGGCGACGCGGGCTTCGAGCCGTCCACCGACACGATGATGTCGTGCTTCTGAAGGCCCGCCTTCGCCGCCGGCGTGTCGGCGTTGACGGTGCCGACCATCGTGACCTCGTCGGCCTTCAGGCGGAGGTGATCCGCGAGCGCGGTGTCGGGCAGTTCCATCGTGATGCCGAGCATCACCTTCGGGGATTCGGTGACGAGCGCCGCGTCAAGCGGACGAACCGCGATCGGTCCGACGCCGCCGACCGCGCGGCCGGAGCGCGCGGTCGAGCCCGAACGCGAGGTCGCGCCGGATCGGCCCGAGGCGCTGGAGCTCGCGCTCCCGCCCGCCATCGAGCCCGTGCCCTTGAGCAGGCCCGCGATCCCCTCCTCGCCCACGTTGATGTTCGGAACGTTGATCGTGCGGATCACCGCGCCCGATTCGTCAAGCACCTGGAGCGCGTCTCCCGCTTGGCGCACGCGATTCGCCGGGATCTCCTTGCCTGCAACGAAGACTCGCGTCTCCTTCGTCTCGTCGCGCTTCTCGTTGCCTTCCGCATCGAGATAGGTGCGCACCTTCGAGGTGATCTCCACCTTGGTGTCGCCTTCGCTCACGCTGATCGTCGAGGCGGTTTCCGACTCGCGGTTCTGCGCGCCGGTCGACGACGCCTTCGACGTCGCGGTCGCCTTTGCGGTGCCGCCGCCGGTGTTGACCGTGACGTTCGTGTTCTGCGCCGCAGCCATCGTGGCAATGAGGGCGGGACCGACAAGCGAAAGGAGGGTGAGAGACTTGCTGTTCATGGGGGCCTCGCTGAAATGTTCTGCTGAAACGTGGAGTTGTGTTGGTCGGGTGCGGACGGGGTTGCGACGACAGATTCACATCGCGTCGCGAACCGTCGAGCGAATGAAGTGAGGATGCGGTTTTCCGCTTTCGTCGACGCCGCGGAACTGCACGATCGTCGGCACTTCGCGGCGCTCGACGACTTGGCGGACGAAGATCACTTCGTAGGCGCCGTTGTCGAGCGGCTGCGTGTTGAGGAGGATCTTGTTGTCGAGCTCGCCGACGACGACGCCGGAATCCATGCCGCGCTGCACGTAGTGCTGGAACGCCTCGTCGGGCGACGCGGTGGCGAGCGCCGGGCCCGCGGTCTGCACGCGGTCCGCAGGGGTGACTCCGATGCGGCCGGTCGCGATCCACGCCAGGAGGAGCGACGCCGCGGCCGCCCAGCCAGCGCCCGACCAGAACGAGCGGCGACGGGTGGAGTCGCCTGCAACGTGGAGATTCGGGCCGGCAGGAAGCGCGACCCGATCGGCGAACGAGACGGCCTCGCGGGCCAGCGCCGAAAGCTTCTCGTGGTCGCGCTGCGCCTCGGCGAGCATCTCCCACACGGTCGAGTCGGTGGTCCCGATCGCGCGGAACTCGAGCCATTCGGCGGGCGTCTCGACGCGGTCGACGATGCGGCTGATCAGGACATCGATGCGGTGTTCGGTCATGGCGTCACTCGTCGTTGCTGCTGGCGTCGGGGTCGTATCGGTCGTTCAGTTCCGCGTCGGCGGCGACTTGGTCGCGGAGGAGCCGGCGGCCCCGGACGATCCGGTTCTCGACCGTCGTTTCCGGAAGGTCGAGGACTTGGGCGATCTGGGCGTACGGCATGTCGTGCACGAGGCGAAGGAGGAGGGGCTCGGCGTAGGCGGCGGGCAGGGCCGCGAGCCGGGCTCGGAGCCGCTCGGCGGCGCCTTCGGGCGTCGCGGTCGGCGCGGCGGCCTCGTCCTTCGGCGACTCCTCTCGTCCGAATCGTTCGACGGCGGCGTTCCGGCGCCTTGTCCCGCGGGCGGCCATGCGGGCGGCGTTTATCGCCACGCTGCGGAGCCAACCCGGGAAGGTCTCCGGATCGCGGAGGGTGCCGACCTTGGCGACCAGGGTCGCCGCCACGTCCTGAAGCAGGTCGTCGACCTCCGCCTGCCGGGGTTTATGGAGGAGGAGAACGGCCGCCACCCATCGGCGGTGCCGCTCCCACAGGGTCGCCAACGCTCTCGAGTCGCCGGCGCAGGCGGCGGCCAGAAGGTGTTGGTCGTTGTTCGGCACCGTCATAAGAAGGTCAGGGGTCGCGTTCGAAGGACGCCCAAGAGATGCTCGCGGGCATCGGTTGCCGTCAGCCCCATTGATCAAAGCGAGCGCAAATTGCCGCGGTCCGTACACTCCCCCGCGTGCTGCCGCCTCTGCAGTATTCGGCCCTCGGTTTCGAGACGTTCGCTGACGACGTTCTCCGTCCTTCCATACCAATCGTCCGAATTCCCCTTCAGGCTGCGATATGGCAGCCGCGCGACTCGGACGCATCCCCTGAGAACGCTGCCGAACGGCGGCGCGACGCCGCGCAGGCGCGTCGACAGGGACGTTTCCGCGATGTGCCGCTCGGGCACCGCTGGGGGCCCGTGTGGTCGACGGCGTGGTTTCGACTCGTCGGGCGCGTCGACAGCGCCTGCAAGGGCCAACGCGTGTGGCTCCGCTTCTCGAGCGGCACCGAGGCGACGCTGTGGGACGGTGACGAGCCGAAGCAGGGGTTTGACCCCTATCGCGATCTCACCCCCATCCTCGAGAAGTCGAAGGGAAACGAGAAGATCGACCTCCTCATCGAGGCCGCGTGCAATCTTCCGTTAGGCATCTCGACCTTCTGGTGGGATCACGCGGAGCTGCACGCGCGCTGGAAGGAACGCGAGCCGGGTCGGCTCGAATCCGCGGAGCTCGTCGTCCTCGACGAGGAGGCGTGGCAGTTCGTCGAGACCTGGACGAACCTGCGGAAGACGCTGCTCGCGCTGCCGCAGGAAGGTGCCCGCGCGGTCGCGATCCGCGAAGGCATGCGGCGGATCATGGCGTCGATCGATCGCGCGAATCCCCGCGGCGGGATGCGTCGCTCGATGGACTCGCTCGCCCGGCTCGTCGTGGGCGCCGGCCCGTCGACGCGCACGACCTGCGTCGCCGTCGGTCACGCGCACATCGACACGGCGTGGCTCTGGCCGCTGGCTGAAACGCGGAGAAAGTGCATCCGCACGTTCGCGAACGTGCTGCGGCTGATGGAGCGGTTCCCCGACTTCCGGTTCGTCTGCAGCCAGGCGCAGCAGTACGCCTGGATCGAGGAAGACGCGCCGAAACTCTTCGCGCAGATCGCGAAGCGCGTGAAGGAAGGTCGCTGGGAGACCGCCGGCGCGATGTGGATCGAGCCGGACTGCACCTGCCCCTCGGGCGAGAGCTTCATCCGGCAGATCCTTCACGGAACGCGCTACTGGTCGGAACGGTTCGGCGCGGCTGCAACGCAGAGATTCCTCTACTTGCCCGACACGTTCGGGTTCCCCGCGTGTCTCCCGCAGATCGGGCGGCTCGCCGGCCTTGACACCTTCATCACCAACAAGATGAGCTGGTGCGAGTCGAACCGATTCCCGCACGTCACTTTCCGGTGGCGCGGGCTCGACGGCACCGAGATCCTGAGCCACCTGACGCCGGGCCACAACTACAACTCGTCGATCGAGCCCGCGGACCTGCTGTATGGCGAGAAGAACCTCGTCACGCAGGACGGCGCGTCGTTCGTCGGATCGTCGATTCCGCTCTGGCTGCAACCGTTCGGCTTCGGCGACGGCGGCGGCGGCCCGACCGCGGAACAGGTGTACCGCGCCTCGACGCTCGGATCGTGCGAGGGGCTGCCGAAAGTCGTCTGGGACCGCGTCGACCGCTTCGCCGGACAGCTGCACGCGGTGCGCGACCTCATGCGCGCCGATCGCGACCTTGCGACGTGGGACGGCGAGCTCTATC
Organism: Phycisphaerae bacterium; assembly: GCA_016795035.1. Classification (GTDB taxonomy): domain Bacteria; phylum Planctomycetota; class Phycisphaerae; order Phycisphaerales; family SM1A02; genus JAEUIT01. Next base: position 6,953 of record JAEUIT010000067.1, on the reverse strand, counting down.
TCGAGCTGCATCGCGGCACGTACACGAGCCAGGCGTGGATCAAGCGTCAGAATCGGCTCGCCGAGAGCCTGCTTCGCGACGTCGAGGCGCTGAGCTCGTCGTTGCAGGTGCCCGCTGCGGAGCGCCGCGCCGTGCGCGAACGGCTCGACGGCGCGTGGAAGCTCGTCCTCCTCAACCAGTTCCATGACATCCTGCCCGGCTCGTCGATCGGTGCGGTCTATGACGACGCCCGCCAACAGCACGCGCAGGTCGCCGATCTCGCGATGGCCGAGCGCACGCGCCTCGAGCGCGCGCTCGTGAAGAGCGTGGCCGCGAGCGACTGTGAGCAGCCGGTGCTCGTGCGCAATCCCGCGTCGACGGTGCGCAGCGGCATCGTGAGCGTCGACGGTCGGCTCGTCGAAGCCGACGCGATTCCCGCGATGGGCTACACGGTCATCGACGCGCGCCGCGGCGAAACGCCTCGCCGCGTGCACGTCGAGCGCGGGAAGGGGCCGACCGTGCGCATCCGGAACGAGTGGCTCGAGGCCACGATCGACGCCGCGGGCCGCATCGGCGAGCTGCGCGTGCACGGTCTCGACCGCGTCGCGAACGCTCGGCTTCGCAACGGAGAGCTGCAGCCGCTGAACCAGCTCGCGCTCTACGACGATCAGCCGCGACGTTGGGAGGCCTGGGACATCGACCGCGACTACATGGACCGCGAGTCGCTCGTGACGACGCCCGCCGAGATCTCGGTCGTCTGCGAAGACCCGCTCCGCGCCGAGGTGCGCGTGCAACGACGAGTCGGCCGTCGCAGCGAGCTCTTCCAGACCTATCGCCTCGACGCCGGCACCAAGCACCTCGAGATCCGCACCGAGGTGCGCTGGGACGAGGAGCGCACGCTCCTGCGGGTGCTCTTCCCGTGCGATGTGCGGGCGCCGTACGCGACGTTCGGGACGCAGTTCGGCGCGATCGAGCGGCCGACGCACCGCAACACGTCGTGGGAAGAGGCGCGCTACGAAGTGCCCGGGCACGCGTGGATGGACCTGAGCGAGCCGGGCTTCGGCGTCGCGATCCTCGACGACGGCAAGTACGGGCGCAGCGCGCTGAACAACGTGCTCGGGCTCTCGCTCCTGCGCTCGCCGTCCTTCCCCGATCGCGCGGCCGATCGCGACGAGCACGTCTTCACCTACGCCGTGATGCTGCACGACGGCGATTGGCGAGGCGCCGGCGTCGACGCCGAGGCCGAAGCGCTGCGCGAACCGCTGCGTGCGATCGCGGTTCCCGCGCGCAAGCGTGCGGCGCCGGAGCGATGCGGGGTCCGCGTTGCAGGCGCTCCCTTCCGCATCGAGGCTCCGAACCACTGCTTCATGCAGGTCGCGGCGTGGAAGGCGAGCGAGGACGGCAAGGGCCGGATCCTCCGCATCGTCGAGACGCGCGGCGGCCGCGGCGAGGTCGCGATCCGGTGGGCCGAGGGCACTGGCGCGGTGACCGCGACGGACCTGCTCGAGCGTCCGATGCGCCTCACCGACGAGTTGGCGCCGAGCGCGTTCGTGCACGACGCCGAGCGCGGCGAAACGACCTTCCGGGTGCGGCCGTTCCAGATCGTCACGCTGCGAGTTGCCGATGCCTGAAGGCAACGCGATGTCGGGGATCGACTGGCTGATCCCCTTGGTGCTCTTTGCGGCGTTCCTCGCCGTCGGCATCCATAGCCGTCGGTACGGCCGATCGGTCGCGGGCTTCCTCGCCGGGAATCGCTGCGCCGGCCGCTACCTCCTCTGCGTCTCGCACGCGAGCTCGCAGGTCGGCGTGATCACGCTCGTCTGGTTCTTCCAGCAGTACTACGACGCCGGATTTACGAGCATCTGGTGGGGCTTCCTCGAGAACCCCGTGATGATCGTGATCGCGCTCACGGGCTGGGTGCTGTACCGATTCCGCGAGACGCGCGCCCTCACGCTCGCGCAATTCCTCGAGGCCCGCTACAGCCGCGGCTTCCGCATCTTCTGCGGCATCGTCGCGTTCCTCTCGGGCGTCCTCAATTACGCGATCTTTCCGGCCGTCACCGCACGCGTGCTCATCGCCCTCTGCGGGCTGCCGCCGAACTTCCCGCTCTTCGGCGAGACGATCTCCACGTTTCCGGTGGTGATGGCGCTCCTGCTCGCCTCCGCTGTCACGTTCGTCTATCTCGGCGGCCAGGTCACCGTGATGATCACCGACTTCCTTCAGGGGGTCGTGTCGAACATCGCGTTTCTCGTCGTGATCGCCTATCTCCTCGCGAGCGTCGGCTGGTGGCGGATGGAGACGGTGCTGCTCGCGCAACCCGCCGGGAAGTCGCTCGTCGACCCGCTCGACATCGGGGCCGAGCAGCAGTTCAACATCTGGTACTGGCTGATCAGCGCCTTCGTCATCATGTACACGATGAAGGCGTGGCAGGGGGGCGCCGGCTACAACGCCGCCGCGCTCACGCCGCACGAGTCGAAGATGGCCAACGTGCTCGAAGGGTGGCGCTGGCGGGTGCTGCTCCTCGTCGCGCTCGTCGCGCCGATCGCGGTGCGGACCTTCCTCGAGCACCCGGAGTTCGCGACGCGCGCCGCCGACGTGAACGCGGCGCTCGGCGCGATCGACGTGAAGGAATACCGCGCCGAGCAGCGCGTTCCGCTCGCGCTGTCGTACATGCTTCCGGTCGGCGTGCGCGGGCTCATGGTCGCGGCGCTCTACTGCGCGTATCTCGCCGTCGACAACTCCTATCTGCACTCCTGGGGCTCGATCCTCGTGCAGGACGTGGTGATGCCCATCCGGCAGAAGCTCGTCGGCGACCGGTTGATGGCGCCGCGGCTGCATCTCTTCCTCCTGAAGGCGTCGGTGCTCGCGATCGCCGCGTTCGCGTTCGTGTTCGGGCTTCTCTATCGGCCGAGCCAGTACGTGGCGATGTGGGCGGCGATCACCGCGAGCGTCTTCGTTGCAGGCGCGGGCAGCGTGATCATCGGCGGTCTCTATTGGCGGCGCGGCTCCACGGCCGCCGCGTGGTCCGCGATGATCACCGGCATCGTCCTCTCGCTGTACGGCATCTTCGCGAAGGACACCGGCGCCCGCGTGTGGTTCGAGTCGATGACGGGCTCGCTTCTCGAGCCGTTCGGTCGCTTCACGCTCGCGATCCATCACAACGGTTGGCTCACGGGACAGGTGCTCGGATTCATCGCGGCGCTGTCGTCGATCGCGGTGTACGTGAGCGTGTCGCTCCTCGGCCGCCGCGTGAACTTCGATCTCGACCGTCTGCTCTTCCGCGGGCGGTATCGCGAGCTCCTGCCGCCGAGCGAGCGCGACTTCCGCGAGGAGAGCCGCGACGGCTCGAGCGGGCCGCCTCGGTGGATGCGAGCGCTCGGCTTCACCCGCGAGTACTCGCGCGTCGACACGTGGATCACATGGGTCACGGTGTCGTGGCCGCTCTTCTGGACGGTCGTCCTCCTCGTGGGCACGGCCGTCGCGCTCACCGGCGGCATCTCGAAGGAGACGTGGACGGCCTTCTGGCACGCGTACGTCTGGCTCATCTTCGGCACGGGCGTCGTGATCGTCGCATGGTTCTCGATCGGCGGCTTCTGCGATCTGGCTCGCATGTACGCCCACCTCAACCGCTACGCCGCCGACGTGCGCGATGACGGCACCGTGCGCTCGGAGGACGACCGGCGATGAGGCGCATTCCGATCGAAGGCTGGACGGTGCGTCCGATCGGCGACGCCGTCGAGTGTCCGTCGCGCGTGCGCGAGGCGACGTTCGATCTCGGGCGCGGCGGATACGCGCACGAGGCGCTCGTCGTTGCAGGCGTCATCCCGCCGATCGACGCTCCGGGCGGCGAAGACGCGCAGCAATGGATCGGCCGCACGGACTGGTGCTTTTCCGCGTGGTTTCGCCTCCGTGAGGCGGACTTCGCGTGCGCGCGGCTCGACCTCGCGTTCGACTGGATCGACACGTTGGGCGACGTGCTCGTGAACGGCGTCCGCGTTGCAGCTGTGGCGAACGAGTTCGTGCCGGTGCGGGTGTCGGCGCGGGCGTTCCTCGTCGAGGGCGTGAACACGATCGACGTGCGGCTTCGCGGACCGGTCTCGGCGGTCGAGGAGCTCGAGCGACGGTGCGGATCGCGCCCCGTCAACGGCGACTGGACGCCGTTCTCGTTCCTGCGGAAGTGCGCCGCGAACTTCGGCTGGGATTGGGGGCCGAAGGCCGCGAGCGTCGGTCTCGGCGGCGCCCGCGTCGAGTGCTACGACGGCGGACGCATCGCGGAGGTTCGCCCGCTCGTCGTCCGCTGCAACGAGGAGATGGCGTCCGTCGAGGTGCACGTCACGTGCTCGCATGTTGATCGCGGCGAGGTGCGGGCAACCCTTGCCGACCCGCACGGAGGCGAGATCGTCGGTTCGGGGCCGATTGACGAGCACGGCCGCGCGCTCGTGCGGCTCGACGTCCCGCGGCCGCGGCGCTGGTGGCCGCGCGGGATGGGGGAGCAGCCGCTCTATCGACTCCACGTTGCAGCCGACGGATGCAGCGAGCCGGCCGAGCGCCGCATCGGCCTGCGCACGACGGCGCTTCGCACCGAACCCGACGCGCACGGCTCGCGCTTCGCCGTCGAGGTCAACGGGGCGGAAGTCTGGTGCCGGGGCGCGAACTGGGTCCCGCGCACCCCGTTGCCGCGGGCGAGCGCCGCGGCGGCCGATCGGCTCGAACGCCTCGCGGCTGACGCGAACCTGAACATGCTGCGCGTGTGGGGCGGCGGCATCTACGAGACCGACGCCTTCTACGACCGCTGCGACGAGCTCGGCATCCTCGTGTGGCAGGACTTCATGTTCGCGTGCGCGACGTATCCCGAGGAGGCCCCGTACGCAGAGCTCGTCGAGCGCGAGGCGCGGCATCAGGTCGCGCGGCTCTCGTCGCATGCGTGCGTTGCCCTCTGGTGCGGCGGCAACGAGGACATCCTCGCGTGGTGGAGTTGGGGGTGGAAGGATCGGCTGCGTCCGGGACAGACGTGGGGCAAGGGCTTCTGGCTCGAGCTCCTTCCGCGCGTGACGCGCGAGCTCGATCCGACGCGACCGTATTGGGCGGAGAGCCCGTACTCGGGATCGATGGACATCCATCCCAACGATCCCGACCACGGCGATCGCCACACATGGGACGCGAAGATCGAGGCGTACCGCACGATCGTCCCGCGCTTCTGCAGCGAGTTCGGGCATCAGAGTCCGCCGACGATCTCGTCGTTGCACGACCTTCTCGCGCCCGCCGAACGGGAGATCGGCAACGCGGAGTTGGCGTTGCGCCAGCGCGCGTGGGGCGGCGATGCGTTCCAGTATGCGCCGTTCCTCGCCGAGCGCTTCCGCGAGCCGCGTTCGCTCGACCAGTGGGCGTTCGCGGCGCAGCTCCTGCAGGCCCGCGCGTACGAGATCGCGATCCTGTGGATGCGCGCGAACGCTCCGCGTTGCATGGGGAGTCTCTTCTGGCAACTGAACGACGTCTGGACGGGCCACTCGTGGTCGGTGCTCGACGTGAACGCCCGCGCGAAGCCCTCCTATTTCGCCGTCGCTCGCGCCTGTGCAGGGGAGGCGATCGCGATCCTGCCCGCGGACGTCGCCGCGCCGATGGTGCCGGGTTCCGTCGCGATCGTGCGAGCGGCAACGGAGAGAGGGCTGCGGCGCGAGAACCGCGTGCGTGCCCGGCTCGTCGATGCAGCCGGAGAGACGCTCGCCGACCGATGGCTCGCGCTCACCGACGAGTCTCCCTGGGTGGCCCGCGCGGCCCTACCTCCCGAGCTCGTCTCGCCGCGCGACCGTGCGTCGACGGTGCTCGTGGTCGACATGCCGGACGGCGACCTCGCGCGACGCGCGACGTGGACCTACGTGCATGACCGCGACTTCGCCTTCGCGCTGCCCCGCCTCGACGCGCGTCGCATCGATGCATCGCATGTGGAACTGTCCTCGCGCGGGCTCTCGCGCGACGTCTGCATCGACGATCGCTGCGAGCCGACGCTCGGCTTCGTCACGCTCCTGCCCGGCGAGCATCTCCGCGTTGCATGTCGCAGCGAGGTCGGGGAAGGGGTGGTCGTCGTGCGGTCGGCCGCGAGCGTGGGCGGCTGAAAATTCCGCGCACCGAAAAAGCGCAGTGCTTTTCGGGGTGCCTCGTTTTTCGTCGTATAAGTACGCCCGTCGCGAGGGGGTTCGCGAAACGGGAGGCGGCCATGACGGCTGCGGCGGAACAAGATGACGTGGCGAAGGAGGCCGGAGCGGCCCCGAGCCGAGGACCCGGCAGCACATTCGAGGAGATCGTCAAGGAGAAGCGGCGCCGGCGCGACGAGGCGATCGCGAAACTCCAGGACGACGCCCGCGGGCGGGGGCAACCTGCGGAGCGAGCGTTCTGGTCGATGGTGTACGACTTCGAGTTGGCGCCGATGACCACGAATCGGCGGCAGCTTGAGGCGCTCGGGGTGGAGGTGCCGCCGGCGGCGTCGCTCGCCGACGACGAGATCGCGATCAAGCTGCGCGAGATCGTCGAGATGCTCGGTCGGCTGCACATCTATCTGCTTCACACCAATCACCTGAGCGACCGTCGGCTGTATGAGCGTCTCGAGCGGGAGATCCTGAACGAGGAGGTGCGCGACCTTCCGCCCGACGGCAACGCGCGCGAGTTCATCGACCTCTGCATCGCCGAAACCGACGAGCAGTGGGAGGAGTTCGAGCGCTTCTACGGCGACGACGCCTCCGAACGGCCGACGTTCGATCGGGACTCGACGTTGCCGCGGCCGCCGAGCGGCGAATGGTGAGTTGCGACCTCGACCGTGACGCGCCGGAAAATAGACCGACCGCAGTCGTTCCGTCGCGGTCGCTGCTCCTAGCGACGGCGGGAAACGGGCTGCGGTCGGACTGAAGGGTCTCGTGGGTGGGCCTAGGTCGTGGGGGGGGGGGGTGGGCGGGGGGGCGCCCGGGGGCCCCGTGGAGCGT
>JAEUIT010000085.1 GCA_016795035.1 Phycisphaerae bacterium | reverse complement strand
AACGGACGTGAATGCCGACGCGTTTCTCGATTGCCACACGCAGCTGACGAACCGCCACATCATGCGGCTCTTCTATTCGCGCGAGCGCCTCGCCTCATGGGAGGCGAAGGAGCGATTCGTCGAGCCCGATCTTGCGCCGTTACCCGTGGCGCGCCCGTCATGAACGGTCCGTGCGTCAGGCCGGCTCGTACGCACGAACGTCCTTGGGCTCGCTGATCGCGTCGTACTCGATGGTGCGCGGCGCGCCGTCGGCGTCGATCTCGACCTTCGCACGCGGCGGCGTCGTCCGATCGGCGCCCGGCGCGATCGTGAACGCGCGCAGCCTCTGCCCGTTGCGCAAACCCGCGCGATGCGCCGCACCGCCGTCGCGCACCCCGGTGACCTCGCCGCTCTTCATGCTCGCCTCGCGATCGAGGCCTGGATCGAAGGTCTGGACACGCTTCGCGACAAGCCGAAGCTTCGGACGCTCGAGCGACGTCGGCAGGGGCACGTCCTTCCCGTCGATGAGGACCGGGCGCAGCCACGCGGCGGTATCGGCGTCGACCTCGGCGGCGAGCGCGTCGAGAATCGCCGTCGCATGCATGTCGGGATCGGACGCGGCCTTGGCGACGAGGTCGCGCATCACGTGGTCGAGGCTGCGCGCGCCGCCGGACTTCTCCCGGATCTTCGCGTCGATGACGACCGCCGCGAGATCGCCCCGCTGATACGGCAGCTGGCCGACGTTCGGGTCGGTCCAGAACTTCGACTTGATCGTCGCATTCTCCGCGTTGCGGAAGGGATTCGCGTCGTAGCCGGCGAGCGCCTCGTTGAGCTTCTCCGCGAATGCCGCGTCGTCGATGAGGCCGGCGCGATGAAGGAGCGCCCGCGCGTAGAAGTTCGTGAAGCCCTCCGAGAACCACATCACGCCGAATCCGCCGTCCTTCTCGCTTCCGTCGGTCGGTCGCATCTTCGTGCCGTTCCAGGTGTGGAAGTACTCGTGCGCCAGGAGGAATTTCACCTGCGCGAGAAACGGCGAGCCGGCGTCGAGGCTGAGGCCTGTGTTGCAGTACAGCGCGAAGCAGTCGAGGAGTCCGGTGCCGCCGAGGCTGAAGGAGTTTTGCGTGGCGCGGCCGCCTTCGGGCGTGACGGTGACGAGGAACCACGGGTCGGTGTGGTCGTCGAAGAAGTCGCGCTCGAGCGCGATGATCCGCGTGGCGAGATCGATGAAGGCATCGTCGGTGAAGCCCCAGTCGCTTCCCACGATCGCGAAGCCGATCTCGCGATCCATCACTCGCCGCCGGTGCATGCGGGCGGCCTCGGTCTTCGCGGCGAGGATCATCGTGTGGCGAAACTCCGACGAGCCGAGCTCACGATCGAACGGGCCGTTGCCTGGACCCCACGAGCTCAGGACGCTCCAGCCCGCGCGATCGAAGCCGTCGAAGTCGATCGAGAATCGGGAGGCTTTCTCGTCCGCGACATGTTCGGGCATGAGGAGACTGAAGTGGCCGATCGACTGGAAGAGCGAGTCGGTGAGGCGGGTGCGGTAGTCGTTGCCGTTCGGGACGTCGGTCGGGGCGGAGGTGGGGGCGATGATGTAGCGCGCTGTTAGTTCTTGGCCGGCCGGCGCCGCGAGCTCCCACGCCCACGGCTCGCTGCGCGTGGCCGCAAGCGGCGTGCCGTCGGCGCCTGCAACGACGAGATCCGAGACGTCGCGGCCGTCGTTGTCGAAGCCGCCCCAGGAAGGCTCGAGGGCGAGCGTGGTGCGGCCGTCGGGATCGGCGGCGAATCGCAGCGTCACGGCGACGCGCGGCGGGGCGTCTGCGGGGGTTTCGAGGGTGAGGCGGTATGTGACAGCAGGAGCGGAGGCCGCGTGGATGGTGTTCTCGGCCGAAAGGGAGCGAGGCGGGGGCTCGGATGCGAAGGCCGTGTGGGAGGCGAGGGCGACGGCGGTGGCGACGAGGGCGAGAGGAGTTGGGGCGTGCGGCATGGACAGGGACGTTGCGGCGTGCGTGGGTGCGTGCGTGCGGCCGGGTGGGTGGGCGGGTGGGCCGCCAGATGCCTGATGGGGCCGGCTCCGTCAAGCGGGAGAAGGCGGTGCGGTGGGGGCGGGCGCCTTCCGACTCCTGGCCACACCCCTGCGCGGACCCCTCCCGACCCTGGCCACACCCCTGCGCGCGGTTGGGACCGCGGGGCATTGGCCATACCACCGCGCCGCACCCCAGGCTGTAGCCACGTCGCCACCTCACGCTATGGCCACACCCGTGCGCGCTCGGGACTGAACGTGGCCACACCCCTGCGCGATCAAGGAACCGAACGTGACCACACCGCTGCGCTGGATCGCGCGCGTGGCCACACCACGGCGCTGCACCCCCGCAGAATTCCCGCGCACCGAAAAAGCGCAGCACTTTCCGGCACACCCCGCTTTTGCCCTGATGATCCCGCCCGCCCATGGCCACACCCAGGCGGAACATCATCGATCCCGCGAAGCCCTGCGTCTGCCACTGCGTCTCCCGCTGC
>JAEUIT010000078.1 GCA_016795035.1 Phycisphaerae bacterium | reverse complement strand
GCCGGCGTCGACCGTACGTCGACCATACGATTCCCCGCCGGAGCGGAGCAGGCCGGTCCTTGAAACTCAGATCGCATCCGCCGCGCAGCGAGATCTCCGATCGAACGAGACTTGACATCGAACGGACAATCTCCGCGTGAGCTGCTCTCCCGCCTTCTCCGCGTTCACCGTGTCGCCGCGTGAACCGTCTTCCCCTCCGATCCGTGCTCACCCGTGCCGTTCATCCCGCGGGGTTCTCCTGTCGATGATCAAGCAAGGCAGTAACGTACGGACTGCCACTTCCTCCCTCCGCCACGCGAACACCTCCCATGGCCTTCCTCGTCACCGGCGCCGCCGGATTCATCGGCTCTCACGTCGCCCACAAACTGCTTGATCGCGGCGACGAAGTCGTCGCGCTCGACAACGTCAACGACTACTACGACCCGACGCTGAAGGAAGCGCGCCTCGCGCGCCTCACGCCGCGGAAGGGCTTCCATCTCGTGCGCGGCGACATCGCGCACAAGCCGACCGTCGAGGCGCTCTTCGCGAAGTGGAAGTTCCCGCGCGTGGTGCACCTCGCGGCCCAGGCCGGCGTGCGCTACTCGATCACGAATCCCGACGCGTACATCGTGGCGAACGTCGTCGGCTTCCAGAACATCATCGAGGGCTGCCGCCACAACGGCTGCGAGCACCTCGTCTACGCGAGCACGTCGAGCGTCTACGGCGGCAACACGAAGATGCCCTTCTCGGTGCACGACAACGTCGATCACCCGCTCACGCTTTACGCGGCGACGAAGAAGGCCAATGAGCTCGTCGCGCACTCGTACAGCAATCTCTTCAAGCTGCCGACGACGGGCCTTCGGTTCTTCACGGTCTACGGCCCGTGGGGTCGGCCCGACATGGCGCTCTTCCTCTTCGCGAAGAACATCCTCGCGGGCAAGCCGATCGACGTCTTCAACCACGGCAAGCACACCCGCGACTTCACGTACGTCGACGACATCGTCGAAGGCGTGGTGCGGGCGATGGATCGAGCTGCAACGCCGAATCCGAAGTGGACCGGCGCGAAGCCCGATCCTGCAACGTCGAGTGCGCCCTGGCGCGTCTACAACATCGGCAACGGGAATCCCGTCCAGCTGCTGCGCTACATCGAGGTCCTCGAGAAGGAACTTGGACGCAAGGCCGAGATGAATCTGCTCCCGCTCCAGCCCGGCGACGTGCCCGACACGAGCGCCGACGTGCAGGCGCTCGCCGACGACGTGGGCTACCGACCGAACACGCCCGTCGAGGTCGGCGTGAAGCGGTTCGTGGAGTGGTATCGGGAGTATTACGGCGTCTGAAGTCGAAAGGAGTCAGGATTCAGGAGTCAGGAGTCAGGGGTACCAACCCTCCCACCGACTTTCGACTGCGCTGCTAGGCTCCGCAGCGGTCGTTCACTGACTCCTCACTCCTGAATCCTGAATCCTCTCCATGTCTTCCGTCTGCTTCTACTTCCAGGTGCATCAGCCCTACCGGCTGCGGCGCTACTCGGTGTTCGCGACGGATCCGTTCTACTTCGACAACGAAGCGAACGAAGCGATCTGCCGGAAGGTCGCGGACAAGTGCTATCGCCCGACCACCGCGAAGATCCTTGATCTCGTGAGGCGCCATGAAGGGCGCTTCCGCGTCTCGTACTCGATCAGCGGCGTGTGCATCGAGCAGATGCGCATGTGGGCGCCCGACGTCATCGACATGTTCAAGGCGCTCGCGCAGACCGGCGCGTGCGAATTCATCAACGAGACGACGCACCACTCGCTGTCCTTCCTCTTCTCGAAGGCGGAGTTCGACGAGCAGGTCGCGAACCACGAGAACCTGATCCGCGAGACGTTCGGCGTCACGCCGACGGTCTTCCGCAACACGGAGCTGATCTACTCGAACGAGCTCGCCGCGCACATGGCCCGCAAGGGCAAGCATCGGGCGATCCTGTGCGAGGGCGTCGATCGCCTGCTCGGCTATCGCTCGCCGAACTACGTGTACGTGCCGCCGCGCATCGACAATCAGCCCGAAGAGCTTTCCGAGCGGCCGCTGAAGCTTCTCCTCAAGAACTTCCGCCTCTCCGACGACATCGCGTTCCGCTTCTCGAACCGCGGGTGGAAGGAGTGGCCGCTGACCGCCGAGAAGTTCGCCGGCTGGGTGAACCAGATCAACGGCGACGGCTACTGCTGCAACCTCTTCATGGACTACGAGACGTTCGGCGAGCACCAGTGGGCCGACACGGGGATCTTCGAGTTCCTCGACGCGCTGCCCGGCTGGATCTACGACACGAACCCCGGCCACAACGACTTCCTCACGCCGGGCCAGCTCGTCGACTGCTATCAGCCCGTCGGCGAATACTCGGTCGATCGCTTCATCTCGTGGGCCGACACCGAGCGCGACCTGACCGCGTGGCTCGGCAATCCGATCCAGGACAACGCGGCCGCGGAGCTCTACAAGCTCGAAGGCCCGGTGAAGGCGAAGCACCGCGAGGGCGACCCCTACATCCTCGAGGATTGGCGCAAGCTGACGACGAGCGATCACCTCTACTACATGTGCACGAAGTACTGGTCGGACGGCGACGTCCACAAGTACTTCTCCCCCTACGACAGTCCGTACGACGCGTACATCAACTTCATGAACGTGATCGACAACATGAAGGTGCGCGTCGGCACGGCGTGACGAAGACATGCCGGCAACGACGCCTGCAACGACGAGAGGCTCTGACGCAATGACGAGAGACGACGTAGCCCGCGAGATCGCGTCCGTGGCGCTCCTGCGCGGCACCTTCACGCTGCGCAGCGGCAAGACGAGCAACTACTACCTCGACAAGTACCTCTTCTCCACGCAGCCGAAGGTGCTTGCGGAACTCGGCCGCATGTTCGCGGCGCGACTGCCGAAGGGCACCGTGCGGCTCGCCGGCGCCGAACTCGGCGGCATTCCGCTCGTGTCGAGCGCGGCGATGGCGAGCGGCCTGCCGTGCGTCTTCGTGCGCAACCAGAAGAAGGACTACGGCACCGCGAAGCAGCTCGAAGGCAAGCTCGAAAAGGGCGACACGATCGTGATCGTCGAGGACGTCGCGACGACCGGGGGCCAAGCGCTCGAGGCGGCGAAGGTGCTGCGCGACGCCGGCGCCGACGTGACCACGATCATCGCGACGATCGATCGCCTCGAGGGCGCCCGCGAGAACATCACGAAGGAAGGCATCGCGTTCGACGCCCTCTTCACCGTGAAGGATCTCGGCGTCGTCTGAGCGCAGCACTCCTCTTTCACTTCTCATGGGCGCTACGAACATCCACTGGCACGGCGGGATCGTGACGCGCGAGGACCGCGCCCGCGCGCTCAACATGCGCGGCGCGACGATCTGGTTTACCGGGCTCTCGGGCTCGGGGAAGTCGACGATCGCCGCGGCGCTCGAGAAGGAACTCCTGATCGCCCGCGTGCCCTGCTACCGGCTCGACGGCGACAACCTGCGCACCGGCCTCAACGCCGACCTCGGCTTCTCCGACCGCGATCGCACCGAGAACGTGCGCCGGCTCGGCGAAGTGAGCCATCTCTTCGCCGACGCGGGGATCGTCGTCCTCGTGAGCGCCATCTCCCCGTTGCAGGCGGACCGCGATGCCGCGCGCCGCGCCCACCAGAACGACCGCAACGGACCACTGCCCTTCCTCGAGGCGTACGTGAAGGCGCCGCTCGACGTCTGCGAGTCGCGCGATCCGAAGGGGCTCTACAAGAAGGCCCGCCGCGGCGAGATCATGTCGTTCACCGGGATCGACAGTCCGTACGAAGCGCCGAACTCGCCCGAGATCCTGCTCGACACGGCGCGGTGCGACGTGGCCGAGTGCGTCGCGACGTGCATCGAGAACCTACGCAGCCGCGGCGTCATCGCCTGAGGTCGGCGCGCCTCGCGACTTGAGGAGATACGCGGCGCCGACGAGCCCGGTGGGGATCACCACCGCGATCTCGAACGCGCGTTGCACCAGCTCGGCGACGATCCCCTGTTCGAGCGCGTAGCCGGTGAGGATCGGCGCGAGAAGCCCGATTGCCCATTCGCGCAGGCCGATGCCGTTACTCACGAGCGGCACGAGCGTCGCCGCCATGCTCACGCACGCGATCGCGACGCTCGTCTCGACGGCGACCGGCACGCCGATCAGCTGAAACGCGAGGTGATAGCGCACCGCGGTGAGAAGCGTTTCCACGTAGCGAAGCGACCACGCGAGCGCCCAGAGCCGCGCGGCCGGAAACGCGCAGCACGCGAGCCCCACGACGAGCGGCAGCGCGAGCGCGACATCGGCGCGAAGGCCGAGCCGCGTGCCGCCCGCGACCGCCGGCAACGCAACGACGAGACACGCAACGCTGAGACCGATCGCCTCGACCACGGTGCGGAGCGCGTCGCGGGCGCGGATGCCGTGGCGCGTCTTGTGGTAGGCCACGCGCCCGAAGAGCCCAGGGCGCAGCGGGAGGTAGTTCGCGAGGGTCGTCGAGGCCATCAGCGCCTGCATCTCGACGAACGGCACTCGCCCGAATCGCTTGGTCAGGAGCCAGAACACCGTGCCGGTCAGGAACACGCTCGCGAGCATGCTGCCGACGAGGGCGAGCACCGTCAGCGGCGAGGCCTGACGCATCGCCGCAAACGCCTCGCGGAAGCCGTCGGCGCGGACGACGTACACGACGGCTGCAACGAGGAGCGCGATGCCCACGAACGGCGCGGCGCGGCGCATCGGCTGCAACGCCGAGCGCGCGCGGCCGACCCAGCCGACCGTCGCGTCGGCCATCTGGTCGGCGACGTCGGTCGCACGCGCCTCGTCGCGTTCGTTCACGGCTTCGGCGCCGGGGGCGGCGTGGCCGGAGCGCCGGCGCCGGGAGCCGTCGGCGGCGTCGACGGGGGCGTCGAGGGGGGATCGAACGGCGGCTCCGGCTTCGGACCGAGATCGGCGCCGGGCGTGCCCGAACCGCCGCTCAGGTTGAAGTCGCGGCGGAGACGCTCTTCCTCGTTGAAGAGCATGTCCTTCACGAGGCGGCCGTAGCGGGCGAGCGTGGGATCGTCGGAACGGATCGCGGCATCGACGACCGGGTCGGCCGAGCGCGTCGCGCGGCGCACGAGGTACATGAGCCGCGTCAAACGGTCGTTGCTCACGCGGATCGACTCGAGCGCCGTGTCGAGTGACGGCGTCGAGTCGGGGAGCACCGTCACGAACCATGCCTGCGACACCGGATCGAGTCGCGGCAAGAGCGCCGTGAGCGCTGGCCAAACCTTGGCGAGGTGGTCCTTCACTTCGGGCGGAACGGCTTCCGGGCGCCGCTCCGCCTCGGCCGCCATATATGTCGCCGCGACGAAGTCGAAGAGATCCTCGTCGGTCGTCGGGTTGTCCATCTTCGCGACCGTCGCATCGAGCCACTCCGGCGTGAGCGGCGCGCCTTCGATGCGCAGGAGCCCGAGTTCGGCGTCATCGCCGAAGAGGCCGGGACGCACGCCGCCGGCGGCCGGCTCCCAGTTCACGATGGCGTGCAGCGTGATGCCGCAGCCCTTCGCCGCGGTGTTCGTCGTGAATGCACCGGCGTCGGTGTAGGCGATGTCGAACGGAATCGCGAGCGTCTCGCGCGGCTTGATCGCGAACGTCCGTGCGATGTTGATCATGTACGGAGGCAGGTCGACCGACGACGACTGGCCGCTCGCGACCACCGTCATCTCAGCGCTCATGAGATCGCGCAACGGCCCGGCCGGATCGATCGACAAGGGCACCGGCGACTCGTTCGTGATCTCGATCGAGATCGGCATCGGGTCGAACGCGTTGCGCGGCGACTCGCCGCGGCGGATGCGCATGCGGACGACGCGGGCGTTCTGCACGAACATCCGGTCGAAGCTCGTGGGGATCGCGGCCGCGACCGCCTCGACGCGCGGCGCCTCCGCGTCGAGCTTCAGCTCGGCGCCGAGCATGAGCTCGAGCCGCCGCTTCGCGTCGAGACCGACGAGCGACGCGGGCTCGGCGCGCCACACCGCAAGGAGTTCCTTTGCGGCGTCGCGCTTGTTTCCCGTCGCCTCGAGCGCGAGCGCCTTGCCGAGCTGCGCGAGCGCGGACTTGTCGTCGTTCGCGTTGAAGAGTTCGAGCGCCTTCGCGGCATCGCCCGCCCGCAGCGTCGCGAATGCCTCGAAGCGCGCCTTCGCCAGATCGGAGATCGGCACCTTCGCGTCTACGGCGGTCAGGTACGCGCGCGAGCGCTCGACATCCTCGCCGATCCAGATGCCAAGGAAGACCGCCTCGAGCATGGTCGACGCTTCGTTCTGGATCGCCTCCTCGCGGGCGGCGTCGTCGCTTGCGTTCTCGCGCTCGCGGGCGGCGCGCTGGATCGCGGCATCGAGGGATTCGAAGAGCGCCGCGCGGGCCTCGTCGATGCGCGCGGCCTCGCCGATCGAGCGGAGCGCCGCGAGGCGGATCGCGGCCTGCTGCTGCTGCACCGGGAGTTTCTGGGTCGCAAGGCGCGCGGTGTCGCCGAGGATCGACGGGTCGGCGCGAGTCACTTCGAGCCGCACGTAGTCGTTCAGCTCCTTCTGCCGCGTGCGGACCGCGAGGTCCACCGCCTCGAACTCGCGATTGGCGAGCTGCGCGAGCACCTGTTCGCTCAGGAGATCGTCATACGTGATGAGCGGATACTCGGTGTGCTCCATCCGCGCGCAGATGCCCATGAAGCGCGAGGCGCCGATGTAGGCGCCTTTGGAGAGAAGTAGCGACGCGAGCGCGCGGATCGCCAGGCGATCGAGCGGGTTCGACATCATGGCTGCAACGAGGAGTTCCGCTTCCTTCACGGGATCTTGCGTGGCGAAGCGGAAGTAGCCGGCGGCCATCGTCGCGGCGGCGGGGAACGCGGGATCGAGCGTCACGGCTTCGGCGAGCCAGCGCTCGAACCCCGCCTGGTCGCCGGTGCGGCGGAGGAGGAGCGCGAGATCGAGCGCGAGCCGCGCGGCCACCGGCTTCCCGAGGATGGAGACGTTCTCCTTCGAGAGAAGCGCGAGGTACTTCTCGATGCGCGCGTCGGCGGTCTCCTCGCGCTCGATGAGATCGACGAGTCGGCGAAGCCGCATGACCTCGTCGTCGCGGTCGAGCCGAACGATGTGGTCGAGGGCGCGGGCCCGCAGCTCTTGGATGCGCGGGTCGGCCGGATCGTTGGCCGACGCGATCCAGTACAGGGCCCGCCAACTCCACACGTTCGTCGGATCGAGGTCGACCGCGTTCTCGGCGAGCGCCAGCGAGAGTTCGAGATCGGCGACGGAGATCTGGTCCTTGCGAATCGACTTCCCGGCCAGGGTCGTCATGGTGCGGGCGAGTCGTTGTGACGACGCCTTCGCGAGTTCCGGCCGGTTGAGCGGCGGAAGCGGCGCGGGCGTCGCGGCCCCGGCGGGCGGCGAGACCCCGGCCGGCGGCGACGCCGGAGGCTGGGCCGGGTGTTGGGCCGGGTCTTGGGCCGGGTCCTGCGCGAAGAGCGGCTGCGCCAGGAGACACAGCACGGCGATGCCGAGGGCGGACCGCGAGGTGCCGTCCATGGGAAGGACCATGCGACGGATGGAGCCGGGATGTCGGGGTCGAGCGGTTGCCTTCATTGGGATCTTTGGGTTCTCGGCACTGAGCGGTCGTCTCTGTCGTCGGCCCTTCGGGACCTTCGACCGCAGTATCTCGGGCGTCGCGCGTCGATCGATGGCCTTGACCGCGTCCGACGCTGGGGATGACGGCGATGCGTCGTTTGGGGAATGCACGAGCGTCACGGCCGGACCTGCGATCGGCATCCGGACGTGAACGCAGTCCGCACGATTCGTTGACACCCTCCGGGAGCGCGGGTACGGTCAGCAATTTCCCCGGGTTCGCTCGACGAAGATCCCTCACGCCTCGCCCCCTTGGACGACGTCTGGACGCCATCTTCGGGGACCGTTGGGGGTCCATCACGCGTGGTGCCACGTCATTCGGGCGACCGAGGCGCGGCCACGCCGCGGAGGCTCAGGTCGACGAGTTCGTCTCGCACGATCCCCAGAACCCCCGCGCGATCCTGAACACCACAGACAGACCCCCGAAATCGATGCCGCAGGTCCCGATCTTCCCCGCTCTCGTCGCCTCGGTCAGCACGCTCGCGTTTGCGGTCCTCGCGGAGGCTTCCGGTGCCGCCACGTCGCCGACGGTCAGCGTTGCGACTCTCACCGTTGCCGCGCAGAACGCGCCAAACGCCCTCTCCCGTTCGATCGTGAGCGCGCAGGGCAGCCTGTCGGCCTCCGACCAGAAGGACCTCGAGACCTTCCTCGACGCCTGGATCACGCAGCTCGCCGAGGGCGACGGCACCCGCGACCTCGATGACGCCCGCCGGATCCTCACCGATCCGCTCCGCGACCTCACCGCGACGCCGGCCTTCTTCTCGTACTACTCGACCGCCGCGCTTCCGAAGCTCAAGCCGATCGTCGAAGGCAAGGACCTTCGCCGGGCGATCCATGCGATGCAGGTCGTTCGCTTCATCCGGACCGCCGACGCCGTGGCGCTCCTCGCGTCGCGCATCTCCCAGGACCGCGAACCCCTTGCGGAGAAGCGCCTTGCGGCCGCGGGTCTCCTTGGCGAAGCCTTGGGCGACGCGAACCTTCAGCAGCCGCAGTTCGACAGCACGATCCGCCTGATCGAGGCGGCCGCCGCGATGGAGCCCAACGAGCTCGTGATCATCCGCCAGGTCGATGCCCTGGGCGGCATCGCCCAGCGTCAGGCGGTCGGCAACAGCATCGCCGCCGCCCCTGTCTCGAGCGCCGCGCTCGCCCGCAGTTCGCAGGTTGCGATCCTTCGGAGCGTCGCCGGCAAGCTCGCCAAGTCGCCGAACCCGACCGAGACGGTGAACGCGATCAAGGAGATCGTGATCCGCCTCCGCAACGAGTGGCTGAACTCCGGCCTCAAGGGCAAGGACCTCAAGACCTTCGGCGTCACCCTCGCCCCGGCCCTCGTCGACGCGCTCGCCGCGCTCCAGTCGCAGTGGGATGCCGGTCACCGCGATGCCTCGCTCGACGCCGCCGCGCAATCGCTCATCGGCTTCATTGAGCCGCTCCTCGGCCTCGCCGACGCGGCCGCACGAAATAGTGCGGGCGGCACCGGCAAGGCCTTCAGCGGCGCGTGGACGAGCGGCGATGCCGCCGCCTTCGGCAAGGAACTGTCGAACTGGAAGGCGACTGTCTCGCAGACGCCGTATCGCTGACGGACCGTTCGGCGAACGCGCCGTCGCGTTTACCCTAACGACGGGTGCGTTTCCTCCTCCCGATCGTCGTTCTCGTCGCGCTGCTCCTCGTTGCAGTGAGCGCGGATCATCCGCGCCCGCCTGCCGACATCGTGATCGGCCAGCGCTCCGACGCCTTCACGCTCGACCCGCAGCGCGTGAGTTGGCAGCACGACATCCGGCTGATGACGGGGCTCTACGAGACGCTCGTCTCGCTCGACAACGAGACCTGCAAGCCGATTCCCGGCGTGGCGGATCGATGGGAGGTGTCCGACGACCTCCGCACCTACACGTTTCACCTCCGCGACAACGCGAAGTGGAGTAACGGCGATCCCGTCGTTGCAGGCGACTTCGTGTACGCGTGGAAGCGGGCGATCCTCCCCGACACGGCGGCGGACTACTCGGGCTTCCTGCTCGGGATCGAAGGGGCGACGGAGCTCTTCGAGTGGCGCACCAACGCGCTCGCGGAGTATCAGGCCGCAGGCAAGGGATCGCCCGAGGCCGCGAAGGCGCTTCGCGACGAGACCGATCGCCGCTTCCGCGAGACGGTCGGCCTCCGCGCTCCCGATGACCGCACGCTGGTCGTCACGCTCGCGCAGCCGATCCCCTACTTCCTCGACCTCGTCTCATTTGGTCCGCTGAGCCCGGTGCATCCGGCGACCGTCGAGCGGTTCACGAGCCTCGACCCCGCGACCGGCCGGCTGCTCCAGGACCACTCGTGGACGAAGCCGGGGCGGATCGTCACGAACGGGCCCTATGTCGTCACCGCGTGGCGCTACAAGCGCGACATGCGCCTCGACAAGAACCCGCACTACTGGAACAAGGACCACGTTGCAGCCGACTCGGTCGAGATCCGCATCATCGAGGATCCGAACACGATGGTCTTGGCGACCGAGTCGGGCGCCATCGATTGGGTCACCGACGTTCTCGCCGAGTACCGCGCCGACATGCTCGAGGAGCGGCGGCGCTACGAGTCGCGCTACGCGAGCGAACTCGAGGCCCTTCGCGCCAAGGGCCTCTCGATCGACGACGCCCTCGCCGCGCTTCCGCCACCCGGGCCGGGCGAGCGCCGCAACATTCACGGACTGCCTGCCTTCGGCACCGACTTCTACGCCTTCAACTGCCGCCCCACGCTTTGGACGGGCGAGTCGAATCCGTTCGCCGACCCGCGCGTGCGCCGCGCGTTCTCGCGCGCGGTCGATCGCGAGTTGCTGGTGCGCCGCGTGACGAGGCTCGGCGAGCCGGCGTCGACGGTCCTCGTGCCGCCGGGCTCGATCGACGGATACACGAGCCCCCAAGGGCTTCCGTTCGATATTGAACGGGCGCGCAAGGAGCTGGCCGACGCGGGCTGGACCGACCGCGACGGCGACGGATTCGTCGAGGACGCGAACGGCAAGCCATTCATGACGGTCGACCTTCTCTACTCGACCGGAAGCCCCCGCTATCGCGGCGTGACGTTCGCGCTCCGCGACATGTGGCAAGAGGGCCTCGGCGTGCGCGTGGAAGTCCGTGCGAAGGAGCCCAAGGACTTCAGCACGGAACGGAAGGACGGACGCTTCATGATCGCGCGAGGCGGCTGGTACGGAGACTACGGCGACCCGACGACCTGGCTCGACATCGCGCGCTCGACCGACGGCAACAACGACTACAAGTACAACAACCCGCGCTATGACGCGATGCTCGATGCAGCCGCGCGCGAGCTCGATCCGGGGAAGCGGCTCGACCTCCTCACCGAGGCGGAGCGTTTCCTGCTCGAGGAGGAGCCTCCGGTCGTGCCGCTCTGCACGTTCGTGACGGTCTACATGTACGAGCCCGGACGCGTGCGCGGCCTCACGCATCACCCGCGCCTCGACCAATACCTCGGCCAGATACACCGCGCGACCGGCGACGCGGCGCCGAAGAAGTCGGCGCCGGCTGCAACGACGAGCGGCTGAACCCGGTCGTGACTCAGCCCGTCGCGATTCGGCCCGTCGCGGCTCAGCTCGCCGCGCGCCAGACCATGAGATCGACGCCGAGCGGATCGACGAGCCGCGCGTAGTGCCCGAGGACGGGATCGTCGACGCGCTCCTCGGCGAGCACGCCGCCGAGTTCGCGAGCGCGCCGCAGTGTGCTCGTCACGTCGCCGACCTGCACGCACGGCAGGCAGCGGCTCGATTCGTCGCCGCGCGACTTCCGCATCGATGCGACGCGGTCGTCGCCCACGCGGAACGTCACGACCATGCCGTCGCGGTCGTCGAGGTACGACTCGGAGTTCCAGCCGAAGGTCTGCCAGAGGAAGAGGCCGGTCGCCGAAGGCCGCGATACTCGCAACTCGTTCCACGTCACGCAGCCGACGCCGAGCGGCACGCGGCCGTCGAGTCCGTCGAGAAGCGCCATCCGCCCCTGGCTCGGGCCGGCGAGCATCGCGTGGCGACCGAGGCCTGCGATGCCGGAGGGCTGGCACACGAGCGTCGCGCCGAGCTCGCACGCTTTCGCGGCCATGAGGTCGACGTGCTGCACGCGGAAGACGGGATACCAGCCCGCGCGCCCGCTGCCGCCTTCGAGGTCGCTGACCGAGAGAAGCCCGGCGACGTCGCGACCGTTGAAGACGAACGTCTCGTAGGCGCCTTCGTGGCCGAACTCCTTGCGCCGCGCCGTCCAGCCGAAGAGCCCGCACAGGAACTCGCGCGAGCGGCCGACGTCGGGCGACGCGTACTCGTTCCACGCGATGCCGCCCGGCGGAACGACTCGCTCGTGCGCTCGTGCCGGAGACGCGCCGTCACCGCGTTCGGAGGCCGTCTTTCGCGCGACCTCATGAAGAGAGGCCTGCATGAATGGTGTCGTAGGAATCCCCGCCATGATCGATCTCGCCCTTTTCGACGTGCGCGCCGACAGAAAACCGTCGGCCGACGCGGCGGCCCGGCCCGGTCACCGCGTCGTCCGCGACTCTACCAACGAAGAGCCTCGGCCGGAACTCTTCTTTCGCGAAGATTGCGAAGGCTTGGCGGCGGACGCCGAATCGCGGCGACTTCCGTCCACGGAAATACCTAATTGTGCGAGCCCGAGCTCGACCGCCGGCACCCACCCGCGGTTCGCGGCCGGGCTCGCCGGGCTCGGATGCAGGACGGAACCGATGGCCGGACCGTCGGGACCGAGCGCCGCGCGTGCGCGTGCCGCTGCGAAGGTGCCGAAGCCGATCACGAGCCGAGGCCGCAACTCGGCGACGATCGCCTGCAACGCGGAGTCGCATGCAACGTCGAGTTTCGATCGCGACGCCGCCGGCAGCTTGTCCGGCGTGAGGTTCGCCCCGGTGTCGGTCACGAACGCGAGCGGGCACCAGTTCCAGATGAAGAAGCGATCCGCGAAGGCGTCGGCGGTCCCGAAGCGGTCGCGAACCCAGCCCCACACGCGGCGTCCGCTCACTTCGCTGCGCGTGCACGCGAAACCCTCGACCGGCCGCTTGGGATGCGTCCCCTTCGGCGCCGCGATGGGCACCTCGATCCCGAGGAAGTCGCGCACCGCCGCGACTTCGCCGAACGGCACGCCTGTCTGCGCCATGCCGAACGGCCCGGGATTCATGCCGACGAAGAGCGCCTCGATGCCGCGCCGCGCGTACCGCTCGACATAGCGCCGATGCGCCTCCCAGGCGTAGGTCAGCGGCCGATAGGTGAACGCGACCGGCGCGCCGAACCGGAGCGCGGCGGTGGCGTCACGAAGACGTTCTGCGATCTCGACGACAGGCATCGATCGCATTCTCGCTCGCGGTACGATGCGAGGCCACACCGGGGTGTAGCTCAGCTTGGTAGAGCGCTTGCTTTGGGAGCAAGAAGTCGTCGGTTCAAATCCGGCCGCCCCGATTGAAAGACGGCCGCCGTAAGGCGGCCGTCTTTCAATCGAGAGCAGCCGCCACAGAGAGCAGAGCAGCAGAAAGGCGCCCAAGCGGCTGCGGTCTGCTTCGGCTGCTCTGCTGGTCTCGCCAGGTGCTCCTTTCTCGAGTCTCAACGCCCCGCGCGCATAGGGGGCCGATTGACGAAGGCCGCCCCGATTGAAAGACGGCCGCCGTAAGGCGGCCGTCTTTCAATCGAGAGCAGCCGCCACAGAGAGCAGAGCAGCAGAAAGGCGCCCGAGCGGCCGCGGTCTGCCTCGGCTGTTCTGCTGTTCTCTTCTGCTGCTCTCCGGCGCTGCTCTCCGGCGCTGCTCTCCGGCGCTGCTCTCCTCCGCTGCTTTTTTCTCGAATCTTCGCACTCCGCGCGCATGAGCTCGCCTCTGCGCTCTTTCTTGAAGAGGACATGCCCTTCCTCTTCGAGAATCTCGATGTCTATCGACGCGCCGTCGACCTCGCCGACGACCTCGTCCGTCGCGCGGCAGCGTTTCCTCGCGGCCACCGCGTTCTCGCCGACCAGCTCACCCGAGCCGCCATCTCGATCGCAACCAACATCGCCGAGGGAAACGGACGATTCGCTCCCGGCGACCGTGGCCAGTTCTTCGGCATTGCACGGGGCTCGGCGCACGAGTGCGTCGCATTACTCGAGCTGTCCCGTCGACGATCGCTGGTCAACGACACGGACCACGCCGTCCTGTACTCAGAGCTCGACGAGATCTGCAGAATGATCAACGGTCTCATTCGCGGGATACCCAAACGGAAGGTTCCCTGAGCCGGCGAAAGCGGGTCGGAAGTACGTCCGGCGCGCGTGACCTCGCGTTCGCGTCTTCGCCGCGGACCTTCTGCCGCGTCGATTCTCTGTCGGCAGACAGGCCAACGACTCCTAGTGACCGGCAATCATCCCCACGTTACGCTCCCCCGGATGCGAAGCCGTCCCTTCGTCGTTGCCGCGTTCGTCGCGGCTAGTCTGGCCGCCTGCTCCTCGGGCCCCGCGCGCACCAGTGCGTCTGATTCGGCGCGCACGGCGGTTCTCACGAGCGACGAGCAGAAAGCGCTCAAGCCCGCTGAGGTCGTGGCGGAGCTCAAGGCCGGCAACGAGCGCTTCGTGCGCGGCAAGACCGTCGGCTTCGATTACCGCGCGCAGGTGAAACCCGCGTCGGCGGGCCAGTACCCGAAGGCGATCGTCCTCGGCTGCGTCGACTCGCGCGTGCCGCCCGAAGTCGTCTTTGATCAAGGGCTCGGCGACATCTTCGTCGCCCGCATCGCCGGCAACTTCGAGAACACCGACATCCTCGGCAGCATGGAGTTCGCGACGGCGGTCTCCGGCGCGAAGGCGATCGTCGTCCTCGGCCACACGAACTGCGGCGCGGTCAAGGGTGCGATCGATCAGGTGCAGCTCGGAAACCTCACCGACACGCTCGCCAACCTCGCGCCGGCGGTCGATGCCGCGAAGACCGAGTGTCCGCAGGGACCGTTCGACTCGCATAACAAGGCGCTTCTCAACGCGGCACTCGACGCCAACGTGCGCATCACGATGCGGGACATCCTCGAGTACAGCGACGTCCTCCGCGAGCGCGTCGCGAAGGGCGATCTGGTGATCGCCGGCGGCGTGTACGACCTCGAGACCGGCGCGATCCGCTGGGTCGACGCGAACTGACGCACGGGCGCCCGCTCCCCGTCACGCCTTCGTCAGTCCCTCGTTCGCCGCCCATTCCTGCAGGTCGCTGCCGCGAATCGCGGCGGCCATCAGCTCGGGGAATCGGTCGGGCGTGCACGCGAAACTCGGCACGCCGAAACCGGCGAACTCCCTCGCGACCGACTCGTCGTACGACGGCGCGCCGCCGTCGGCGAGCGCAAGAAGCGCGACCATGCGCGCGCCGCCACCGACGATCGCGGCCGCGCGCCGCAGCATGTCGGCGCGATCGCCGCCCTCGTAGAGATCGCTGATCAGGACGAGCACGGTGTCATGAGGTCGGGTGATGAGGCCTTGGCAGTACCCGAGCGCCCGCGCGATGTCGGTGCCCCCGCCGAGCTGCACGCCCATCAGCACGTCGACGGGGTCGCTCATCTTCTCGGTGAGATCGACGACCGCGGTGTCGAACGCCACGACATGCGTGCGAAGCGCGGGCATCGACGCAAGCACCGAACCGAACACGCCGGAGTAGACGACCGACTGCCCCATCGATCCCGACTGGTCGATGCACACGATGATCGTGCGGAGCGCGTTGCGCTTGCGCCCGAATCCGATCCGCGTTTCAGGCACGATCGTGCGGTACTCGGGCTGGTAGTGCTTGAGGTTCGCGCGAATCGTGCGATCCCAGTCGATCTCCGAGTGCCGAGGCCGGCGCGTGCGCGTCGAGCGCCGCAGCGCGCCCGCCACCGCCTGGCGCATCGGCGCGTCCAGTCGGCGTTTCAGGTCGTCGACGACTCGCTGCACCACCTGCCGCGCCGTCGCCTTCGCCTTCTGCGGGATCACGCCCGAGAGCGACATCAGCGTCGCGACCAGCGACACGTCGGGCTCGACCGACGCGAGCATCTCGGGCTCGAGGAGAAGGCGCGACATCCCGAGCCGATCGATCGCGTCCTTCTGGAGGACGCGCACGACCGACGACGGAAAGAACTCGCGGATGTCGCCCAGCCAACGCGCGGCGTTCGGCGCCGACGCCTGGAGGCCTCCGCGTCGGTTCGTGCCGTCGTTCGCGTCGTAGAGCGCCGCGAGCGCGCGGTCGATCGCCGCGTCGCGGTCGCCGAGGTCGACATTCGTCCCGTCGGCCTCGCCGCCGCCGAGAAGCAGTCGCCATCGGCGCATGCGTTCCTTGTCGTCGGCGGCGCTCATGAACGCGGTTCTCCGAAGATGAGCCGAAGGATGGGATGCACGAGCGCGACGCGCTCGGGATCGAGTGACTCGTCGAGCGGCGCGCCGCCGCCTGCAACGGGGAGCGAGCGCCGCAGCCTCTCGCCGATCATGCGCCGCTCGGGCTGCTCGAACGTCGCGAACGTGCGCCGTGCGACCGGGACGATCGCCTCGAACGCCTC
Organism: Phycisphaerae bacterium; assembly: GCA_016795035.1. GTDB lineage: Bacteria > Planctomycetota > Phycisphaerae > Phycisphaerales > SM1A02 > JAEUIT01. Next base: position 23,723 of record JAEUIT010000078.1, on the reverse strand, counting down.
CGTGCTCAATCCCGTCACCCAGGCGTCGACGATCGAGAGCAGCCGGTCGTCGTGCACGAGCACCGCGCCCGACCCCGCGAGAAGCCCCTCGATCCAGGCCGAGGCGGCGGCGGGATCGTTGCCGCGGCTCAGCGCCCGCGAAAGGCGGATCGCGACCTCGTCGGCGGAGATCGCGTCGGCGTCGAGGAGAAGCCGCCAGGCGCGGGCGGCGACGAGCCCGTGGATCGCGTCGTCGCCGACCTGCGGCAACGTCGCGTGCCACATCTCGCGCACGTCGGCGCGGTCAAGCGTGGCGAGCGCGCCGTGCACCGCATCGAGGCGGCGTCGCATCGCGCGCGCGGCGTCGTCGTCGAGCGACACGCAGGCGGCGCGAAGTCCGGCGCAGAGCCGCACGCACAGCCCGTGCAGGATCGGCTCGACGAGCTCGGCGTCGGTCTTCCGCACGTTGCCGTAGCGGGCGATCTGCGCGAGGACGGGAATCGCGTCCATCAGCGAGCTGATGTCGGCGCCGACCGCGGCCACGTCGTTGATGCGGCGCACAAGCGGCTCGACTACGTCGGGCAGGTCGGCGAACAGCACGTGGCGCAGGAGTTCGGCGAGCGCGTCGAGCGACGTGGCGGTGCGAATCCGATCGCGCGCCCGAGCGGCCGCCGCATCGGCGACCGTGTTTCCCCAGCGCGCCGCCTCGATCACGCGCACGGCGAGCTCGGGCGTCCACTGCAAGGTCCACGTTTCACGGAAGGTGCCGGCGCTCCGCGTTTCCGACGGCCGGAGCTTCCCCCACTCGATGCCGAGCACCAGCAGGCGATGGAGGAGGTGGCTCCGCGCGAGATCGTTCTCCTTGCGCTGATCGAGGTCGAGCACCGCGGAGTCGGCCGAGACCTTCATGCGCAGCGACTTCTGGAGCGCGGCGAGATCCCGCTGCAGCGGAACGGTGGGCGCGTCGCTCGGCACGGCGCCGAGCCGTTCGCCGATGACGAGGCCGCGCTCGATCACGCGCATGGGCGCGTCGTCGCCGTGACAGAGGGTCGAGAGGGTGGCGTCCGAGAGATCCTCGAGCGTGGCGAGGGCGCGGCCCCGAAGCGACGCGAGCGTATCGGCCATGCGAACCGACTCGATCACGCTCGCGGGCGACGCGTCGAGATCCTCCTCGCGCATGAGACGCGCGACCTTCGCGAGCCAGCGCTCGCTGACGCGGTCGCCGCTCGTCCAGAGATGCTCGTACCAGCCCGGACTCGTGATGCCCGCGCCGTAGCCCGACTCGGACGCGAGCCGCCCGTACGTCCATGGAATCCACGTTGCAGCCATCTTCCGCCTCGCGGTGCCGACCGCCTTGCGCGACGCGATCACCTCGTCGTCGGCCTTTGCGGAGCGTTCCTTCCGCGCCGCCGCCGTGAGCGCCGGTCCGTGCCACGCGCCGCACACGACCGCGATCCGTTCGTGCCCCTCCTTGATCGCCGCCCGGATCCCGCGGCGCATGAACGCCTCGCGCACGTCCTCGTCGGCGTCGCGCGGCAACGTGGAGTCGGCGCGGAGCGCGGCCATCACCTCACGGATCGCGTCGAACACCGCGAGCGGCTCCCCGTCACCGCGACGCTCCTCGATCAGCTTGCTCCACCACGCCTCGCCGTCGGAGAAGCCGGCGGCCTCCGCCATCGCCTCGAGCGGATCGATCCGCGGCCGCGGCGCATCGGGGGCGGGCGAGTCGTCGTCGGCCCGCGCGCTTCGCGGCGCGTCGATGAATCGCACCGTCGCGTTGGCCGCAAGCGCCCATCGGACGGCGACCCATTCCGGACTGAACGACGCGAACGGATAGAACGCCGCGTCGCTCGGGGACTCCGGGTCGTAGACGAGAAGCGCCACCGGCGGCTGCATGTCGGCGTGCGCCGCGAGCCCGAGCAGGTCCACCGCCTCGGGCGGGCCCTCGACTAACACGACACTCGGACGGAGCGCGTCGAGCGCGCGCCGCACAAGCCGCGCGGAGCCCGGCCCGTGATGCCGAACGCCAAGGATGGCCACGTCGTCAGGCACTCAGAGGACGTCCTTGCACGCGCGATACAGGTCCTTCCAGCCGTCGCGCTCCTTGACCACGGTCTCGAGATACTCATGGAGCACGATGCGGTCCTGCACCGGATCCTTCACGATCGCGCCGATCATGCCGCTCGCGACGTCGCCGGCCCGCAACCGCCCGTCGCCGAAATGGGCGGCGAGCGCCATGCCGCTCGTCACGACGCTGATCGCCTCGGCGGTGCTGAGCGTGCCGGACGGGCTTTTCAACTTGCTCTTGCCGTCATTTGTGCGACCCTCGCGCAGCTCGCGGAACACCGTCACGACACGGCGGATCTCCTCGATCGCCGGCTTCTCCGCCGGAATCTCAAGCGCGCGACCGAGCTGCGCCACGCGCTGCTCCACGATTCCGACCTCCTCCTCCATCGACTCGGGGACCGGCAGCACGACCGTGTTAAAGCGTCGCTTGAGCGCGCTCGAGAGCTCGTTCACGCCCTTGTCGCGGTCGTTCGCGGTGGCGATCACGTTGAAGCCTTTCACCGCGCGCGCCTCCGCGTTGAGCTCGGGGATCGGCAGCGTCTTCTCCGACAGGATCGTGATGAGGGTGTCCTGCACGTCGCTCGGCACGCGCGTGAGCTCCTCCACGCGCACGATCTTGCCTTCGGCCATGCCGCGCATCACCGGGCTCGGCACGAGTGCCTCGCGCGACGGTCCCTTCGCAAGGAGGCTCGCGTAGTTCCAGCCGTAGCGAATGGCCTCTTCCGGCGTGCCCGCCGTGCCCTGCACCATCAGCGTGGAGTCGCCGCTGATCGCGGCCGCGAGGTGCTCGCTCACCCAACTCTTCGCGGTGCCGGGAACGCCGAGCAGGAGAAGCGCACGGTCGGTCGCCAACGTCGCGACGGCGATTTCGATGAGCCGCTTGTTGCCCACGTACTTCGGCGTGATGACGGTGCCGTCCTTGAGCGAACCGCCCATCAGGTACGTGACGACCGCCCAGGGCGAGAGTCGCCAGCGCGGCGGACGCTCGCGATCGTCGACGCGCGCGAGCGCCGCGAGTTCGTCGGCGAACTGTCGTTCGGCCGTCTCGCGCATCGGAGCCTGAGAAGCGTTCGCGGGTGCTTGCGTCGTCACGTAAAGAACTCCTTGTAGAGCTCGCTGCGAAAGCGCACGAGCGTGAGCAATCCGTCGAGGGTCTTCTGCACCGTCGTGGCATACGGGCCCGACGGCTGCAACGCGGAGATCCATCGCTCGAACGCGTCGAGCGACTCCGGATGGAGCCGCGTCGCGATCTGCCGCAGGGCCAAGGGCGGCCCGTACCACGACGTGGTCTGCGGCGGCCGCAGCGCGGACAACGCCGCGACGAGCGAGCGCGAGAACTCCGGTGCCCAGAAGCGGCCGAGGCCTTCGAGCGTCGACTCGAGCGCCGTGTCGCGCCAGCCTTCCGTCCGGAAGGCCTGGAGCGCGAGCGGCTCGAGCACCTCGCGCGGGAGCGTTCCCCAGTACCGCGCGAGGTCCTCGAGTTGGGCAATCGGCGTGCGCGCGGCCGCGCGAGCGAGGGCGAACGCCGAGACGACAACCGCCCACTCGAGGCGTGCCGACCTCCGCGCGGCGGCGGCGAGCCCGACCACGCACGCATCGGCGAAGTCGCTCGCCTCGATCGCCTCGATGAAGGCCTCCGGCTGCAACGTGGAGGTCTGCGTCAGCGTCGCGGGATCCGCGTATCCCATGACCTGCGTCAGCCACCACGCCCGCTTGCCCACGCCGGCGGGCGGATCGGGATCGACGCCGTCGCGGACCCACGCGGGATCGAGGTCGCTCGGCGGGTCGAGCTCGACGGTCACGCGCTCGCGGCGCAGGAGGCCGGAGCGCACCCGCGCGACGCGCACCATGCCCGCGAGCCGATCGTTCATCCGCCTCTTGAAGGCCGACGCGGGCAACGCCGCGAGAAGTTCCGCCGCCGCGATGCGCACGCTCTTCGCACGATCGTCGAGCGTCCGCTCGAGCAGCGGCTCGTCGTCGGGCGACAGGCGTTCACGGAGCGCCTCGAGGAGCCGCACGCGCTCGTCGGCGCGCTCCGCGGCCCACACGCCATCGAGGAGCGCGCGGCCGCGTGCGGGATCCGCGCGGCGCACCGCCATGAGGAGCGCGGAGCGCTCGGCTGCGCGCTCCGTGGACCAGCGCTCGTCGAGATCGTGCGTGTCGGCGTCGTGGCGGAAGACACCGCGCCAGGCGGGATTCCACCGCGCCAGCCACGGCCCGTGCGTTCCGAGCGCGGGCAGCGCCTCGGCCGGCACGTCCGACCGTCGCTCGTAGCGCTCGAGGACGCGCGGGACCAGCGCGTCGGCAACGCGGAGATTCCGAACCGACGCGTGCCGAAGCCACTCGAGGAGAAGCTCGTCGTCGCCGGCGTCGAGCAGGTGGCCGAGGCGCGCCTGCGCCGCACCGGACGCGCTCGGCCGCGTCTCCTCGGGACACGGCTCCGGAAACGCGGAGACCGTCGCGGCGCGGCGCCCCGCGCGGGTCTCCAGCCCGACCATTGCGGCGTCGCGTAGGAGCTCCGCGACGGCAACGGCGACGTCCGGGCCGGGGCGACCTCGTTCGACGCCGAGGAGCGCTCGTGCCGCGAGGTCGTCGGACCGGGTGGATGGTCGCGTGGCACTCATGCGCGGGTCGTCGGGCAAAGGGTGCAGCAGCCGGCGCTCGTCCACATCGCAAGCGGGCGCGCCGTTTCGCCATCCCACTCCGCGCTCACCGTTGCAGGTCGGCCCCCGCTCGCCGACAGCATGCGCCAGAGCGCCGGTCCGCCTGCAAACGAGGGATGCAGCGGAAGCGCCTCCGACGCCGCGTCCGCCAGAAGCCAGCGGTCCCCGTGCTGTCCGAGGCGCGCCGCATCGAGGACGATCGGCCAGCGTTGCAGCCATGGCATGCGGCCGAGCGCGGCCGCGAACCCGCGCAGCTGCGCCGCCACCGATCCCTCGGGGAACGAGAGCGTGCGGGCTTCCGCGGTCTCCCTGCGATTCACGACGAGCGCTCGGAGCGGCAACGCGGAGGGATAGTGGACGATGATGCCCTCGAACGCGGTTCCCACCTGCAACGAGGTGTCGAAGGGCTGCGAGCCCGCCGCGAACTCGAGCACCAGTCCCCACGCGCGCGAGCGAGAACCGACGAGCCACGTGCGCCGCGCCGCCAGCCGGTCGTCGTCCTCGACGACCTGTCCGACGACGGTCCAGCGGTCCTCGATCGGTGTGCCTTCGCGCAGCACGTCTTCCTTCGACTGCTGGAATCCGAGCGCGGTGCGAATGTCGTGACCGAGGTCGCTCGGGAGCGACTCGAGCGCCCGCGCCGCCGTCAGCGCGAGATGCAGGTTTCCGGCGGCCTGCGTCGCGCGGGTCTGCCACGCGTCGCCCGACGTCATCGCCGACGCGATGCCGCGGACCATCGTCGCGAGGCCCGGCGCCTGCGCGTCGACCATGCGCGCCGCGATGCGATTCCATTCGGCCGTGGAGTCGTGCCGCGCCGCCGCGAGCCCGCGCCGCATGAGGTCCGACAGCCAGAGCGAGCACTCGTCGATGCCTTCACGCACGCGCGACTCGCGGGCGTGTACCCGCTTCGCAGCCTGTTTCGCCGCCGTGGCCGCGGCGGCGGCCTCCTCCTCGGGCGTGACCTGAGCGACTGCGCGTTCCGCCTTCCGCTCATCCTTCTTCGCGCGGCCGTCGAGCCACTCGGCGACCCAGCCGGGCTCGTCCGTCATCGGAAAGGTGGAGCTCTCCTTCGCGTAGAGGAGAAGGAGCCCGAGCGCATGCTTGCAGGGAAACTTGCGGCTCGGACATGAGCACTTGAACGCGGGCTCGCCGAGGTCGATGCGCGTCTGATACGGATCCTTGCCCGAGCCTTGGCACAGTCCCCAGATCGCCCGCGCGCTAGCGCCCACGCCCGTCCATTGACGCATCGACGCGAGCGCCTGCCCGGCGGCCCTCGAGGCCGCATCGGGCGCCAACGCGACCACACGATCGACGCTCCACGCGCTCATCGGCCACACAGTACTCGACGGACGGCGGCACAGGACATCCGCACCTGCAACGCGATCACGGCGTTGCCGGCAACGTCGTGACCGCGACCTCGGCCGTCCAGATCCCCTGCCGGTCGCCTCGTTCGTTGAGCGTCGCATCGATGACGGCAGGCGAGCGCTCCACGTTGCCGCGGAAGAGCTCCTTCTCGCCTTGCAGCACGACGACCGGCTTGTCGAGGTCGAGCATGGAGTCGTCAAGGCGAATGCGCAGCCGTTTCTCGGCCGGGGCCTCGACCACTCGAATCGTCTGGCCGTCGCGTTCGACAACGATGCGCTCCCGCGCCTTCGGATCGTCGACCGCGAGCCAGTAGAAGCGCGAGTGCGTCACGTCGTCCTGGAGCCAGACGATCTTCGTGGGCCGCAGATCGCGCGTGTGCGCCGCCATCCACGGGATCGCGACCGCGTCCTCGCGGTCCATCCAGTGGCCCTTGCCCGGGTGAATCACGACCTCGTTCACGTAGCCCTTCGGGTCCGCGGCGTGCAGATCCGCGAGCAGCGTCTTCCACTGGGCCGCGACCTCGTTGCGCTTGAAGGCGCCGTCCTTGCCGCCCATGTGCAACGTGAAGGGGAGGTTGCGGAGACCGTCCGGCCTCGTCTCGTTCGGATGGCCCGCCATCATCGCGGCGGCGGCGAATCGATCGGCCATGCGCGGCGCGAGCTGAAACACCCCGTCGCCGCCGGCGCTGTAGCCCATGATGTAGACGCGGTCGGGATTCACGTCTTCGACGATCACGAGGTCCTCGATCAGGCGATCGAAGAGGCCGTCGATGTGCCCTTGGTGCCAGAGGTCCCACGTGTCGCCCGGCGCCCGCGGCGCCACGTAGATCCCTTCCTTGAGTTCGTAGAGCCGCTTCTGGTTCTCCCACTGCTGGTCGTTGACCTGCGTGGGCGCGCCGCCGCCGCCGTGCATCGAGATGACGAGGCTGCGGCCACCCGTGGGCGCGTCGCCGAAGGTCTTCGCGAAGAACTTCATCGTGGTGCCGTCGACCGTGATCGACGTCGACTCGAGCTCCTTCGCGCGCTCGTCCTTCACGGCCGCAACGTGGTCATTCCACGCCTTCGCCCGTAGCGCCTCCGCCTCGGACTTGGTCGGCGATCCGGCTGCAACGACGAGAGCGACGATCGTGGCGGTGGCAAGCACGCGGCCACTGTAGCGGAGGCGCTTTCAGAAGAGGAAGCTGATGCCGACTCCGACGAAGACGTCGTCGGAGTCGTCGCTCAGGCCGAAGCCGACGCGGCCGTCGAGCTGCACGCGATCGGTGAGAAGATGGGTGACGCCGGCGTCCACGTAGTTCGCGGGGCCGCCGCCGTCGAATGCGGGGGTCAGCACGTACCACTCGAAGAAGCCCGAGGTTCCCTCGACGATCGGGAACGAGAGGTACGCCGAGACCTGCGCCTGCGTGAAACGCTCGCCGAGCGTGGTCGGCCACGCCACGTTCACGTTGCCGCCGAGCGTGAAGCCCGCCAGGTCGTCCGACACGAGCTGGCGAAGGTCATAGGACCACAGGCCCTTCACGGTCGGCTCGACTTCCTGCGTGCTGATGTCCGCGGACCCCGCGCCGAGCGATGTCTGCAGGCCGAGGGCGAGGCGGGGAAGCGCCCCGTCCTGGTCGCAGATCTTGAGCTTCGCACCGAGCAATAGGTCGCTCCAGCCGTCGGTCGACGCCGACGCGCCGCCGTTCGTGTCGGCGCGCGTCCACACGTAGCCCGACGTGATCAAGCGAAGCTCGAGGCGATCCTCGATCAGCCCGACCCGCGCGAGGATCTCCGGCCCGTTCACGCGCTCCACGTTGCCGTCGTCGACGGAGGTGAACGTGTAGGTGAAGCCGGTCTCGAGATTCAGGTGAAAGAGCGACTCGATGCCGGTGCCGTCGCTGAAGGACGGTCGGTCAGTCGAGATGACGAGCGACGACGCGGCCGCTTCCGGCGGCGGAGCCTCGCTCTCGGCGAGGGCGGGCGCGGAAAGGACGATCGCAAGCGACGGTGTGCACAGGTGGCGCATGGAACCTCCGGATGCACGAAGTCTCCCCGCCTGCAACGTCGAGAGCGATCAAAAGCGCATCAAGAGTCGGGCCGATTCCGTCGCGCGGCCGTAAAGACGCGAGGCCGTCGGCCCGTCTTTATGCGTCCTTGATGCGCGCCTCGCCCTTCTTGATGCGCTCTTGAGCGACGCCGAGGCCCAGGAGTGCGAACGTTCTCGTCGGGACGCACCCATGCACGACCTTCTCCTTCTCCTCGCACTCCTCGGACTCTTCTTCGCCACCTTCGCTCTCGTGGCGGCGTGTGGCCGCAGCATGCCGCGCGACGAAGCGACCAAGGGCCCCACGCCATGACCGCGATCTATGTGTTCGGCGCGGCCGTCACGATCGCGCTCTTCCTGTACCTCCTCGCTGCACTCCTTAAATCGGAGTGGTTTCAATGACGATCCCAGGACTGATCCAGCTCGTCGGCTTCGTCGTGACGATCGCCGTCTGCGCGCGACTCTTGGGGCCGCTCGTCGCACGCATCCTCGACGGTGAGCCGGGCCGTGCGCCGCTCGGCCTCGGACTCGTGCTCGGCCCGCTCGAGCGCGGCGTGTACCGCATCGCAGGCGTGACCGCGCGCGCCATGACGTGGCGCGAATACGCGCTCGGGATACTCGCCTTCAACGCACTCGGCGTTGCAGCCGTCTACGGGCTGCAGCGACTTCAGCATCACCTGCCCGCCAACCCTGCGGCGCTCGGGCCGGTCGAGCCGGCGTCGGCGTTCAACACGGCGATCTCGTTCGCGACCAACACCAATTGGCAGGGCTACGCGGGCGAGACGACGATGTCGTACCTCACGCAGATGCTCGGGCTCGGCGCGCAGAACTTCCTGAGCGCGGCGACCGGCATCGCGGTGTTCGCCGCCCTCGCGCGCGGCCTCCGCCGATCGAGCGAATCGGGCGTGGGCAACTGCTGGGTCGACCTCACTCGCTCGACCCTGTACGTCCTGCTCCCACTCTCCACGTTGCTCGCGCTCGTCCTCGTGGGCCAGGGCGTCGTGCAGACGTTCCGGGCGCCGATCGAGGTCGAACCGCTCGTGCAGACAAGCCAAACGCTTCCTCTGGGGCCTGCGGCGTCGCAGATCGCGATCAAGCAGCTCGGCACGAACGGCGGCGGGTTCTTCAACGCCAACGGGGCGCATCCCTTCGAGAATCCCACCGCGCTCGCGAACGCGCTGCAGTGCCTTGCGATCTTGCTGCTTCCCGCCGCGCTCTGCCACACGTTCGGCTCGATGGTGCGCGATCGTCGCCAAGGCTGGGCGCTCCTCGCAGCGATGCTCGCGATCTTCATCCCGTGCCTCGCCGTCACCGTCATGAGCGAGCACGCGGCGAACCCGGCGCTCGCGTCGCTCGGCGTCGACCAGGCGCTCGGCAACGTGGAAGGCAAGGAACTTCGCTTCGGCGTCGACGCCTCGGCGCTCTGGGCGAGCGCGACGACCGCCGCGAGCAACGGCAGCGTCAATTCGATGCACGACTCCATGATGCCGTTGGGCGGCTTCGCCGCGATGTGGCTGATGCAGCTCGGCGAAGTCGTCTTCGGCGGTGTCGGCAGCGGGCTCTACGGCATGCTGATGTTCGCGATCGTCGCCGTCTTCGTCGCCGGACTGATGGTGGGTCGCGCCCCCGAGTATCTCGGCAAGAAGATCGAGCCCTTCGAGATGCGCATGGCGTGCATCGTGATCCTGCTTCCCTGCGCCGTCGTGCTCGTCGGCACCGCGATCGCCTGCGTCGTGCCCGCCGGTACGTCGTCGGTCAGCAATCCGGGGCCGCATGGCTTCTCGCAGATCCTCTATGCCTTCTCGAGCGCCGGGAACAACAACGGCTCGGCGTTCGCCGGGCTCGCGGCCAACACGCCGTTCTACAACGTCGCGCTCGGCATCGCGATGTTCCTCGCCCGCTACTGGCTCATCGTGCCGGTTCTCGCCGTTGCAGGCGCGATGTCCAGGAAGTCGGCGGCGGCCGCCACCGAAGGCACGCTCCCCACGCATACGCCCACGTTCGTCCTGATGCTCGTCGCAGTCGTCGTGATCGTCGGCGCGCTGACGTTCGTGCCGTCGCTCGCGCTCGGACCCGTCGCCGAGCACGTGCAACTCTTCGCCCGCCGCTGAACTCCGAGCGCCCGCATGTCACGCGCCACCTCCACCCCGTTCACCGACCTCTCGATCCTTCGGTCCGCGCTCGTCGCCGCGGTCCGCAAGCTCGACCCGCGCGTCCAGATCCGCAACCCGGTGATGTTCGTGGTCTGGGTCATGAGCGTCGCGACGACGGCGCTCGCCGTTGCAGGCTTCATGGGCGTGCAGGAGCCCGGCGGCGGATCGCCGCGCTCGACGCTCGTCCTCGCGCTATGGCTGTGGTTCACCGTGCTCTTCGCCAACATGGCGGAAGCGATGGCGGAGGGTCGGGGAAAGGCCCAAGCGGCGTCGCTTCGCCGCAGCCGCCGCGAGATCGCCGCGACGCGGCTTCGCGAGGAATGGACGCGCGGTAGGCGGCTCGACGCATACGCGACCGAAGAGGTTCCGAGCGCCAGGCTCGCGAAAGGCGATGTCGTTCTCGTCGTTGCAGGCGCCCTGATCCCCGGCGACGGCGAGGTCATCGAGGGCATCGCCAGCGTGAACGAGTCCGCGGTGACTGGGGAATCGGCGCCGGTGATCCGCGAGGCGGGCGGCGACCGATCGAGCGTCGTCGGCGGGACGCAGGTCCTGAGCGATTGGCTCGTCGTGCGCATCGCGAGCGATCCGGGGGCGACCTTCCTCGACCGCATGATCGCGATGGTCGAGGGCGCGAAGCGGCAGAAGACGCCCAACGAGATCGCGCTCGACATCCTTCTCGCCGCGCTCAGCCTCACGTTTCTCTTCGCCTGTGCGACGCTCCTTCCCTTCTCGCTCTACGCCGCCGCTCACAACGTTGCAGGCGCTCCGGGCCAACCGGTCTCGGTGACCACGCTGGTCGCGCTCCTCGTCTGCCTGATCCCGACGACGATCGGCGGCCTCCTCTCCGCCATCCGCATCGCGGGCATGGATCGACTCGTGCGCGCGAACGTCATCGCGACGAGCGGCCGGGCGGTCGAGGCGGCGGGCGACGTCGGCGTCCTCCTTCTCGACAAGACCGGCACGATCACGCTCGGAAACCGCCACGCGGCCCGCTTCGTGCCGGTCGACGGCGCGGGGGAGGAGGAGCTCGCCGACGCGGCCCAGCTCGCTTCGCTCGCCGACGAGACGCCGGAAGGCCGCAGCATCGTGGTGCTCGCGAAGCAGCGCTTCGGCATCCGCGAGCGCGACCTGCACGCGCTCGGCCAGGCCGATCGGCCCGCGACCTTCGTCCCTTTCTCGGCGAACACGCGGATGAGCGGCATCGACATCCCCGTCTCCCCGTTGCAGCCGCACGGACGACAGCTTCGAAAGGGCTCTGTCGACGCGATTGCGGCGTACGTCTCGCGCATGGGCGGGAGCGCGTCGCCGGAGGCGCGGCGCGTGGCCGACGAGATCGCGCAGCGCGGCGGCACGCCGCTCGCGGTGGCCGACGGCAAGGGACGCACGCTCGGCGTCATCGAGCTCAAGGACATCGTGAAGGGCGGTATCACCGAGCGCTTCGCCGAGCTTCGCCGCATGGGCATCAAGACCGTGATGATCACCGGCGACAACCCGATCACCGCCGCGGCGATCGCGGCGGAGGCCGGCGTCGACGACTTCCTCGCCCACGCCACGCCGGAGAAGAAGCTCGAGCTGATTCGCGAGTACCAGCGCGGCGGCCGGCTCGTGGCGATGACCGGCGACGGCACCAACGACGCCCCGGCGCTCGCGCAGGCCGACGTCGCGGTCGCGATGAACACCGGCACGCAGGCCGCGAAGGAAGCCGGCAACATGGTCGACCTCGACAGCAACCCGACGAAGCTGATCGAAATCGTCCAGATCGGCAAGCAGCTGCTGATGACGCGCGGGTCGCTCACCACGTTCTCGATCGCGAACGACGTCGCGAAGTACTTCGCGATCATTCCCGCCGCCTTCGCGGCGACCTATCCCGAGCTCGACGCGCTCAACGTGATGCGCCTCAGCCCGACGACGGCGATCCTCTCGAGCGTGGTCTTCAACGCGCTCATCATCGTCGCGCTGATTCCGCTCGCCCTGCGCGGCGTGCGCTACCGGCCGATGGCGGCGTCGTCGCTCCTCCGCCGAAACCTCGCGCTCTACGGCGTCGGCGGCCTGCTGGTGCCGTTCATCGGCATCAAGGCGATCGACGTCGCGATCAACGCGCTCTTCGCCTGACCCATGTGGAGATCCCCGATGGCCATGATCCGCGCCGCCACCACCACCTTCCTTCTCCTCACCGCGCTCACGGGCGTTGCGTATCCCCTCCTCGTGACGGCGGTCGCCCAAGGCGTCTTCCCGTTGCAGGCGAACGGATCGCTGCGCACGCACGAGGGCCGCGTCGTCGGATCGGCGCTCATCGGGCAGGACTTCTCGTCGGGGGAGCCGGCGCGCGCCGCGCGATGGTTCTGGGGGCGACCGAGCGCGACCGCGCCGTCGCCCTACACGGCGCTCGACGTTGCAGCCGGTGGCGCTTCGGGCGGATCGAACCTCGCGCCGTCAAATCCGCTTCTTGCGGAGCGCGCGCAGGAGCGCATCGCGACGCTTGCCGCGGCGGCGCGGGCCGTGGGCCTTGCGCCGTCCGACGCACCGGTGCCCGTCGAGCTCGTGACGTCGTCCGCGAGCGGACTCGATCCGCATCTCTCCGTGGCCGCCGCCGAGTTTCAGGTCGCGCGCGTCGCTCGGGCGCGCGGACTTTCGGAGGACACGGTCCGCGCGCTCGTCCGGGCGCACACGTCGCCGCGGACGCTGGGGATCCTCGGCGAACCGACGGTGCATGTCCTCGAACTCAACCTCGCGCTCGAGGCGCTCGGGCGCTCGCCGGAGGTACCGTAATCACATGCCCGACGGGCGCCCGGATCCTGCGGAAGTGCTCGCACGCGTTCGCCGCGACGAGGAGCGCTACGGGTCCGACGCGAGTCCGCGCGGACGGCTGAAGATCTTCTTCGGCATGGCCCCGGGCGTCGGCAAGACGTTCGCGATGCTCGCCTCGGCGCAGCGGCTTGCGGCCTCGGGCGTCGACGTCGTCGTCGGCGTCGCGGTCACGCACGGCCGCGCCGACACCGAGCGGCTGCTCCTCGGCCTCGACCTCCTGCCGCTGCGGCGCGTCGAGTACCGCGGTGCGGACGGGAGCGGACCAGCGGTCGTCCTCGACGAGTTCGATCTCGACGCGGCGCTCGCGCGACGGCCCGACATCCTGCTCGTCGACGAGTGCGCGCACACGAACGCGCCCGGTTCGCGGCACGCGAAGCGCTGGCAGGACGTCGACGCGTGTCTCCGCGCCGGCATCAACGTGCACACCACGCTCAACGTGCAGCACATCGAGTCGCTCAACGACGTGATCGCGCAGATCACCGGCGTCGAGGTGCGCGAGACGGTGCCCGATCGCGTGGTCGACACCGCCGACGAGATCGAGCTCGTCGACACGCCGCCCGACGTCCTCCTCGAGCGCCTTCGCGCGGGCCAGATCTACCGCTCCGACAACGCCGCGCGCGCGGTCGACCCCGACGACGGCTTCTTCCGGAAGGGCAACCTCGCCGCTCTGCGCGAGCTCGCGCTTCGTCGCACCGCGCTTTGGGTCGACGGGCAGATGCGCCGCTACAAGCAGGACGCCGGCATCCGCGCCGTCTGGCCCGCGACCGACCGGATCATCGTCGCGGTGAGCCCGAGCCCGTCGGCGCCCAACGTGGTCCGTGCCGCCAAGCGCATGGCCGCGGGCCTGCACGCCGAACTCCTCGCGGTGTACGTCGAATCGGGAGACGCCGCGCTCGACGCGGCCAGTCGCGAGCGCCTGGCCAACACGATGCGAATCGCGGAGAGCCTCGGCGCCTCGACGCTCACGGTCAGCGGCGACGACGCGGCGCGCGAGCTCGTGGCCCTCGCGCATGCGCGCAACGCGACGCGCATCGTCGTCGGAAAGACGAGTCGTCCGCGATGGCGCGAAGCGTGGCGCGGCAGCTTCGTCGACCGACTGATCCGCGAGAGCGGGGACATCGACGTCCACGTCCTTCGCGGCGACGAGGGCAACGATGCGAACGACTCCGCCTCCGCGTTGCAGCCTTCGCCGCGCCTGCGGCGCCCGGCGCATCCGATCGCGCGCTACGCGATGGCGGGCGGCGTCACGATGGCGGGCACGCTCCTCGCGTGGGCGATCTTCACTCCGCCCGACCTCGCCGACGAGGCGCTTGTCGTCCTCCTGGGAGTCGTCGCGTCGGCGTTCTGGTTCGGTCGCGGGCCATCGGCGTTCGCCGCGGTCCTCGCGGTGCTCGCGTTCAACTACTTCTTCACCGAGCCGCGGTTCACGTTCGCCGTCGCCGATCGCCGCTACCTCATCACCTTCGGCGTGATGCTCGCGGTCGGGCTCATCGTCGGCAATCTCGCCGCGCGCACGCGCAACCAGGCGTTGCAGGCGCGCGAGCGCGAGCGCCGCACCGCCGCGCTCTTCGCGCTCGCCCGCGAGCTCTCCGCGGCGCAGGACGCACGAGCGGTCGCGTCGATCGGCGCGCGGCACGTCGCGGACCTGATCGGCGCCGAAGTCGTCGTCGCGGTGGCGCGCGGCGTCGACCGCAGCGATCTCGATCCGCTGGGAATCCACGGCGCGATGGACTGGTACGACGAGCGCGAACGCGGCGTGTCGCAGTGGGCGTTCGCGAACGCGCGGCCCGCCGGACTTGCGACGGCGCAGGTGCCGTCGGCCGCGGCGCGACACATGCCGCTCGCGACGCCGGCGTCGCGTCTCGGCGCGTTGTCCGTGCGGCCGCGCGATCCCTCGTCGCTCGCGGCGACGCCCGCGCTCCTCACGCTCGAGACGTGCGCGCACCAGATCGCCTCGGCGCTCGAGCGCGTCGAACTCGGCGAGAGCGCGCAGCGCGCTCGACTCGACGCCGAGCGCGAGCGCCTTCGCGCCGCGCTCCTCTCGTCGGTCTCGCACGACCTGCGCACGCCGCTCGCGAGCATCACCGGCGCGGCGAGCGCGCTCGAGCAGTCGCCCTCGCACCTCGACGAGGCCACCCGCCGCGAGATGGCCCGCACGATCGTCGAGGAGTCGGAGCGGCTCAGCAGCCTGATCTCGAACCTCGTCTTCGCGACGCGGCTCGAATCGGGCGCCATCGCGCTTCGGCGCGAGTGGACGACCGTGGAGGAGATGGTCGGCGTGGGGCTCGCGCGCCATCGCGCGGCGCTGCGCGAGCGCCCGTTCCGGGCCCGCATCGACGATCATCTGCCCCTTCTCTCCGTCGACTCCTCGTTGCTGCCGCAGGTGATCCACAATCTCGTCGAGAACTCGCTGCGCTACACGCCGGCCGGGACGCCGATCGACCTCTCCGCGTGGGCGACCGACACCTCCGTCGTCGTGCGCATCGCGGACGAAGGGCCCGGGCTCGCGACCGACGAGGCGTCGCGCGTGTTTCAGCGCTTCTACCGCGGACGCGCCGCCCGCACGCCCGATGCAACGCAGAGTTCGGCGGTCGGCATGGGGCTCGGGCTCACCATCGCCGAGGGCGTCGTGCTCGCGCATGGCGGCCGCATCTGGGCCGAGCCCAACACGCCGCAGGGCGTCGCGTTCCTCTTCTCGCTCCCCATCGATCGGCAACAGCCGTCGCTTCCCGCGGAGACGTCGCCATGACCGACGCACCGACCGCCTTCGGCCACAGTCCGCTCGTTCTCGTGATCGACGACGAGGCCGCGATCCGGCGCTTCCTTCGCGCCACGCTCGAGGCAAACGGCTATCGCGTGAAGGACGCGGAGACCGCGCGCGACGGGCTGATCCAGGCGGTGACGCAGCGGCCGGACCTGATCCTGCTCGACCTCGGGCTGCCCGACGGCGACGGCCTGCACGTCACGCGCGATGTCCGCAAGGAGATGACGGTGCCGATCGTCGTCCTCTCGGCGCGCGATCAGGAGACCGACAAGATCGCGGCACTCGACGCCGGCGCCGACGACTACCTGACGAAGCCTTTCGGCGTCGGCGAACTGCTCGCGCGCCTGCGGGTGGCGCTGCGCCACGCGAGCGGCAACGCGGAGATGCGGCCGGAGCGGCCGTACGTCGCGCACGCCGAGGGGCGCACGTTGCGCGTGGATCTCGTGCGCCGACTCGTTGAGGTCGCCGACGGCGGCGACTCGCGCGCGGTGCGACTCACGCCCACCGAGTTCAAGCTGCTGGCCTACCTCGTGCGCCACGCGGGAAAGGTGGTGACGCACCGCGCGCTCCTCGCCGAGGTCTGGGGGCCGCAGCACGTCGACGATCTGCCGTACCTGCGCGTGTACGCGGGCGAGCTGCGCAAGAAGCTCGAGCGCGACGCGGCACAGCCGCAGTTCCTCGTGACCGAGTCAGGCGTCGGCTATCGCCTCCGCGCCGAGGACGACTGACGTCACGGCGTTGCAGGCGGACACGGGCCCCACGACGCGAGGAGTGCCGCGAGGTCGGCGCCGTCGACGACACCGTCGCTCGTCAGGTCTGCGGGATTGCCCTGCGCGGCGCCCCACGAGGAAAGCACGATCGAGAGATCGGCGCCGTTGACCACGCCGTCGACCTGGAGGTCGCCCAGGCAGTCGGGCGTCGTGGGGCCGTCTAACACCTCGCCGGCACCGAGCGAGCGCCACGCGGGGCCGGCCATCGAGGCGTCGAAGTCGATGCGCTTCTTCGCAAGGACGATGCGACCCGAGCACGGCGTGCCGTTCAGGCCTGACGGCGAGTCGATCGCCGGCTCCCAGCGGTCGTCGACGGGGTCGAACCAGAACTCCTTCAGCGTGCCGTTGACCGCGAGGAAGATGCGGTTGTTGTCGTCGACTTCGAAGTCGGTGAAGCCGAGCATCGACGGGAACGACATGGCCTCGACCGTGGGCGTGGTCGAGCCGCGCACCGGCTTCGCTTCGTAGAGCGCGTTCGCGGTGCCTGGGCGCACCCACATGGTGCCATTGGGACCGACGGTGACCTCACCCGTCGACGCGGTCGGCACCGACGTCGGCAGGAGGAAGAACGAGTCGTCGGTGAGATCGGGCTTGAGCCGCGTGAGGAGCCGCAGCGCCGGCGAGTAGAGGACGACGCGACCGTTGGCGTCGTCGAACGCGACATCGGCATAGGTCGAGAGCACGCGCTCGCCGATGAGCGGCGGGTTCGCGTGGAAGTCGTAGGCGCGAAGAATGCCGCCGCCGAGGACGTACACGACCTCGCTCGGCGACGTCGCGAGGCGCGCGCCAGGCGAGACCGTGTCGATCACCGCCGTCGACAGGCTGTCGAGATCGATGCACTCGAGCTTTCCGACGCCTGCCGCGGACATCGTGATGCCGGCGAGGCAATTGCCGAAGAGCTTCGCCCCCTGCTGCAACGTGGAGCCTGGCGGGAGCGAGAGCGAATGCTCCTCGTCGGGAGCGAACATCGGATCGAGCGTCGCGACCGAGTGCACGCTGAGGATGGGATTCGGAGTGGTGTTCGACCAGGAATAGGTGGCGCGCGGCCGTAGCGCGACCATCGCGTCCATCAGGTAGATCTTCGGGTTGGTGATGGCCGGTGGCGCCAACACCGTCATCGAGACAGGCTGGAATTGGCCGAGCCGAAGGACCGGAGCTTCAACGGGGTTGATGTAGGCGGTCCAGCTGAAGGGCGACTGGAGCATGCCGCTCTCCCCGTAGCCTTCGCCCGAGACCGTGAAGGGCGAACGGAACTTGATCCCCGGCAGCGGGCCGGGCCCGCGGTCGAGGCGCGTCGGCACGATCCAGAGTCCGCCGTCGCGGACACCCACGATGATCGGCTCGTCACCTGTCTCGCTGAGCTTCGGATACTTGCCATAGCAGATCGCGACGATCGCGCCGCCGACGGCCTTTGACGCGGCGGTCGCCAATGTCGGCACCTGATACGCGGACCCGGTCTTCGTCTCGACGACGAGCTTTCCGCAGAACGCGTTGAGCCACGCCTGCACGGCGATCGCGCCTTGTTGAAACGGCGTGCCTTCCGCGTCGGTGAACGCGACGTCGCCGAAGAGCTCGATCGCGTCGGTGGCGTCGTCGTAGCGCGAGCCGGACTGCCACTCGCCGGGACCGGGTTCGAGTTCGGGGAAGCCGTGGTTCGCGGCGTACGCGAAGAGGTTCATCATGCACGCCGGAAGGTCGTGGCCGGTTCCGCCGAACGGAAGGCCGTTGACGAACGTGTTTCCGACGAAGCCGTTGATCCGGATCATGTCGAGATCCGGCATGTCGGAGATGCCGTAGTGGAACTCGCTCGCGCCGTTGTAGGAGGCCGCGACGACATCGCCGAGGGCCGGCGCTGTCGTGAGCGCGAGCGCGGCGAGAACGAACGATCGGCGCGTGGCCATCATGGTGCAGGTCTCCGGATGGAGAGCGCATTACACCGGACGTCCGCCCGCTTCGGTCGCCGAGATTCGCCGGCCGCGCCGGGCGTCGCGGCGGACGCGCGCGAGCCCCGCTCTTTCCGGACTTCGTCTCGTCCGCGCTTCACCGACGATTCGTCGGCGACCGGACCGCCACTCCACGTTGCAGCCAAATGAGAAGGGCCCCCGGCCGAAGCCGGGGGCCCTTTGAGACGCTACGAATGCGTGCTGCGAGGAAGCGGAAACCGCTTACGGGCAGGCGCCCCACGCGCCGAGGAGGATGCCGAGGTCCGCACCGTCGACGAGGCCGAGGCCGTCGAGGTTCGCACACTCATCCGACGTGCCCCATGCGCCGAGGAGGATGCCGAGGTCCGCGCCGTCGATCACGCCGTTCTCGGAGAGATCGCCGGTGCAGAGCCCCGGGCAGCTCGAGCCGCCGCACTGCGAGAGGTCACCGTTCACGACCACGACCCACGCTTCGCCGGGGAAGCCGATGGATGCCATCGTCACGAACTGGTTGATCGCGCAGGCGCTCGCCTTGATGTAGAAGTCCGCGGACTGGCCGGCAGCGTTGCCGCCGTAGACCGCGAAGCCCGTTTCCGAATCGGCGATGTCGAGGACAACGACGATCGGGTTGGTGATGCCTTCGAGGCACACCGGCGGGTCGAAGTGCGCGATGACCTCGCCGCCCGCTTCGGGGAAGAGGACGAAGTCGCGTTCGGCAAGGAGCTCAAGGTCGACGCCGACATCGGTCGGAGCGCCGCCGTTGGTGTCCTTGTAGATGCCGAGGGTGGCCGCGATCGGAGCGCCCGAGTTCGACCAACCGAACGACACGCAACGAATCTCACCCGAGAGGTTCGTGAACGAACGGGCGTAGCTGTTCGGCGTGGTGATGCCACCGGCGCCGCAGGCAACGCCGCCGCCGTCGATCGCGACGCTGTTGTTCTGCGTCACGTCATCGGGGCCGGGGTTGGTGCACTCGTCACCGGCGCTCGGGCACGGCGCAGGCGTGCCGGTGAGCGTGGCGACGTACTCGTTGAAGATGCCGCTGCCGCACGGGTTGCCGTCGAACACCGGCTGCAACGCGATGGCGCGGTACGTGCCGGCCGGGAGGCAGATCGACGAGACCGACGGGCAGTCACCGCTGCCGACCGCGAGGATCGTCGGCGGGCAGTTGTTGTCGGTGATGAAGCCGCCGGAGAAGCCGGCCGAGAAGACGCTCCAGGTCACTTCGGTCGGAGCCGTGAGCGTGAACTCGTACCAGTCGGTGTCGCGGACGCTGGCGTCGGCCCAGAAGGTGCCTTCGACCGCAGCGCCGAGCGAGATCGACTCGACCGGCGTGCCGACGGCGTTGCAGCCGTCGTTGGTCGAATCGCCGCAGGCTTCAGACTCGCTCGAGCTGCTCGGCGGAAGCGAGCACGGATCCGGGAAGCTGAACGAGATCGTGCCCGGGCCGTGCTCGTCGGCGTAACCGCCGAGACGGACGAGGTACGTCACGCCAGCCGCGACGGTGAAGTCGATTTCCGACGTGAAGAAGTCGCAGCCGTCCGCGTCTTCGTTGCAGCCGATGTAGTAGCTCGGCAGCTCGTTCGGATTGAACTGGGCGAAGGTGCCCGGGAGCGCGTAGGCCACGATCTTCGTGTCGAACTGCGCGGTGTTGCACACCGACGCGGTCGCGGTGCCGTTCGCCGGAGCGACGAAGCGGTACCACACGTCGCGCCAGACCGGAAGGTCCGGACCGGTCGAGTTGCAGCCGGCTTCGTTCGGGCCGTCGGTGTCGGCGGTCGTCGTGTCGAACGGCACGACAGCGCCGTCGGTGACGAGCGCCGCGTCCGTCGCGCAGTCGTTGGGCGGGCCGCCCGGCGTGCACTCGTGGACGAAGATGCCGCAGTAGAGAACCGCGTCGTTGACGCAGGTCTGATCCCATGCGGTCGTGCAGCAGAGCGGGTTCGCGAGGCAGACGACGTCGCAACACGTCGGGTCGTTGCAGCCGAGGCCGCCGTGGGCCTCGCCGCACTCGCCCGTCGCGTTCGCGCAGGCGGCCTGCACGGCCGTCAGCGTGATCGTGAACGTGCCGGCGCCCGAATCGGCCTGCCAGCCGCCGATTCGGATGTAGTAGGTCTCGCCGCCGTTGACGCCGATCTGCGAGATGAGCGACTCGAAGTTCGCGCCGCACGAGTCGTCGTCGCAGGCGATCTGCGTGAGCGCCGCGCAGCTACCGGAGTACATCACGACCGAGGTGTCGTACGACGAACCGCAGAAGCTGATGTCCGCGAGGCCCGACGCGCTCGGCGTCCAGGCGTACCAGAGGTCCTGGCTGTTGCCCCAGTCGAGGAACTGGCATGCGCCGTCCGCGGGGGGGTTCGCGCTTGGGGTCGCGGTCGAGGTGTTGAAGAGATTCGGGCTGCCTTCCAATGCGACGATGGCATCGCTGCACTCGTCACCGATGATCCCCGCGAATGCGGAGGCGGTCGTGGCGAGAAGCACCGCGCTTGCGAGCGAGGCGCATCGCCGTCCTGAATTCAATTGCATCTTTCACTCCGTAGAAGTGCAGACGCACCGTGTGGTCGCGCGCCCGCCTACACAAATTTGGCGCGCCTGAAGCTCAGCCCAGCCAAAGACGCCTTCGCTGCGAGCGAACCGGTTCGCGCCCGCAAACGCCACACAGTGGCAACGTACCCCACCGCCCCTCGAAGCCAAAGGGTTTCGCCGGAAATTGCCCAGAGCCTGCTGGTGCGGGTCCGGCCTTGCGGGGCCGCTTCCCCACAAACTCAGGGTTGCAGGTTGTACGTTCCGCATATGGGAAACGCAGCCACTTCCCGCCGGATCTTCCTTTCCTATCTCGGACTTACGAGTGGGCTCGCCGCGGGCTTCGGCCCGAACGCGATTGAGGTGAACGCCCAAAGCCCCGCTCCCCCGACGATCGACGCCGAAACGATCGCGGCGGCGGAACGGGTCATCGGCGTGGAGTTCACGGCCGAAGAGCGCGCCCAGCTCCTCCGCACGATCGAGGAGCACCGCGAGCTGGTGTCCGCGTTGCGGGCCGCGGGGCCGCTTCCCAACGAACTGTCGCCCATGACCACGTTTCGGGCGCGACTCCCCGGCCGCCCCGTGACGCGCGTAACGACCGGCCGTCCGACGCGCACCGTCGTCGACCCTCCGGCGTTGCCGTCGAGCGACGCCGACATCGCCTTCGCCCCGCTGACGACGCTGGCCGGCTGGATCGAGCGCCGCGCGCTGACGAGCGAGCGATTGACCTCGATCTATCTCGCACGGCTCGAGCGGCTCAATCCCACGCTTCTCTGCGCGATCACGATCACCCGCGACCGCGCGATGGCCGACGCGCGCCGTGCGGACGCGGAGATCGCGTCGGGCCACTATCGCGGCCCGCTCCACGGCATCCCGTACGGCCTGAAGGACATCATCGACACGAAGGGCATCGCAACGACGCGGGGCGCCGAGCCGTGGCGAGATCGCGTGCCGGACCGCGACGCGGTCGTGACCGCGCGCCTCGCCGAGGCTGGCGCGGTGTTAGTCGCGAAGACCGCGGTCGGAGCGCTCGCGTACGGCGACATCTGGTTCGGCGGCACGTGCAAGTCGCCGTGGAACGCGTCGAAGGGGTCGTCGGGCTCGAGCGCGGGCTCGGCGTCGGGCGTGAGCGCCGGACTCTTCGGCTTCGCGATCGGAACGGAAACGCTGGGATCGATCGTCTCGCCGTGCGAGCGCTGCGGCGCCGCGGGACTGCGGCCGACGTTCGGGCGCGTCGCGCGGACCGGCGCGATGGCGCTCGTCTGGACGATGGACAAGATCGGGCCGATCTGCCGTTCGATCGCGGACACCGCGCTTGTCCTCGACGTGATCAACGGCGCCGACGACGGCGATCCCTCGAGCGTGAGCGAAGCGTTCGAGTGGTCGCCCGAGCCGTCGGTGCGCGGGCTGCGCGTGGGCGTCGATCCGCGGTGGCTGCGCGACGACCCATACGCGGCCACGACGAAGGCGGCGGTCGAGGCCGCGCGCGCCGAGGGCTGCGAGATCGTCGACCTCGCGAGCCCGGATATCGACGCGCGTCCCGCGCTCATTCCGCTCTACGCCGAAGCCGCCGCCGCCTTCGACGAACTCACGCGCGCCAACCTCGACGACCAACTTTCGTGGCAGGCGGACGAGGCATGGCCCAACACGTTCCGTCGCTCGCACTTCCTCTCCGCGACCGATCTCGTGCACGCCGATCGACTCCGCCGGCGCCTGTGCGAGTCGATGCATGCGCATTTCGAGCGCGTGGACTGCGTTCTCGCGCCGCCCTTTGGCGGCGGCATGCTCGTCCTGACGAATTCCTCGGGGCATCCGTGCGCGATCTTCCGTGCCGGTTTTGACGCGAATAACCAGCCGCGGTCCATGACCGTGATGGGCCGCCTGTTCGACGAGGGCACGATCCTGCGCGTGGCGACCGCCCTCGAACGCCGGCTCGGCGCCGCCGAGCGCAGGCCGCCACAGATGTCGTAGCCGATCGGTACTATGCCGACCCCGTGCGACGGATCCGCCGCACGAGCAAGGCACTTGTCCGTGATCACCGACCTCCCCATCGCCGCGCCCGTCCTCGCCGCAGACCTTGTGAGCTACTTCCCGGTGCTCCTGATCTTCGTGATGGCGGTCGTCTTCGTCATCGTGAACATCGTGGCGTCGGCGATCATCGGCCCGCAGCGCGCGGGCGCCACGAAGGGCATCGCGTACGAGTCGGGCATGGATCCGTTCGGGTCGACGAAGAAGCGCTTCAACGTGCGCTTCTACATGCTCGCGATGACGTTCCTTGTCTTCGACGTCGAAATCATCTTCCTCTACCCCTGGGCCGTGAGCTTCACGCAACTGAAGCCAAGTAGCCCCGAGGCGGCGCTTTTCCTCGGCCGCATCCTCTTCTTCGTGGCGACCGGCATCGCGGCGTACATCTACGCGTGGCGCAAGGGCGTCTTCCGCTGGGAGTGAGAGGGCGGGGGAAGAAAATGGAAAGAGAAAATGGAGAGGGCGGGGTGCGGGCGGTGGCCCCCTCCGTCATCGCTGCGCGATGACACCTCCCCCACGAAGCGCTGACCATTACCCACATCTCTCCCCGCTGCTCAACGACGCGCCGGTGACGATCAGCTCGAGATCACGCCAGCCGTGCCACAGCGTTTGCCAGCCCGGCTCGCCGTCGGACTTCCGCGCCAGGAACCCGCCGAGCCGCG
>JAEUIT010000073.1 GCA_016795035.1 Phycisphaerae bacterium | reverse complement strand
ATCGCCCGACTGCGACGGCGTGCCATGGCAACTTCTCCCAGCGAAGCCGCCGCGCGGGCATCCTGCCCAGGTCAGCTCGCGGCCGGTTTCATCGGCTGCGTGAGCGTGGGGAGATGGAGATGTGGGTAATGGTCAGCGCGCGGCGGGGGAGGTGGCATCGCGCCAGCGATGACGGAGGGGGTGCGGTGCTCTATCTGTCTCCGTCTCCGTCTCGGCTTTCTTCTTGTCTCTCAATCCTTGTCTCGTCTCGTACTCTGCGTTCGCGTCTCTCGCATCTTCGGAAGTCGAGTCGAGCGACCAGTGACAAGAGACCGAGACGAGACGAGCGAGCAGAGAAAAGAAGAAAGCCGAGACAGAGACCGAGACAGATTGGGGCGCCTCAGATCCCCTTCACGAACACGCGCTGCATCTTCTCGAGGTCGAACCCGGCGGCCGGATAGAAGTCCGCGGCCTCCACACGGCGGGCGTTCGAGCGCACGCGGATCTTCGTCAACCCGCGCGCCCGCGCCCACGACTCGGCGTAGGCGATGAGCGCGCGGCCCACGCCCGAGCGTCGCGCGGTGGCTGCAACGACGAGTCCCGTGATCTCGGCGACGTGGCCGCCGGTGACATTCTCGCGTTCCTCAAGCTCGATCCAGCCGACCGGAAGGACGTCGCCGCCCTCGCGGCGCTCGGCGAGCGCGACCTCGCGCATGGGACTCGCCGCCGTGCGCGCAAGTCGACCGCGCATCACGTCAATCTCCGTCGGATAGCCGAGCTCCGCTGCGAGCGCTGCAACGGCGGCCGCGTCGGCGGGCATGGCGACGCGCACCTCGAGCGCTGCCCGCGTCACGGCTTCGTTCCGACGAGCTGCGTGCGCACGAGCCGCCGATAGGTCTCGCAACGGTCGACGAGCGTCTCGTGCTTGCCGATGTCGACGATCCGCCCCGCGTCCATCACGACGATGCGATCGGCGGAGAGGACGCTCGAGAGTCGGTGCGCGACGACGAGCACCGTGCGGCCGCGCGCGAAGTCCTTCACCGCGCGGTTGATCTCCTCTTCGCTCTCGGCGTCGATCTGGCTCGTCGCCTCGTCCATGAGGAGGATCGACGGGTCGCGCAGGATCGCGCGGGCGATCGCCACGCGCTGGCGCTGGCCGCCCGAGAGCGACGCCCCCTGCTCCGAGACCGGCGTGTCGTAGCCCTCCGGCAACGCGGAGATGAAGCGATCGGCGTGCGCGTGCCGCGCGGCGCGTTCGACGTCGTCGCGCGTCACGCCGGTGCGGCCGAAACGGATATTCTCGGCGACCGTGTCGGCGAAGAGCACTGCCTCCTGCGTGACCGCGGCGACCTGCGCCCGCAGCGAGCGCAGGCTGCCGGCCGAAAGGTCGATGCCGTCGAGAAGCACGCGCCCTTCGGTGGGATCGAAGAGCCGGGGAATGAGCGAGAGCAACGTGGTCTTGCCGCAGCCGTTAGGGCCGACGAACGCGACGACCTCGCCGTGCTGGATCTCGAGCGACACGTCCTTCAGGATCCACGGCCCCTCGTCGGAATAGCGGAAGCTCACGCGATCGAAGCGGATCGAGCTTGCGTGCCGCGGCAGCGCGGGCAGCGAACGCTCGCGCTTGCCTTCGGCCGGAAGTTCGAGGATCTCCCGCAGGCGCTGGGCCGGCGCCTCGGCCGCCTGGACGTCGTTCCAGAGGGACGTCACCGGCTTGAACGATCCGCCTGCAACGGCGAGCGAGCCGAGCGCGAGGAGGAATCGCTCGAGTTCAAGCGAGCCGGCGAGGATCTGCTTCGCCGCGACGAGCGCGAGGATGATGAGGACGACGACCGCGAGCAGTTCGATGATCGGGCCGGCGGCGGCGCGGGCGGTGCGGACGACGAGCTCCTCGCGGAGCGCCGCGCGGTTCGCGCGGCCGAAGCGCGACAGCGCCTCGCGTTCGGCGGCGGAGGTCTTCACCGAGCGCAGCCCCTGCACCGCCTCGTTGCTCACGCGAAGGAGATCTTCCTGCGCCTTGAGCGCGCCGCGTGTGCCGCGGCGGATGCGCGTGCCGAACTTGCGCAAGACCGCGGCGAGGATCGGCGCGACGAGCACCGCCACGATCGTCAGCCGCCAGTCGAACCAGACGGCGACGAGGAAGCCGGCGATGCCCTTCGTGACCTGCGCGAGCGCCTTGCTCGTGAGCGCGATGAATCCACGTTGCAGCTCGACGGAGTCCTTGTTGACGCGCGACACGAGCTCCGCGGGGCCGCGGCGGACGACCGTGCCGAGCGGCAGGTGCAGCACGCGCCGGAAGCACTCGAGGCGAATGGCGGCGGTGACCCGCGTGGCCAGCGTGAGCGAGCACCACTGGTGGAGGAAGTTCGCGGCGGCGCCGAACACGGTCATGATGCCGATGCCGACCATGATCACGACGACGCCGTCGAACGGGTCGGCGGGGAGGCGGGCGGCGATCGACTGCAGCGGCGTTGCGAGCCCGCCGAGCGTCTCGGCGCGCTCGGTGATCCAGGTGGAGGCGAGCGATTGCAGCGAGGCGCCGCCGCCGCGGGCGTCGAGGATCAGCCGGAGGATCGGCGCGAGGGCCATGATCCCCGCGGCGAGTCCGCCGGCGGAGAGGAAGGCGAAGACGAGCGTCCCGGCCACGAGGGCCCGGTGCCGAAGCATCTCTCTCGCGAACTGCCAGAATGCGTGAACGCGCGCGGCCATGGGAGACGTGCAGTATCGGGCAAGTCGGGGGTCGACGCTTGCAGATTGCCCGCGGCCCGCGGGGCCATGTCCGATCGCGTCGACACGTCCGCGGGCGGCGTGTGCGGGGCGGGCGTGACTTCGCGCCAGCCGTCGTCGGCGACCGTCGGCTCGGGAATGGCGAGCACCAGGGACGTCCAGAGGCTGCGCCAGCCGCGATCGGCGCTTTCACTGCCGCTCGGCATCTCGACCATGTGCACGGCGTGGAGGCGCCACGGCCCGCCCACGCGAAACGTGACCGCGACGAGGCCGTCGGCGTCGGAGCGCACGAGCGTCATCGCCTCCGCATGTCGCATGCTCGACGCGAGCACTTGGACGTCGGCGAGGGGGGCGCCCTCGTGCGTCAGACGAAACGTCATGCGCACGAGCCCGCGTTCGGTGGCGCTCGGCGGCGCGACCGGCGTCAATTCAAGTGGCAACCCAACGGGTCGGAGCGCGGCCCCCTCCGAGTCCGTGCCGTCCACGGCGACGATCGCCTTCGCCGAGCGAGAGAAGCGCTCGACCACCGGCGCGTCGCGCGGACCGCCGAGCGCGTCGCGGCGGGCGCGGGCCGCCGTGAGTCCCTCCTCGCGCAGGTACCGGTCGAAGGTCGCGGGCGCGATCGTGGCGGTCGTCTCGACGCCGCGATAGGCGACGACGTGCGTACCGGGCTCGAGCGGACGCGCGACGCCCACCGGAGCGCGTCCGTCGAGGCCCGGCACGTCGCGCCGCGTCCCGTGCGGATCGATCATCACGAACGATTCGATCTGCGCGGGGTTCCGCGTCAGCGTGTCGGCGGCGTGGGCATCGCCCACGCACACGTCGATGCGGAGGGCCGCGTTCGCCGGCGGAGCGAACGCGGCGGGCGAGAGCCAGAACTCGTGCGCCGTGGCCCCCGTCGTGATGACGGCGATCGCGGCGAGGGCCGAGGCTGCAACGAGGAGTGTGGACGTGCGTCGACGCATGGCAACATGCCCACTTAGCGACGGGTGCGGCCGTTCGACGGCGAGCCCGCGAGCGGCGTGAGGAGATACGGGAAGGTCGGCGCGAAGTGCGAGGCGTCGACGCTCGCACCGTCGGTGTAGGGAAGCCCGCCCTGCGGCGCGCAGTCGCTCGGCAGAAGCGCACCCATCACGACGCGAAGCGACATGTCGACGACGTCGTCGCCCGGCCGGCGGCCGTTCGGATAGCCCGCGAGGTCGCCCGCGAGGACGCCGAGATTCGACTGCTCGCGCGCGGGCGTCGGCGCGATCGAAGTGTTGAGGCGAAGCATTTCCGAGGGCGCGACGTTCGCCGGTTGGTTGAGGCCGGGCACGCCGGTGAGGAAGACCTGCACGAGGTCGTTGCGCGGAAGGCACGGCGGCGTCACGCCGAAGAGCGCGTTGAGGAGGACCGGCAGCGACGGGTTCGTCACGTAGGAGAGGAATTGCCCGTCGGCCGACGGCTGGCTCGCGTTGAAGAGGTTCTTGTCCTTGAGGCCGATGACTACCTCGTTCACGAGCGGCATGCCCAAGCGCGACACCTGGACCCAATCCCCCTGCTCGACCGCGGGCTTGTCGAAGCTCGGCGCTTCGGTGAGGACGCGGGCACGACGCAAGGACGCCGTCGTCCAGCCGCCGATGACCGGTTCGTTCGGCGACGTGAGCGCCGCGATCGGAAGCTCGAGGATGAACGAGGTGCAGTTCTTGTCGGCAAGAACATCCAGTTCGGCGCGGGGCGAACCGAGCGGGTTCGTGTTCACGAGGTCGAAGACCTCGCCGAGGTTGACGACGAAGGGATCCTTGCGCTGGCCGACGAACATGCGTCCGGTGCCGAGCCCGTTCGGCAACTCGATCGCGTAGACGTGCGCCGCTGCGTACGACGCGTAGTCGGGCAGCGACTTCATGCCGATGTTGTCGACCGGCTTCAGGAACGTCGACTCGCCGGTGAGCGCGTTCGTGATCGGCGTCGAGGTGCCGCCCGCGATCAGTTCGACAGAGTACGACTCGATGACGTTGAGCGCGGCGGTCGACTTCCGCGTGATCGGTCCGATGTTGACGAGCGGGACTTCGATCATCTGATCGCCGACGGGCACGGTCAGCGACTTCAGCGTGTTGGTCACGCGGAAGCGGAACGTGAGGTCCTCGTGCGCGTCGCCGTCCGAATCGATGTGGATGTCGTACGCGGCGTCCGGGTCGAGCGTGAAGTAGTTCGGGCCGCCGTAAGGGTCCTGGAGCGGCACATAGTTCGCCACGATCGTGACGTAGCCGTCCTTCCCCTCCTCGTAGCTGCGGAACATGTAGAAGTCGGTGGCGTCGACCTTCGGGTTCTCGGTGATGAAGGGCGCCTCGCGATGGCTTGACGCGAAGGCGGCGGTGTGGACGGCCAGTTCGGTGGCCAATCCGGCAAGAAGCGTGGCGACGACGATAGAAGACCGGCGATGCATGGTCAGGTGCTCCTCGATGAGCGGTGCGTGGATGGACGAAGGGACGAGCGCGGCGCCTACGACTGCGAGCGGCGACGGCGGCGCGTGACGGGCGCGAAGGCTGCAACGACGAGCGCGAACGCGCCCGGCGCCGGCACGACGGTGAGGTGCAACGTGTAGTCGAGGCCGACTTGCGTCCCGCTCGAGAGGAAGCTCGAGTCCCCGCTCGTCGAGCCGACGAACCCGAAGCCGCCGAAGACGCCGTCGGGCCGCGTGAGCTGTGCGAAGCTCGAGCCCGAGAAGGTCGCGTTCGCGAAGTTCCCGCTGCGCGAGACGGCGAGGTAGTACGTGCCAATCGAGCCGAGGACGTAGGTGCCGAGGAAGGCGTCGAGTTGGGACGCACTCCCGGGATCGGCGGGGAACGAGTCGTCGCTGTCGGCGAGGAGCGTCCCGTCGCCCGCGAAGAGCGCGAGGTAGGTGTCGAAGCCGGCGCCGTCGATGTCGGCGTAGAAGGCGCTTCCCGCGGTCAGCGATTCGAATCGATAGAAGTCGACGTCGTTGCCGCCGCCCTTTCCGAGGATCGTGACGGTGGGCCCGGTGCCGAAGACGTTGGCATTCTGGTTCGCGGTGAAGAGGCTGGCGTCGAGCGCTTGGGCGCCGAAGACGTCGTTGTTGACGGCGGCGCCGTTGGCCTCGAATTCGACCGCGATGCCCGAGAGGGCCGGGGCGGCGCATCCGGCGGCGGCGACGAACGCGAGAACGGCGGCTCGACGCGGGCGTGCGATCGCCCGGCCGCGCGGCGGCGTGTGGTGTTCCTTCATGGTCCGACTTCTCCTTGGGCGGCGCACCCGATCCTCACCCGACGATGACGGGAGGATCGATGGCGTCGACGCCCCATCTTCGCACCTCGCGCCCGGCGCGATGTTCGCCGTCGACGATTTTGGCGCAGACTCACGTGGCCGCCTGAATTCTCACGCTTCCAACGGCGAAATTGCCGATGGCAACAGGCGTGGCAAATGACCGAAGTCATCGCGATCCGCGCGACCGCGTCGAACTCTCGAGCGTGCCGACGCCGCGCGCCGAGGCGACACGCCGATCCGCAGCGAACGCCGAGCCCGCGCGGAAGAAGTTCCTCCAGATCTGGTACCGCTGCTGCCATACGTACGGGCGGCTGACGCGCAACCGGGACAACACCGCCTTCGAAGGTCGTTGCCCGTCGTGCGGCGCCCGGTGCGAGGCGAAGATCGGCCATGGCGGCTCGACGCGCCGCGCCTTTGAGGCGGGCTGAACCGCCGTACCATCCCCCGCGTGCTCGGGCTCGTGACTCTCTTCGCCATCGCGACGGCGCTCGCCGCCGCGATCTACGTGATCGGCATCGCGATCGAGGCGCTGCGACCGCCGCGCGCGACGGCGGCGTGGGCGATGGCCCGCGGCCGACCCAGTTGCCCGGCGGATCTCGGCCTCGAATCGACCGAGTGGATCCTCGAGCCCTCGCGCCGCCGCGGCCTGCGTCTCCCGGTGTGGGAGATTGAACTGTCGAAGCCCACCTCGCCCGACGACGCGCGGACCGTGATCTTCATCCACGGCTGGGGACGATCGCGCATCGACTCGCTCGGTCGCATCGGCCCCTTCCTCGATACGGCGTCGCGGATGCTCTTCGTCGACCTCGCCGGACACGGCGACGCCAACGGCCAGACGTCGCTCGGCGACGGCGACGAACGCGACCTCGCCGAGCTCGTCGCGAAGGTCCCGGACGGCCGTGTCGTCCTCGTCGGCCACTCGCTCGGCGCGACCGTCGCGATCCGCGCGGCCGCGATGCCTGAGGTCGCGCCGCGCATCGAGCGCATCATCGCGATCGCGCCGTACGACACCGTCCGCTCGCCGATCCGCGGACGTCTCGTCGCCCGCGAACTCCCCGTGCGAGGCGTGATCCCGTGCGTCGTCGCCGCGCTCCGCGTTGCAGGCATCCGTCCGGTGTCGACGCTCGCCGCGGCCCGCGAGCTGCGTGTACCGCTCACCGTCCTCCACGGCGACAAGGACCGCGTGTCGCCGCTCTCCGAAGGCGAGGCGATCGCCGCCGCCGCGAAGGGCGAATGGGTGATCTTCGACGACGTCGAACACGCCGAGCACGAGACGCGACGGCCGGAACTCTTCGTTGCTGCGGTGAGGGGAAAACCGAGGATCGAGGATCAAGGATGAAGGATCAAGGGTGGAGGAAACCTCCGCGCAAGGTGACCTCCCTCCTCCTTCTGATCCGTGTTCATCTGTGTTCATCAGTGGTTCCTCCCCCTCTGCGCGCGAGCCCGGCGCACATCAAAAACGACCACGCGCCCGGCGGATCGCCCGCC